>CAWGER010000004.1:0-105722 GCA_963821655.1 uncultured Solirubrobacteraceae bacterium
AGCCCGCGTCATGCACGCGCCGCGCGCACTCTCGCCTTGACCCTGACCACGAGGCCCCACGCCGCGAGAGCGCCGGCCGCGAGCAGCGGCCCGAACGCCGGAATCACGTAGCGGTAGTCGTAGCCCTTGCTGAGGATCGGGAAGAACAGCAGCGACGAGCGCGGTGACGGCGAACAGCACCATCCCCGCCCGAGCGCGGCCGCGCAGCGAGCCACGGCCCGGCGAGGCACAGCGCCAGCAGGATCAGCATCCACGCGCCGTCGATGCGCGTGATGCGCTCCCATTTCTTCAGCGGCCCGACGTCGCCCCGGTGGGTGGCGGGATCGTGCGGGATAGAGCAGGCGCTGCCAGTAGGCGACGAACGCGTTGTTGCCGCTGTGCAGGTCGGGTCCGTAGAGCATGAACGCGATCATTTCGTTGGCGGAGTAGTGCCCGTAGGAGTGGTGATTGGGGTCGACGAGCCGGATCGTGTCCAGCCAGACGGCATGGAGGTAGTCGAGCGGCTGGCCGAGGATCGCGGCCTGCGACCACTGCCGCAGGCGGGCCATCGCGTGGGGGTACTTGGAGACGAAGTAGGACGGGCCGAACAGCTCGACGGCCGGCGATGCGGTTGAAGATGTAGCGCGGCGGTGCTGCGGTAGCGCCGCTGCGAGGGCGGCGTCGTTTCGCACAGCGCCCGGGTGCCGCGGCGGCGGCGTGAACTTCGTGCAGTCCGCCCACGGGGCGACCCGGCCATACAGGGTCCAGCTGCCGTTGGTGGTGAGGCCGCTCAGGCCGGAGGCGGCGTGACGCCACTCGACGTAGACGCCGATGCTCGCGAGCGAGACCACCAGCGAGAGCAGGCCGACGGCGATCGTCCGGCGCGTCGGGCGTCCGGCGCTGAACAGAAGCCAGAGGGCGATCACCGCCACCATCGCGATCGCCCGCTATGCGGTCCCACACGCCCAGGCCGGCGCACAGGCCGGCCAGAGCGGCCCACCGCGCACCCCCTCGCGAGGCCCGCACCGCGCAGTACAGCATGGCGCTGAGCAGGAATATGAACAGCGTCTCGCTCAGCGCCGCGTGCTCGAGGAAGAGCTCATCGCCGCCGAGGGCGATGATCGCGGCTGGTGCGAGCCCCAGCCCGCGCGGCCCCCCGCAGCGGCGGACGGCGAGGAAGAAGAGCACCGCCGCGAGGAGCCCCAGGGCGTGCTGGACGATGATGACCAGCATCAGATGCGGGGCTGATCGCGTGCAGCAGGCGCAGGAACATCGAATACCCGACGGTCCTGCCTGGGGCCGACCACAGCGACGCGACGGCGCCCTGGAAGTAGACCCCGCTGTCGGAGAATCCGGTGATCGCCGGGCTCCACACGAACAGGAAGTAGACGCGCAGCAGCAGGCCCACGCCGAGCAGCAGCCGCCAGCGCGACGAGCACCGGATCACGCGGGATCCGTCCGCGGCGATCGACCTGTCACCGCGGAGCGCGTCATCCCCTCGGAGAGTACGCGAGCGCCAGTCGCGGCACGGCGAGCGTGACCGCATCGAAATGCACCGCTGACGGTTAAGGGGTCGGTAAAGCGGCTGGCTGGCGGCGCACAGGGCGCCACACCCATCCGCACATGACCCACCCACAAGGAGAGGCACAAGATGCGCTCAGTCAAGCTGGTCCCGAGCCTCGCAGCTGCCGCGATGCTGCTGGCGCTGACCCCCGCGGGCGCGTCCGCCGGCGGCCGCGCCGCTCATCAGGAGCACCGCAGTCCCAACGGCCGCTGCGGGGTGAACGTCAACCTGGCGCCCCACCAGATCACGGCGGGCGATTCCGTCGTCCTGTTCGGGCGTCTGCGCTGCCACGGGCGCTCTGCGAGCGTCGCAGGCCAGACCGTGACGCTGTTTCAGAGCGCCGTGGGAACCCACGGCTTCGGGCCGGTGCAGAGCACCAGCACCGACGCGCGCGGCTTCTACGAGTTCACGGTCCCCGCGGTGCAGAACAACAGCTCCTTCTACGTCCGCGCCCACCGCGCCACGAGCGGGCGCACGGGGGTCAAGGTCGCCGCCCAGGTGACCCTCACCGGCCCGCCCGAAGGCACGCAGCTCTTCACCGGCTTCGCCAACAAGGTGACCTTCACCGGCACCGTCTCCCCCGCCGACGCCGGCGCGCGGGTGGTGCTGCAGCGCCAGAACGCCATCAGCGGCAACGACTGGCACCGCATCGATCTCGGCTTCGTCGCCACCGACGGCAGCTACACGATCACCCATACGTTCCGCAATCCCGGCGACGCCAACCTGCGCGTGCTCGTGCGCAGCCGGCGACGCAACATCCCCAGCCCGTCGAACGTGCTCAACTACGAGATCTCCCAGGCACAGAACCCCGGCTTCACGATCCAGGCCTCGGCCGATCCGATCTCCTACGGGCAGTCGGTGACGATCTCGGGGATAGTCGCGGGAGCCTCGAAAGTGCCGGTCACGCTGCAGGCGCGCACCGTTCACCAGCACGGCTTCGCCCCGGTCTCCCAGACCACGACCGACGGCGCGGGCAACTACACGTTCGCAGCCCAGTCGCCGATCGCCAGCACGCTGTACAGGGTCGAAGGGCGCGGGCGAAACGCTCCGCGGTGCTGTATGAGGGCGTCAAGGACGTGCTCACCGCGGCGGTCTCCCAGACCACGATCCAGGCCGGCCAGTCGTTGACGTTCGCGGGCTCGGTCGCCCCCGATCACACCGGCCACGTCATCTACCTCGAACGCCAGAACGCCTCCGGCAGCGGCTTCCATGTCGTGAAGGTCGGTTTCGTGACCATCGGCTCGATCTACTCGATCGCGCACACGGTCTACGAGCCCGGCACGAAGATCTTCCGGGTCAAGATCCCGGGAGGACCGGAGAACGAGGGAGCCGCGAGCACGCCGTTCACCGTCGTGGTGACGCCGGCTGCGGCCGCCGCGCTCACACCCGAAGCGCCTGGTAACTCCTCGTTGCCGGCAGAAGGCCAGTCCTAGGGCTCTCCGCCGGGCCCGAAGGACGCCTCCATCACGATCTGTGGCCGCCCTCCAGGGGGCGGCCACGGTCGCGGCGGTTGCTCCTCAGGCCGCGACCGCGCGGGACTGCAGGTGCGCGCCGACCTTGCGCTTGACCCGCTGCAGCGCGTTGTCCACGGTCTTCGTGTCGCACCCGAGCTGCTCGCCCACCTGCTCGTAGGAGCAGCCGTCCAGATACAGCGACAGCACGCGGCTCTCGAGCTCTGACAGCGCGCTTGACAGGCATCCGACCAGCGAGCGCAGCTCCTCTGAGGAGATGGCCTGGTTGACGGGGTCGTGCACGGTCGGGCCGGGCAGCATCTGCTCGAGCGTGGGCGCATCCTCGCCTGAACCGGCGGGCGAGGAGGCGAACGAGATGTACTGGTTCAGGGGCGTGTGCTTGTTGCGCGTGGCGGTCTTCACAGCCGTGATGATCTGCCGCGTGATGCACAGCTCGGCGAAGTTGCGAAAGCTCGACTCGCGGTCGGTGCGAAAGTCGCGAATCGCCTTGTACAGGCCGACCAGCCCCTCCTGGATGAGATCATCCGAGTCGCCGCCCGCCAGGAAGTAGGAGGAGGCCTTCAGGCGCACGAAACCGTGGTAGCGCCTGACGAGCCGGTCGTATGCATTGCGATCGCCCTGCTTTGCCAGAGCGATCAGGAAACCATCTTCAACCCTAGGTTCAGAGTTAGGGTTATGGGAGATTCGAGCCACGAGCAGGTCCTTTCTTGGGGACCACCTTGTCACGGGCAGCCCCAACTTTGCTCAGTGGCGCACTCCTCCCCCGGCGCCAAAGCTGTTTATTCCAAGGCTTCATCAACCTTAGGTTCAGCGTTATGTCGGGGCGACCCTCGCAGGTTTGTGGAGCTTTGTCAAGGGTTCGGAGCTCGGCTCTGCAAGATCTCATACAGGATGGCGGCCCCTGCGGCGCTCACCCCCAGCGACTGTACATGCCCGAGCAGCGGCAGCGTGATCAGCTCATCGCAGGCCTTGGCCACGCGCGGGCGCAGGCCCTTGCCCTCGCTGCCCAGCACGAGCACCACCCCTGCGCCGGCATATTCCGGGGCGTCGTAGGGCACGGGCCGCCTCGCATCCGATGGGTCCGCGGCCATCGCGCCGTAGCACCAGCATCCCGCCCTGCGGGCTTCGCCCAGGAAGTCGGCCATGTTGCGCACCCGCGCCACCCGCAGGTGCTCGACCGCGCCCGCCGAGGCCTTGCACACCGCCGGGGTGATCTCCGCCGCGCGGCGCTCGGGGATCACCGCACCCGCCGCGCCCGCGCACTCGGCCGTGCGGCAGATCGACCCCAGGTTCTGGGGGTCCTGGACCTCGTCGAGCGCCACCACCAGAGGCTCCGCTGCCGGACAGGATCTCCTCGGCGCTCGCGTAGGGATAGGCGCCCGCGTCCGCGCACACGCCCTGGTGGGCGGTCGAGCCGCAGCGGCGCTCGATCTCCTCCGCGGAGGCGGTCCGCACCTCGAGGCCCTCGAGGAACGGCTCGCGGGCCGCGCGGGCCGTCGCCCACACCTCGCCCACGCTGCCCGCCCGGCGCCCGCGCAGCGCCTCGGAGACGGGGTTGCGGCCGTACAGGATCACAGCGGCAGGAGCTCGAAGCCCTGCGGCCCGTCGCGGACCTCCCAGCCCAGCGCCGCGATCTCATCGCGCAACCGGTCCGCGGCGGCGAAATCGCGCTCGGCGCGAGCATGCTCGCGCTCCGCGGCCAGCTCGCGCACGGCCCCCGGCGCCTGCGGTCGCAGCGCCAACAGGCCCTCGAGACCCAGCACCCCGAGCATCTCCCGCAGGTGGGAGTCGCCAGGGGCGTCCCGGAGCGGGCCGGTGGCGTCGCGAATCCACTCGTTCATCACCGCCAGCGCCTCCGGCGTGTTGAAGTCGCGGGCGAGCGAATCGAAGAAGCGATCGCGCAGCTCGTCGAGATCGGTGGGGGAATCGCCGCGCGACAGCCGCCGCCCCGCCTCGCGGATGCGATGCGACGTGTCTGCGCGGGCCTGCTCGAGCGCCGCCTCGGAGAACGCCAGCGGCTGGCGGTAGTGCCCCGAGATGAGGTACATCACGACCGTCTCCGCGTCGTGCTGGGCGAGCACCTCGTGCAACGGGGCGATGTTGCCCACCGACTTCGCCATCTTCTCGCCGGTGAACTGGATCATCCCGTTGTGCATCCACAGCCTCGCGAGCTCCTGCGCCGCGCGGCGCTGCGGGTCTGCGCGGCCTCGTTCTCGTGGTGGGGGAACAGCAGGTCAGAGCCGCCGCCGTGGATGTCGAAGCCGACCCCAGCAGGCTCTCGGCCATCGCCGAGCACTCGATGTGCCAACCCGGGCGTCCCTCTCCCCAGGGCGACTCCCAGACCGTGTCCTCTCCCGGCTTGTGGGCCTTCCACAGCGCGAAGTCCAGCGGGTCCTCCTTGCGCTCGGCGCCCTCCGCCTCTTCCCCCTGCTCCATATCCGTCGAGGTGGCGGTGGGAGAGGCTGCCGTAGTCGGCATCGGAGCGAACGCGGAAGTACACGTCGCCGTCCGGCCGGATAGGCGTGGCCCGGATGCGACCAGCGCCTCGATGTAGTCGATGATCGGTCCCATCGTCTCGGAGGCCAGCGGCTCGTCGTCGGGGCGACCCAGACCGAGGGCGTCGGTGTCGGCGCGGTAGAGCTCGGTCATCTCCGCCGCGAGCTCTGCGCTCGGGCGACCCTGCGCGCGCGCCGCGTCGTAGATCTTGTCGTTGACGTCGGTGATGTTGATCACGAGCGTCACCTCCAGGCCCTCGTGTTCGAGGAATCGCTTCAGCAGGCTGAAGATCACGAACGGCCGCGCGTTGCCGATGTGGATGCGGCTGTACACGGTCGGCCCGCACGCGTAGATGCCGACCCCCGGGATCGACCGAATGCAGCGCCTGCAGTTCGCCGGTGCGCGTGTCGTGCAGGCGGATCTCCGCATCACTGCCGCTCCAGGCTCGCCACGGCCAGCGCCGCCACGCCCTCGCCGCGGCCGACGAACCCCATGCCCTCGCCGGTGCTCGCCTTGACGTTCACCCGCTGCGGCTTCAGGCCGAGCTCCTCGGCCAGGCGCTCGCGGATCGCCGTTCGATGGGGGCCGAGCTTGGGCGCCTCCATCACGACGGTGCAGTCGACGTTCACGATCTCAAAGCCCTCGGCGATCACGGTCGTGACGACGATCCCCAGGAGCTTCATGGAGTCGGCATCCCGCCAGCGCTCATCGGTGTCGGGGAAGTGCTCGCCGATGTCGCCCAGGCCGGCGGCGCCCAGCAGGGCATCGATCACGGCGTGGGCGAGCACGTCGGCGTCCGAGTGCCCGTCCAGCCCGCGCTCGCATGGCACCTCGACGCCGCCCAACACGAGCCTGCGGCCGGCCGCGAAGCGATGCGAGTCATAGCCGATCCCGCTCAGCGTCACGCCGACGCCCCGATCGGCTCGAGGCGACGTTGGCGGTGCTCGAACACGCACAGCTCCCCCACGCCGGCCTGCTCCAACAGCTCGAGCGCCTGCTCATAGCCCGCGCCCACGTCCTCGGGGCGGTGTGCGTCGCTCGAGAGGGCGATCGGCGCGCCGGCTTCCACGCACATCGCAAGGAACGCCGGCGCCGGATACAGCTCCCCGGCGCGCTTGCGCAGCCCTGCCGTCGACACCTCCACCGCGATCTGCGATTCCGCGATTGCATCCATCGCCAGCTCGTAGTAGCGGCGCAGGTCCCCCTCCGGCACCGGGCGCTCGCCGCCCCACATCTTCACCAGGTCGGGATGGGCCAGCACGTCGAACAGCCCGCTGCGGGCGGCCTCGCCCAGCGTCTGGAAGTAGCGCTGCCAGATCTGCTCGGCGCTGCGGCCCGTGTCCCACACGCTGTAGTCGTCCATGTCCACGGCCCCCTCGCGAACGAAGTGCACGGCCCCCACCACGTAGTCGAAGTCGCGCGCTTCAAGCAGCGTGGCCATCCGGTCCTCACCGCCGGGCACGAAGTCGGCCTCGATGCCCAGCCGCAGGTCGGTCTGCTCGCGCACGAACGCGCAGTAGGCGTCGAGGTCGTCGTGGGCGTATCCGAGCCAGAACGGGTGCCGCCACACCTCGAGCGCCTGCTCGAAGCGGTAGATGTGTTCGGAGACCCCCAGCTCGGCGATCCCCCGCTCGGCGGCCACGCTGCGGTAGCGCTCGACGTTCGCCTGCGTGTAGTGCTCCTCCACGCTCGCGTCCAGCTCATCAGAGCGCAGGTGCAGGTGATAGTCGGTGAGCATCTCCGGCGCGATTCAAGCAGAGCGTGCGGGCGCCGGCTCGCCTATGCCCGCTCGCGCCGTCCGAGCAGGTGCTCGGCCAGGTCCATGTCGAGCGAGGTGGTCACCTTCAGGTTCTCCCCGCCCGCGGCCACCACGGCGACCACGCCGCCCAGGCGCTCGATCAGCCAGGCGTCGTCGGTCGCCCGGGCGAGCACCTCCGCGGGCACCTGAAGGGCGCGTTCAAGCGCGGCGCGGCGGAACACCTGCGGGGTCTGCACCGCCCACAGCCCGGACCGGTCGAGCGTCTCGACCACGATGCCGGCGCTCGCCCGCGCGTCCGCTGCGCGGAGCGACGACTCGTGCGGCCACGGCTGCACGCGCTTGATCGTGTCTGCGACCGGCGCCGCGGCGATCGCCGCGTCGAGGCTCTCATCGGCCGCCAGCGCCCGCAGAACGCGTTCGGTGAGCTCTGCCGTGACGAGGGGCCTGGCCGCGTCGTGGACGACCACCGCCTCGCCCGGATCCCCCACTCCCGCGGCCGCCAGCGCCCTGCGCACGGAGTCCGAGCGCACCGCTCCGCCCTCCACCGCCGTTACGCCGGGTGGAGCGCCTGCACCCGCGGGCAGGGCAAGGACGATCCTCTCCATCCCGTCCACCTGCGACAGGGCGTCGATGCTCCACTGCACGAGCGGCCGTCCCGCCAGCTCCACGAGCGCCTTCGGGCGTCCCGCCCCGAGGCGCTCGCCCCGCCCGGCGGCCACGATCAGGGCGACGGTCATCGCTCAGGGACGCCCGTGCACGCGCCAGTCACACCGGGGTGGGCGCTGTCGCGTGCGCGAGCGTCGCGGAAGTCTCGTTACTCGCCCGCGGCCACGGCCATCTGGGAGGTGGCCGAGTCGGCTAGTAACTCATCGAGGTAGTTCTCCGCCTCTTCCTCATCCTTGTCCAGCGCATACATCAGCTCGGAGGCCAGGATCTTCTTGGTGCGCGTGTACATCTGCTTCTCGCCCGTCGACAATCCCTTCTCGGACTCCCGCAGCGACAGGTTGCGCACGACCTCGGCCAGCTCGTAGATGTCGCCGGTCTTGATCTTGTCGCGGTTGTGCTTGAACCGGCGGTTCCAGTTCTTCGGCATCTCCGAGACCTCGTCGCGCAGCACGTCCAGCACCTTCTTCACGGTTTCCTCGTCGATCACCCTGCGCAGGCCGGCCAGAGCGGCGTTCTCGGTGGGAACCCGCACCGTCATGTCGTTGTGGAGGATCTTGATGGTGAGGTACTCGCGCCGCTCGCCGAGCATCTCCATCTCCTCCTTCTTCAACACCTTGCCCGCGCCGTGGTGGGGGTACACGACGTGGTCGCCGAGCTCGAACTCGATGTACTCGACCTCGCGGGTCGCTTCGAGCTCATCTATCAGCGCTACCTCTTCAGTTGCTTGTGGCGGAATGGTGTCCTCCTTCGTTGCGGCCGGCCGTTTGGCGGCCCTGGTTCAAGTCTGCAAATAGCGGTCCACGAGGTTGATCTCCTGCAGCCTGCGCAGGCCCTCGCGGATGTCCTTCGCGCGGATCTCTCCAACTCCCTCCACCACCTCGAGCTCTGCGTCCGTCGCAGCCAAGAGCTCGTCCAGGCCGCCGAATTCGCTGACGATCTGGGCGACCACCAGCTTGGGGAGCCTGGGGATACGCCCCAGCACCCGGTAGCCGCGCGGCGAGACCGGGTAGTCGAGCGTGTTCAGCTTACGGTCGTACCCGAGCAGCTCGGCCAACCGTCCGAAGTCCAGCAGGTCCTGATGGGCAAGCCGCCCGATCTCCTCGAGCGCCGCTGCGAACGCCTCATCGGAGTCGCCCGCGAGATAGTCGCGCACGAGCGCCGCCTTCTCGGCCGCGGTGCCCACCATCGTCTCCTCGAGCTGCATCTCGATCAGCCGCCCCTCGCTGCCCAGCTCGACGATGTACCGCTCGATCTCAACGGCCATCCGCGTCACCAGCTCCGAGCGCTGCAGCACCGTCAGGACATCGTGCAGGGTCGCCCCGCCCTCGAACTCCAGGGCGGTCAGCCTCGTTGAGACCTGGTCCAGGCGCGTGCGGTACTTGTCCAGCGTCGCCAGCGCCTGGTTGGCCTTGGCCAGCACCACGGGGATGTCCTCGAGGATGTATTTCATCCCTTCCACGTACACCGAGACGACCTCCCGGCGCTGGGAGATCGCGATCACCAGCGCATCCGTCTGCTTGGACACGCGCTCGGCCGTGCGGTGCCTGGTGCCCGTCTCATGCGACAGGATCGTCGGATCGGGCATCAGCTGGACGTTGGCCATGGTGATCTTCGTGACGTTCGCGTTCAGGATGATCGCCCCGTCCATCTTCGCCACCTGGTACAGAAACGCGGGCGTGTAGTCGATCTCGAGCTTGATCCCGCCCGAGTTCAGGAAACTCAGGTCATCGGGCTCGCCGATCACGATCAATCCACCCGTGCGCGCGTGCAGGATGCTCTCGATTCCCTGCCGCAGCGCGGTCCCCGGAGCGATCATCTCGAGGGCCCTCATCAGCCCGGGCTCCGGTCTCAGTTCATTGTCGAAATCTTCACCGGATCGCAGGGCCACGATCTTCCATTCTAGGACATTTAGCTTTTCCTTAGCCCTTTCGCACTACCCGCGCGGGCGCCCGCGCAGGGCCTCAGGCGGCAGCCCTGGCCGGACGGCCAGTCTCCGCGGGCATCGCGGCCATCAGGGCCTGTCCCAGCGTGGCCACCTCGCAGGCCCCGCCACCGCTGTCGGAGGGCGCGATCACACCCTCCAACCCATGCTTGGCGGCCTCTTCCAGGCGGCGCTCGGGGTGCCCGACCCAGCGCAGCTCGCCGGTCAGGCCCAGCTCGCCGAAACACGCCCTGGGAGAGCCCCTCAGCGGCACGCCCAGACTCGCGCTCGCGACCGCCAGCGCGACCGCCAGATCACACCCCGGCTCATCCACCCGCACGCCCCCCACGACGTTCACGAACACGTCCGCGCCACCCGTGCTCACGCGCCCGTGGCGGTGCAGGATCGCGAGCACCAGCGCGAGGCGGTTGCGGTCAAGGCCCGACACCACCCGGCGCGGCTGCTCGAGCTCTGAGGGCGCCACCAGCGCCTGCACCTCCACCAGCAGGGGCCGCGACCCCTCCATCGCCGCCAGCACCACGCTGCCGGGGGCGCGCGTGGCCTCCGCCACGAACCTGGCCGAGGCGTCCAGCACCTCCACCAGCCCGCCCTGGCGCATCTCGAACAGGCCGGCCTCGTTGGTCGAGCCGAAGCGATTCTTGAGGGCACGCAGCTCGCGGTAGGGGCGCTCGCGCTCGCCCTCGAACTGCAGCACGCAGTCCACCAGATGCTCGAGCACCCGCGGCCCGGCCAGCGCACCGTCCTTCGTCACGTGCCCCACCAGGATGACCGCGATCCCCCGCGCCTTGGCCAGCGCCATGATCCGTGCCGCGACCTCGCGGACCTGCCCGACCGAGCCCGGCGCACCCGAGCAGTCGGCGGCGTTCAGCGTCTGCACGGAGTCGATCACGCATGCCTGCGGCGCCTCGGCTTCCAGGGTTTCCAGGATCGCGTCGAGGTCCGTCTCGGCCAGGATCGGCACGCTCAGCGCCGGGTTGGCGGTGTGGGCGGGACCCACGCTGAGGCGCTCGGCGCGCAGCCTCACCTGCTCGGCGGACTCCTCGCCGCTCACATACAGCGTGCGATGGCCGTCCTTCAGCAGGTGCCCCAGCGCCATGTTCGTGAGCGTCGACTTGCCGATCCCCGGCGAGCCGCCCAGCAGCACCAGCGACCCCGGCACGAGGCCCCCGCCCAGCACGCGATCGAGCTCCCCGATCCCGGTGGACATGCGCTTCACCGGCGCCACGCCCACCTCCTTCAGCGGGCGCGGGACCAACCTGGGCCCACCGGGCCGAGCGCCGGCGTGAGCGCCCCGCCGGGGCCGGCGGGCGCCCGCACGGGCATCCGCACGCGTCCCGGCCACGGTTTCCTCGACGAGCGTGTTCCACGCCTCACAGCCCGGGCACTGCCCGTGCCACTGCCCGCTCTGAAAGCCGCACTCAGAGCAGCTGTGAATGGTCGTGCGCGCGGGCATCGACCCCTGAGCCTACGGGTCGGCGGGGACGCCTCAGAGGCTGCGCCGCTCATACAGCAGCACGTCGCGCCAGCGCCCGTCCGGCATCTGCCCGATGCGCCTGCGCACGCCCACCAGCCTGAAGCCGAAGCGCTCGTGCAGGGCGATGGACGCCGTGTTCTCGGGGAAGATGCCCGCCTCGACGGTCCAGAAGGAGGCCTCCTCGGCGGCCTCGATCAGCGCGCCCAGGAGCGCCTTGCCAACGCCGCGGCCGGCAACGGCGGGGTCCACGTAGATGCTCACGGCCCCCACCCCCCGGTAGACCGGACGGGCCGAGGCTTTGCTCAGGGCCGCCCACCCGAGCACCTCACCCTCGAGTGAGCGCGCCACGAGCACGGGGCATCCCTCGCGCGCGGCGCAGAACTCCTCCCAGGTGGGCGCATGCGGCTCGAATGTGGCGTTGCCGGCGGCGATCCCCGCCTCGAAGATGCGTGCCGCGGACGGCCAGTCCTTCACCGAGAGCGCCGTGACGCTCACCTCTTCGGGCGCGATCGGATCGGCTCCCGCCCTGCCCGCAGCGGCCGCTCCGCCCCGCGGGGCGGGGGCGGCTGGCGTGCCCACCTACTCCTCGTCGGGCGGGCTGATCTCCGGTGGCTCCTCGGGCTGAACCTCGCCCTCGGGAAGCTCCCCGGGGCCGGAGCCGTCGGCTCCGACGCCGACCGGCGTCTTCTGCTTCTTGGGCTTCACGATCGTCAGGCGCACCTCGCCCTCGTCCTCCTTGGAGGGATCGACCACGACGGTGGCGCCGGGGACGAGCTGCTCGCGCAGGACGAAGTCGGCGAGGGGGTCCTCGATGTAGCGCTGGATCGCGCGGCGCAGCGGGCGCGCGCCCATGGAGGGATCCCAGCCCTTCTCGACCAGCAGGTCCTTGGCCTCGTCGGTCAGCTCGAGCTGCAGCTCGCGTTCGGCCATCGACTCGCGGATGCGCAGCAAGAGGAGCTCGACGATCTGCTTGATCTCCTCCTTCTGCAGCTTGTGGAACACGATCACGTCGTCGATCCGGTTGAGGAACTCGGGGCGGAACACCTTCTTGAGCTCGCCCATGATCCGGTTCTTCATGTCCTCGTAGGTGATGCCCGTCTCGTCGTCTGAGACCGCGAACCCGAGCGGCGTGTTGCGCGCGATCTCGGCGGCGCCGATGTTCGAGGTCATGATCACGATCGCGTGGCGGAAGTCGACCGTCCGCCCCTGGGCGTCGGTCAGGCGTCCGTCCTCGAGGATCTGCAGCAGGATGTTGAACACGTCGGGGTGCGCCTTCTCGATCTCGTCGAGCAGCAGCACGCTGTAGGGCTTGCGCCGCACGGCCTCGGTCAGCTGACCGCCCTCGTCGTAGCCGACATAGCCCGGGGGCGAGCCGACCAGCCGCGAGACGGCGTGCTTCTCCATGTACTCGGACATGTCGATCCTGATCATCGCGTCGTCATCGCCGAACAGGAACTCGGCGAGCGTGCGCGCCAGCTCGGTCTTGCCGACCCCGGAGGGGCCCAGGAAGATGAACGACCCGGTCGGGCGCTTGGGGTCCTTCAGGCCCGCGCGCGAGCGCCTGATCGCCTTCGAGATGACCTCGATCGCGGGGTGCTGGCCGATCACGCGCTTGTGCAGTTCGTCCTCCATCCGCACCAGCTTCTGCGTCTCGGCCTCGGTCAGCTTGAACACGGGGATGCCCGTCCACATCGAGACGATGTCGGCGATCTCCTCTTCGCCGATCGCGGGGCGCTCGCCGGACTCGCCGGATTCCCACTCCTGCTCGAGCTGGCGTTTCTTGTTCGTCAGCTTGCGCTCCTTGTCGCGCAGCGCGGCGGCCTTCTCGAACTCCTGGGCCTCGATCGCCGCCTCCTTCTCGCGGCGCGTGGTCTCGACTTCGTCCTCCAGCTCGCGGTTGGCCGGGGGTGAGCTCATCGACTTGATCCGCATCCGCGACGCGGCCTCGTCGATCAGGTCGATCGCCTTGTCGGGCAGGAAGCGGTCGGATATGTAGCGGCTCGCCAGTTCGCCCGCGGCGCGCAGGGCCTCATCGGTGATCTGCACCTTGTGGTGCTGCTCGTAGCGGTCGCGCAGCCCCTGCAGGATCTCCACGGTCTGGTCGATCGAGGGCTCCTCGACGCGGATCTGCTGGAAGCGCCGCTCGAGCGCCGAGTCACGCTCGAGGTACTTGCGGTACTCGTCCAGGGTCGTCGCGCCGATCGTCTGCAGCTCGCCCCTGGCCAGCGCGGGCTTCAGGATCGAGGCCGCGTCGATCGCGCCCTCGGCGGCGCCGGCGCCCACCAGGTTGTGGAGCTCGTCGATGAACAGGATGATGTCGCCGCGCTGGGTGATCTCCTTCATCACCTTCTTCAGGCGCTCCTCGAACTCGCCCCGGTACTTGGAGCCGGCGACCAGAGCGGCGAGGTCGAGCGTGTAGATCTGCTTGTTCTTCAAGAGCTCCGGCACGTCGGAGTTGGTGATCCGCTGCGCCAGGCCCTCGACCACGGCGGTCTTGCCCACGCCGGGCTCGCCCACGAGCACGGGGTTGTTCTTCGTGCGCCGCGACAGGATCTGCATGATCCGCTCGATCTCCGTCTCGCGCCCGACGCATGGGTCGAGCTTGCCTTCGGCCGCCAGCTTCGTCAGGTTCCTGCCGAACTGGTCGAGCAGCTTCGAGGACTTCTTGCCCTCGCCCGGGGCCGCGCCCGAGCCCGAGCCCGAGCCGCCGCCGGACTGGCCCTGGCGGCGTCCGCCGGGACCGGACAGCATGCGGATGACCTCGTTGCGGATCTTCTCGGAGTCCGCGTCGAAATCGAGCAGGATGCGGGCGGCCACGCCCTCGTTCTCGCGCACCAGCCCGAGCAGGATGTGCTCGGTGCCGATGTAGTTGTGGCCGAGGCTCAGCGCCTCGCGCAGCGCGAGCTCCAGCACCTTCTTGGCGCGCGGGGTGAACGGGATCTGCCCGGAGGTGACCTCCTCGCCGGAGCCGACGATCCGCACGACCTGCGCGCGCACCCGCTCGACGGTGATGTCCAGGCTCTCGAGCACCCGTGCAGCCAGGCCCTCCTCCTCGCGGAGCAGGCCCAGGAGGATGTGCTCGGTGCCGATGTAGTTGTGCTTGAGCGTCCGCGCCTCCTCCTGCGCAAGAACGACCACCTGCCGGGCCCGTTCGGTAAATCGCTCAAACATCGTGTAGTTCCTTCCTGCGAGGGCGGCGCCTCAAGAGCTAAGTGGTCGTGTTCCGGCCTTCTGGGCAGTCTACCAACAGGCCAACCCGGCCTGTTCGGCTCCATCGTCATCGAGGCCCCGCGGCTTGATAGTCGATCGGTCTACACCGCCCGCGGGCCCGACGGCGCGGTCAATCGCGCATCGCCGGGAACAGCACCACCTCGCGGATCGAGTCGCGCCCGGTCAGGAGCATCACCAGCCGGTCGATGCCCACGCCCACCCCGCCGGCCGGCGGCATCCCCTGCTCGAGCGCCTGGATGAAGGGCTCATCGAAGGGCATCGTCTCGGGCACGCCCGCCACGTCCAGGCGCCCCTGCTCTTGAAAGCGCAGGCGCTGGACGTCGGGGTCGATCAGCTCGCTGAACGCGTTCGCGACCTCCATGCCGCCGATGAAGGCCTCCCAGCGCTCGACCAGCCCGGGCTCGGAGCGGTGCTCCCGCGCGAGCGGGGAGAGCTCGACGGGATAGTCCATCACGAACGTCGGCTGGCGCAGGTTGGGCTCGACCGCCTTCGACAGCAGATCGTCGGCCAGCTGAAACCAACTGTCCCCGGTGATGTGCTTGTCGGGAACCCGGCGGGAGATCTCCGCCTTCAGCTGCTCGACGTCGCGCAGGGCGAGCACGTCGACGCCCGTCTGCTCGACGATGGCCTGGCGGAAGCTCACGCGCCGCCAGGGGCTCTCGAAGTCGAGCTCGCCCGCGTACCCGACCGCGCTCGCGGCCCGGCGCACGAGCTCTTCAAGGCGCGCGGCCTCGACGTTGTAGTCGGCGTAGGCCTCGTAGAACTCGACCATCGTGAACTCCGGGTTGTGCTTGGTCGAGACGCCCTCGTTGCGGTAGTCCTTGCCCAGCTCGTACACCTTCTCAAGGCCCCCCACGATCAGGCGCTTGAGGTAGAGCTCGGTGGCGATCCGCAGGTACAGGTCCCGCTCCAGCTCGTTGTGGTGGGTGCGGAAGGGTCGCGCCAGGGCGCCGCCGTAGAGCGGCTGAAGGACCGGCGTCTCGACCTCGATGAAGCCCTCCTCGTCGAGGTAGGCGCGCACGGAGGTGACGATCCGGGCCCGGTCCACGAACAGCCTGCGCGTCTCCTCGCTGGCGATCAGGTCGAGCTCGCGGCGGCGGTGGCGGGTCTCCACGTCGGTGAGCCCGTGGTGCTTGTCCGGCGGCGGGCGCAGGGCCTTGGCCAGTATCTGAAAGCCGTCCACCCGCAGCGACAGCTCGCCGTGGCGGCTGCGCAGGGGGGCGCCGTCCACCCCGATCAGGTCACCGAGGTCGAGGGACAGCAGGCGGTCGAAGGCCTCCTTGCCGAGAACGTCCGCCCGCGCGTGCAGCTGGATCTTGCCCGTGCGGTCGACCAGGTCCAGGAAGGCCGCCTTGCCGCCCCCGCGGCGGGCGGCAAGGCGGCCCGCCACGCGGTGGGCGTCCTCGGTCTCCTCGCCGTCCGTCAGCTGCGCGTAGGCCGCGAGGATGGACTCGATCGGCTCGACTCCCGCGAAGGAGTAGGGAAAGGCATCGGGGTCCGCCTGCTTCAGCCGGGCGCCCTTCGCGCGGCGCTCGGCGATCAGCTCGGGCAGGCCGTGCCGGTGGGACTCGGGGTTGGTGGCCTCGTCGGGGGGATCGCTCATCCGCCGGATCACCCTAACGACCGCCACGGCCGCCACCTTCGCCGCCGATCCGGCGTGCGGAGCGGGTCGGGCCGAGAAGAGCCGGACGGGGCCCTCCCCTATTTGAGGCCGACGTCGATCTTCGTGATCTTGAGCTTGCGGGCGGGACCGCGCGGGACCTTCACCGCGACCGTCTCGTTGCGCTTGCGCCCGAGCAGGGCCCGGCCCACGGGCGACTCGTTGGAGAGCTTGTGCTCTTCCGGGCGGGCCTCCGCCGAGCCGACGATCGTGTACTTCACGGACTTGCCCGTCTTTTCGTCTTTGACGTGCACCACCGAGCCCACCTGCACGACGTCGGTGGACAGGTCCTCGGTCTGGATCACCGTCGCCATGCGCAGCTTCTCCTGCAGCAGCGCGATCCGGCTCTCGAGCATCGCCTGCTCGTTCTTGGCGTCGTCGTACTCGGAGTTCTCGGTGATGTCCCCGAACTCCCTCGCCTCCTTGATGCGTTCGGCCACCTCGCGGCGCTTCTCGGTCGACAGCAGCTCTAATTCGGCCTTGAGCTTCGTCAGGCCTTCGGGGGTGAGGATGACGTCCTTCGGCATGGGACCCTTGATCGCGGGTTGGCAGTTCGGCCGTGACATGCAAAATCCCCACTCGCAAGCGGGGATGCCGCGGCCCGGGGGCTTCAGCGAGCGCAGCAGTATAGCGGGGCAAACGGGCCCTTCAGGGCGATCTCACACCGCCAGCGCGACCGGCCACCGCTGCGGGTCGAGCAGCTGCCCGACCTCCGCCAGCGTGTCGGCAGACTGCAGCGACGCCTGCAGCCTCTTCGCCGTCTGGGGCTCGAGCTCCAGCCGCTCGACATACCAGGGATAGAACTTGCGCAGGTATCGCGTGGCGCGCTCCGCGCCCAGGTGCTCGACGGCGCATGCGATCGTCCAGTCGAGCTCGGCCAGCACCTCCTCGCGGGTCGGCTGCCGCTCGGATCCGCCCAACAGCTCCGAGAACAGCCACGGGTTGCCGAGCGATCCACGCGCGATCATCACGGCCGCGGCGCCCGTCTGCGCGAACGCCTCGCGCACGCTCGCGGCATCGTCCAACCCCCCGGTCAGGATCACCGGCGCCGGCAGCGACTGCACCAGGCTCGCCGCGAGGCGCGTAGTCGGGCACGCCCTTGTGCTGCACCGCCGCCGAGCGGGGGTGGAACGCGATCGCGGCCACACCCGCCTCATCCACGAGCCGATGCGCCAGCTCAAAGCCGCTCCTCTCGCCGCGCCGCTGGCCCGAGCGAAGCTTCACGGTCACCGGCAGCGCGCCGGCATCGCTCCTCGCCCCCTGCACGGCGGCCCGCGCCACCTCGACGGCCCGGTCGGGATCGTCCAGCAGCGCCGCGCCGGCGCCCGTCTTCTGCACCTTCGCGACCGGGCAGCCCATGTTGATGTCGATCGCGTCCGCCCCCACGCCCGCCACATGCGCCGCGGCCGAGCGCATCATCTCCGGGTCCTCGCCGAACAGCTGGATCGACACCGGTCCGCCCCAGCGCTCGCGCGGATCTATGCGGAGCATCTCCGTGCACGTCTTCGGATTGCGGTAGTGGATCGCGTGCGAGGAGACCATCTCCGAGACCGCCATCCCGGCGCCGTAGCGCTTGGCCTGCAGCCGCACGAACCAGTTGCCGATCCCGGCCAGCGGGGCGAGCAGCACGCGGTTGGGGACCCGCAGCGAGCCCAGCATCCAGGGATCCGTCAACGACCGCATGGCCCAATGCTAGGAGTTGCGTTCGTGCAGCAGGCGCAGGCCCGTGAGCGTGAGCAGGTCGTCGACCTCCTCGAGCTCCTCGGTGTAGGGAACGACCAGGTGCGCCAGGCCGCCCGTCGCGATCACGTCCGCGCGCGTGCCCAGCTCCTCATACAGGCGGCGCAGGATCGCGTCGATCGCGCCCGCGTAGCCGAACACCACGCCGGAGCGGATCGCGTCGATCGTGTTCTTGCCGATCACGCTCTTGGGTGGCGCGAGGTCGACCTTGGGCAGCCGGGCGCCTCGCTCGGAGAGGGCGTCGAGGGAGATCTCGATGCCCGTCATGAGCGCGCCCCCGACATACTCGCCCTCGCCTGAGACCACGTCGAATGTGGTCGCCGTGCCGAAGTCGACGCACACGGCGGGACCGCCGAAGCGCTCGCGGATGGCCACGGCGTTGACCAGCCGGTCCGCCCCGATCTCACGCGGGTTGTCGTAGCGGATCGCCATGCCCGTCTTCATCCCGGGGCCGACCGCGAGCATCTCCTGCGCGAGATAGCGCGCGGCCATGGTCGTCCACTCGGGCTCGAGCTGGGGCACCGTGGAGGAGACGATCGACCCCTCCACGTCCTTGAAATCGTAGCCGCGCAACTCCAGCAGGTTCCGAAGCGCGGCCCCGAGCTGGTCGGCGGTCGACTGGCGGACCGTTGCAAAGCGCCAGTGCTCGAGCAGCTCCTCCCCGCGGAACGCGCCGAAGTGGGTCTGGGTGTTCCCCACGTCTACCACGAGCAGCATCCCGACCATTATGCTCGGCGGGGCGATGAGCGCGATGCGTCCCAAGCTCTACCTGCAGCCCGGCTCGCACCCGTGCGCCGCCGTGGAAGCCGCGCTCGAGCTGAAGTCGATCGAGTACGACCGCGTCGATCTGCTGCCCCTCAGCCAGGTCATGATCGGACCGCTGCGCTACGGCGGCACCACCGTTCCCGGCATGCGCCTGGACGGGGAGCGACTCGTCGGCTCGCGCGCGATCATGCGCCGCCTCGACACTGCTGGCCCCCGATCCGCCGCTTCTTCCCGAGCTCGGCTCGAGCTCCCGTGATGCCGTGCTCGAGGCCGAGCGCTGGGGCGACGAGGCCTTCCAGGGGGTGCCGCGCCGCATCATCGACGTCTGCTTCCTGCGGCGCCCCGCTGCGATGGAGAGCTACGCCGGGGACGCCAAGCTGCCGCTGCCGCTGGGCCTGATGCGCCCCGCCACGCCGCTCGTCGCCCGCCTGATGGCGGCCAGGAACAAGGCGCGCGATGACAGCGCGCGCGCGGACATCGCCGCACTGCCCGCCCAGCTCGACCGCGTCGACGTGTGGATCGCCGACGGCCTGCTCGGCGGCGAGCGGCCCAACGCCGCCGATCTGCAGATCGGCTCCACGATCCGCCTGCTGATGACGATCGCGGACATACGCCCGCTCGTCGAGGGGCGAGCCGCGGTCCAGCTCACCCGCTACTTCCCGCCGATGGCCGGCGAAGTCGAGGCGGGCGTGCTGCCGGCGGAGTGGCTCCGAGCCGGCGCGAGCCGCTCCTAGCGCGCAGCCGGTGATCGGGAGCGGCGCTAGAGTCGCAGGGCGGTGTGGATCGCCCGCCACGGGCGGCCTCGTTCCCGCATCGACATGCACACCCTTGATCCGCAGTCGCTCGGCCAGCACACCGACCGCCTCTACCGTGCGGCATGGGCCCTCTGCGGCACGCGCGAGGACGCCGAGGACCTCGTGCAGGAGACGTTCACCCGCGTGCTGTCGCGGACACGCGTCCTGCACGGAGACGACGATCTGTACTACCTGATGCGCGTGCTGCGCAACACCTTCCTGACCAGCCGCCGCACGGCCGGGCGGCGCCCTGTGACCGTTGCCACGCTCGAGGATGTGATCGCGCCGGACCCTCGCCCGATGGGCCAGCCGGAGCAGGCGCTCGAGATGCAGGAGGTGTATGCCACGATCGCGGCGCTCCCCGAGGACTTCCGCATGGCGCTCGTGGCAGTTGACGTGCTGGGCATGTCCTACCGGGAAGCGGCCCGCGCGCTGCGGGTGCGCGAGGCGACGATCACGACCAGGCTCTTCCGGGCCCGCAAGCAGGTCTCCGGCCGGCTGCTCGCAGAGTCCGATCCGGCGAAATCCGGCCAGGACACGGCCGGGGAGAAGGGAAGCGCCGCAGGCGCGGCGGAGGAGATCGCAGGCGCGGACTCACGCGCCCTGAGTGATCCTGTCCGCCCGGCGGGAAGAGACGGCCCGGAGCGGAGTCTTGCCAAGTAGGCGAACACAATGACCAAGCCCCGTCCACGCACCGAATCCGAGCTGGTCGAGTATGTGCGCTCGAGCGACGTGCGCGCGCCCGAGGAGCTCCACCGCAGGGTGGAGTCGCTGATCGAGGCCCAATCGCCGAGCGTTCGCCGCAGGCTCCGCGCCGATCGGAGTGGCGCCGGCGGCCGGTCAAGGTTCGGTCTCGGTCTCGCCGGGGCGGTCGCCGTCGCCGCGATCGCCGCGGTCGCGATCGCCGTGGGCCTGTCCGGCGGCGGCTCCTCCACGCTCAGCCTGCGCCAGGCATCCGCGCTCACGCAGCGCGCGGCCACGGTGCCCGCTCCGGCCGAGAACGCCGGCCAGGCACGGGCAGCTCGACGCATCGGTCGACGGCGTCGCCTTCCCCTACTGGGGAGACCGCTTCGGCTGGCGCTCGACGCGGCGCCCGCCGCGACCATCTGGCCGGACGGGCGGTCACGACGGTCTTCTACCAGGACGACCGCGGCCGGCGGATCGGCTATGCGATCGTCGCCGGCACCCCGGCCCCCCGGCTGAGCGGCGGCACCGTGGCCTGGCGGGGCGGCGTGCCCTACCGGCTGCTCACGGTCAACGACAGGAATGTGATCAGCTGGCTGCGCGACGGCCACCTGTGCGTCGTGTCGGGGCGCGGGGTGAACAGCGCGACGCTGCTGCGACTGGCCAGCTGGGTCGATCGCGGCGTCGCTTCCTGAGCGGGGAGCTCAGCCGTTCGTGAGCCGCAGCGGTGGTCCCGCCCACCGCACCCCCTCATCCAGCGGAAGCCCCGCCAGCGCGTCCGCCAGGCGCGTGCCGTCGGGTGAGCGCAGATCGAAGTCCAGCTCGAGCGCGGGAATCAGGACGAAGCGCCGGCTGAGCAGCTGCTCGTGGGGCAGGGACATGCGCTCGTCCGCGAGCTCCAGCTCCCCCAGCAGCAGGATGTCGATGTCGATCGCGCGAGGGCCATGGCGCAGGGCGGTGTCCTCCCGGCCGAGCTCCCGCTCGAGGAGCTTCACCGCGGTGAGCAGCTCGAGCGGCTCGAGTGCCGTCTGCACGCTCACGCAGGCATTCAGAAAGCTCGGCTGCTCGAGCACCTCGCCGACCGGATCGGTGTCGTAGGTCGAGGAGCAGGCGAGCACCGCCACGCCGGCGCCGGGCAGGGCGTCGACCGCCGCCTGCAGCTGGGCGCGACGATCGCCGACGTTCGAACCCAGCCCGAGCAGTCCGGCGCGCGTGGCCATGCTGCTGTCGGCCCTTCAGGAACGCGTCGTCTCAAGGCCGGCCGCAGCCGCGCGCTCGGCCATCGCCTGAGCGAAGGGCACGAGCCCCGAGAGGGGGCGCAGGATGACCGTGAAGTCGTCGATCAGCCCATCCGCGCCGATGCGCATCAGGTCGATGCCCTCGAGCTCCCTGTCGGCGACCGACGCCCGGAAGATCAACCCGTGGACTCCGTCGGCCTCGAGCTCGTCGGTGTAGCGGAAGTCCTCGAACACCTGCACCACCTCGCCCAGCAGCCGGGTGACGGTGTCGCGTCCGATGAACGGGTGGAAGGTGACGGGGCTGTGGAAGACGATGTCGGGCGCGAACAGCTCGCCGACCGACTCGAGGTCTCCGCGCTCGACCGCCGCGCGAAACTGGGAAGCCGCGTTCATGCCGCAAGCCTACCCAGCTCGCCCTCATGCAGGCCGGCTCGTGCGTGCAGACGGCGTAGCGGCCGCGGCGCCCACCACACCCACTCGCCGAGGCGGCCCATCAGAGCGGGCACCAGCAGCGCGCGCACGACGGTCGCGTCGATCGCGACAGCGAGCGCCGTGCCCAGCCCGAACTCCTTGATGAAGAAGATGTCCGAGGTGACGAACGCGCCGATCGCGACGCAGAACAGGAGCGCGGCCGCCGTCACGATCCGCCCCGTTCGCTCGAGGCCGTAAGCGACCGCCTCGCGCGTGGGCAGGCCATCGTCGTGCGCCTCCTTGATCCGCGAGAGCAGGAACACGCCGTAGTCGGTCGACAGCGCGAAGGCGACGACGAACAGCAGCACCAGGTTCGACTCCTCGAGACCCCCGATCGGGCCGAAGCCGAGCAGCGGGGAGAGATGCCCGTCCTGAAAGATCAGCACGAGCAGCCCGGCGCCGACCGCCACGGTCAACAGGTTCATGGCCAGCGCGAGGAGCGGCAGCACGAGCGAGCCCGTCATCAGGAACAGGAAGCCGCCGGTGATGAGGGCGAGGATCAGCAGCGCGAGGGGGGTGTGCGCGGCGATGGCCGCCTTCTGGTCGACGAACCAGGCCGTCGCACCGCCGACGAGCAGCGTCGACGGACCGGCCAGCGCCCGCAGGTGCTTCACCAGGCGCTGGTTCGCCGGCGCCCCGTCCGTGCCCCGCGGCAGCAGTTCCACCTCCCACGAGCCGCCGCCCAGGTAGCGTGGTGCTCCGACGCTCGCCTGCCCGCCCGCCGTCTGCTGCGCGCGCCGCGCGAGCACCGCGGCGCTCTGAAGGCCGTGATCGGCGCCGTGCCCGCCCCGCACGACCATCGTGATCGTCTCCGAGCCGTCGACGGGGAAGTCGCGCGTGAGCGCTTCGGCGACCTGGCGCGGCTGCGACGCGCCAGGCAGCACGTGGGCGTCGGCCGGGGTGATCTGTAGTCGCAGCGACGGAAGCGCGACCACGAGCAGGGCGGCGCCGGTGCTGAGCGCCACCAGGCCGGGGCGGCGCATGACCCCGTTCGCGAGTCGATACCAGCCCCCCCGCTCTGTCGCCCGCGCCGCCCGCGCGGCGCTGCGCTGCAGCCGGGCGGGCGAGAGCGCGTTGATGCGAGGGCCGAGCGCGACCAGCACGGCGGGAAGCACGAGCAGCGTGACGGCGCCCGCCGACAGCGCGACGATGGTTCCGCCGATGCCCATCGAGTAGAGAAAGCGCAGCGGGAACACGAGCAGGCAGGAGAGCGCGCCGGCGACCGTCAACGCCGTGTACATCACCGTGCGACCGGCGGTCTGCAGGGTGCGCGCGATCGCCGCGCGCGTGTCCGCGCCGGCTGCCAGCTCCTCGCGGTAGCGCGACAGGACGATCAGGCTGTAGTCGATCCCCAGGCCGAGCCCCATCCCGGTGACGAGGTTGACCGCGAAGATCGACACCCCCGCGAACTGATCGATCAGGCGCAGCAGCAGGAACGTGATCACGATCGCGAAGCCGCCGATGAGCAGCGGCAGCATGGCGGCGACCACCCCGCGGAAGACCCAGAAGGAGAGCAGCAAAAGGATCGGCAGCGCGAACATCTCGGCGCGCCGCAGATCAGAGGTCGTGCGCTTGTTGATTTCCTGGAAGGCGACATCGTTGCCGCCGAAGCGCACGCCGGCGCCTGGGAGCTGCGCACGAGCGCGGTCGACCGCGCGGCGGGAGCGTTCGCGACTGGCGAACGCCGCCAGCACCAGCGTCTGGCGACCGTCGCGCGAGACGAGCACCGGCAGGTGCGTGGCGGGGTAGTCGAGCACGCGCTGAAAGCCCGGCTGGGCCGACAGCACCGAGGCCACCCGCGCCGTCAGCGCGAGCGCGGCCGGATTTGCGCGAACGTCACCCGCGCTCGGCACGAGCGCCGCCACGCCATAGGAGGCGGACTGCCCCGTCGCCCGTTCGATCGCTCGCAGAACCTGCTGGTTCTGGGCATGCGGGTCCTGAAAATCGGAGGATTCGGTCTTCAGGATCGTCGTGACCGGGCCCCCGACGGCGGCCGCGAGCAGGAACACGAGGCCCGCGATCACCAGGACGAGGCGAGCACGGCTGCTCGCAAGCTCAGACAGCCACCCGATCACGGTGATCGCACTTCCCTGCGGGTGCTCAGCCGGCTCACGACCCGATATTATGAGTGACTGCTAAGTAATTGGTGTGAGGCTCATCACACTTCGGATTCGCGCCACACCTCGACCGAGACCTCATCCACGGTCAGGGCGATCGGGGGCTCGGGCTTGCTCGCCTTCACCCACACCCCCTCCAGCTCGTAGTCGGCCAGCAGGCGGTCCGCGATCGTGCTGCACAGCCGCTCGAGCGTGTTGTGAGAGCGCTGCTGGGCGACCAGCGCCACCAGCTGGCACACCTCCGCGTAGTCGACCGTGTCCTCGATCGAGTCCGTCACGGTGGCGTCCGTCTCCCCCACGTCCAGGCGCAGGTCCAGCACGAGGCGCTGACCCACCTCGCGCTCGGCCTCGCTCACCCCGTGATGGGTGTACAGCGACAGGCCGGTGATCTCGACGGTGACCGACTCGACGGTCTCCTCGCGGTCATCCTCGGCATCCTGCCCATCGCCGTCTAGCTCCTCTGGGTCGTCCCCCTTCTCCTCACCGTCCATCGCTCGCCCAACGTAGCAGCAGCGACCGCCAGTGCGGCGCGCACGGGCGCCACGTCGTGCACCCGGAAGACGCGCGCTCCGCGCTCGAGCGCGAGCACGTTCGTGGCGATCGTCCCCGGCAGCCGCAGCGCGGGCTCACCCGCTCCCGCTTCACCGTCAAGGCCGGCGATGATCCGCCCGAGAAAGCTCTTGCGCGAAGTGCCCACCACGAGCGGGCGCCCCAGCGCCGTGAGCTCGTCCAGGCGATCGAGCAGCTCCAGGTTGTGCGCGGCGGTCTTGCCGAAGCCGATGCCCGGGTCGAGCATGATGAGCTCCTCGCGGATGCCCTCGCGCACGGCGAACCGCAGGCGCTCCTCGAGGAACGCCATCACCTCATCCACCACGTCCGAGTAGCGGGGTTCCCGCTGCATCGTGCGCGGCTCCCCGAGCATGTGCATGAGGCAGCATTCCGCCCCGCTGTCCGCGATCACGCCCGCCATGTCCGGATCGCCCCGCAGGGCGCTCACGTCGTTGACGAGGCTCGCCCCGGCGTCCAGCGCCGCGCGGGCGACGATCGCCTTGGAGGTGTCGATCGAGACCTGCGGGCGGGCGGGGCCGGGTGGCGGGTCGGGCGGGGCCTGGGCGGGCGGGGCTCCAATCACTCGCGACGATCCCCTCCACGACGGGCAGCACCCGGCGCAGCTCCTCATCCGCGGACACCGGCTCGGCACCGGGCCGGGTGGACTCGCCGCCGACATCGACGATCTCGGCGCCCTCGCCGGCCAGTGCCCGCGCGTGCGCAACCGCCGCGCCGGCGTCCAGAAACAGGCCACCGTCCGAGAACGAGTCCGGCGTCACGTTCACGATCCCCATCAGCGAGAAGGCGGCGCTCATCGGTGGAGGTTCGTCAGGCGATGACGAACCCTCGGGTCCCGCTCAGGCCAGCTCGGGGCGCTCGGGGTCTGTGCCCCTCAGCTCGGCGGTGCCGCCGGCCAGGCCCGGCCGCGGGATCGTCCGCGGCGCTTCGCGCTCGGCGCGGTCGGCGGGCGCGGTCGGTGCCGGCAGCTCGGGGCCGATGTCGGGCTTCTCCTCGACGCCGAACACCTCCTCCTCTGACTTGCCGGCCAGCAGCGCCAGGAACTCCTCCTTCTCGATCGTCTCGCGCTTGACGAGGATCTCGGAGATCTTCGTCAGGTCATGCTGGTGCTCGGTGAGGATGTCCCGCGCGCGCTGGTGGGCGGACTCGATGATGCGGCGCACCTCATCGTCGATCTCGCGGGCGATCTCGTCGGAGTAGTCGGGCTCGGTGGAGAACTCCCGGCCGAGGAACGGCTGGCCGTGATCGTGGCCGAACACGCGCGGGCCGAGCTTGTCGCTCATGCCGAAGCGCATCACCATCTGCTTGGCGGTGGCGGTCACCTTCTCGATGTCGTTGGAGGCACCGGTGGTGATCTCACTGAACACGAGTTCCTCGGCCGCGCGTCCGCCGAGGGTCATCGCCATCGTGTCTTTCAGCTCCGCGCGCGTGGTCAGGAAGCGGTCCTCCTGGGGCATGGAGATCGTGTAGCCGAGCGCCTGGCCGCGGGAGATCACCGAGATCTTGTGCACCGGGTCGGAGTGCTCGAGGAAGTGGCCGACGAGCGCGTGGCCCATCTCGTGGTAGGCCGTGATCAGCCGCTCCTTCTCGCTCATCACGCGCGTCTTCTTCTCGGGGCCGGCGATCACCCGCATGATCCCCTCCTCGAGCTCTTCCTGGCCGATCTCGCGCTTGCCCGTGCGCGCCGAGAGCAGCGCCGCCTCGTTGATCAGGTTCGACAGGTCCGCGCCCGTGAAGCCCGGGGTCTGACCGGCGAGCGCGTCGATGTCGATCACCTTCGCGAGCGGCTTGCCGCGCGTGTGCACCTCGAGGATCTTCGCCCGGCCCTTGCGGTCGGGCCGGTCGACGGCGATCTGGCGGTCGAAGCGCCCGGGGCGCAGGAGCGCCGGGTCGAGGATGTCGGGCCGGTTGGTGGCCGCGATCATGATGATGTTGTCCTTCGCCTCGAACCCGTCCATCTCGACGAGCAGCTGGTTGAGCGTCTGCTCGCGCTCGTCGTGGCCACCGCCCAGGCCGGCGCCGCGGTGGCGCCCGACGGCGTCGATCTCGTCCATGAAGATGATGCACGGGCTGTTCTGCTTGGCCTGCTCGAACAGGTCACGCACGCGCGAGGCGCCGACGCCCACGAACATCTCGACGAAGTCCGAGCCGGAGATCGAGAAGAACGGCACGCCCGCCTCGCCGGCGACGGCGCGCGCGAGGAGCGTCTTGCCGGTGCCGGGCGGCCCATACAGCAGCACACCTGTGGGGATCCTCGCCCCGAGCGCCTGGAACTTCTTGGGGTTCTCGAGGAATTCCTTGATCTCGTGGAGCTCCTCCACGGCCTCGTCCACGCCTGCCACGTCGCGGAAGGTGATCTTCGGCGAGTCGGCCGACATGCGCTTGGCGCGCGACTTGCCGAACGACATCACTTTCGAGCCCCCGCCCTGGACCTGGTTCATCAGGAAGATCCAGAAGCCCAGGAAGATCACGAACGGGAGGATGTACGTCAGCAGGCTGAGCAGCGCGCTGCTCTTTTCCGATTCGACGTTGAAGGGGACGCCGTATGTCCTCAGCTCCTTGAACAGTTCGGGCGTGGTCTGCTCGGTGTAGCCGACTTCGTAGTTTTCTTTGTTCTTCAGCTTGACTTCGAGGGCTTTGCCCTTGTTCTTGAGGGCGAGCGACTTGACTTCGCCCTGGGGGATCTCTTTGCCGGTCAGCGTCTGGTAGCTGTGCGAGCGGTGGGTGGTCGCGCCCGGGTTGACCAGTTTGACGGCAAGAAACGCCAGCACCACGACGATGAGGATCGGGAACGCGGCGCTCTTGAAGAAACGACTCATAGCGAGATCCTGGGGCTCGTGGCACCCTCTGAGGTAATGGCCACCAGGCCCCTAGCGTACCATGGCAGTTTGGGGTTTACGACCCCTGGCGGGCCGCGTGCGGGGGCGGTATGCCCCCTCTTCTACCTCTCCAGCACCGCCACGAATGGAAGGTTGCGGTAGCGCTCGGCGTAGTCGAGTCCGTACCCGACCACGAAGCGATCGGGGATCTCGAAGCCCACGTAGCGGGTGGGCAGGTCCACCTTGCGCCGCTCGGGCTTGGTCAACAGGGCGCACACCTCGAGCGTCCGCGGATTGCGCGAGCCGAGGTTGCGCATGAGGTACTGAAGCGTCAGCCCGGAATCGACGATGTCCTCGACGATCAGCACGTCGCGGCCTTCGATCGCGATGTCCAGATCCTTGAGGATCCGCACCACGCCGGAGGAATCCGTGGCCGAGCCGTAGGAGGCCACCGCCATGAAGTCGACCTCGACGGGGATGTCGATGAAGCGCATCAGGTCTGACAGGAAGAACACCGCGCCCTTCAGCACCCCCACCAGCAGCAGCGAGCGCCCCGCGTAGTCACGGGAGATCTCCGCGCCCAGCTCGACGACCCGGCGCTGCAGATCCTCGGCGGCGACGAGCACCTCTCCGACTACGGGCTCGGCTGCGACGCGCGCGGGGGTGGCCACGTCCGGGAGTCTAGTCCGCGCGCGGCGGGAGCTTCGTCATCGCAAGGACGCCGTGCTCGATCACCGCGCCGGCCTGACCCCCCACGTGGAGCTCCGCCCTGCCGCCGCGGCGGCCGAGGGCGATGATCTCGTCCACGCGATCGCCCGCCTGGGGAACGTAGGCGCCCGTGGCATCCTCGGCCAGGCGCACCACCACCAGACGCGCCAGCGCGGCCGGCATTCGCTTCAAGGCGCGCGATCGCGATGCTCTCACGCCCGGCCAGCGCGTCCGACACCAGCCCGTCCAGGAGCTCGGTCTCCTCGCGCAGCAGCGCGGCGGTGCGCAGCACGTTGGCCTCGGCCGCCGGATGCACCGCCCGCAGCGCCCCCACCAGCCCGTGGCGCACGCGCGTACGGGCATACTGCTCCGAGTCGTTGCTCTCGTCCTCGCGCCACTCCAGTCCGCGCGCTTCGCAGTAGGCGGCCGTCTGCTCGCGGGTCACCGCCAGCAGCGGGCGAATCAGCCGGCCCTCGCTGGCCGCCATTCCCAGCAGCGCCCGCCTTCCCGGCGAGGCGGCCAGCCTGTAGAGGATCGTCTCCACCTGGTCGCTCGCCGTGTGCCCGGTCGCGATCAGCGCGTCCCTGCCGGCAGCCATGCGCGACGCCGCGCGGTAGCGCACCTCGCGCGCCCATGCCTGCAGGTTGCCCTGCGACCCCGCCGGGTCGTCGTCCAGGAGCGGGCGGCGGCGCTCATGCACGACCTCGAGCCCCACGCCGAGCCGTTCGCACAGCGCGGCGCAGTGGCGCTCGTCACCGTCGGCCTGCGCGCGCAGGCCGTAGTTGACGTGCAGTGCGCTCACGTCGCCCGGCTCGCACAGGGCGACCGCCACGTCGAGCAGGCAAACGGAGTCCCGTCCGCCGGAGATCATCGCGACGACCGGACGGTCCTGGGCCAGAAGGCCTCCGGCCCGGACCGCCTCGCGCACCTCCTCGCCGCTCATCGTGCGCCTACCGTTTGCGGGCCGAGGCGATGAACAGCTCGGTGGGCTCTGAGAAGCCCTTCAGGCCCACCTCGCCGATGCGGTCGAAGTGCAGTCCGTTCACCGTGGACGCCACGTCCACGACGGGCCTGGTCACGAGCACCTCGCCGCCCGCCGCGCGCGCGACCACCCGGGCGGCCTGGTTGACGTCGCGCCCGTAGTAGTCGCCGTCCCGGTACAGCGCCTGCCCGTAGTGGATGCCGATCCGCGGCGGCGGCTCGCCGCCGGCGATCCCCGACTGCAGGTCCACCGCCCACCCCGTCAGCGCGGCCGGATCGGAGCCGACCACCATCACCTCGTCGCCCAGCGTCTTGATCACCCGGGAGTCCAGCGGCAGCGACTGCTCGACCGCCTCGACGAACCGCTCGACCGTCCCCACCGCCTCCGCGTCGCCCCGCTCGACGGTCAGGCGCGCGTATCCGGCGAGGTCGGCGAACGCGATCGCCACCCGCAGGCGCCCGGCCTCCGCCGTGCTCGCCGCGAGATCGGACTGGTCGGCCTCCATGTGGCCGACCACGTCCTGCTCGACGAAGTGCGCGAGAAAGCGCCCGTGCAGGTAGGTCATGAGCGGCGCCGCAAACGGCAGCACCTCGCGCGTGAGGCCCTCCATCTCCTCCGCGATCTCGACGCCCGGCACGCCCTCGCGCATGAGCGGCTCATGCACGTACAGGTGGAACAGGCGCACCTCGGCGTCGGCGATCTGGGCGAGCGCCTGCCCGTAGACGCGCAGGAGCTGCAGGTAGGCCCCCGGGGGGAAACCGGTGGCGAGCATCGCGGCGGCGTACCTCATGATCTCGAGGTCTTCGTCGGAGACCGAGTCCAGCGACAGCGCGCTCAGCCCCATCGTCGTGTACATCCGCTCGATCAGCTCCGGCTTCAGCCCGACCTCGTGCGCGGCTTCCTCGAGCGTGTAGCGGCCCTCGGAACCGCTCAGAAGGTTCTCGATCGGCCCGATCGCGAGCTGGCCCTTGTCGCTGGCCTGCTTGATCTCCTCGAGCGTGTGCCCGCGCGCGCGCAGCCGTGCCACGACCCGCACGTAGGCGACGGCCGCCGGCGTCCAGCTGCCCTCATACCCGGGCACGAGGCCCTTCTGCACCCACCGCCTCACCGTCGCCGGCGACACGCCCACGCGCGCCGCCACCTGCGCGAGCGTCAGCTCGCCCCCCTTCGCGACCGGATCATCTCCGGGCTTGGCCACTCAGGCGCGCGGGGAGAAGGAGGGCTTTCCCATACACCGCAGTCTAAAGTCGCAGCCGGTGTCGCACAGCGCCCCCCTGCACCTGCGTCCCACCGCGGCCCTGGCCGAGCGCGTGCTGCTGCCCGGCGACCCCGGGCGCGCCCTCGCGCTCGCCCAGTCGCTGCTCGTGGATCCGCTCATGTTCAACCACCACCGCGGCCTCTGGGGCTACACGGGAGCCGCGCCCGACGGCGAGCCGCTGACGATCCAGGCGACCGGCATGGGCGGTCCCTCGGCGGCCATCATCCTCACCGAGCTGATCGACCTGGGCGTCACCCGTGCGATCCGGGTGGGCACCTGCGGCGCGCTCGCTGCCGGTCTCGAGCTGGGTGCGCTCGTCGATCGCGCGCGACTCGATCTGCGCCGACGGCACCTCCCGCGCCCTCGGCGCCGGCGGGCGCGCGGCCGCGGACCCCGGGCTCACCGAGACGCTCATCGCCAACGCGCCCGCGGCGCGTGTGGGCACGATCGTGAGCGTCGACCTCTTCTATGAGACGGGCCGCGAACGCTCCGCCCACGAGGCGCTGGCGGTGGAGATGGAGGCCGCGGCTCTGTTCGCGGTGGGAGCGGCAGCGCAGGTGCCTGTCGCCTGCGTCCTCGCGGTGTCCGACACGTTCGACTCAAGCGGCGCCCGCCGGCGGATCGACGACGACTCGCTGCTCACAGCCGCCGAGGCGATGGGCGCTGCCGCGGTTGCCGCCCTCGCAGCGTGAACGGCCGCGCCTTCGCGGGCCTGCTCAGTGCTTCTTCGCTTTCGCCTTGCCGGTTGATTTGCGCCCGTTCGCCTTCGCCGCGGATTTACGGCCGCTAGCCTTCGCGGTGGATCTGGATGGGCGAGCCTTCGTGTCCTCGGCGGTCCGAGGCTTTCCCAGCTCACCGCTCAGCCTCTTGGTCAGCTCGTCGAGCTGATCCTCGATCGCCGACAGGCGCGCGTCGACGGCATTGGGAGTGAGCGCGCGGTCCAGGCGGTGGACGCCGTCCTCGATGCCCTCGAGGCGGTGTGAGACGGCGCGCAGCCGCCGCGTCAGCCGTTCGATGTCGGCTGCCGAGGGGATGTTCAGGGCCCCCATCGCCACCTCCTGCGCCTGTTCCGCCTTCTCGCGCGCGTCGAACGCCCGGCCGATGGCCCCGGTGAGCACGGGGTTTTCGAGCAGCTCCGAGAGCGCCCGGCCCAGCCGTCCCTCCTCTGTCGTGCTGCCAAATCGCTCGCGCAGGTTCCTTGCGACGTTGCTCGCGTCGGACATCCTCTGCTCCTGGTGGTCGTTCTCGGACGAGCCCTGCCGGGCCCCGGGCCGGGCCTCTGCCGACAGCCCGAGAGGAAGGATACGGTGCAGCAATGCCCGAGCAGCTGTTCCTGTTCATCCAGATGGAGTTCCCCTGGGCGCTCGGACCTCCCGACGGGCGCTATCTGGTGCGCGGGCGGGCGGGCGCGGAGCCCGAGCACGTGATCGTGCTGGGCACGCTCGGTGCCCGCCGATCTTCTGAGCTGCGGCGTGGCTCCGCTCCGCGCGCGGGCCTTTTCGCGCGGCGCTCCTCACGCCGGGCGCGCGCGAAGGCCACGCCCGACCCCGCCACGGTGGCCACGGCGCGCGCGACCATCGTCGACCCGGTCTCCGTCTCGGCTGAGCGCCAGGCCCGCGCGTGGCTCGACGACCTCGACTCGAACCGCGATGCGGCCGCGGCCGCGGCCGTGCTCAATCGCCTGCTGCACACCCATCGGATCGCCACGGCCGATCCCTACCTCCACGAGATCTCGCCCGCGCAGGCACTCGTGATCAGGGCCGGCTGGGGAGAGGGCGAGCAGGTGGCCTACGGACGCTGGCTGCACGCGCGCGAGCTGCGCTTCACGGGGATCCCCGGCGCCGGCGCCGGCAGGCGGCGGCGCCTGGGCGCGGGTCGCGCGGCGGCACTGCGTCCCGAAGAGCGGCTGGCCGAGCTGCTCGCCGGGCGGGGCTCACCGCTCCTGTGCGAGGACCTGACGCTGCGCGCACGCCTGGATCTCGACCAGGGACGCCTCTCGCATGCCGCCGTCGAGCTGGATCGCGCCTATACCGCGGCGCTGCCCGAGCTGCTCGGCGAGGGCCGGCAGGACCTCACCCTTCGCATCGCCGAGCTCGAGCAGCTGCGCCCCGGGGTCGCCGCGCAGGCGCGGGCCGCGATGCCCGACAGCGACGATGAGCCCGAGCAGGAGATCATGCGCAACGCGCTCGAGCGTCTGGAAGCAGCGCTGCGCGCGCGCACCGCCGCCGGTCTAGGCTGAGGTGTAATGGACCCCACATTGACGGCGATCGGAACCTGGAGCGGGGGGCGCTTCATGCACTTCGGCGAGCCGCTCTCCGACGAGCGCCTAACGGCACTGCTCGCACCGGGCGAGGGCATCGACACGGTGATCACGGCCGACGTGTACGGCGCCGGCGAGGCCGATCGCCTGCTCGGCTCCGCGCTGGCGCCGCTGGACCGCGACAGCTACTGCCTGATCGGCGCGATCGGGCACGACTTCTACACGGGCGAGCGTGACGGCGCCAAGGGCTTCCCCCGCTTCACCGACCCCGCGCTGCGCGGGCCGGGCGGATATGCCGACTACATCCGCATGGCCACCCAGCGCAGCCTGGAGCGCTGCGGCGTCGAGCGCTTCGATCTGCTGCTGCTGCACAACCCGGATCACATCGGATACACGAGCGCGGCCGTGTGGGAGGGCATGGGGGCGGTGCGCGAGGCCGGGCTCACCCGGATGCTGGGGGTGGCGCCCGGTCCGGCCAACGGGTTCACGCTCGACTTGATCGACTGCCTCGAGCGCAACGCCCCGGACATCGACTGGGCGATGATCATCCTCAACCCGCTGGAGCCCTGGCCCGGGGAGCTCGTGCTCGACGCGGCCGTGAGCAACGACGTGAACGTGATCACCCGCGTGGTGGACTACGGGGGGCTGTTCCACGACGATGTCCTTCCGGGGCACGCCTTCGCCGAGCACGACCACCGCAGGTTCCGTCCCGACGGGTGGGTCACCGAGGGCCGCGAGCGGCTCGAGCGGATGCGTCCATACGCCGCGCGCCACGGCCTCACGATGCTCCAGCTCGCCTGCGCCTGGAACCTCGCCCATCCCGCCGTGCGCTGCGTCGTGCCCACCCTGATCCAGGAGAGCGGGCCCGGGGCGCGCCCGGTCGAGGACAAGCGCGCAGAGCTCGCCGCGCTCGCAGACGGGAGATCGGGCGCGCGGCGCGGCGTGCCCGCGCTGAGCGACGAGGAGGTGCGGGCGATCCGCGCCATCGGCGAGAACGCCGGCTGCATGGCGCTGAAGGGCGCGAGCCCCGAACACGAGGGTCCGCCGCGACCCGACCGCTGGGGGCTGGACGGCGAGCTGTCGGCCGTGGCCGAGCGCTGGGGCATCGACCCCGAGCGCGACCTGCGCAAGCACGCACTGTCAGCAGTCAAGCGATGAGGAGGCAACAGCAATGAGCATCGACGTCAGCGGGATCAAGGAGGGCCAGAAGATGATGTGGTCGACCGGGGACTACCCCGCGATCGCCGGCATGATCGAGGGGGTCGCCGAGGTCCTGGTGGCGGAGGTGGGCGCCGCTCCGGGCCTCGAGATGCTGGACGTGGCGACGGGAAGCGGGAACGTCGCGATCCCGGCGGCGCGGGCCGGGGCCAACGTCACGGGCCTCGATCTGACTCCCGAGCTGCTGGTCGTGGCGCGCGCTCGAGCCGCCGAGGCGGGGGTGGATGTGAACTTCATCGAGGGCGACGCCGAGGAGCTGCCGTTCGAGCGCGACTCCTTCGACATCGTGACCTCGTGCTTCGGCGTGATGTTCGCCCCCCGCCACGAGCAGGCCGCGGGCGAGCTGACGCGGGTCGCACGCCCGGGATCCAGGATCGGGATCGCCGCGTGGACGCCCGAGGGACTGAACGGCAGGCTGTTCAAGACCGTCGGCTCCTACATGCCCCAGCCGCCGGCCGAGCTGAAGCCGCCGGTCATGTGGGGAACCGAGGATCACGTTCGCTCGCTGTTCGCCGACAGCGGCGCCACGCTGTCGTTCGAGCGCCGCGCGGTGACCTTCTCCCACGACTCGCCCGAGAGCTGGGTCGACTTCAACGAGCGCATCCTCGGACCGGCGATCCTCGCCAAGGCCGCGCTCGAGCCGCAGGGCCGCTACGACGAACTCCGCACGGAGCTCATCGGCCTCTACAGCGACGCCAACGACGCGGTGGACGGCACGTTTCGAGCTGATGCCGAGTACCTGCTGACGATCGCCCGCATGCCTGCCTGAGCAGCGCCGGGCGGTGGACAGCAGTCCCGGCGGAGGGGCGGGTTCGCAGGTGGCGAAGCCCACGGTCCGACAGGCCGAGGCGTGAACCAGATCTAGCCGACTTCGAGGGCCTCGAGCAGCGCCCGCAGCTCCTCGACGAGGTCCCCGTCCAGGCGCACACAGGCCAGCTCATCCAGCGGTGTGGGACCGCGCGTGAGGATCGCTATCTCGCCGCCTGCGCGACGGGTGAGCAGCGGCAGGCCGGCCACCGGGTGGACCTCGAGCGAGGAGCCGATGCACAGCAGCAGATCGGCCGCCGCGCACAGCTCCCCGGCGCGCTCCATCGCCGCGCCTGGGAGCATCTCGCCGAACAGGACCACGTCCGGCTTCAACGGCGAGGCGCACTGCTCGCAACGGGGGATCCGCTGCTCGTCGGCCGCCAGCCGGGCACGCGCCTCCTCCAGCGTGACGTAGGTGGCGCATGCCGGGCAGATGCAGCGCGCGATGCTTCCGTGGACCTCGATCAGCTCTTTGGTGCCCGCCCTGCGGTGGAGCATGTCGACGTTCTGGGTGATGACCGCGTCGAGCATGCCCTCCGCCTCGAGCGTGACGAGCGCGCGATGGACATCGTTGGGGCGCTTGTCCTCGAGTGCCGCGAACCGCTCTGAATAGAAGCCCCAGAAGCGCCCGGGATCGTCGTTGAACACGTCGATGTGCGCCACGTCCATGGGATTCACCCGCTCCCACAGGCCGGTGCCCGGGGAGCGGAAGTCGGGAATGCCCGAGGGCACCGAGACCCCGGCGCCCGTCAGTGCGACGACCGAGCCCGCCCGGCGAATCAGCCCGGCCAGGCGCAGCAGCGGCGTCCCCTCACCGCTCCCGGCGGCGACCGCGTCGGCGCCCATCCTGCTCACTAGGAGCCTTTGAAGTCCGGCTGGCGCTTGCCCAGGAAGGCCGCGATGCCCTCCTTGCCGTCGGCGCTGTTGAACACCGCGGCAAACCCCCGCTTCTCGGCCTCGATCCCCTCGTCCAGGTCGCCGGCGCCGGAGACGCGTTTGATCTGCTCCAGCGCCAGCGGGGCCTGCCCGGCCAGCTTGCGCGCCCACGAAAGCGCGGTGTCGATGAGCTCATGGTCCTCGACCACGCGGTTGACCAGCCCGAACTCGAATGCCTCCTCGGCCAGGACCGGATCGCCCACGATGTTCATCTCCAGAGCCTTGTTCACCCCGACCAGGCGCGGCAGCCGCTGGGTGCCGCCGAAGCCGGGAATGATCCCCAGCTTGATCTCCGGCTGGCCGAACATCGCCGAGCGCGCCGCGATGCGCACATCACAGGCCATCGCCAGCTCGCAGCCGCCGCCGAAGGCCAGGCCGTTGACCGCGGCGATCGTCGCGATCCGCTCTGAGCCGAGCTCCTTGAACAGGGCGTGGGCCGCGTTCACGAGCCCCTCCCCGGCTGACTCGTCGATCGTCGTGAACGCCTTGATGTCGGCGCCGGCGCTGAACAGGAAGGGGTTGGCGGAGGCGATCACGAGCGCCCGCACGCCGGCCTGGAGCACGCTGCTCCACACCTTGGCGAGGTCCTCGACCACCTGGGGGGAGATCGAGTTCATCTGGCCGTTGGCGAGCCACGCGATCGCGATCTCGCCGCGGCTCTCGAGCTTGACGGCCTCGGCCGGCTGCTCGGCGTCGGGCTGCGGATAGGCATAGAAGCCCTGACCGCTCTTCTGTCCGAGCCGGCCCTGGGCGACGAGCCGGCGCAGGATCACCGGCGGCGTGAAGCGCTCGCCGTGACGCTCAGCCGCGCCCTCCATGCGCTCGAGAACCGCGTCCAGACCCTCGCTGTCGGCCTTCATGAACGGTGGCAGAAGGCCGCGGCGCGGGTCAAGGCCCGCCCCGGCCATCATGCCGAAGTCGATATCGCGGTGGCCGGCCACGCGCTCCTCGAGCACCAGGCAGGCCTCCAGCAGGGTCTTTGCGGACAGGAGCTCCACGAGCTCTCCCACGTCGGGGGCCGCATCGCCCTCGAGGTTGGGCTCGCCCTGCGGGTCATAGAAACCCTCGCCGTCGGTCTTGGCGCCGAGCTTGCCCTCGGCGACGAGCCTGCGCATGCCCTCGGGCACGTAGAAGCGCTCCTCGCCGTAGGACTCGAGCAGATGCTCGGCCACGTGCAGGACCGTGTCCAGGCCGAGCAGGTCGACCAGGCGGTAGGGCCCGACGGGGACCACCCCCGCGGCGCCGACGCCCGCGTCGATCTCCTTGATCGACAGCCCCTTCTCCTGCTGCTCGCGCCAGACCTCCGAGATGCCCGAGTTGAGGATGCGGTTGACGACGAAGCCCGGGACCTCCGCACAGGTGATCGGCTGCTTGCGGATCGCCTGGGCGAACGTGACCGTCGCGGCGACGGTCTCCGCCGAGGTGTCCTCACCCTCGACGATCTCGATCAGCGGCATGACCGAGGCCGGGTAGAAGTAGTGGAAGCCGATCACCTTCTCGGGACGCAGCGTGCCTTCGCCGATCTCGGCGATCGACAGCGAGGAGGTGTTCGAGGCCAGGATCGCGTGGGAGGGCGTGCAGGCATCGAGCTCTGCGAACACGGCCAGCTTGATCTCCATCCTCTCCGGCACGGCCTCGACCACGAAGTCGACCTCGCCGAAGCCCGCGTAGGAGGTCGTCGCGGTGATGCGCCCCATGATCTCCGCGATCTGCGCCTCGGCCTGCTCGGGGGTGACCTTCCCCCGCTCGGCGAGCTTTGAAAGCTGGGCGCGGGTGACCCGCTCAGCCTCGTCGACGCCCGCCTGCACGAGCGCCTCGTCGATGTCCTTCAGCAGCACGGGGAAGCCCGCGGCTGCGATCGTCTGGGCGATCTGACCGCCCATCGTTCCGGCGCCCACGACGGCGGCGTTGAACACGTACAAGATCCTCGATCTCCTCTGGCTCCATGCGGTGGCTGCGAGCATGGTATGCAACAGCCGCACCTATCGGAGGAACGATGGGTTGACATACCGACCGGGCACACGAGCAGGGAGCGACATGAACTCACGCGCAGCAGGCACACCCAGGACGGCCGCGGCAACGCTGGCCGCGACCGCGAGCCTCTTCGCCCTGGCGGCGCTGGGGCCCCTGTCCGTGAGCGCGGACGCGGCGGTCACGCCACCGACGGTGTCCACCGGCTCCGCGGCACACGTGAGCTACGGCTCGGCGACGCTCCAGGGATCGGTGACCCCGAACGGCGCCAACACCTCCTACTACTTCCAGTATGGGCCGACGACGGCCTACGGCGGGCAGACGACGATCGCCGACGCCGGCGCGGGCACGGGCAAAGTGAACGTCAGCCTGCCGGTGACGGGGCTGCAGCCGCTCACCGTCTACCACTACCGCATCGTCGCGGTCAACAGCGCGGGCCCGTCGATCGGCAAAGACAGGGCTCTGCTGACCAAGAAGGTGCCGCTGTCGCTTGCGATCCTCACCTCGCCGAACCCCGTTCTGTTCGGGGGCAGCGTCACCGTCCAGGGCACGCTCTCGGGCACCGAAAACGCAAATCGCACGGTCGTGCTGCAGGCCAACCAGTTCCCCTTCACGGCGGGCTTTCAGAACGTCGGCAACCCGGAGCTCACGACCGCGACGGGGAGCTTCTCCTTTCCGGTCCTCGGCCTCACCCAGGTGACCCAGTACCGGGTCTCGACCACCACCAACCCCGCGGTGCTGAGTCCGGTCGCGGTCGAGAACGTCGCCGTGCGGGTGCTCGCCCACCTCGGCCACGCCAAGCGGCGCCACTTCGTGCGCGTCTACGGAACGGTCACGCCCGCCGAGAACGGCATGCAGGTGGGCATCCTGCGGATCACGCACGGCCGCGGCGTGCTCGTCGGCGGCACGATCCTGCGCCCCCGCACCGCGACCAGCTCGAGCTTCAGTCGCCCCGTGCGCATCGGCCGGGGCGTGTATCGGGTGCTCGTGCGCATAACCAACGGCGCGCAGGTCTCCAGCTACAGCCAGCCGCTCTTGATCCGCTGAGAGCGTCCCGCGGGCGCTCGCGTGAGCGCTCGCCGGGGCGGGGTGGCGGCCGAGGAGCCGATGAGCAACAATCCCGGGTGTGCAAAGCGCCTTCCCGTTCGTTGTGTTTGGGGCCGTGGGGCTGTCGGTGGTGATGTCGCTGGTGTTCCTGCTCAGCCGTGAAAGCGTCCACGACCAGATCGGGCAGGGAGGACTCACGCGTGACAGCGAAGCCGGTTTCTCGGGGGCGCCGCCGGCGCTCGCGCCCGACTCCCCCGAGGGGCGCGCCGAGCGCGAGCGGGAGGTCCGCCAGATGCTGAATGCCCGCTCCGAGCGCCGCGTGCGCGCGGGTCAGCCGGCACTCGATGTCGATGCGGAGGTCGCCCGCCTGCTCGCGCCGCCCGAGTCCGACGCGCCCGACGAGGGCCTCACCACGGAGGTGCGACAGCTCGTGGTCGCCCGCAACGAACGGCGCGCCCGGCAGGGCCTCGAGCCCCTCGATGTGGAGGCCGAGGTGGTGCGTACGCTGGCGGAGCTGGACCAGTGAGCATGCCGCTGCACGGTCGGGTATAAACGCGCCATGACCGACGCGCGCCGCTTCCAGCTCGATGAGCTGACGATCCGTCCGGGCACCTACTTCAACCCTCAGACGGAGGTCATGATCGTCGTCGACGACTCGCCCGAGGTGGACCATGAGATCTTCAGCGCGGACGAGTTCGGGGCCGCCGAATGGGTGCTGATCTCCGAGGACTCACCGGTGGACGAGCACAAGCGCGACGAGCTGGTGGAGCTCTTCCAGGTCACCTACCAGCCGGGCGGCGAGCCCCTCCTCGATGACGACCTGGACGACGATGATGAGGATGAGGAGGACGACCTGGAGGTCGACGAGCTCGAGGTCGACGGGCTCGAGGTCGACACCGAATAGTCGGCCGCGCGGCCGCGCGGCCGTGGGCCGGAAGGCCGCGGGGCGCAACTAGCGCGCGCGGGGATGTGTTCTCAGGGCGTGCTCTCGCATCCCGACCGTCCCGCTGCAAGGACCCCTGCAGCCACGGTTTCGCTCGTGCGTAGGATCGGCGTGGTGCGCGCAAAGCATCCCTGGGCGCTCCTCTTGGGAGTGCTCGCCCTCGGCGGGCTCGCGGCCGCCCCGGCCGATGCCGGCCGGTCCTCCAGGGGACGGGCGGCGAGCGTGCGCGGGCCGAGCGTGGCCGGCGCGCTTTCGAGCCTGCAGCGCAGCGGCGCGATCACGCAGGCCGTCTACCAGCAGGACTACTCGGCCTATCTCGCGGCCAAACGCTCGCTGGCGAAGCTGAAGGGCACCCGCCGCACAGAGCTGGGCGCGGTGCTCGCGAACGTGCAGGCGATCGCGGCGGCCGGCCAGTTCACCGCGTCGCGTCTGGGCGCCCTGTTCCTCACGCTCGAACGCAACCGCAGGTGGTGGACGAGCGAACCGCTGCTCTCGAGCGGCGAGCGCGTGAGCTTCCCACCCAGCAGGATCGTGTGGCAGTACTACCCGGGGCAGGGCATCGAGATCCAGTGGCTGGGGACGTTCGGCGAGGCCAACGGCTACTACCTGTCGGGCAGGGAAAACGCCAACCTGCGCCAGCTTCTGAACGAAGTCATCCCGCTCGCGACCAAGCGCGCGGGTGGGCTCGCGTGGGAGTACATGTTCCGGTTCGACGGCGGGCGGCCGCCGTGGACGAGCGGCCTCTCACAGGGGACCGGGCTGCAGGTGCTCGCGCGCGCCTGGTCGCGCTTCAAAGAAGCGGCCTACCTGACCGCGGCACAGCAGGCGCTCGGCATCTTCCAGACCCCGCCGTCTGCCGGGGTCGCGGTCAAGACGCCGGCCGGGGCGCTGTACGCCGAGTACACGTACGCCCCGAGCGACAAGATCCTCAACGGCTTCATCCAGGCGCTGGTCGGACTGTACGACTACACCGCGATCACCAAAGACCCGCTCGGGCTGAAGCTGTTCGAAGCCGGCGATGCCGAGGCGCGCGCCGAGGTCCCGCACTACGACACCGGCGCCTGGTCGCTGTACGACCAGTTCGGCGAATCCAACCTCAACTACCACGAACTGCTCACCGAATTCCTGCAGCACCTGTGTGAACGCACGCGCAAGGGCCCGCCGCTGACGAGCGCCCCGCCGCCGGCACCGGCACCCACGCCGACGACTCCAACCACACCGACGACCCCGGCGGGAGGCACGGCGCCCTCGGCTGCTGCGGCGATCGCCGCGGGCACCTCGGCGCACAGCGCCGCCACCACCACGAGCCCGCCGATCGCCGGCGATCAGATCTACTGCACGACCGCCCAGCGCTTCACGAGCTACCTGCAGACCCCGCCGGTCGTCTCGGTGATCACGAAGAGCCTCAAGGGCGGCACGCGGGCCGGCGTGCAGGTGTCGCTGTCGAAGATCTCCACCGTCCGCCTGACCGTCCGGGAGGGGACGCGCGTGGTGGCGAGGAACAGCGCCTATGTGGGGCGGGGCCGGCCCAAGCTGCTGTGGAGCACCCCGGCCAACGGCGGCACGTTCAACGTGACGGTCAGCGCGACCGATCCGGCGGGCAACTTCGCCACCGCCACGGGCACGATCCTCGTCAAGCACCACTAGCGCGAGGCCCGCTCCTAGACTAGGCGGAAGTGACGGACACACAGACGATCCGGCGCAGGGACGGGCGCACATGACCCGGCTGAGGAACGCCTGGCGGGCGATGACGCCCGAGCAGCGCCCGGCGGTGGTCGCCTCGCTGGCGCTGCTCGTCACGATGCTCTTCCCCTGGTATGGGCTGCAGAGCCTCAACCGCAGGACCGGCACGATCAGCTCGCACAACATCAGCGCCTTCGGCGACGTCTCGTTCGTCGAGGCAGCCGTGTTCCTCGTCGCCCTCGGGGTGGTGGTGATGGTGCTCGCCCGCGCCGAGGGGCGCGAGTTCCACATGCCGGGCGGCGACGGCCTGGTCGTGACGATCGCCGGCTGCTGGGCTGGCCTGTTGATCTTCTATCGCGTGTTCGACCGCCCCGCCGGCCACGGCTACCCGGTGGGAATCGAGTGGGGCTTCTTCCTCGCGTTCGTGGCCGCCGGCTGCCTGGCCTACGCGGGCTGGCGGATGCGAGCCGCTGAGCGGCCCGAGCCGCCGCTGACATCTAGGCGCCGTACGCCGCGGGCCTCCCCACCCGAGCTCGGGCCGCCGCCCGATCGAGCCGGCCGAGCAGAGCCGGACATTCGCGGAGAACGGGTCTCCCCGCCCGAGGAGGCGCCCGAGGAGGAGGTGACGGTGATCACTCCCGCACGGGCGCGCACGGGGAGATCCGCCCCGGTTCCGGCGCGCGCGCGTCCACGCTACCCGCCGGCCCCGCCGGGCGCACCCGAGCAGCTCTCCTTCGAGGACCCCAAGCCGGGCTCCGAGTAGGTCCTATCATTGCGCGGACGATGCCAACGTCCTCGCCGGCTCCGGCCTCCATCGCAGACGTCGCCGAGGGTCTTCGCTCTGTCGGCTACCTCCCGGGCGAGTCGACAGCGCTGGTCGCCTATCTCGCGACCAAGCTGGGCAAGCCGGTGCTGGTCGAGGGACCCGCGGGCGTGGGCAAGACCGAGCTCGCCAAGGCGCTCGCCTCCTATCTCGGCCGCGAGCTCGTGCGGCTGCAGTGCTACGAGGGACTGGACGAGGCGAAGGCGCTGTATGAGTGGAACTACCGCAAGCAGCTGTTGCGGATCCAGGCGGAGGCGTCGGGCACGGGCTGGGACGCCGTGCAGGAGGACATCTTCGGCGAGGAGTTCCTGCTGGCGCGGCCGCTGATGACCGCGATCGCCTCCGAGGAGCCGGTCGTGCTGCTGATCGACGAGATCGACAAGACCGATCAGGAGTTCGAGGCGATGCTCCTGGAGGTGCTCTCGGACTTCCAGATATCGATCCCCGAGCTCGGCCGGGTGGAGTCGCGCACGCACCCGATCGTGCTGCTCACGTCCAACAACTCCCGCGAGCTGACCGAGGCGCTGAAGCGCCGCTGCCTGTATCTGTGGCTCGACTACCCCTCGCTCGAGCACGAGCTCGAGATCGTGCGTCTGCATGCGCCGGAGCTGTCGGCGACGGTGGCACGCAGGCTGGTGGAGGTGATCGGCATGGTGCGCACGCTCGACCTGAAGAAGCCGCCATCGATCGCCGAGTCGATCGACTGGGCCCGCGCGCTGCTGCTGCTGGGCGTCGAGGACATCGACGCGGATACGTTCACCGAGACGATGTCGGTGATCGTCAAGCACCGCACCGACATGGACGTCGTGTCCGAGCGCGTCGGGCTGAAGCTCTCCTCGCCCGCGGATGTCACCTGAGCGCCAGCGCGTGGAGCTGACGGGCGAGGGCCTGCCGGCGCGCATCCTGGAACTCGGCGAGGAGCTGCGCAGCGAGGGCGTCGCGGTCGGCACCTCCGAGCTGCTGGACGCGTTCGAAGTCCTGCGCGAGATCAGCTGGACCTCGCAGGAGGACTTCCGCGAGGCGCTCGCCGCGACGCTCGCCAAGAGCCAGGAGGACCGGCGGGTGTTCGAGCTCGTGTTCGACCGCTTCTTCTTCCGGGCCGTTGAGCTCGCGGCGGCCAAGGAGGGGGTGCGCGAGGAGGATCTCGCAAACCTCTCAGAGCTCTCCGAGGAGGAGCTCGACGCCCTGCGGGCACAGATCGCGGCCGCCCTGAAAGACGGCTCGGAGGGAGCGATGCGCGACCTCGCGCGGATGACGATCGCGGCGTTCGCCCGCCGCCAGGAGGGCTCGGGCGTGATCGGCGTGGACGTGCAGCGCATCCGTCGCGCGCTGGGTCTGCGCGCCGAGCCCCAGCCCGACCTGCCCCCGGAGGACCCCCGCCGCGACGGCCTGCCGCGCGATGCGCTGCGCCGCTTCGAGGCGCTCCTGCGCCGCGAGCTCGAGCGGGCGCAGATCGAGCGCACCGGCAACCTGCCGCCGGCGCGGCCGCTCGGCGAGCTCGACCGCGCGCTGCCGTCGGGCCCGCTCGCGGATCTCGCGGCCGTCCACCGCGTGGTGGCCCAGCTGCGCAGACGGCTGGCCACGCAGGGGCTGCAGGCCCGCGGGCACCGGCGCCCGGCCCACGTGGACGTGCGGCGCACGATGCGCGCGTCGCTGCAGACCGGCGGGGTGCCGGTGGTGCTCAAGTTCAAACCCCGCCGCCCGCGCCGCCCGGAGATCTATGTGCTGTGCGACGTCTCCACGAGCGTCACCTCGGCGTCGGTCTTCTTCCTGTCGGTGCTCCACGCGCTACATGACACCTTCCGCAAGATGCGCTCGTTCGTGTTCATCGAGCGCATCTCCGAGGTGACCGACATCTTCGAGCACGAGCGCAACTTCAAGGCCGTGAGCGAACGCATCGCCAACGACGCGGGCGTGGCCGACATCTCCGGCTACACCGACTACGGGCGCGTGTGGTCGGAGTTCCTGGTGCAGGTGGAGGACGATCTGGACCCGCGCGCGACCGTGATCGTGCTCGGCGACGCGCGCACCAACGGGCGCGACCCCCGCGCTGACATCTTCGCGCAGATCGCCGCCCGCGCCGGGCGCACCTTCTGGCTGAATCCCGAGCCCCGGCTGTACTGGAACTACGGCGACTCGGTGATCTCGGCCTACGAGGAGTACTGCACAGCGTTCGAGTGCTGGACGACCGCCCAGCTCGAGGACTTCGTGCGCGCGCTGGCACGGCCGGGCGTGGCCGTAGCGCGCTAGCATCACCGACGGATATCCAGACACCAGGGGGGCTGGCGGGAAGGCCGGCTGAGATGGCGCACGGGAAGCGATTCCCCCGGCGCCGACCCTTAGAACCTGTGGGGTAATGCCCGCGAAGGGAGCGAAGTGGCAACCGAACTGAAGGCCCGCGCACCGTCCTCGCTTGCGGACGCCGCCACGGGCCCCGGAGTCCTGCTTGAGAACGTGAGCCGCACCTACGCCGATCGCGGCGCGCAGGGGGTGCAGGCGCTCGCCCGCGTGTCCACGCACGCCGATGAGGGCGAGGTTCTCGCGGTCGTGGGACCGAGCGGCTGCGGCAAGACGACGCTGCTCGAGCTGATCTGCGGACTGCAGGCCCCCGACGAGGGCTCGATCACGTGCGCGCCGGCGGTGCTCATGCCCCAGCAGGACCTGCTGCTGCCCTGGTTGAGCGCGCTCGACAATGCGGCGCTCGCCCTGCGCATCGCCCACCTCGCGCGTGAAGAGGCCCGCGGCCGGGCGGCGGCGCTGTTCTCAGAGCTCGGGCTGGACGGCTTCCAGCACGCGCATCCCGCCGGGCTGTCCGGCGGGATGCGCCAGCGCGTGGCGTTCCTGCGCACGCTGCTCTCGGGCAAGCCGGTCCTGTGCCTGGACGAGCCGTTCGGCGCGCTCGATGCGATCACCCGCGGTGAGATGCAGGGATGGCTCGCCCAGGCCCTGGAGCGTGAGCCGCGCACCGTCGTGCTGGTCACCCACGACGTCGAGGAGGCGATCCTGCTGGCCGACCGCGTGGCGGTGCTCTCCGCCAGGCCGGGGCGGGTGATCGAGGAGCTCGAGGTTGAGGCTCCGCGCCCGCGTGCCCGCACGGACGCCGCCGTGATCGCCCTGCGCGAGCGGGTACTCGACGTCCTTCACCTGGGCGCTCGCGCCGGCGAGGTGATGAGTTGAGCGCCGCGCCGCCTGCACCCCGCCGCCGGGCGCGGGCGCCGCGCAGACGGGCGCTGGCCGTGCTGCCACCGGTGCTGCTCGTGGCTGCCCTGCTTGGGCATCTGGGAGGCCTACGTGGACACGAGCTCGACGAGCGCGTTCGTGCTGCCCGCGCCCCATGCGATCGCCGCCGCGCTGTGGGACAACGCCGGCTTTCTCAGCGCGAACCTCGCGCTGACCGCGGAGGAGGTCGGACTCGGGATCCTGCTGGCCGTGCTGCTGGGGTTCTCGCTGGCGGTGCTCATCCACCTGTCTCCCACGCTGCGGCGGGCCGTGTATCCGATCGCGGTGGGCTCCCAGGCGGTGCCGATCGCGGTGATCGCCCCGCTGCTCGTCTTCTGGTGGGGCTTCGGCGTGTTCCCCAAGCTCGTCGTGATCGTGCTGATCTGCTTCTTCCCGGTGCTCGTCACGACGGTGGACGGGCTCGCGGCCGTCGACCCCGATCAGCTGAAGCTACTGCGCACGCTCGATGCCTCGCGCTGGCAGGCCTTCCGTTTCGCGGAGCTGCCGGCGGCGCTGCCGGCAGCCATCAGCGGAGCGCGGATCGCGCTGACCGTCGCGGTGATCGGCGCCTACATCGCCGAGTCCCAGACCGCGACCACGGGCGTCCACGCCGGGTTGGGCCATGAGATCAACGCCGACCTCACCGCCCTTGCGACGTCACGTGCGTACGCTGCCGCGGTGCTGTTGTTCGCCCTGGCCATCGCCTGCTTCTACGCTCTCACCCTGGCCGAGCGCCGTCTGGCGCCGTGGGCGAGCAGGTCGAGCGGGGGCCCGCGGTGAGGGCGCCGTGGGCGAGCAGGTCGAACGGTGGATCCGCGGTGAGGGCGCCGGGGCGCTCGCGCCGAAGCATCGCGGTCGTCTCGGCGGCGCTGTCCGTCGCCGTCGCGCTGTCCGGCTGCGGCACCAAGCAGGACGTGACCTCGACCTCGAAGACCAAGCAGTTCAACGTGATGCTCGACTTCTTCCCGAACGCCGACCACGCGGCCCTGTACTCGGCGATCGCCCACGGTGACTTCCGCGCGTCGGGACTGGATGTCCGCCCGCAGATCCCGGCCGAACCGGCCGACCCGCTGAAGCTGCTGGCCGCGGGCAAGGTGGACATGGCGATCTCCTATGAGCCGGAGCTCCTGCTGGCGCGCGATCAGGGCTTGAAGCTGGTGTCGATCGCGGCGCTCGTCCAGCGTCCCCTGACCTCGATCATCGCCCTGCCGCGCCAGCACGTCACGACCGTGGCCACCCTGAAGGGCAAGCGCGTGGGCACCGCGGGCATCCCCTACCAGGCGGCCGAGCTGCACACGGCGCTGCTCGCCGCGGGCGTCGATCCCGCGAGCGTCAAGGAAGCGAACGTCGGCTTCAACCTCGTCCCCGCGATGCTGTCCGGCAAGGTGGCGGCGACGCTGGGGGGCTTCTGGAACTACGAGGGGATCCAGCTGCGACTGCTGCACAGGCATCCCACCGTGATCCCCGTCGACAGGGCCGGGGTGCCCACCTACGACGAGCTCGTGCTGGTCGTGCGCGAAGACGAGGCACACAGTCGCGGCCAGGATCTGCGCGCGTTCCTGCAGGCGTTCACGCGCGGCGAGAAGGAGACGAGGAGCGATCCCGCCGCGGCCGCATCGCTCGTCGTCAAGGCGAACCCCTCACTTGAACCGAAGCTCCAGCTGGCCTCGATCGAACAGACGCTGCCGGCGGCGGTGCCGGCCGGGCGCGGAAAGCCGTTCGGCTATCAGGACCCCGTGGCCTGGGCGGCCTTCGGGAGCTGGATGTATGACCACCAGCTGCTCAAGCACTACCCCAACGCCGGGCTGCCCCCGTTCACCAACGAGTTCCTTCCCGGCCAGGGCATCTAGCAAGCAGGCGCGCCGCTCTCAGCCCAAGCGCACGCCCACCGCACGCGAAAGCTCGCCATCGTTCAGAATGGCTCGCGATGGCACGGATAGGACTGCTCACCGGTGGAGGGGACTGCCCCGGCCTGAACGCCGTCATCCGAGCCGTGGTGCGGCGCGGACTGACCGAAGCGGAGAACAGCTTCGTGGGTTTTCGCTACGGCTGGGCCGGCGTGCTCACCGACGATGCGACCGAGTTGACGCTCGCGAGCACCGCCGGCATCCTCCCGCGTGGCGGCACCATCCTCGGAACCTCGCGGACGAATCCCTTCGCCGACGGCCAGGATGGCCTCGAGCAAATCCGGCGCACCCTGAGCGCCAGCGGCGTCGACGTGCTGATCCCGATCGGCGGCGAGGACACGCTCGGGGTGGCCCTGCGGCTGCACGAGGCGGGGGTGCCGATCGTGGGCGTGCCCAAGACGATCGACAACGACCTCGGCGGAACGGACGTGACGTTCGGCTTTCAGACTGCCGTGCAGATCGTCACCGACGCGATCGATCGCCTGCACACGACCGCCGAGTCGCACAACCGCGTGATGGTCGTCGAGGTGATGGGCCGGCATGCGGGCTGGATCGCCACGCACGCCGGCATCGCAGGAGGGGCGGACGCGATCCTCGTGCCGGAGCGGCCGTTCGACATCGATCAGGTCGTGGCGCACCTGCGCCGCCGCCACGAGCGCGGCCGCAGCTTCTCGATCGTGGTGGTCGCTGAGGGCGCCACGCCGATCGAGGGAACCCTGCAGGCGCGCGAGGGGACCACGACCGACGCCTTCGGGCACGTGCGGCTCGGCGGGATCGGCATAACGCTCGAGAAGGAGATCGAGCAGCGGACCTCTTATGAGACGCGCGTGACCATCCTCGGCCACGTCCAGCGCGGCGGCACACCGGTCGCCTACGATCGCGTGCTGGCCACCCGCTTCGGCGTGGCCGCGATGAACGCGGCCGCGGGCGGGAACTTCGGGACGATCGTGGGACTGCGCGGCACCGACATAGTCGCGGTTCCGCTCGAGGAGGCGCTGCGGGAGCCCAAGCTCCTTGATCCCTCGCTGTATGAGACCGCTGAGCTCTTCTTCGGTTGATGCGGGCGATGCTGTTCGAGGGGGTCGGCCGCCCGCTGAGGGCGATCGAGCGCCCGATCCCGCGTCCGGGGCCCGGGCAGCTGCTCCTGCGCGTACACGCCTGCGGCGTCTGTCGCACCGACCTGCACCTGCTCGACGGCGAGGTGGAGATCTCCTCGCCGCCCCGGATCCTCGGACACCAGATCGTCGGGACGGTCGAGCCCTCCGACGGCCCCTCCCCACCGTCCGCGCCGGAGCCGCCCGGCCCCACCGCGCCGGCGGGCACCCGCCGGGTGGGGGTGCCGTGGCTCGGATGGACCTGCGGTGAATGCTCCTTTTGCCTGAGCGGGCGCGAGAACCTGTGCCCGCGCGCACGGTTCACCGGGTGCGACATCGATGGAGGGATGGCCGAGTACGCCCTCGCCGACGAGCGCTTCTGCTTCGAGATACCCCACGGCTATCCCGACGCACAGGCCGCGCCGCTGCTGTGCGCCGGGCTGATCGGCTACCGGGCCCTGCGCATGTGCGGGAGCGCGGACCGCGTCGGGTTGTACGGATTCGGGGCGGCAGCCCACATCCTGATCCAGGTCTGCCGCTCGCAGGGCCGGCAGGTGTTCGCGTTCACGAGCCCGGGCGACGAGACGACCCAGGCTTTCGCGCTCGAGCTGGGGGCCGTGTGGGCGGGCTCCTCGGAGGAGCTCCCCCCGGAGGAGCTCGACGCGGCGATCGTGTTCGCGCCGCACGGGCCGCTGGTCCCGCTGGCACTGCTCGCGCTGGCTCCCGGCGGAACGGTCGTGTGCGGCGGGATCCACATGAGCGACATCCCCGCCTTCCCCTACAGCAGCCTGTGGCAGGAGCGCGTGGTGCGCTCGGTCGCCAACCTCACGCGTCGCGACGCCGAGGAGTTCCTCGCGCTCGCTCCGCGCGTCCCGGTTCAGACGAAGGTGACTCAATATGCGCTCGAGGACGCCGATCAGGCGCTGTCTGACCTGCGGTTCGGGCGTTTCACGGGCGCGGCCGTGATCGTGCCCGGCGACTAAGCGGGTTCTCATCGGCAGCTCAGCTCAGCTTTAGGCGCCGTGAAGATGCTGCCGGCATGCCACCGGGGCGCAGAGGCGCAGACAGGCGCTCCGCCCGGCGCCGGCGGCGTGCCCTCAGGCGACGGCGGTTGGGGGCTCTGACAATTGCGATCACGCTCCTCTTAGCCGTCGCGATCGCGAGCGGTCACGACGGCGGCGGGAACCACGCGGGTGTGAAGCCGCAGGCTCGCCAAGGGGTTCTGGGGACGCGCGCGGCGCGAGCACCGGGCACAGGGCGCGGTCACGCCGGCGCCGATCCGGCGAGCGGACTGCAGCCGGGCTCGGACCCGAGCGTGCTTCCGGGACCTCTTCTGATCGCCGATCGAGACAACAACCGCCTGGTCGAGGTGAGTCCGAGCGGACAGGTGCTGTGGCGCTTCCCCGCGCCCGGAGACCTCGCCCCTGGACAGACGTTCAACCTGCCCGACGACGTGTTCTTCTCGCCCGACGGGCAGAAGGTGATCGTCACCCAGGAGGACGAATTCGCCATCAGCGTGGTCGACATCGCCCACGGGCGGATCGTCTACCGCTACGGCCATCCGGGCATCCCGGGCTCCGAACCCGGCTATCTGCACAACCCCGACGACGCGCTGCTGACCCCCTCCGGAGACATCCTCACCGCCGACATCAAGAACTGCCGGCTGCTCGTGATCCGCCCGCCGGCGCACCGCCCGCTGCGCCAGCTCGGCACGATCGGCGCCTGCGCTCACCAGCTGGGCAGCTCCTACGGCAGCCCCAACGGCGCCTTTCCGATGAGCAACGGCGGCACGGTGGTCACGGAGATCAACGGGGACTGGATGGACATCCTCTCCCCGCGCGGGCGGCCCGTGTCGGATACGCATCCGCCCGGCTTCACCTATCCATCCGACACCAACGAGGTCCGTCCCGGGCTGTTCCTGTCGGCCGACTACACGAGCCCCGGAGCGATCGAGACGTTCACGAGCGACGGCAGGCTGCAATGGCGGTATGCGCCCACGGGGCCGCACGCGCTCGACCAGCCGTCGCTGGCGCTGCCGCTGCCCAACGGGGACATCCTCGCCAACGACGACAAGAACGATCGCGTGATCGTGATCGATCCGCACACGAACACCATCGTCTGGCAGTACGGCCACACACACCTGCCGGGCGCGGGCCCCGGCTTCCTGAGCAATCCCGACGGCGTGGACCTCGCGCCGCCGTACTCGCTCGTGGGACGCTTCGGCGCGAGCATGCACGCGCCGTGAGGCGGCGCCTGCCTTAGCGCGCGGACCCTGCCTAGGGAACGGACGGGGCGAGGACCGGTTCAGCCGCGAACACCGAGGACTGCGTCGCGCCCGAGCTCTGACCGCCGGCGATGAGCACGCGGCCCCCGACGACGCCCGCCGCCGCGTCCGAGAGCGCGAGCGGCAGGCGTCCGGCCGGCGTGACGGCTCCGTCGAGCGGATCGATCGCGAGGATCGCCGCTGTCTGACTTTCCGGTGAGGAGCCGCGCCCCCCGAGCAGGTACACGTAGGAGCCGAGCGCCACGGCCGCGGCATGGGTGACGGGCCTGGGCAGGCGCCCGATCGGGCGGACCTGCCCGCTGCGCGGATCGAAGCGGAGGATCTCGGTCTGGGCGGCTTCGCCGTGGGATCCCCCGAGGATCAGGATCTGCCCGCCGATCGCCGCGACGGCTGCGTAGCGCAGCGAGAACGGGAGGCGGCCGACGAGCCTCGCGGGCTGCCCGGGACGCCACGCGAGGATCGTGTCGAGCGCCTGTTCACCGTCGTAGCCGCCGATCACGTACGCGCTGCCGTCGACCGCCGCGACCGCCACGTCGGACGCCGGCCGTGGCAGCGCCCCCACCGCAGAGACGCCGCCGGCAGGATCGAAGCGCAGGACGTGGTCGTATGAGCTCACCTGACCGCCGCCGAACACGTAGGCCCGGCCGGCGAGCAGCGCACCCTGCGCGTCGTGCTGGGCGAGCGGCAGCCGAGCAACGGTCGCCACGTGGCTGCCCGCGAGCACCATCACCGCCGCGGTGGATGTGTCGTTGGCGTCGAGCCCGCCGAGCAGGGCCAGCGTTCGGTCTGCAAGCACGACCGCGGCCGCATCCTGCAGCGGTGCCGGCAGGGCGACCGCGAGCCGCTTTGTCCTCAGACGGACAGGGTGCCGCTGCGCCGGCAGCCCAGGATGCGAGCGGCTCTGAGCGCTGCGCGTCGAGGAGCCCGTGCTCAGGGCAGCGATCAACACGGCCACGAGGCCGAGCAGAGCCACGATCCCAACGCCACGTGCGCGTCGAGTGCGCCGGCGCACGGGCCTGTGTGCGCGTGCAGCGCGACGCTCAGCCGGCCTCAACCGGCGCTCCATCCTCGCCGCCAGGAGGCGATCCCGGCCCGCTCGTCGCCACAGCGAGCTCGCGGGCGACCGCCGGGCTCCACCGCTCGGAGGTGAAACCGGGGAGCTCGAGCTCGATGCTGGCGCCACCCTCGGCAGAGCGCCCAGCGGCGACGTGCCCGCCGTGGGCCTCGGCGATCGCCCGTACGATCGCTAGCCCCAGGCCTGTTCCGCCCGAGGCGCGGTCGCGCGCGGCATCGGTGCGATGGAAGCGATCGAAGACGCGCTCGCGCTGATCGTGCGGGATGCCCGGCCCGTCGTCCTCGACCACGAAGCGCACGTGGCTGCTGCGGACACGCTCGACCCGCATCCGCACCATCCCCCGCTCCGCCGAGGTATGTCCGATCGCATTGGCCACCAGGTTGCGCAGCGCCTGGGCGAGGCGATCGGGATCGGCCCTGAGTGTTCCCGCGGGAACGGGCCCCAGCTCGAAGCGACGGCGCGCGAGCAGGCTCATCGCGTCCCACAGCTCGTCCACGAAGGAGGGAAGGTCGATCGGCTCGGTCCGCAGGAACTGCGTCTGCTCGGCATTCGCCAGCAGCAGCAGGTCATCGACCAGGCGGCTGATGCGGGCGATCTCGGCCTGCACGAGCCCTTCCACGCGCCGCACCTCATCGGCCGACGGGTTCCGTTGCGCGGCCAGCACTTCGAGCTGGCCGCGGATCACCGTGAGCGGCGTGCGCAGCTCGTGTGAGGCATCGGCTATGAACTCGCGCTGGGAGGCGAACGCGTCGGTCAGCCGGTCGAGCATGTGGTTGAACGCGGCGGCCAGCACGCGCACCTCGTCGCCCTGGCCACCCTGGTCGTGAATGCGCGGATGCAGGTCCCCTGCGTCGACCCGCGCCGCCACCGCTGCCATGCGCCGCAGCGGCCGCGAGACGCGGGTGCCGATCAGATATGACGCCAGCACGGCGCCCAGCAGCGCGAGGAACCCGGCGAGGATGAAGGCGCGCGCGACGCCCCGCTGCGCGTGCGCGACCGATGCCAGGGGCTCACCCACCGCGACGGTCACGAGCCGGCCGGAGGCGAGACGAACCGTCCGCTTGAGCAGCCGCAGGTCGCCGACATCGGGGAGAGCCACGGTGGAGTAGCCGTCGCCCACCGTCAGCAGACGCGCCGAGAGGCGGTTCTCCCGCGTCTGCTGCACCTGGTTCTCGCCCTCGTCGGGGCTGGCGCGACCGAGCAGCTCGGGCCGGTTGCTGCTCGTGCCGGCCCCCGGAACGACCGCGAACAGCAGCGTCGAGCTCGCCCTGAACGGCTGGTCGCGCACGTAGCGCGTGGCCGCTTCAGTCACCCCTTTGGGCGAGCTGCCCCTGGCGAGCGCGAGGTTGTGGGCGAACTCGCCGGCATCGCCGGAGATCTCCTTGTCTATCTGCCGGCGCAGCTCGCTACCGGTGCCGCGGTAGACGGCGACGAACGCGATGCCCGTGCACAGCAGGGTGACCAGCGTGACCCATCCCGCCAGGCGCCAGCGCAGAGACAGCGACGGCAGGCGGGGGCCGGACCACCGCATGGGTCAGCTGACGCGGCCGAGGCGGTACCCGACCGAGCGCATCGTGAAGATCGGCGCCGGGTCCCCGGGACGGCCGAGCTTGCGGCGCAGATAGCCGATGTACACATCCACGACATTCGTCGCGGGATCGTGCTCGTAGCCCCAGACCGAGCTCAGGATCTGCTCCCGCGTGAGCACCTGGCGGTGATGGCGCAGCAGGTAGACCAAGAGCTCGAACTCGGTCGTTGACAGGACCACCGCCCTTCCACCCCGCCGCACCTTGCGGGTGAGCAGGTCGACCTCGATGTCCTCAGCGGACAGCGTGCTCGTGGAGGCCTGCGCGACGACCCGCAGTTGAGCGCGCACACGGGCCACGAGCTCAGCCAGCGAGAAGGGCTTGACCAGATAGTCCACGGCGCCCGCGTCGAGCCCCGCGACGCGATCCTCGATCTCCCCCCTCGCGGTCAGCACGATCACCGGCAGGCTCGGCCTCACCCGGTGCACGGAGGCGAGGATGTCGAGGCCACTGCGACCGGGAAGCATCAGGTCGAGCACGATCGCGTCGAAGCTGTCGCTCAGCGCCAGTCGCTCACCCTCGATCCCGTCGACCGCGACCGCCACGTCAAAGCCCGCGGCCTGCAGACCCCGGCTCACGAAATCGACGATCCCCGGCTCGTCCTCGACCAGCAGTATCCGAGCGGAGGCATCGGCCCGGTCGGCGGCGTCCGCGTCCTCGACAACCGGCGCCGCGTCCACCTGAGCCGGACCAGTTCCCTGTGTCATATCTCAAGCATAGGTGTAAGCGCGCTCACCCTTTTGGTCGTCTGCAACAAATGAGCTTTCTCATCAAGCGGTTATCGAACCCTTAGCCGGCGCGCCCAGACTCTCATGGTGATGAGCAATCTCCAGGCCTCGGCTGCGCCCTCGACGCGGCCAGGCGTCAGAACGCTGACCGGAGGTGGAACGGCAGGAAACGAGCGTCTGACTGCGGCAACGGGCGTGGTTCTCATAGCGCTTCTGGCGGTTATCGGAGTCACGATCATCTCGCTCTCACAGCTTCTGTGGGTGCATCTGTTCGTGGGAATGCTCCTGATCGGACCGGTTGCGTTGAAGCTGGGCAGCACGGGCTACAGGTTCATCCGCTACTACACCGGAAACCCCAGCTACCGGCGCGTGGGACCGCCGCCGTCGCTGCTGCGGGTGATAGCCCCGATGGTCGTGCTCTCCACCGTGGTGGTCATGGCCAGCGGAGTCGTGCTCCTGTTCGCCGGGCCGCAGTCGCGGGACACCCTGCTGCCGATCCACAAGGCGAGCTTCATCGTCTGGATTGCCTTCACCACGATTCACGTGCTCGGTCACCTGCCGGGAATTCCCAGTGCACTGCGAGCCGACTACGGACGCTCGGCGCAGTGGAGCCACGATGTGACGGGACGAGTCGGGCGAGTCATATCGCTCGCCAGTGCGCTCACGGCCGGAGTGGTGCTCGCAATCCTCGTCACGCCTCAATTCGGCCCGTGGCTCAACGCTCACACTCTCTTTCACCACCACTGAAATGCGCTCTGGAGCCGCCTACACACGTGATGCAGCCCTGCGCAAGCTCGGTCGCATCAACCGCTGGCTGATCGCCGGCAGCGTGATCCTCACCGGAGTGTTCTGGGAGGTGGCCGCTCAGGCGTTTCCGGGCAAAAGCGCAGCGGCTACCAAGGCCAAGGCGAAGGCCGCAAGCGCGCACTCGCACCACCATGGCAACCAGGCCTCGGGACAATCGACCAATACGTCCTCCGGCGCACTGCGGCCACCCCCCCAGGCGCCGCAGGCCAGCACTGAAGCGGCACCCGAATCAGAAGCCACGCAGGAATCCGCCCCGGTGGGAGAACCCGGCCAAGAAGCCGCTTCGGAACCCGAATCGGCGCCCGCACAGCAGCCCACGCCCCAGGAAACCGCCCCCGCCCCCGAATCGGTGCCAACCCAGGAAGCGCGCGCCCCCGCAGGAACCCTCGGCTCCGGTCGTCTCGGGAGGCTCCTGAGATGCGCCCGCGCGCAAGACGCGATGGCCGGCATTCGATGAGCTTTCTAACCAAGCGGTTAGACCAGCCTTATCGAAGCTGACGACACTGCTCCTATGACAACCACTCCCGGATCAAGAGACGTAGCGCTACGCAAGCTCGCCCGCGTCAACCGCTGGCTGATCGCCGGCAGCGTCGCCGCCACGGGAACGATCGCGGCGGCGGCGGCCCAGGCGTTCCCGGGGCAGGCCGCCAAGGCCACCTCGACCACGACGGCAACTTCCGGCGCGAAGAAATCGAGCTCACAGGCGCAGAAGTCCGCCACCGCGCTCCAGGCCGCGGCGCAGGTGCCGCAGTCGGTGTCGGAATCGGCCGAATCGGCGCCGCGTCGACATCCAGCACCGAAGAATCCGCTGCGGCGCAGGAATCCGCCGCCACAGAACAGTCCTCCTCAGGAGAACAGTCCTCCACGGGCGAACAGTCCTCGCCGGTCGTTTCCGGAGGATCTTGAGTTGCGGCCTTCGACGTCCAACGCCTGTGAGCCACGGCGTGCGAGCTGGGAGGCGCTCGGCTCAACGGTCGTGGTGCAGGTAACCGATCCAAGCGGCCTGACACGAGCGCGCGCAGAGACAGTCGCCGAGCTCGACGCGATCGACCGCGCGTGCAGCCGTTTCCGCGCGGACTCCGAACTCTCACGCGTCAACGCGCGTGCAGGCCGGCCGCTGAAAGTCGGTCCCCTGTTGATCGAAGCGCTCGAGGTGGCGCTGCGCGCCGCCGAGCTGACCGACGGTGACGTCGACCCAACCCTCGGCATGGCCCTCGAGCTGGCGGGATACGACCGTGATTGCCGCCTGCTCACCACCCCCGGCAACGAGCCCGCGCCGCCGCCGGTTCTCACCGCGCGGGTGCGCTCAGGCTGGCGGACGGTCGTGCTCGATCGCGCGACATCCTCGATCCGCATCCCCACCGGAGTGCGCCTCGACCTCGGCGCCACGGCCAAAGCCTGGGCCGCCGATCGCGCGGCGGCGGCCGCCGCACGGGCGAGCGAGTGCGGCGTGCTCGTGAGCCTCGGCGGCGATATCGCGACATGCGGACCCGCTCCTGCGGGCGGCTGGCGCATACGGGTGACCGACGACCACCGCAGCGACCCCTCGGCGCCGGGACAGACCGTCTCGATCGCCTCGGGGGGCCTTGCCAGCTCGAGCACGGCGGTCCGGCGCTGGAGTCACGGAGGCCACACGATGCACCACATCATCGACCCCGCCACCGGAGCCCCTGCACGGACCCGGTGGCGCACGGTGAGCGTCGCCGCCGGCGACTGCACCGACGCGAACATCGCCACGACGGCCGCGCTCGTGCGGGGCGACGCCGCCGAGACGTGGCTCGAGGAGCTGGGCCTGCCCGCGCGCCTGATCGACTGGGACGACTGCGTCAGCACCGTCGGCGACTGGCCGGCTGAGCCATCTCCGCTCGATGGGATGGAGCCCGTCCTGTGAGCGTGTCGCTGGCCACTGCCGGACCAAGCGTCTACTGGTATCTGACCCGCTCGACGGGCGCTGTTGCGCTGTTGCTGCTGACCGGGGCGATCGTGCTCGGCGTGGTCGACGTGCGGCGCTTCAGCACGCCGCGCTGGCCGCGGTTCGTCGTGGACTCGCTGCACCGCAACGTGTCGCTGCTGGCGATGGTCTTTCTGCTGGTTCACATCCTCACGGCGGTCCTCGACAGCTTCGCCCCGATCTCGCTGCTCGACGCGTTCATCCCCTTCGGAGGCTCCTATCGCCCGTTCTGGCTGGGATTGGGCGCCGTCTCCTTCGATCTGCTCTTGGCCGTCACGATCACGAGCCTCCTGCGCCAGCGAATGGGCTACGCGAGCTGGCGCGCCGTGCACTGGCTGACCTACGCCAGCTGGCCGATCGCGCTGCTGCACGGCTTCGGCACGGGCAGCGACGCGAAGAGCACGTGGCTGCTGGGGCTCAGCATCTTCTGCCTCGTGGCGGTGCTCGCGGCCGTGCTCGCACGGGTCTTCGACGGCTGGCCGGAGAATCTCGGGCTTCGCAGCGCCGCCCTCGGGGGTGCTGCGGTCTTCTCGCTGTTTTTGCTGCTGTGGCTGCCGGGAGGACCGCTCGGCTCTGAATGGGCGCGCCGCTCGGGCACCCCCGCGTCGCTGCTCGGCCATTCCCACAGCTCAACGGCGGCGCAGAGCGGGAGCAAAGAATGACCTCCTCGCCGAGCACCATGGCGCTCCCACTCCAGGCGCCCGCCGACGCGGCCCTGCCACGCCTGCTGAGCGGGATTCCCGCCCACGGGGCGATGAGCCTCGAGGCGCACATGGACGTTCACGGACCCCTCCCCTCGGCGCGCCGTCGCGGACGGCGGTCCGAGTCCCCGCTGATCGAGCGGATCGAGCGCGCCGGCCTGGGCGGCCGCGGTGGCGCGAACTTTCCCACCGCTACGAAGCTGCGCGCCGTGGCCAGCGGGCGCGGCAAAGCGGTCGTCGTGATCAACGCCGCCGAGGGCGAGCCGGCGAGCCTGAAGGACCGCACGCTGTGCCAGTCGCTGCCCCACCTGGTGCTCGACGGCGGCCAGCTCGCCGCCCAGGCGGTGGGCGCCGAGGAAGTGATCGTGTGCGTGTGCGAGACCGCGTCGGCGAGCATCAGGAGCATCAGCGCCGCTGTCGCGGAACGCCAACGCCGTGGGGTCGCGACGGTGCGAGTACAGGTGAACGCCGTGCCGAGCGGCTACGTCGCCGGCCAGGAGTCGGCCCTGGTCAACCACCTCAACGGGGGCCCTGCCGTTCCCACGTTCACGCCGCCCATGCCCTTCGAACAGGGAGTCAGGCGCCGCCCGACCCTGGTCAACAACGCCGAGACGCTTGCCCACGTCGCGCTGATCGCCCGTCATGGATCGCAGTGGTTCCGCCAGCTCGGCACACCCACGCAGGCGGGCTCGGCGCTGATCACCCTGTCCGGGCCGCTTGCGCATCCCGGCGTGTATGAGATCGAGCACGGCGCATCGCTTTCGTCCCTCGTCGACGCCGCCGGTGGAACGACGGCCGGCGTGCGCGGGGCGCTGCTGGGCGGATACGCCGGCACCTGGATCGGCGGCGAGCTCCTGCGCGGGGTCGCCCTGTCGAACGAACATCTGGCGCCCCACGGTGCGTCGCTGGGAGCGGGCGTGGTGCTGCTCCTCTCCGAGGACGCCTGCCCGGTCTCTGAGACCGCGCGCGTCGCGCGCTGGCTCGCCGGGCAGAGCACCAGACAGTGCGGACCGTGCCTGAACGGACTGGACGCGCTCGCCGGGACGATCGAGGCGATCGCCGGGGGGGTCGCCGAGGCCCAGGCCTCACAGCGCATCGCCCACCTGGCATCGCTCGTGCGCCGGCGCGGCGCCTGCGGCCATCCCGATGGAACTGTCAACTTCATCCTGAGCGCCATAAACGCGTTCTCCGCCGACTTCGCCGATCACGCGCGACACGGACGCTGCGATGCGTGTGCGGGCCCGGCAGAGCTTCCGCTGCCGCTGAGAGAAGGCCCCGAAACCCGCGAACTGGTCTCGACCCGATGAGCCACCGCCTGCGCGTGAACCCGATCGCCTGCGAGGCCCACGGCATGTGCGCAGAGCTCCTGCCCGAGCGGATCACGCTGGACGAGTGGGGCTATCCGGTCATCGACGAGGAGCCGCTCTCACACGTGGTCCTCGAGCACGCCAGGCGCGCCGCCCAGGCCTGCCCCACGTTCGCCCTGCTGCTCGAGCGCGAACGCGCCGGCAGGTGATGCTCACGCTCCACGCTCGAGGCCCCGGAGGTCAGGGCGCGAGCATGTGCGCCGCCGCCAGGCCCGCCCACTCTCCGTAGGGGGCGAAGAACTCGCGCACCTGCTGCTCATCGGCGCGGGCGCGCGGATCGCCCCCGCTGAGGAACCCTCCCACGAGCTTCAACAGGCCCACATCCGCCGCCGGGACCTGGTCGTGGCGACCCTGGCCGTGCAGCGCCAGCATCTCCACCGTCCACGCGCCGATGCAGGGGATGGCGCGCAGCCTCTGCCAGGCCCGCTCGTGATCGGGGCTGTGCAGGTCAACCCGCCCGCACGCCACCTCGCGCGCGGCGCGCACGAGCGCGATCGCGCGGGCACCGGCGAGGTCGAAGGACTCGAGCAGCGCCGGTGGCGTCCCGGCGAGCACAGCCGGCGCGGGCAGGTCGCGCAGCGCGCCGCCGACCGCGTCCGGCTCAACCCAGCGCCGTCCCAGAGCGGCCACGACGCGGCGCTCGATCGCGGCCGCATGGTCGAACTCGATCAGCTGCTCGCAGATCGCCCACGCGAGCGCCTCGAACGGTTCCGGCCGCCGGCTCACCCTCAGCCAGGGACGCCGGCGCAGCGAGCGTCCGATCAGCGGATCGCGCAGGAAGCGCCGGCGAAACGCGCGCAGGTCCTCATCGACGCCGAGTGCGAATCGCATTCGCGCGATGCCGTGGGCCGCGGCCGCACGGCTCGAGGCGCGCGCTCCGAACAGAACCTCCTCAGGCGCGGTCTGCGCGACCCGCACGACCACGGGCTGCTCGCCGTGGTGAAGCAGGCGTTCGAGCACTCCCCCGCGACGCCGCAGCACGCCGTCCACGCCCGACCGCAACGGCAGGCGAAAGGGCCCGGCGGGCCGCACCTGCTCGCGTATCTCCAAGACCTCGCCGCTTTCGTTCAGGGCGCCCGCAACGCGAGCCCTCAGTCACGACCGCCCAGCAGGTGCACGTCCACGAGCAGCGAGCGGCTGCCGACGATCTGGATGAGCTCGCCGGTCCTTGAAGATGCGCGCTTGTCCCGCGAACGGCGGCCCAGTCCTCGCCGGCTGCGACGGGGAGCCAGGAGCGCGGAGGCGTTCTGGTGGCGGCGGCCGACCAGACGGACGACCGCCGCTCCGGCCACGAACCCGCCGGCGGCCACCGCGGCCGCCTGCACGGCCGGAAGGGCGACGCTCGTGGACCGCCAATAGGTGGCGGGCGTACGCGGCAGGGGGTAGGCATGCACCACGGCCGGTCCATCCGCGGGCACGGGCAGCGCGTCTATTTCCTCGGTATCGCCCGTCTGTGCCGCCGGTGCCTGCGCACGACCACTCAGGCCGGCCTGCGCCGCCTCGGAGTTGGGAGTCTCACTCACCGGGCGAAGTGTAGACGGCCCCTCAGACCTCTTGCCTGCCCGTCCGCACCCCACCCCGGCGTGGGCGCCCCTACAGCTTTCGCTCGTACAGGCGGTAGCGGCGCCTGATCTCACCACCCATCCCTTCCATGGCGCGGTTCATCGGCTTGTTGACCTCGAGGATCCAGCCCATCTCCCCGCCCTTCTGCGGGGTGGTTTCGGCTGCATCGAAGTGCATCTGATAGAAGCGGGCCGCCACCCCGGTGTGCTGGTAGGCGGGCTTCACCCCCAGCGCGAACACGTACACGGCGTCGATCTTCTTGCGCTCGCGCAGAGCGGTCAGCCAGCCGAACGGAAGCAGCCGTCCGCGCGGGCGCAGCTTGGCCAGAACCTGGTTGTAGTCGGGCAGCGTGAGCGCCGCCCCCACGACCTCGCCGGTGTCCTTGCGTTCGGCGATCATCGCCCAGTTCTCATCCAGGATCGGCTTGAGCTGCTTGGCGTAGTGGCGAACCTCACGGTCGGTCAGCGGGACAAAGCCCCAGTTGCGCTCCCAGGCCGCGTTGTAGACCTCCAGGAAGCGCCCCACCTCCGCCTGCAGGTCGCGCTTTCTGAAGTTGCGGCACACGATCCCGTGCTCGGACTCGAGCTTGTCGGCCATCTCCCAGATCGCGGGGTGGACCTTCTCGCGGCCCGACACGTTGAGACTCCACATGTACAGGTCCATCACCTTGGACAGGCCCACGTCGCGCTCGAGCAGGGTCTGGTAGTAGGGGTGGTGCCAGGGGCCCAGGATGATCGGTTTGTACTGGTGGCCCTCGACCAGCAGGCCGCACTCGTCATTGGTCGTGAAGCTCATCGGGCCGATCATCGTGCCGGCCCCGTGCGCCCTCAGCCACGTCTCGGCTGCATCGAGGAGCGCGCGCGCGGCCTCGGGATCGTCCTCGCACTCAAACCACCCCCACAGCCCCCAGTCATTGCCCTGGAACTCCTGCATGTGGCGGTCGATGTGGGCGCTGATCCGACCGACGGCGCGTCCATCGCGCCAGGCGAGCAGGTACTGGGCCTCGGCGTGCTCGAAGAAGGGGTTCTTGCGCGGATTGAGCTGCACCTTCACATCCATCAGCAGCGGCGCAACCCAATTGGGCTCGTTACGATAGAGCCGCCACGGCAGCTTGATGAACGTGTTCAGATCGCGCCGGGATGCCACAGGCCGGATCTCGACTGCCATCGCGGCGCACACCCTATATGCCCACCTCGATAGACGTCTTCGCCAAGGTCCGCGGCCACGAGCGCGAACAGCTGCTGCGCGCCGCGCGCGAGGCCGACCTGCTGCCCTACTTCCGCACCGTCGAGTCGCCGGCGATGCCGGTGGTGGAGATGGAGGGTCATCCGCGCATCATGCTCGCCTCGAACAACTACCTGGGACTCACCGGGGACGAGCGCGTGATGCAGGGCGCCCGCGACGCCTTGGCCCGGTACGGAACGGGGCTGACCGGCTCGCGCCTGCTGAACGGCACGACGCCGCTGCACCTCGAGCTCGAGCGCGAGCTGGCGGAGTGGATGGAGACCGAGGACGCGATCGTGTTCACCACCGGCCACCAGGCCAACATGGGGACGCTCGGCACCCTGCTCGACTCCGGCGACACGGTGATCGTCGATTCCGGCGACCACGCCTCGATCCTCGACGGAGTCCTGCTGTCGCGGGCCAAGATGCGTCCCTTCCGCCACAACCGCATGGACAAGCTGGAGCGGGCGCTGACCCGCGCCCAGGACGACGGCGGCGGCGTGCTGGTGGTGGTGGACGGCGTCTTCTCGATGGAGGGGGACGTGGCGCCGCTGGTGGACATCTCCGAGCTGTGCGCCCGCTTCGGCGCCCGTCTGATGGTCGATGAGGCCCACGGCGCCGGCGTGCTCGGGGCGCGCGGCGCGGGCACCGCCGAGCTGCTGGGAGTCGAGGACCGCGTCGATCTGCGCATGGGCACCTTCTCCAAGTCGCTGGCGGCCTGCGGGGGATTCGTGGCGGGGGACGCCGAGGTGATCGACTACCTGCGCATCTCCTCGCGGGCCTTCCTGTTCACGGCCTCCGCGGTCCCCGCCGCGCTGGGCGCGGCGCTGGCGGCGCTGCGGATCGTCCGCTCCGATGAGGGACCCGCGCTGCTGGCGGCCGCGCTCGAGAACGCCCGCTACTTCACCGCGGGCCTGGACGCGCTCGGCTACAGGGTGCTCAGCGGTGAGCCCCTGCGGATGGGACCGGCCGAGGACGCCCGCTCAGAGACGATCGTCACGCCGATCATCCCGATCCTCATCGGCGATGACTGGAGGGCCGCGCTTCTGTGGCGGGCCCTGTACGACGCGGGCGTGTTCACCAACTGCGCCCTGCATCCCGCGGTACCCCCCGGAGGAGCCCTGCTCAGAACCAGCGTCATGGCCACGCACGATCACTCAACGCTCGACCGTGCGCTGGAGGCATTTGCCCTGGTAAAGCGCGATTTCGAGGCCGAGCACGGGCCGCTCTGGGGAGCCGAGGAGAGCTAGCCGCCCGCACCCGGGCGCTCCTGCCAACCCCCCTTCGCGGACGGCGACGCTCGGCAAGACCCTCGACTTGTCCATTTTTTCACAAGTCCTCGAGGCAACGAAAAAGGTCGCTTCTAGCGCACGAACCGGTGTTCGCTAGGTTGACCGCACGCCCCCTGCTGCGTAGCTTGCAAAAGCGCTCTGCATGACCACCGGGGTTGGCCCTAAGACCAGCCCTTCGGAGGTGATGTGCCCGGACCAGCCGCGACTCCTGAGGGAGGGTTTCTGATGGCCATGGCAGGCGCGTACTCGTAAAAACCGCAAGGGTGTTGCGCGCCGCGACAACGTCGGGGCGACAACAAGGAGAGTGCCCATATGAACGCGACAGCGACAGTCGCCCCCCCCGGTCCGCAGCACATGCGCGCCTTGGAACGTGCAAACCAGGTCCGTCTCGCCCGCGCTGAGCTCAAGCGCCGCGTGGCAGTCGGCGAGATCGAAGTCGCGGCGGTGATCCTCGAGTGCCCCTGGGAGGCGCAGAGCATGGCCGTGGGCGACCTGCTGATGAGCCAGCGCCGCTGGGGCCAGACCCGCTGCAGAAAGTTTCTCTCACAGATCCCGATGTCCGAGAAGAAGACCGTCGGGTCGATGACCGAACGCCAGCGCCGCACCCTCGCGCTGATGCTGAACGCCGCTCAACGGGGCCGCGCGTGGAGCGCGACCCCCTGGGTAACGGACAGCCTGACGAGAGCTTGACCTGCCACCACCCGGCGAGCATGCCGATCACACCAAGTCGCGGCCGCACGCGCCAGACTCCGCAGCCACCCTGGCCGAGGTCTTTGACGGGGAGGCGCACGAACTTGTAGCGGGCCGGTTCCAGCTTCATCCGTTCGAGCAGTTCGTGCGCGCCGCGCTCGTGCTCGGCGCGCACGGCGCGAAGCCGGCGATACTCCTGCACGCGGGCCGCCAGCCGGTCGCGCGAGCGCTCGAGCTCCCCGAGGCTGAGCAGGCGCGGTCCGAGGAAGGGCTCACGTGCGGGTGCGGGCGCGGCGATGTGGGGAAAGCCGCCGGCCACGATCGCCGAGAGCTCGTGCTCGAGCTTTGCGACCTGCGCCCTCAACGAACTCCTCGCGGCGCGCTCGCCGGCGGCACGATCGATCAGTAGCTGCTCGGACTGGGACACGCCCAACTTCTCCTCCTAGCGGCCGGAAGAGCCGATTCTACCAGCGCCCGTGGGATCGCGACAGCTGCCCTCGACACCCGCAAACGCGCCCTTCAGGGCTGCTCCATCGCCGCGTGGGCACTCCACAGCGCCTCTTCGACGTACAGCGCCGGGACGCCCGCCACCTGGACGGCGAACAGCGTCAACCGCCGCGTTCGGTCGCTGGGCTCGTGGGATGGACCGATCGGGCCGAACAGGATCGCCAGGGCCGAGGAGGCGTCCGCGATGACCAGCCGGCCGGCCGACACCTCCGGGGCATCGGGGGAGCGGCCGAGCCGCTCGCCCTCGCGGCTCGGGCGGATGCCGAGCGGACCGTCCACGGACTCGGCATCGAGCGCCCACACGGCCACGCCCGTGTCCACCAGCGCGATCAGCAGCGCGTCCCGCAGCAGGCCACCCGGGAGGAAGCCCCCGCGAAACATCCGCTCGAGCACCACCGCCTCGATCGGCGTGCGCGCGATGTCCGGGTCGAGGCCGATGTGACGAAAGAACACCCGGTAGGCCGCGGGAACGGGTTCGCGGCGGACATTCACCGCACGGGCGCCGCGAAACCTGTTGGACAGGTCGCGCAGGCGCTCTCGAATCTCCCGGGGCGAGTCGCCGGTGACCGGGCGCTTGCGGGCGATGAGCGCCTCGACGAGCAGGACTCGAAGCTCCGGCAGCTCTTCCTCGACCTCACGCGCACACCACCCGACGACCGGCTCGAACCCGCCGGAGGGGCTCATGCGCCGGAGCCCCTCCACCCCCGCGCGCGCGACGCCGCCACCAGCTCGCTCAGGCGCGCGCGCAGCGCCGAGGGCGTGGGGCGCGTGAGCAGCGCGGCGCCCTGCACCACCCCCCCGGGATACGCGAACGTCACCTGCGGACAGCTCGCCACGTTGTAGATCTCCGCCACCGCGCCGTCGCGGTCGATGCCCACGGGCATGGTCAGATGTCGCGATTGCACCAGCCGGCGCAGCCGAGCGCGGTCGCCTTTGATCGCGACCGCAGCGAACTGCACGCCGGGGAAGGAGGGCGCGAGCGACTGCAGGTCGCTGAGTATCTCGGGGCACGAGCCGCCGTCGACGAACAGCACGAGCACCACCGGTCCACGTTCGTAGAGCTGGCATACGTTCAGCAGCTGCGGTCCGCGTACGGTGCAGGCGGGCACTCGTCCCGCCGCGCCGTCATCGGTGCGCGTGGCGACGTTGGCGTCGCCACGCAGATCTCCCACGGCAAGCGGCACTGCGAACGCCGGCAGCCGCCGACCCGGCTGGATGCTCGTGACGAGGTCCGATTTGTTCAACACCGCGTGGATCGCCACCACCGCGAATATCACGAGCGCCAGCAGGGCGAAGTAGCGACCGTACCGCTGGCCGGGCGCCGGCTCAGGCCGGCTCATGGCCCGACCCAGGCCGTCGGCGCAAGACGCCCGTCAGGGCGGCGACCGCCTCGCTCAGGCCATGGCGCAGCCGCACCGGCTGCGAGCGTTCGGCGATCACGAGCGCCGCGGGCAACGCGATCAGCACGCCGATCAGCGACACGCTCAGATCGATCAGCGTCACCAGACCGAAGTCGCGGAGCATCCTGATGTCTGAGAGCGCCAGCACGCCGAAGCCCGCGATCGCCGTCACCCCCGACGCCGTGACCGCGGCACCCGTGTGACGGTAGCTGCGGCGCAGCGCCTGCACCGTGTCGTGGCCCGCCAGCCGCTCCTGGCGGTGGCGCTCTGACAGCAGCACGCTGAACTCGGTCGAGATCGCGATCACCAGGGCACCCAGCGTGACGGACATTGGATTGAGGGGAACCCGCACGACGAACAGGATCAGTGCGGACCAGCCCGTCGCGAGGACGATCGGCACGAGCGGCGCGAGCGCGCGTCGGCGATCGCCGCGGAAGGCGATCAGCAGCACAAGCCCCACCGCCAACAGCCCGGCGATGAGCGTCTCGATGCGTTTCCACGGAGAGGACACCTGCGCTCCGGACTTGGCCGCCAGCACGGGCAGTCCGACGAGCTGCGCGCTCACCCCCGCGGGTGGGTGCAGGCCGGAGCGCATCGCATCGATCAGCTGCTGCTGCTGATCGAGCCCCATCAACCGGATCCCGAACGCCAGCGTGGCCACCCGCCGATCGGCGGTGATCACGTCCTGGGAGAAGTACGGCGGGATGACGCCGAGCAGGCCGCTCACGACCGCCTGCGTCAGCTTGGCCGGTTTGGCCGAGGTGGTGGGCTGACCTTCGGCGGCCTGTTCCTGGAACAGGTCGGTAAGCGAGAAGGCCGGGCACAGCCGCGCCTTCCCGCAGCCTCTCGTCGAGCTGTAGCCGAAGCGTTTGAGCACTGCGCTCTCATACGAGCGCATCCATTCGATCGTCGCCGGCTTGGCCAGGTCCTTCGCGCGCACCATCAGGTCGATTTCGCCGCCCACGCCCGTCGTCCGCTCGAGCGCGTTGAGGCTCTGCAGCGAGCTCAGGTTCTGGGGCACCAGCTTGGTGATGTCGGTCTCCACCCTCGTCTGCGTGTCGAGTCCCCACCCGAGCGCCGCCAGCGCCAGTCCCACGCCCAGCACCCGCGCCGGGTGGCGCACGGCCACGACCAGCGCGACCCTCGAGACGAAGCGATTGACGGGATTGTCGAGCAGGAGCTCGCGCGCACCCCGCCACGCGGCTGCAAGCGGTCCACCCGCAGGCACGCGCGCGCGGGCCAAGCGTGCCTGCCCGGCACCCCCGACGAGCACGAGCGCCGCCGCACCCGCGGTGAACGCGCACAGCAGCGCAATGCCCACCCCCACAGCGAGCAGCACCCCGAAACCGCGGACCATCGGCACGGGCGAGAGCGTCAGCACGAGTATCGCCGCGGCACTGGCAGCCGCGGCCGTCGCGAGCGTGGGACCACCGAGCGCTGCCGTGCGCACGACGACGACCCCCGGCTCGTCGCTCTGATCCCGCGCGCGGGCCTCCTCCACGCGCGACTGGAACTGGATCGCGTAATCCACCGCAAGCCCCACGAGCACCGGCAGCACGGCGATCGAGGCCATCGTCAACGATGCGCCCACGAGCGACAGCGCGCCGAATGTGAGCGCGGCGGCGAGCAGGGCAATGCCGAGCGGCAGCAGCCGTGGGCGCCCGGAGAAGATCAGCCCGAGGGTTCCCGCCATCACCAGCAGCACGGCCACGAGCAGCAGCTCGATCGAGTGGGTGATCGAGCTGTTCAGATCGGAGACGATCACCGGCTCGCCCGTCAGCAGATAGGACTCCCCGTGCTGCAGGCGCCACTGGGGCATCGCCACCGCCCGGCGGATCAGCCCGATCGTGTGCGTGCGCGCGCCTTCTGAGAGCCCGGCCTTCAGCCGCACCGACACCAGCGCCGCGTTCGGGCTGGGAAACAGGTAGGCAAAGCGCGCCTTTGGCGTGCCCGCCGGCTTGGCCGGATCGAACACGAGCGTCGAGAGGAAGTTGGGGTCGGCCACGCTGGGGCGTGCCGTCAGTCCGTACTGGAGCGCGAGCTTGGCCAGGTACTCCTGAAAGCGTCCCAGGGTGACCTTGCTCGCCTGGCGGGCGAGCGTGTCGGCTTCGGCGGCCCCCAGTCCGCGCGCCAGGGCGGCCTTGTGCACGACCTCCTCGGCCTGCTTGGCCTGGGCTTCGGCCTGTTTGGTCTGCACGGTGAGCTGTTCGTTGATCTGACTTGCCGCCTCGCTGACGAACGTGCCGGGACCGAACACCACCTTCACCGTGTGCGCACGCGCCAGCTGTCCGCACGGCCCGTTCAGCCCGCCCTCGTTGGACAGCGCGCTCGTCGGAACGTTGCCCGACAGGCACCCCTCGAGCCCCACCAGGCGCAGGATGTCCGAGCTCAGCACGAGCTGCTGCAGATTGCCCTTGACCAGCACCTCCACAGGCTCTTCCCCGAAGCTCTTGTAGAAGCGCTGGGTGGCCTTGTACGACGGACTCGAGCTCGACACGAACGTGTCCGCCGCCGCCGTCGGATGCAGGCGCAGCGCGAGCGCCCCCCCTCCCAGTCCCAGCACGATCGCAACCGCGATGATCAGGCGCGGCCGACGCGCCGCACCGCGCGCCAAGGCAGAGAGCAACTTGGCTGTTGTCACGGAGAGAGGCTAGTCGGTAGACCCATCAGCACGAGCCGCTACCAACGCACGAGACACCGTCGGGAGCTAGTCCATGCCGAGCGGGCCGGCAGATTCGCCGGAGAGGAACTGGCGCACGAACGGGTTCTCCGAGGCGAACAGCTCGGCCGCCGGACCGGATTCGACGATTCGACCCTTCCAAAGGACGGAGATGTGCTCGGCCACGCGCCGCGCGCTTCTGATGTCGTGGGTGATCACGACATAGCACCCGCCGTGCTCGGCGTGAACCTCCTTGATCAGCTCGCACAGAAGCGCCGTGCGCACCGGGTCAAGCCCCGAGTCGGGCTCGTCGAACAGCACGATTTCGGGTTCGAGCACGAGCGCGCGCGCGAACCCCGCGCGCTTGCGCATCCCGCCGGAGAGCTCGCTGGGCATCTTCTGGCCCGCTCCCAACAGGCCGACCTCGCGCAGGCGCCTGTTGACTATTTCGGCTATCTCGTCCTCGCCCTTCTCGGTGTGCTGGCGCAACGGAAAGGCGACGTTGTCGTACAGGGTCAGCGAGCCGAACAGCGCGCCGTCCTGGAACAGCACGCCGAATTTCCTGCGCATCGCAAACAACTCCTGATCAGACAGGCTCGGCACCGAGACCCCGTGCACGAGCACGTCGCCCTCATCGGGGTAGAGCAGGCCGATGATGTGCTTGATGCACACCGACTTGCCGGTTCCCGACGGGCCGATGATCATCGAGATCTGGTTCTCGGGCAGCCCCATGTTCAGCCCGCGCAGCACGTGGTTGCGCCCGAACGACTTGTGCACGTCGATGAACTCGATCGCGTCGGGCTCCTTCGACGGGCGGATGGTGCCCGTGTGGTAGCGGAACTCCTCGCCCTCTTCGCCCGGGCGCTGCTCGGGCGCGAACGTGACTCCAGCCGTGGCCGGCTCGGGCTCGGGCTCGGACGTCACTTCCGCCGTCGTGGACTCGGGCTGGGAAGCGGGCTCGTGCTCGGGCGCGGTCTCGTGGTCGGGCTCTGACGCCTCTGGGGATCGATCCTCGGTCACGCTCATCCTCCGACTGGAGCTCGCGCGTTGCCACCCCAGAAGATCTGCGTGCCCATCATGCCGATGATGTGGATCAGCACCAGGTTGAGCACCATCGACTTGGCCGTGGCTCTGCCCACCCCCACTGGTCCCCCGCTGGCGTTATAGCCGTAGTAGCAGGCCACGAGCACGATCGCCGTGGCCATCGTCATCCCCTTGATGACGCTGTATAAGAAGTCCAGGGGGTTCTGGAACTGCCAGAAGACGAGCAGGAACCCGCCCGAGGAGACATAGCCGAGCTGCTGGACGATCGCCAGGTAGGAGGCGAGGTAGGCCACGCCGATCGCGCCGATGTACATGAAGGGCAGCACGATCCAGGCGGCCAGCAGTCGCGTCGCGCACAGGAACAGCAGCGAGTTGACCCCCATCACCTCGAGCGCGTCGATCTCCTCGGAGATGCGCATCGCGCCGAGCTCGGCCACGATGCCCGTTGCCGACCTTGGCGGCCATCATGTAGCCGAAGACGTAGGGAACCGCCTCGCGCAGGTTGCACCAAGCCGCATACACGCCCGAGTACGACGGCGCGTTGATCGACTGGTTGAAGTAGGCAGCCTCGATCCCGCAGGCGCCCAATCCGATCAGGAACGCAAGGCTCCAGATGACGAGCGTCGAGTAGATGATGAGGATGCCCGACTGTCGCAGCGTCTCGCCGAAGAAGCGAAGCACGCGCAGGCTGTACACGTCGCCTACGATGCGGCCGGCGAAGCGACCGATCTCGCCCGTGGAGGCGAGCAGTTCGCGAGGGACGGCAAAGAATTCGTTCACCTGATCACCAGGATCTGCGGGTGGGTGGCGAGCAGCGTCTGGGTGAAGACGTAGTTGAAGGCGCCGATCCCGAGGAACGCGATCACGACCGCTTCATTGACCGCGCGCCCGACCCCCTCGGCGCCACCGGAGGCGCTCATGCCCTTGTAGCAGCACACGATCGAGATGATCGCCCCATACAGCACGGCCTTCAGCTCGGACCCCCACAGGTCGGTGGTCGAGGAGCTTTCGAACAGCGTCGCCCAGAACGGCCCCAGCGTGCCGCCGTTCAAGAGCTCGGCGAGGATCCCGCCGAAGAGCCCGAACAGCACGGCGTAGATGTTGAACAGCCCGGTCACGAGCATCAGCGCCAAAAAGCGCGGGACGACGAGGTTCTTGACCGGGTCGACGCCCGAGCACCTGCAGCGCGTCGAGCTCCTCGCGCACCTTGCGCGCGCCGAGGTCGGCGGTGATCGCCGTGCCGGCGACCCCCGCGATCACGATCGACGTGATGAACGGGCCGAGTTCGCGAACGACGATGACGATGAAGAACGCGCCGAGGCGGTCCAGACCGCCGATCAGGTTCAGGAAGTTGGCGGCCTGCAGCCCGGGCGCCCCGTAGTTGATGGCGACGGTCGAGACCAGCAGCGGAAACCAGCACAGCCGCAGCGTGAAGAGGAACTGCGAGACGAGCTCCCCGCCGTACGGATAGGGGGGTCGCAGCGCAGAGGTGAGCGTCCTGCCAGTGAGGATCATCATGTCCCCGAATTCCTCGAGCACGTGCCTCACCGGCAGAAACGTCCGCTCGGCGGCACTGCGAACCATTCTCCCTGTCCTCCTCCGGTCGCGATCGGTGGTCTGGCGAACTCTACGCCATGCTTCTCCGGCGTGCCACCCACCATCGGCGCACGGGCCCGCGGCACCTGCACGGCGCGTCACCCCCGCTGGTATCGTGGCCCGAATCGTGTGGGGGAGGCCTGTCTTTCCGGTGGTCCCGCGTGGCGTGATCGCGCGCCGCGCGCTCCGCGCACGCGGCGCTCTCTCGGCGACGGCGGGCACCCTTCTGGTGGCGGCGGGCACCCTCCTCGCGAGCGGGTGCGGCGGCGCTGCGCGCCAGGACGCGCAAGAACCCAAGCGCACGGTCAGGCTGGACGTCGTGCACGCGAGCTTCCCGCACCTGCAGTCGATCGCGCGGCCCACCAAGCTCGAACTGCTGGTGCACAACGCCGGCACCAGCACCGCGCCGAACGTGGCGGTCACCGTGGACTCCTTCGAATACGCCGAAAAATTCCCCGAACTGGCCGCTGACAAACGGCCGATCTGGGTTATCGACGCCGGCCCCGGGGACATCTCCCACGCGGCGCGGACCGCAGTGGTCAGCCCCGCCGGGGGCGGGCAGACGGCATACGTCAACACCTGGGCCCTCGGCCCGCTCGCGCCCGGAGCCACGCGGACGTTCCGCTGGGTGGTCGCACCGGTGAAGGCCGGTGCTCACACCGTCCACTACACGATCGCCGCCGGGCTCGCCGGCAAGGCCAAGGCCGTGAGCGCCTCCGGCGGCGCGGTGCACGGAGTGTTCAATGTCTACGTCACCAAGGCCCCACCGCTAACGCACGTGGATCCGAACACCGGCGAGGTCGTGCCCGGCCCCTACCCGTTGCCGACCACGACCCCGAGGCACCCGTTGAGGGCGAAAGTCGGGGCCAGCCGCTCAAGCCAATAGCCCCCTGCACGCTCCGACGTCGGGCCCTCGAGCGGCTTTGGCCCGGTGTCGAAAGATCCTCCCATCGATTTCGCCAGGCGGTGATGCTTTTTGATGGGGTTGGGACTACGATTGCGTTCGGCCCTTCCGCGCCCGACGGGCACCAGCCCGCCGGGCCCGATCGGGGACCCCGGCACTCGCGCCGGGGCGGCCAGTGCCCCCACCCTTTCTCCAGGAGGAATCGATCCCACTCATGCCACCACGGACCCGCCAGCACAACGTCAACGCCGCGCAGTGGAGCGCCAACGGAGCCGCGCTCGGCTCCCCCGATCTGACCGTCTCGGGCAACCAGGTCTTCGGAGCGAACGTGTTCTCCTCCGCAGTCCAGCGCCACCGCCTGCCCAAACACGTCTACGACGCCCTTCAGCGGACGCTCGCTCAAGGCGAGGCGCTCGACACGTCGCTGGCGGACGCCGTCGCACTGGCGATGAAGGACTGGGCGATGGAGAAGGGTGCGACCCACTACACCCACTGGTTCCAGCCGCTCACCGGGTCGACGGCGGAGAAGCACGACTCCTTCTACGGACCGACAGGCGAGGGAACCGCGCTTGCGGAGTTCTCCGGCAAGGAGCTCATCCAGGGCGAGCCCGACGCCTCCTCCTTCCCGACCGGAGGCATCCGCGCGACCTTCGAGGCGCGCGGCTACACCGCCTGGGACCCGACCTCGCCGGCGTTCATCCTCGAGAACCCCAACGGCGCGCTGCTGTGCATCCCAACCGCGTTCACCTCCTGGACGGGAGAGGCGCTCGACCACAAGATCCCGCTGCTGCGCTCGATGGACGCGCTGTCCGGGGCCGCCGTGAGCGCGCTGGAGCTGCTCGGCGTCGAGGACGCCGCGCGGGTCTTCACGACGACCGGCTGCGAGCAGGAGTACTTCCTGATCGACGAGCAGTACTTCTTCGAACGTCCCGACCTGGTCACGACCGGGCGCACGCTGTTCGGCGCAAAGCCCCCCAAGGGCCACGAGCTGGACGACCACTACTTCGGCTCGATCCCCGAGCGCGTGCTCGCGTACATGCTCGAGGTAGAGCTCGAGCTGGCGAAGCTGGGCGTCCCCATCAAGACGCGCCACAACGAGGTCGCACCCAACCAGTTCGAGGTGGCGCCGATCTTTGAGAACTCGAACGTCGGCTCGGACCATCAGATGCTCACGATGCAGATCATGCAGAACGTGGCGCGCCGCTACGGGCTGATCTGCCTCCTGCACGAGAAGCCGTTCGCGGGCGTCAACGGCTCGGGCAAGCACAACAACTGGTCGATGGGCACGGACACCGGCCTGAACCTGCTCGACCCCGGCGACACCCCGTCGGGGAACCTCCAGTTCCTGTTCTTCTGCGCGGCCGTCATACAGGCCGTCAACAAGCACCAGGCGCTGCTGCGCGCCTCGATCGCGAGCGCCGGGCAGGACCACCGCCTCGGAGCCAACGAGGCGCCCCCGGCGATCATCTCGATCTTCCTGGGCGCCGAGCTCGAGAAGATCTTCAGCGCGATCGCAAGCGGCAAAGTGCAGCCCTCAAAACCCGGATCCTTCCTTGGATTGGGCACCCCGGTGCTGCCGCCGCTGCCGCTTCACGGGGGCGACCGCAACCGCACCAGCCCGTTCGCCTTCACCGGCAACAAGTTCGAGTTCCGCGCGCTCGGTTCGGGCGCCTCGCCGGCATGGCCGAACACCGTGCTCAACACGATCGTGGCCGAGTCGGTCGACGAGCTGGCCGAGAAGCTGAAGACGGCCCTCAAACGCTCCGGCGCAACCCTCGAGAAGGCCGTCACGAGCGTCGTCAAGGAAGCCTGGGCCGCCAACAAACGGATCGTGTTCGACGGCGACAACTACGACGAGGCGTGGCACAAGGAAGCCGAGAAACGGGGTCTGGCGAACCTGCGCACCACCCCGGACGCGCTGCCGTGGCTGATCGAGAAAGGCACGCTCGCGCTGTTCAAGAAGTACAAAGTCCTCTCCAAGCGCGAGCTCGACGCCCGCTATGAGGTCTTCACCGAGCAGTACGCGGTGAACATCAACATCGAGTCCGAGACCGAGACGGCGATCGCCCGCACGATGCTGCTGCCCGCGGCCGTGCGCTACCTGAACGAACTCCGCGAGAGCGGCTTTGAGGACCTCGTAGGCGAGGTCGAGCCACTCATCAAAGAGCTGCACTTCGCGCTGTTGAAGCTCGAGGAGGCGAACCTCGACGAGAACCAACCCGAGGACACGCCCCAGAAGTGGGCCGTCTACATTCGCGACACCGTTATCCCAGCGATGGAGGACGTGCGTGACGTGGCCGACCGCCTGGAGAAGCTCATCGCCGACGACCTGTGGCCATTGCCGAAGTACTCGGAGATGCTCTTCATCAAGTAGGCGCTCGCAGGACCGTAACTCGCAAAAAGCCCCGCCGGTAGCGGGGCTTTTTGCGGCCGAGACAAGCTTGCCGGGCTGCCACCCGGAGGGGTCCCAAGGGCGGCAACCCGGCGCGACCTCACCCTACCTTCGCAGACGAGGGGCGTTTATGAGAAAACGCTCAGAAAGGGCTGGGCGCGCAGCGTCCACTTAACGCACCTCGGCCGCCGGTTGCCCGGCGGCCGAGGTACCTCACAGTTGCGGCGGAGCTAACCCGCCGCTGGTGTCAGACCCGCGATCATTCGTTTCCGCAAATCACGTAGGCCTGCACTTTTATTTCGCCTCCGGCTTTTCCGGCGGTCGCGACAGCGACAGCCGTCCAGGCGTTGGTGCCTGTTGGAGACGAACTCTGGAGAGCACCGACGACTCCGCCAGTCGGAGTCACGATGCCGCCGCCACCCAGGGCGACGAGTCCGCTGCCGCACGTAGCGGTATCGGAGACCGTCACACCCCGGTTGGACGCCGGTTCTGAGGCCCCCGCCCCAGTCACTACGGTTGCACCGGTTTTACCGGTAGCGCCCGTGGCACCGGTATGCGCCCGTGGCGCCGGTTGCACCGGCACCGGTGGCTCCCGTTGCACCGGTTTCGCCGGCAGCACCCGTGGCTCCGGTGGAGCCGGTCGCTCCGGCTTCCCCGGCACCAGTGGCTCCGGTTGCACCGGTAGCTCCCGTGGCACCGGTTTCCCCGGTTGCGCCGTGGTGCCTGCGCCTGTGGCTCCGGTTTCACCGGTCGCGCCCGTCGCGCCCGTCGCTCCGGTCACACCGACAGCACCCGTCGCTCCGGTTTCACCAGTGGCTCCGGCTCGGACCGGTTGCTCCGGTTGCTCCGGCCGCTCCGGTTGCGCCAGTGGCTCCTTCAGGACCTTCAGGGCCTTCAGGGCCTTCGCCTCCTTCTTTGCCTTCGGCTCCGGTCGCTCCGGTGGCTCCCGTGGCTCCGGTCGCTCCGGTTTCGCCGGTGCCCGTCGCCTTCCGGTTGCTCCGGTCGCTCCGGTTTCGCCAGTGGCTCCGGCCGGACCGGTTGCTCCGGTTGCTCCGGTCGCCCCAGTGGCTCCGGTTTCGCCTGTGGCTCCGGTTTCGCCGGTCGCACCAGTCGCGCCGTCTTTGCCGTTGCCGCCGGTGGCTCCGGTTTCGTCCGGTCGCTCCGGTTTCACCAGTGGCTCCGGTCGCTCCGGTTGCGCCGGTTGCTCCGGTTGCTCCGGTCGCTCCGGTGGCGCCGGTTTCGCCCTGTGGCTCCGGTTTCGCCGGTCGCACCGGTCGCTCCGGTCGCTCCGGTTTCGCCGTTGCCGCCTGTGGCTCCGGTTGCTCCGGTCGCACCGGTTTCACCAGTGGCTCCGGTCGGACCGGTTGCTCCGGTTGCTCCGGCCGCCCCAGTGGCGCCGGTTTCGCCTGGTGGCTCCGGTTTCGCCGGTCGCACCGGTCGCGCCGTCTTTGCCGTTGCCTCCTGTGGCTCCGGTTTCGCCGGTCGCACCGGTTTCACCAGTGGCTCCGGTCGGACCGGTTGCTCCGGTTGCTCCGGCCGCCCCAGTGGCGCCGGTCTTCGCCTCCGTGGCTCCGGTTTCGCCGGTCGCTACCAGTCGCTCCGTCGTTCCGGTTTCGCCGGTGGCTCCGGTCGCTCCGGTTTCGCCGGTCGCTCCGGTGCGCTCCGGTCGCTCCGGTTGCGCCGTCTTTGCCGTTGGCTCCGGTGGCTCCGGTTTCGCCGGTGGCTCCCGGTCGCTCCGGTCGCTCCGGTTTCGCCGTCTTTGCCGTTGGCTCCGGTCGCTCCGGTTTCGCCGTCTTTGCCGTTGGCTCCGGTCGCTCCGGTTTCGCCGGTCGCTCCGGTCGCTCCGGTCGCTCCGGTTTCGCCTGTGGCTCCGGTTTCGCCGGTGCTCCGGTTGCGCCCTTTGGCTCCGGTTGCGTCCGGTGGCTCCGGTTAGCGCCGGTGGCTCCGTTCAGGCCGTTGCTGCCGTTTTCGCCGTTCAGGCCGTTTGCGCCGTCCTCGCCAGTTCAGCGCCGGTTTTGCCGGTTTCGCCGTAGCGCCAGTCAGCGCCGTCTCGCCGTTCGCGCCCGAAGCGCCCGTAGCGCCGGTCAGCCGGCGCCGGTCAACCCTGTGGCTCCCGTCGGGCCTGTGGGTCCGATTTCACCCATGGCGCCCGCGGCACCCAGCGAGGCGAGCGCGAACAGCATCACTCCAAGAGCGGCAAGTACCCCCGCCAAGGCTGGAGTCGAATGGCGTGGTGAGAGGTGTTGCAGAAAGTGTCCAAGTCGCATCTAGCGCTCTCCTGACGTAGTCGTCCCTGCTTGGTCAGTGCTTGGCGGCCGAGTCCCGCGTCGCGAAGTTGCTCCTCAGTGCCTCCCGCTGTCGTGAATCGATCGCCCCTGCAAGACGAGTTGCAAGTAGTGAGAATGCACGCTCACTCGGCAATGTCCAGGGGCCCTGGACGAACGACTTAGATATCGCCCTAAAGGCCATACACGCGTGTCGGTCGGGGTGTCCGTCGACCTGCCCGAATCGGGCAGGTCGTGTCGTACTGAAGGCCTACAGGCCGCCGAGGCCGCGCTCCGGATGCCCGCGGCGGGCGCTTCGGTAGCCGAGCCACTTGAGGCCTGAAGGCGCTGCAGCGGACATGGCCATATCATGCGCGGCGGCCTGCGGAGCAGAGCCTGACATCCACTTGTGGGTATTGCGAGATAGGGGTCGGGACTATGAGAGCGAGCGCGTTGAGACGGAGGGGACGAGGAGTCCTGCTGGTAGCCGCGGTCGTGCTCGTTGCGATCGTCGTGAGACCAACCGGCATTGCCGTCGCTGCATCGACCGCGCGCGACACCCTCACGGGCTCGCCGGTGAGCGTCGCAGCCGATACAGCGCCTCCAACGGTCACATTGGACCAGCCGAAGACGCCTTCCAAGGAAACGAGGCCGTTGTTCACGGGATCCGCGAGCGATACGACCAAGGAAGTCACCGTCCAGATCTACGCGGGCGCGACGGCAACGGGCTCGCCCGTGTCCATGGCCACGGCGAAAGTAAGCAGCGGCCACCGCTGGCGCTCACGGAAACCTAACCCAGCCCTGTCAAACGGACGGTACACGGCGACGGCGACCCAGGTCGCGTCCGGAGGCGAGGAAGGCAAGAGCCCGCCTGTCAGCGTTCATCGTTGATACGACGCCTCCAGTGGTCACCCTGACCTTTCCTCTCAGCGGCAGCTCCGCGAGCAGCGAATCGCAGTTGGTCGAAGGATCTGCGGGCACGGCGGAAGGCGACATGCCGGGAATCACGATCAGGTTGTTCGCAGGCTCGACGGTTGGGGCCCAATCTGTCCAGGAACTCACGGTCCAAGCCGCTAACGGAGCCTGGACGGCCACCTTCGCCGCGTTGAGCCCGGGCACCTACACGGCACGGGCTGAACAACTCGACGAAGCCGGCAACACCGGTACGAGCCAACCCGCGATCTTCACGGTCACGACTCCGACGGACCTCACACCTCCGTCGGTGATCACGCCGGCGCTCCCCGTCGCCGCGGTAGCTCTCCGCGATTCGCCGGGCGACGATCACGCCGGCCAGCCAGGGCGTCTCTCATGCAGCCGTTTCCGATCGTGCGGTTCGCCGGCACCCAGACTGCCTCCGGGGTCAGGCTCAGGCTGCTCATGGTGCAGCAGCTGCCGGCAGGGGCGCGGATCGCGGTGAGGTGCAGGGGTCGTGGCTGTCCGCTCAGAGTCTGCGGGACGACTGACGGTATCGGGCAAGCGGGGAGTCGCCCCGGTGGAATTCCGGGGGTTCGAGCGCTTCCTGCGCTCGGGCATCACCCTCGAAGTCCTGATCTCCAAGCCAGGCCTGATCGGGGAGTACACGCGTTTTGCGATCCGGCGCGGCAAGCTGCCACAGCGCGTCGACATGTGCCTGGATCCGGCGGCGGTCAAGCCGCTGGTGTGCCCGTCCTCATAGCGCGCGCGCATTCGCACGGCGATGGCGGCGAATGATCCTGGCTAGCATGACCGCATGGCCCGCGACTACCTGAAAGCCATCTCCGAGCGCGTCGTCGTGTACGACGGCGGCATGGGCGCCACGCTCGAGCAGTTCGACCTGACGAGCGAGGACTACGGCGGCCTGGCCGGCAAGTGCCACGAGGCGCTCGTGCTCAACCGTCCCGACGTGATCGAGGGGGTGCACGCCTCGATGCTCGAGGCCGGGGCCGAAGTCCTCGAGACCGACACGTTCCAGGCGTCGCGGATCAAGCTGGGCGAGTGGGGTCTAGCCGACCACACGGTCGAGATCAACACGAGCGCGGCACAGATCGCGCGCAAGGCGGCGGGCGAGGATCGGTTCGTGGCGGGCTCGATCGGGCCCACCGGATACCTGCCCGCCTCAGAGGACCCCTCGCTGGGGCAGATCCGCTTCTCCGAGCTGGTCGAGGTCTTCACCGAGCAGGCCGAGGGACTGATCGACGGCGGGGTCGATCTGCTCATCATCGAGACGGCGCAGGACATCCTGGAGGTCAAGGCGTCCGTGTTCGGCGCCCGGGCCGCCTTCAAGAGCACGGGCCGCACCGTGCCCATCCACACCTCGGTGTCGCTGCTGCCCAACGGCGGCAAGATGCTGCTCGGGACAGACATCTCGGCGGTGCTGACCACGCTCGAGGCGCTCAATGTCGACGTGATCGGGCTGAACTGCTCGACCGGCCCGGAGGACATGCGCGACGCGATCCGCTTCCTCGGAGAGTTCTGCCCGGTGCCCGTGGCCTGCATCCCCAACGCCGGGCTGCCCCTGCAGGGCCCGGACGGAGAGACGATCTTCCCCGAGCAGCCCGAACCGCTGGCCGAGGCGCTGAAGGAGTTCGTCGAGCGCTACGGCGTCGGCATCGTGGGCGGCTGCTGCGGCACGACGCCCGCGCACATCGCCGCGATCGCGCGAGCGGGTCGCCGGACGACCGGTTGCACCGCGTCCGGCCCCCCGCGCGCCCCACCTGTCATCGATGATCGCCGCCGTCACCCTGGTGCAGGAGCCGGCGCCGACGATGGTGGGCGAGCGCGTGAACTCCCAGGGCTCGCGCAAGGCCAAGGAGCTCCTGCTGGCCGACGACTACGACGGGCTCCTGCAGATCGCCGAGGACCAGGTCGCCGGCGGCGCGCACGTGCTCGACCTGTGTGTGGCGCTGACCGAGCGCTCCGATGAGGACGAACAGATGCGCCTGGTGGCCAAGAAGGTCTCGCTCACCCAGCCCGCTCCGATCCAGGTCGACTCGACCGAGCCCGAGGTGATCGAACGGGCGCTCGAGCAGATCCCCGGCCGGGCGATCGTCAACTCGGTGAACCTCGAGGCCGGCCGCGCCAAGCTCGACCGCGTCGTACCGGTCGCGCTCGCGCACGGGGCAGCGCTGATCGCGCTGACGATCGACGAGGTGGGCATGGCAAAGACGGCGGAGCGAAAGGTGGAGATCGCCAAGCGCATCCGCGATCTGTGCTGCGAGGAGCACGGCATGGACCCCGAGCTGTTGATCTTCGACTGCCTCACGTTCACGCTGACGACCGGCGACGAGGAGTGGCGACCGTCGGCCGTCGAGACGATCGCCGGCATCCGGGCGATCAAGGCGGAGATTCCGTCGGTGAAGACCTCACTGGGGGTCTCCAACGTCTCCTTCGGCGTCTCCCCCGGCGCCCGGGCGGTGCTCAACTCGGTCTTCCTGCACCACTGCGTGGACGCGGGCCTTGACCTGGCGATGGTCAACCCGAACCACATCACCCCCTACTCGGAGATCTCAGAGTCAGAGCGCGAGCTGGCGGACGACCTCGTGTTCAACCGTCGCGAGGATGCGCTCGAGCGGTTCATCGCCCACTTCGAGTCAAAAGGGGAGGAGGAGAGTCAGAGCGCCGCCGACCCCACGGAGGGGATGGAGCCCGAGGAGGCGCTCCACTTTCACATCCTCCGTCGCCGCAAGGAGGGGGTGGAGGACTGGATCGACAGGAGCGTCGAGAAGATCGGCGCCGTGCCCACGCTCAACGAGGTGCTGCTGCCCGCCATGAAGGAGGTGGGCGACAAGTTCGGCGCCGGCGAACTGATCCTGCCGTTCGTGCTCCAGTCTGCCGAGGTGATGAAGAAGGCGGTCGCACAGCTCGAGAAATACCTCGACAAGATCGAGGGCTACACGAAGGGCACGGTCGTTCTGGCGACCGTGTTCGGCGACGTGCATGACATCGGCAAGTCGCTCGTGAACACGATTCTGACCAACAATGGCTACACGGTGGTGGACCTGGGCAAGCAGGTGCCGATCCAGACGATCCTGGACGCCGCGGTGGAGCACGAGGCCACTGCGATCGGGCTGTCCGCGCTGCTCGTGTCCACCTCAAAGCAGATGCCCGCGTGCATCCAGGAGCTCCACTCAAAACAGCTGTCCTACCCGGTGCTGATCGGCGGCGCCGCGATCAACCGCGCGTTCAGCTACCGCACGCTGTACCCCGGCGGCAAGGAGTCCGATGAGATGTATGAGCCGGGGGTCTTCTACTGCAAGGATGCCTTCGAGGGCCTGGCGGTGATGGACCAGCTGATCGACTCCGACGCGCACGAGGCGCTCCTTGCGAAGCTGCGCACAGGCGCCACCGAGTTCCGCGAGAAGGGAGATGCGCCGGTCGAGGAGGTCGATCTGACAGACGATTCGGTCCGCTCGCCGGCTCGTACCGACATGCCCGTGCCGACGCCGCCGTTCTGGGGGGTGCAGGAGATCGCGGTCGATCTGGACGAGGTCTACCGCCATCTCGACACGCACGTGCTCTTCAAGCTCCACTGGGGCGGCAAGGGCGTCAAAGGCGAGGCCTGGCAGACGCTGCTGCGCGATGACTTCCGCCCCCGCCTGGAGCGGATGTGGCGCGAGCAGACCTACCTGCATCCGCGCGCTCTGCTCGGTTTCTTCCCCTGCTACTCGCTGGGGAACGACATCATCGTGCTGGATCCCGAGGACCGTGCCACCGAGCTCACGCGCTTCGTCTGCCCGCGCCAGCCCAAGGGCGACCGCATCTGCCTGGCCGACTTCTTCCGCCCGGCCGTCGACGGCGCACCGCCGCCCGAGCTGGACGTGATCGCGGTGCAGGCGGTGACGGTCGGCTCCGAGGTGACCGAGCTGATGGCCAAACTCGAGTCAGACGGTGAGTTCGCCGAACAGCTGTTTGTCCACGGCCTGGGAGTGCAGACCGCCGAGGGCCTCGCCGAGTGGCTGCACTTCCGCGTGCGCGAGATGCTCGAGATCGACGCGACGCAGGGGCGGCGCTACTCCTGGGGCTACCCGGCCGTGCCCGAGCAGTCAGAGCATCTGAAGGTCGAGAAGCTGCTGGGCCTCGAGCAGATCGGGATGACCATCACCGACGGCTACGCCCCCGAGCCCGAGCAGTCGACGCTCGCGCTCGTCGCCCACCATCCACAGGCGATCTACTTCGGCACGCGCCAGGGGCGCCTGCTGCCGGACGGCTCGCCCGATGACCTGATCCGGGGCTCGAGCCGCGACCCCTCCCTGTTCGGCGACCTCGACGACTCTGACCCACCTGAAGGGGCCGTCGAGGAGGAGGACGAGCCCGCGCTCACCTAATCGTCGCGCGGTGGAGGGCGGAACAGGATCCGCTTGACCTCCGAGGCAGAGCCCCCGCTGAGGCGAAGGGCGGTCTGAAAGCCATCAGCTCCGAGCTCGCCCGCATCGAGGGCGCGGCGAAGCTCGTTGAGCGTCGTGTGGTCCTCCTCGCGAACCTGATCGCGGGCGGTCTCGAGCAGGATCAGATGGCGGGGGCGCTTGAGCGCGGAGGCCATGCGCACGAACGGCTCACGCTCCTCCGCTCGCAGGGTGTCCGCGCCGAGCACGACGGTCTCCCTGGCCTCCAGGCGTTTGTGGACGGCCGCCTGCAGAAGCTCCTGCGCGCGCGGCTCCATCTCCTCCGCGGCGACCCGTCCGGCCAGCAGGCCGCGCACCTTGTCGAGGGACAGCAGGCAGGCGCGATCCTCGATCAGACGCTCGAGGAAGCCGTCGCGCTCGGCCGCTGAGGCAGAGACCACGACCAAGAGGCTTCCGGGGGAGTAGCGCAGGCGGTCGGCGGGTGAGAGCACGCGGCAGTGGACGGCGAGGTTGGCGGGGCGGGGAGGCGCTCCGTCGGGACGGGGACGATCTGAGGACCAGCCGGTGCGCTCATCGGCTGAGATCTTGACGCTGCGGGAGGGGGGTCGGCTGGCCATACCCCCATCATGCCCTAAACGCAGGCCCGCACCCGGCCTGGCCTAAACGCTTACTTTTGGCGGCTGCGGTCAACTTGGCCCCCAGCGTGAACGATGCCGAGGATCAGTACGGACGCCACACGATCCTGTGACCACGTTAGGGGGACGATTGATGAAGCGCCGCCTCGCACCCATCCTCATCGCCATGATGCTCCTCGGAGCGCTGGCCGCCTCGGCCCAGGCCCAGCATCACAGTCGATCGCTCAGCGTGGCTTCCGGAAAAGCGGCGATCGCTCGCAGCGCGCGAACGATGACCTACGCGCTGGCGAGTGGGGGTTCGGGGGCGCCGATGAGTTGGGAAGTCTTCGCCTGCAGCAAGCGCGGCGCCGACGTGATCTGCACAGCTCAATGGCTGACGAACGAGAAGTGCTCGGTAGGCATGGAGGCTCTTCCAGCCAAGCCGGCAATCAGGGTCAGACAGCTCGGCAAGCTGCAGTGCACGCCGTGGAGCGGCGAGGAATAGGTCTCGCACCCCGCCGTCGTCCAACTTGCCGACCGGCCCCGATCACGACGTTGGGGCCAGCCTCAGACCGCGCGAGCGCCGGCGTCTAACGACCCGTCCCGTGCCGCGGCGATCAGCGCAAGCTTGCCGGCACGATCGAGTCGCTTGATCCGCGCCTCCTCGCGCCGAGCCGCCGCCCGGTCGATCATCGGCGCGACGAACGCCAGCTCCACCGGCAGGCGGCTCGCGGTGTACCTGCTGGCCTTGCCGGCCCGGTGTCGGGCGAGGCGTCGCTCAACGTCGGTGCTCCAGCCGGTGTACAGCGAACCGTCGGCGCAGCAGAGCATGTAGACCCAGGCATCCGGCATTCGCTTGGATACGCCACGGCGTCGTCGATGCCTGCCCGGGCAAACAGATAGGGCCCGCAGACGAGGCTCTGCCCGGCATTCCTACGCCTCTCCCGGCATTCAGACCGTTACACGCGCGCGAGGCGCTCTCGAGCAGTCTCAGTCGCTGCGCACGGCGCCGTACCGAGACTCCGGAAGCACGGGCAGCTTCACGGGCGTCGCGTGCATGGTGCGCAGGCGCACGTCCTTCCAGGAGAGGCCCTCGTTCACGAGCGCGGGCAGGCCCATGATGAGCGCGGCCGCGACCTCGACGGCCTGCAGGACGATGCCGTAGGCGATGGCTTCGGGTGTGGAGACGTGGTAGGCGCCGGCGAGCACGGCCACGCAGGCGGCCTGGAAGACGCCGACGTTGGCGGGCGTGGCGGGGACGACGGCGGTGACGTTGACGGCGAACAGCACCCCGGCCGCGGCTGCAACACCCGCATGGGAGTCCAGGCCGAGTGCCATCAGCAGAAGCCAGCAGGACAGCCACTGCAGTGCCCACGCACCGAGCTGGGCGACGGTGGCGATGATTGCCCGGCGGGGCCGGCGAAAGACGCGCAGTCCGTCGCGCAGGCGCAGCAGCGAACGCCGCAGGCCGGTGAGCAGGGCCTGCAGCCGGCGCGAGCGCGAGGCGGCGGCGCGCGGGATGAGCACGGGCGCGAGCAGCACCGCGACCAGCGCGGCCAGGGGAGCGAGCGCGACCAGGAGCAGCGGGCGGTCGTGACCGTCGAGGACGCTGACGTTTGAAAGCGTGACCCCGGCAAGGATGGTGAGCGCGAGCAGGTTCAGCAGCGTCTGGGAGACCATCGTGCCGAGCACCACGGGCAGGGTCTCGCGCGCGCGCCCGAGGCGGCGGGCGACGATCAGCGCACGCGAGGGCTCGCCCAGGCGGAGGGGCAGGGTCGAGGACATGAGGACACCTATGAACGTGCCCTGCATGGCGTCGCGGCGTTTCGCGCGACGCCAGGTCGGGGCAGCGACGAGGATCGAGTGCCAGGCGAGCGCGCGGACGAACATGGCTGCGCACATCAGGCCGAGGCCGGCGACGAGCAGACCGGGCTTTGAGGCGACGAGCGAGGCGGCCACGCGGGCCGACGCCGACCCGTTGCAGCGCCAGCGCGGCGAGCCCTGCGCCCGCGAGTGAGCTTGTCAGGAGCGCGACCCGGCGAAGCGCGCGCAGACGCCGCGGAGGGACGGCCTGGGCGGGTGCGGTCTGGAGGCTCGCCAGCCGCTGGGCGGGGATGCGCGGCTGCAGGTCGGCGGGCGCGAAGCCATGGCGGACAGCCGCGCGACCGATCGCGGTCGCGGGCGACCCGACCGAGCGGGCCTGCTCGTAGCAGTCGAGCACTTCGGCGGCGACGTGCGGCCAGGCGAAACGCTCGGCTCGCTCCCGGGCGGCAACGGCCATGCGCGCGCGGCGGGCGGGGTCGAGCGCGAGCCCGCGTAAGGCCTCGGCCAGTCCGAGCGCATCGCCGGGGGCGACGAGCTGCCCGTCGAGACCGTCGCGGACGACGTCGCGGTAGCCGGGAATGTCCGAGGCGACGACGGGCGTGGCCGCGGCGAACGCCTCGGTCAGGATCATCCCGAAGCTCTCACCGTGAAGTGAGGGCGCACACAGCACCTCGGCGCGCGCGAGCTCTGAGAGCTTGCGCTGCTCGGAGACCTTGCCGAGCGCATGCACGCCCCGGTCGTCGAGCATCATGTGGGCGACCTCCTCGGGGCAGGCGCCGACGAGGGTGAGCGTGGCCGGCACGTGCTCGCGCAGCGCTTCGAACGCACGCAGCAGGATCGGCAGCCCCTTGCGTTCGACGGCCTGACCGATGAACAGGATCCGCAGCTGCCGCTGCTCGGAGTCCGTGTCCGCGTCTGGAGATTCCCCGCGCTGCGGAGCGTACGCGAGCTGCCCGGTGTCCGCGAACGCTGCCGTCGTCGTGCGGCAGGCCGTCGGCGGCCGGCAGGTGCACGCCGTTGGGGATGATGCGGTAGCGCCCGCCGTAGAAGCGCCGGGCCGTCCAGGCGGCGGCCTCGGAGACGGCGATGCGCACATGCAGGTGGTTCATGCGCCGGCGCCCGCCGAGGGGAACGGCCGCGAAGCCGTTGGTGAGGGTGTTCTCGGAGTAGGTGTGAAAGGTGCCGACGCGCGGTAGATCGCCCGCGGAGCACAGCGCGTCCCAGCCCACGAGGGGGACGACCGGCTCGTGGATGTGGACGACGTCGTAGCCGCCCTCCTGAAGCTCGCGGCGCAGGGCGAAGACCGAGTGCGGGCTGAGCGCCATGTTCGAGACCGCGCCGTTGGCGGGGATGCCGACGGTACGACCGAGGGAGACGAACTGCTCGGGCACCGAGCGCTGCTGCGGGCGGGCACCGCGGTGCAGGCGAACGGAGAGTGCGTCGTCGGGGTCGAACGGCGACAGGATGCGCGGTTCGTGGCCGCTCGCCGTCAACTCGCCCGCGAGCGCCTCGATGTGGCGGGTGACACCCCCCGGGTAGGTCCAGGAGTACGGCGAAAGCAACGCGATCCGCACAGTCGCACTGTATCCCCTGAGCAGGCGGACGGCAACGTGGACGTCGCCGTGTCGAGCGGCCATGTCCGGGTGCGATAATCGAGGCCGTGAGCGCACGTCATTTCGTCAAGTACACGTTCCTGAAGCTCGACCCGGCCTGGCGCCGACTCGAGTCGGGCCGCCGCGAGCAGGACAAGCGCGAGCTGATGGCCGCGTGCGAGGACTTCGCCGACGGGCACCTGCTGCAGGCCTTCTCGCTGGTGGGCACGCGCGGGGACGCCGAGCTGATGCTCCTCGCAGAGGCCGAGAACCTCGAGCGCATCCACGAGTTCCACGTGGTGCTGGCCCAGAGCGGGTTGATGAAGTGGGCTGAGACCCCGTACTCGTTCCTGGGGATGCGCAAGAGCTCTGAGTACTCCGAAGACGAGCGCTCAACCCCACGCGCGTTCAAGGGCAAGGTATGTGTTCGTGTACCCGTTCGTGAAGTCACGCGAGTGGTACGCCCTCCCTGCCGAGGAGCGCTGGCGGATCATGCAGGGACACATCGCGATCGGACGGGAATACCCGGGCGTCGACAATCACACCGCCTACTCGTTCGGGCTGGACGATCAGGAGTTCGTGGTGGCGTTCGATACGGACGACGTCGGCACGTTCCTGGATCTCGTGCAGCGGCTGCGCACGACCGAGGCGTCGCGGTACACGGTGCGCGACACCCCGAGCTTCACGTGCATCAGGATGTCGCTGGAGCGAGCGCTGAACGCGCTCGACGGCGAGCCGGTCACGTTCGCGGCCGCGCTGCCGGCGGCCTGAGCGCCGTGCCCCCCTCTCCCCGCAAGGCCTTGGCGCATCTGCGCTCGGCCGACCCGGTGCTGGCGGAGATCATCGAGCAGACAGGCCAGCTGGGCAACGCGCGCGATGGTCGTCCCGAGCGCGAGGATCACTACGGCGCTCTGGTGCGCACGATCGTCGGCCAACAGCTGTCCGTGCTCGCGGCCCGCGCGATCTACGGGCGGCTGACCGACGCGCTTCGGCGAACGCCCGCCCACGCCTGAGGAGATCCTCGCCGACGATCCGGAAGAGCTGCGGGCCGCCGCCGGTCTGTCACGCGCGAAGGTCAGCTACCTGCGCTCGCTCGCCGAGCACGTCATCTCCGGTGAACTCGAGCTGGAGCGGTTGGACGAGCTGGAGGACGAGGACGTGATCGCCGAGCTCGTCGCGGTCAAGGGCCTTGGCATGTGGAGCGCGCAGATGTTCCTGATGTTCCACCTCGAGCGCCCCGACGTGCTGCCCGTCGGCGACCTCGGCATCCGCCGCGCGATCGAACGCGCCTACAGCCTCGACGCGCTGCCCGAGGCCGAAGCGATCGAGACGATCGCCGAGCCCTGGCGCCCGTACCGAACCCTGGCGTGCAGGTACCTGTGGCGCTCGCTGCAGAACGAGCCGGGGTAAGAGCGCGGGCTCCGCGGTTTGACAACTGTTTGACGAAGTTCGCGCGCGGTAGGCTTGGTCGGCATGTGGAGACTCTACGCAGGCGCGATCGTTGATCGTGTGGCAGGAATTGCGACGTTCATCGCGGCGCACCGGCATATTCCGCGTGCCGGAAAAACGGCCCGAAGTCGGACTCGTGGTTCCCGCGTCGAGGATTGGTCTGACACCGCGTATGACCTCGTGCGCTCGGCGGCAGGGCGCTGGTGGTCGTCGGCAGCCTGCTCAGTTCTCCTGGGCCTGATCGATACGCGCTGCGATCTCGCCGGGGATCGGCGGCCCGCGACGGCGGAGATGTCACGGACGCGGGTCACTCGCTCGATCAGCGCTGAGGAACCGCCGAGGTCCCCGACGCGGTGAGCGCGGTATGAGCAACCGAGGCGGCGCCAGTCCCAGGGAGCGGCGGCTGGCCGAGTCGGGCGACGGGTCCGGCCGGTGACGTGTAGACTGACCGGCTTCGGCGCGCCGAAGCACATCGCCGACATTGTTACGTAGCTCCTTCTGGGGATCGTCGTCATGAGGGCCAGTGCCACCCGTGACACCGACGTGTGCGGACAAACAGACGAACATCCGCCTGCAGACACCGGCCGCCTCACCGAGGGCCGGACCCGAGGATTCCGCCCAGCCCTTCCGCAGATTCCGATATGTTGTATGGTCCGCCGATGATTTTGGCTGCTCTTGCACGACTCGGACTCGGGTGCTGCAATGACCTGTCTTTCGGGGAAAGACCACATACGCTTCCGACACGGGCTCACGCCTCTGGCACTGAACGTCGACGAGGAGCATTCGCTCGGTTCGCACGAAGTGTGTGCCGACTGGCTGACGCGATTACCTGACTCGTTCCTAAGGCACTCGCATGGAGGTGAGAGCATGGCTGACATAGGACGTAGCGCAGCGCCCGCGCCGCTAAAGGACCGTAGGCGCCGGAGAGCAAGGCTCGACGGCGAGGTCCGCAACGGCCGCGCGTGAGCGTCGTGATCCCGACACTCAACGAGGTCAAGAACCTGCCGTACGTGTTCGCACGCCTGCCGCAGCGATCTCCACGAGGTGATCGTGGTCGACGGTCGCTCAACAGACGGCACGCGCGAGGTCGCCCGCCGCCTGCGACCCGACGCGCTGATCATCGAGCAGCAGGGCATCGGGCAAGGGCGATGCTCTGCAGAGTGGCTTCGGCGCGTGCACCGGCGACATCATCGTGATGCTCGACGCCGATGGCTCGACCGATCCGCAGGAGATCCCGCGTTTCGTGGCCGCTCTCTGCCAGGGCGCCGATTTCGTCAAGGGCTCACGCTTCGCCCAGGGTGGCGGCAGCAACGACCTGACCGCGCTTCGCAGTGCGGGCAACTGGGCGCTCAACCGTGTCGTCAACGCGCTGTACGGGACGAGCTACACCGATCTCTGCTACGGCTTCAACGCCTTCTGGGCGCGCTGTCTGCCGTACATGCGCGTCGATTGCAACGGGTTCGAGGTGGAGACGCTCATCAACGTGCGCATCGCCAAGGCCGGGCTGGTGATCCACGAGGTCCCGAGCTTCGAGAGCTCGCGTCTGCACGGAAGCAGCAATCTGAGCGTGTTACGAGACGGCATGCGCGTGCTGCGGTGATCGGCACGAGCGGTGGCGTATCGCCGGAGGCCGTCCGGGGTTGACGGTGGCGCGACGATGAAGGTTGCACTCGTCGCGCCTCCATATCACTCGCACGAGGCCGGTGTCGGGCGGAGCGTGCGCGAACTCGCGCGTGGCGTCGCGCGCGCCGGCGGACGCGTCGAGGTCCTCACGCATCTGCCCGAGTCGGTTCGGGCCTCAGCGGCCGACGAGGGGATCCGCGTGCGCCACTTTCGCCTGTCCGCGGAGGCTCGAGCTACGCGGCATCGCACGCGATCTGGTCGCATCTGCGTCGCGACGGGACGCCTATGACCTCGTGCATGCGCACGGATACCTGACGCTTCCGGCCGTCCTTGCCGCGCGCGGGCTGTTCGGACGACTCGTATTCAGTGCCGGCGTCACGACGGCGGTTCGCGGCAGCCGCATCGGGCAGCTGGCGCTGAGTCCCTATCGCCAGCTGGGCCGCACGGCGCTCTCCTCCGCCGACTGGTCATCTCCTCCTCCCACACCGAGGCGGCGGAGATCGGTCGCCTGATACCCGCGATCGCACCTCGGGTGAGGATCGTCCCGAACGGCGTCGACGCCGACGCGATCGCCGACGCGCTCGCCCGTTCGCCACCAGCGTCGCGTGATCCTGAGCGTCGGTCGTGCTGATGGCAACGGGCAGGCTGATCGGGCCATATCCGCTCTGCCGGCACTGGGAGATGACTATGACCTGGTGGTCGTGGACAGCGGTCACGCCTCTCGCCGGTTGCGCGCGCGTGCTCGCGACCTGATGGTATCCGAGCAGGTGCGCATCCTCGACAGGGTCAGTCCGGCCGTCCTTCACAGCTGGTTGCGCACGGCGAGCGTGGTCCTCGCGCTGGGCGAGGGGGAGACCGGCGGGAACTGACGCTGATGGAGGCCGCATGCGCGGGGGTGCCGGTGATCGCCACCGACACTCCGGCTCATCGTGAGGTGGCTCAACTGATCGATGACGCCGCCGTGCGCCTGCTGTCGAGCCGAGCCTCGCCGCTCTGATCGCGGATGAGATCGCGCGTGCCGCCGAGATGCGGATGAGCCCGCTGGCAAGCCTCGCGGTTCCCTCGCTCAAGGATGTCGCCGACCAGACCGTCGCGTTGTACTCGGCCCTGCTGGACGACCGGCTGACCTCGGAGGCGACCACGATCAGCGGCGAGCGGTTACGGTCGCCGGACAACGACAAGGAGGCGGATCCGCAGACGCTCGAGAGAACTCGATGAGCGTGTCGGTACGAGACAGTGCCGCGCCAGCGGCGACGGTCGCACGCGGCCTCCAGGATGTCCAATCCTCGCTTCCGACGATGGCGGACGCCGCACGTGGCGATTCTCGACCTCGACGTGGCCGACGGGCTCGAGGCCATACCGGGAATCGATGCCGCCGGCACCCCGTGGACGGCTGCCCTGGTGCTGGTGCGGGTGTTCACGGAGCCGATCGGCGTGCTCAGGCTGGCGCTCCCGCTGGACGGCATCGGCGTGGAGGAGCTCGCGCTTGCGATCTCCTCAGAGCTCGGGGAGGAGGTGCGCAGCCGCGTGATCGCCTGCGGACTGCAATGGACCGGGACACGTGCCGACGGACGGTCTGCGACCCGGAGCGCATGCCGCCCTTTCTCGAGGGTCGCGCGCTGGCGCTCCGCGATGCGCCGTCGATCACGGTCGCGATCTGCACCCGCAACCGCCCCGAGGGTCTCGCCCGCCTTCTTAGGGAGCCTGCGTGATCAGGAGTACCCGTCGCTTCAGGTCCTCGTGGTCGACAACGCCCCGCAGGATGACCGCACCCGGCTGGTGGCCGCCGAGCATGCCCCGCATCTGGATCTGTCATACGTGGTGGAGCCACGTCCCGGCCTCTCGCGGGCTCGCAACCGATCGATAGAGGCTTCCGACTCAGAGATCATCGCCTGGGTGGACGATGACGAGGTGTGCGACCGCTGGTGGGCGGCCGAGCTCGCACGAGGTTTCTTCGAGCACCCCGATGCCGACGCCGTCAGCGGCATGATCCTCCCGGCTGAGATCGAGACCCCGGCGCAGCTGTGGTTCGAGCAGTACGGTGGCCACAGCAAGGGACGCGACTTCACGGCCACCGTGTTCTCTCCGGACGATCCGACGCACGCAGAACCCGCTCTATCCGCTGCCGCCGTTCGGCCAGGGCGGCTCGATGGCCTTCAGGCGGGAGGCCGTCGAGCGGATCGGCCGCTTCGACTGCGCTCTCGGTGCGGGGACGCCGACTCTTGCGGGAGAGGACACGGCGGCGTTCAGCACGCTTCTGTTGCTCGGCGGGACCGTGGTCTGGCAGCCCACTGCCCTGGTAAGCCACTGGCACCGGCGTGACTTCGACTCGGTCAGCAACATGTTTCACGGGTATGGTCGAGGCCTCGGCGCCTTCTACGCGAGCATGATCGCGCGCCACCCCAAGTCGCTGATCGAGCTCGTGCGTCTGATCCCCCAGGCGCTCAAGGACCTGACCTCGCCCGATGACCTTCGCCTCGGCGAAGTCGGGGAGGACTTCCCCAAGGATCTCCTCCAGGCCCGCCGCGCCGGCCTGCTCCGAGGACCGGTGATGTACATCGCTGCGCGCCTTGGTTTGAGACGAGAGCGATTGGCAGCGGACCGATGATCGCCATGCCACCGGCGCCGCGCGGTATCTCGATCCTCATGTATCACAGCATCGCCCGCACGTCGACCGCCTCCTTCCGACGCCTCACGGTGGATCCCGTACTCTTCGATGAGCATGTCGCCGCGCTCCTCGACGCCGGTTGCCAGCTTGTTTGCGTGGGAGATGTGCCCGCCCTTCTCTCCGCGGGTGGCACCGCGGATCAAGGGCCGGCTGTGGCGATCACGATCGACGACGGCCTCGCCGACGCGGCGAGCGCCGCCGACGCTTTGCTCGCGCGTGGCGTGCCCGCCACCCTGTTCGTCCCGACCGGATATGTGGGCGGCTACGGCGCGCTGGCTCGGCGGCGAGGATGGTGAGCGTCGGCTGCTTGATTGGGCGACGATCGAGGAGTTCTCCGAAGCCGGCCTTGAGGTTAGCTCTCACGGTCACCGTCACCTCGCCGCTGATCTCAACGCACCTGAGGTCGTGCGCGAGGACGCCGCCCACAGCAAGGCGGTGCTGGAGAGCCACCTTGGAACCGAGGTCAAGAGCTACGCCTACCCGTTCGGATATCAGACTTCGGCTGCCCGCCGGGCGGTTGCTGCCGCAGGCTTCTCCCAGGCGTGCACGATCATAGAGCTGCCCGCCATCGAGAGCGACGACCGCTTCGCGCTTCCGCGGCTGCAGGTCGGACCCGAGATGACCCCGGAGTCGCTCGTGCGCTTAGTCAACTCGATGCCCATCCGCCTCACGCGCCGGCGCGCAGAGCTCAAGCAGCGGATCTGGCATTTCGGCAGGCGCTGGGCCGGATGGGGGCCACCGGAGGCTTCGCCGGTGGAGCATCACAACGCGGTGGAGGGCTCCCCGAGGTGAGGGAAATGACTGCGACTCAAAAGAACGTGGAGCGCTCGGCGCTCGAGGTCGTATCCCGCAACGGCGGCAGCCCGCCGGGCCCTGCTCGGGTCCTGCTCGTCGACGTCGAGAAGCTCTCCCCCGTCGATTGCACCCACCCGGCGGGTGGCCTCTACAGCGCCCTGTGGGTGCTCGCCCTCAGACGCGGGCAGCCGCTCGGCATGGTCGAGATCGAGGTCTCCTCCCCCACGATGTCGGCCGACGATCTGCGCTTCACACTGCGCGAGGAGCTCGGAGAGGCGTGGGAGCGGGACGTCGCCGAGCAGTCGCCCGACGTCGCTTTGCCGCGCGCGACGGTTGTCGTGCCGACGAATGTGGGCCGGCCCGAGCAGCTGCTTGCATGTGTTGCCAGGCTCGCGGAGCTCGACTACCCGGACTTCGAGGTCCTCGTCGTGGACAACCGCCGCACGACCGCGCGAGGCGAGGACGTCCTGCAGGAGCTCGGCGGACTGCCGCGAGTGCGCGTGCTGAGCGAACGACGCCCTGGCATCTCGGCGGCTCGCAACAGGGGCATAGCGGCGGCGGCCGGGGAGATCATCGCTTTTACCGACGATGACGTGGAGGTCGACCGCCAGTGGCTGGCAGCGCTCGGCAGGCGGTTTGTGGAAGAGCCGCAGGCCGATGCGGTCTCGGGTCTTCTGGTCCCCAAGGAGCTTGAGACACCGGCCCAGATCTGGTTCGAGCAGTCCGGCAGTGGACCGGACCGAGCGTACACCCGCCTCAGCTTCGAGCTCGAGGCCCGCAGCCGACCCGGAGCGGGTGCGCTGTCGCCGACGCGCTTTCGCGTGATTCGCAGGGCGCCGCAGGAAGGCAAGGTCAGCATCGGCTCGCTGTACGCCGCGGGCGAGTTCGGCATCGGCTCGAACATGGCCTTCCGCAAGAGCGCGCTGTGCGCGCTCGGCGGGTTCGACGAGGCGCTCGGGGACAGGGACGCCCACCTGCGGAGGCGAGGACCTCGCGATGTTCATCGAGATGCTCGCGGCCGGGAGAGCTCTGGCGCATGAACCGGGCGCGATCGTCCACCATACGCACAGGCGCACCATGGAGGAGCTGGAACGGCAGATCGGCGGCTACGGGATCGGCCTGACGGCGATGCTCTCGGCGCTCATCTGGCGAGATCCACGTCACATTGGAGGCTTGATCGGCATGGTCCCGACGGCGCTCCGGCGCACTCTGTCGAGCTCCTCGGCCAAGCGATCTCGTCGTGGCGCCGACTACCCGCCGCAGCTCGCCCGGGCGGACCTGCTCGGCCTGCTCAGCGGCCCGTTCGCGTATGCCCGTAGCCGCCGGGCGCAGCGGAGGTGGCGACCTTGATCGTCGAGGAGCAAGTCGTTCCGACGACAGCGCTCGCGCCGACGCCCAAGATCGCGCCGACGCCCACGCCAACGGTCGCCCCGACGCCGAGGCTCGCTCGCCCGCGGGGCCTGACCGTCAACGCGATCTCGCTGATGCTCGCGACCTGTGCGACCAGCGCGTTGGGCCTCATCTTCTGGGCGCTCGTTGCCCGCACCCACATCACCGCCGCATTCGGCCGCGCGTTCGCGGAGGTGGCCGCGTTGACCCTGCTTGCCACGCTCGCGCAGTTGAACCTGAACAACGTCACCATTCGGCTGCTCCCGGTCGCCGGTCGCTTCACGGGAACCTTCATCGCCCGGGCCTATCTGGCGGTCACCTCGCTGGGGCTCGTCGTGGGCAGCGCGTTCGTGGCCAGCGGATTCGGGTCGGACGTCGTCGGGGTCGGCTGGGGGGAGCGTGCCATCTTCGTCCTGGCCGTCGCGCTGCTTGCGATCTTCACGCTCCAGGACTCCGTTCTGACCGCGTTGCGGATCGCCCACTGGGTGCCGGTCGAGAACGCGAGCTTCGGCGCAGCCAAGCTGATCCTGCTTCCGATGTTCGCCTTCCTGCCGGGCCACCTTGGCCCCGTCGTGGCCTGGATCCTTCCGGTGGCGATGGGCGTTCTCGCAGTGAACCTGCTCCTGTTCAGGGGTCCCGTGGCGCAAACCCGCCGGATGCACACCGGCGAGCTGCCACCGCGCGGACGCCTTCTGTCATTCGTCGCGGCCGAGTATGCGTGCACCCTGTGCGCGCTCGCGACTCTCCAGGTGATGCCGCTGCTCGTGCTCTGGCGACTCGGCGCGGTCAGCGAGGGCTATTTCACGCTGCCCTGGCTCATATGCACGGGCATCACGCTCCTGTTGTGGAATATCGGTGCATCGTTCGTCGTGGCGGTCATCGCCACCCCGACGGATACGCCCGCACATCTGCGCAGAAGCCTTCGTCTGGGCGGCGTCGTCGTGCTCTGCGCCGTCCTTGCCTGTTGCGTAGCAGGATCGCTGATCCTGGGAGTGGCCGGGCACGGATACGCCGAGCACGGTACGTCTCTGCTTTTCCTGCTCGGCCTGAGCGTGCCTTTCACGGCGGTCACCGTCCTCTACAGTGCGTTCGCCTGGGTCGAGCAGAAACTCTGGCGGCTGGTCGCCATCGAGGCCGGATCGGGACTCTTGCTGCTCGCCACCACGTTCGCCCTGCTGCCAGGTCTAGGCCTGGTGGCGATTGGCTGGGCATTCCTCGCCACCCAGGGCGTCGCAGCGATTCTGATGACTCCAGCGCTACGTTCGCGCTTCGGCACCGACAGCGCCATCGCGTCGACGATCCCGGCGGAGGGTCTGCCTTGAGAGATGAGCACCCCATGCGCCTGGGCGTCGACCCCTTCGAACAGACGGGGCCCTGGACCGACGGCGCCCTGATCGCCGACGCGCCGAACACGATGACCGCATGGCCCGGCGTGCTGGTCGGCCCCTTCGCGGGCGGCGATGACAGCATGGAGCAGGCGCTGTCGCAGCTGCAGGCCGAACTGGACGAGAAGGGCCGCGAAGCCGAGTACCGGATCGAGGTTGAATCCGCCGAGGATGACGTCTCGCCGAGAACCAGCCCTCTCACAGCGGATGGGCGGGCGAGGGTGACAGCGTGGATCGGCGTGCTGGTCGGCGTCCTTGCTCCGATCGCCATCCTCGAAAGCCCGTGGCCCAGCGTGAGATTGGTCGGCGCATTGGTGTTTGTCCTCGTCGGCGCGGGCCCCGGGATCACGTGCTGGCTGAACGCCGGCGATTCCTACGTCCAAGCAGCACTGACCATCGTGCTGAGCGCGGCCGCGTTCGCGCTGGCGGCGGTGGGGATGATCTGGCTCAGCGCCTGGCACCCGACCTGGCTCGTGCTGCTCGCGGTCCCGAGCGTCCTGTCCTGTCTTTACCGTCTGTACCGCCTGAACCGCCGGCGCGCGAGGGACCCTGTTCCCTCCGCCGCTGGGTCACGGGCATGAGCGCGACGCAAGCTCAGCCGGCCGCCATGTTGGTGCCGGCGCGTAGACCCACTCTGAGGTTCGCCGAGATCGCCCGCCTGGCCGCCCGCCTGGCGCCGGCGCCTGTCGGCCTGGCCTGCTGGGCCAACAGCATGGCCGCGCTGCGGCTGGATTCCGTGGGGCTGTATGGACTGCTTGCATCGGTCAACGCATGGTTCTTCATCGGTGTGGCGCTGCTGATCGTCGGCTTCGCGGCGGAGCTGAGCCGAGCGCACCGGCACCTTTGGATCCTCGTGCTGTACGTGCTCGCGATCGTCATCGTGATCGACGCGACGGTGCCGCTGTTATTCCACACACCCGAGTACTGGTGGGTGTACAAGCACATCGGCGTCGCACAGTCGTTGCAGCTGCATGGCCGCGTCACCCTGCCGAATGAAATCTACCAAGAGTGGCCGACCTTCTTCTCGGCTCTGGCGGCCATCTCCTCGCTGTCGGGCGCGAGCCCGCTCAGGTTCGCCACCTGGGCTTCGTTGTTCTTCGAGCTGTCCTACTGTGTCGTTCTCCTGGCCATCTTCAAAAGCATGACTCGCGACAGCCGCGTGCCGATCCTGGCGGTGCTGCTGTTCGAGTGCGTCGTCAGCTGGGTCGGCGAGGACTACCTCTCACCCCAGGCCTTCGCCTACCTGCTGTGGCTCGGCATGATGCTCGTGGTCCTGCGCTGGCTGACGGGTTGGGCTCCCCACCAAGTCAGCTCCCGTCGGCTCGCTCGGCTTCGTGGTCTGCTTCTGCGCGGCTTCGAGTACCGCCCGGCCCCCTCGCGAAGTACCTCTTTCGCGGCCGTGGCGGCCGTGATGACACTGTTCTTCGTGATCGTCTCCTCACACCAGCTCACGCCCTACACGGCACTTGCCGGATTCGTAGGTATGGCGGCGCTCGGGCTGCTGAGACCGTGGTGGCTTCTGCCGGCGTTGATTGCCATCGCCGCCGCCTTCCTGCTGCCCCGCTATCACATCGTGTCCTCGCAGTACGGTGGCCTCTTCTCGGGCTTCAACATTTTTGGCAACGCGGGGGGGCGCGCGCAAGTGTCAGAGCCGGCGCCGGCTCTGTTCTCACAGCACATAGCAACCGGTCTTTCTGTCGCGATGTGGCTCTTCACGCTCGCGATCATCGCCCGATCGCTGGCGATCGCTCGGGCGGGTGGTCGTCCCCGCCGTGCTGGCGTTTGCGCCCTTCGTCGTTCTCCTGGTCCAGAACTACGGCGGCGAGGCGACCTTCAGGGTCTTCCTGTTCTCGGCGCCATGGTGTGCATACCTGATCGCTACCGCGATAGTCAAGGTTCGGCGGCCGCACCTGCGCTTTGCCGCCATGGTCGTTGTGCCGGCGGTCGCCCTCATGGCTTCGCTGCAGGCGCTGTGGGGCCCTGTCAGCGCCAATGCGGTTACGCGAGCCGAGGTGAGCGGGAGCAATTGGCTCTACGCTCACGCGCCGATCGGATCCACTCTCATCCGCGCCGCGCAGAACTTCCCGGTGGAACAGACCGCCGCGTACGCGAGCTATGAAGTGGAGGTGCTGCCATCGGACCCGCAGCTTCACTCGGGCGAAGACTGGCTGGACGCGGCGGACCTCCCCCAGGTGGACAGCTGGACGGCATCGCTCCCGGGTGGGGAGAAGTTCCTCATCGTCAGCCGCAGCATGGCCGCATACAGCGCTTACTATGGTTACCCCACCGGTTACAAGCGCCTGGTGCGAGAGCTTCCGAGCTCATCGAGCTGGACGCTGGTCTTCAAAAACCACGACGTCACCATTTACCGGTTCAACGGGCTCATCTCGCCTGTTGGGAGGAAAGGACGCGGCTCGTCGTCCCCCAGCCAGTGAAGACGTTGTCGGCTGAGCACACGGACAGCGACCAGCGAGGCGGCGTTCCAGGAGTCTCGGTCGTTGTGTGTGCGCACACGGAGCGACGCTGGGCGGAGCTGCTCGGCGCGGTGGAATCGATTCGAGCGCAGACCGCGCCCGCGCAGGAGATCATCGTGGTGGTCGATCACAACCCCGTGCTCCTCGATCGCGCGAGGCTGGCTCTGCCGGATGTGCGCGTCGTTGAAAACACGGGCGATCAGGGAGCCGGCGAGGCGCGCAACTCCGGAGTGAACGTGGCCACGGGGCCGATCCTTGGGTTCATGGACGACGACGCGGTCGCGGCACCGAAATGGATCGAGCAGGGGATACGCGCGTTTGCCGACGAGAAGGTCATGGGCGTGGGCGGAACGATCACGCCTCTGTGGGAGAACGAGCCACCGAGATGGTTCCCGGCCGAGTTCAATTGGACCATCGGCTGCACATACCCTGGGCTTCCGACCACGCGTGCGCCCGTTCGCAATCTCATCGCCGCGAACATGCTTGTTCGCCACTCGCTGTTCGATGATCTTGGGGGTTTCCGGCTCGGCTTCGGCAAGCACAAGGGACGGGGAGGTGTGGAGGAGACGGACCTATGTCTGAGGGCCAACCAGCGCTGGCCAGACAGGATCTGGCTCTACGATCCCGCCGTGCTGGTGCATCACCATGTGCCCGAGGCCCGCACGCGGCCGGGTTACTTCATCTCACGGTGTTACGACGAGGGCATGGCAAAGGCTGGGCTGGTCGGCTTTCTCGGCAGCGAGGACGGCCTGGCGGCTGAGCGTGTGTACACGAGGCGCACCCTCCCCCGTGGCGTGGCCCGCGGGCTTTGGGCCACGCTCACAGGGCGCGATCTGATGGGTATCGGTCGTAGCGCCGCAATCGTCATCGGCCTTGGCGCGACGGTCGCCGGTTACCTGCAGGGTAGGTATCAACCGGGAGCGTAGGCGACGACCCAGTCGACGTAGAGATTGGTAGTCGCCGGCGTGGTCGCGTCGGGACACGCCTCCCATTCGTTCACCCCGCACATCCAGGCCTGGGTCTGGATGTCGAGGGTCATCGGTTTGGAGGGCACGTTGCTTCCTTCCATGCGCCCCCATTCGCGGCCGTCGATCGTGTAGACGAGCTTTTCCTTCGTCCATTCCAAGCCGAGTGTGTGCCACTGCGTGAGATCGGTCGCAACGGTCGCGTGCACCATCGAGTTCTGCGCTCCGTAGTGCAGCGTGGCGGTGTCGACGTCGCGTTCCTTACCGTTGTCCTCGCTGAAGTCGACCTCCGGTGGCCAGGATCCATCGGCGGGCAGCAGCATGAGGCCGTGGGCGATGCCGTGCCCGGCGGGGAAGCGGAACCGCACGAGGTACTTCCCGTAGGTCTGCACCACGCCGGGTTCGCTGGTGACGCCGCCACCGGTCCAGAGTCCTCCGTCGGCTGGATCACGATAGGTGGAGATGACCAGGTCGCCACCGGAAACGCTTACATGGGACGGCAGAAACCATGCCCCCGGATCGCCCCCTGGTTCACTGGATCCGTAGGGGTACCATTTCGTGAGCTGAAGCGACGAACCGGTGAAATCGTCAGCTAAGACCTGCCTCCACCCGGGGATGTTGCCCGTCGGCATCGCGGCGGGCGCGTTAGCACCCGTTTCACCTGTCGCTGGCGGTGTTTTCGGGGCTGACCCGACTTTGGGCTTCGGACTGCGCCGGGTGCTCTTCCTCGTTGACGCCAGGCAGGCGCGCAAGTCCGCCCTGCGCAACCTCGCCTCGCGCAACCTCGCCTTGCGCGACTTGGCCTTGTGCACCGCCGAGCCCGCCGAGGAGGAGGCCATTCGCCGATGATGCTTCCGTCGCAGGCAGGCGCGTACGGCCCGGGGCGTGCGCTTCTTCTTGCTGATATGGCCCTTGGGCGTCGCTGTAGCCGCTCCAGCCGGGGCGCCCGAGTTGAGGGAGACAGCCATGAGCAGTGCGGCCAAGGCGCTTATCGCGATCATTGACCTGCGGCATCGCCGCAGCCGGGAATCGAACGAGATTGGTGTCATCTGCCTCCCCTCGGGGCCCCTACTCGGGCCCTTGAGCCCGGCCAGGCGCCCTGGACGTTTGTTCCGCGCTCCTCTGGGCTGTCACAGAGGACGGCTGGGCTCGCCCGACGTCTCACCCCGCCCGCCACGCTCCAGCACTCCGGAACGAGCGCGGGCGCCGGAGGGTGCCGGACCTCCGCGACGCCAGCTCGCTGCCGAGCGTCAGCAGGATGATCCCCACGGGGCACGCGAGCCATGGGATGGCTTCGACGTTGGAGAGGGGGTAGAGCCAGCGCTCGCTCCCGCCGGCGGCATCGAACAGCAGGTGGGACGTGATCACCGCGAATACTGCCCAGCCGATCAGGACGCGCCGGGTGAGGACAATCGCCAGAAGCGCAACGGCCGACGGCGAACAGGAGGCCGTGCGTGACCGGACGTCCGCCGGCGAGGTGCTCGAGGCGGCTGGGCTCAAGGCTGCCGGCGGCGACGACGTGATCCAAGTCGAGGGCAACTCCACCGCCGAACGCGAGCGCCGCGCCAAGCGCTCTGCGTTGGCTGCGCCATACGATCGGAGCGACCACGAGCACGCCGATCAAGCCGTGCACGAGCACGGCCCATACCGCCGAGAGGGTCGGGTGACCGGGTCCGAGAGGAACGGCCAGCCGCGGTAGGGGTGCATGGCAGGTGAGGCTAGAGCAACGCCGGGCGGTACCTCGACCCACGCTCGGCCGTGAGCGACCTACAGCGCGCTCGAGGGATCGCCCCGCACCGATCGGGACGAGCGGCAAAAAGCGCCCTGCGCCGCACAGCGGCCGGCCTTTAGGCGTGTCCGGTGGAGCGCAGCCGCCGCTCAGTCGACCGTCGGGACCTTGATGCAGCATCCGTTTATGAACCCGGTCCCCGACGCCGCTGTAGGAGCCGTCGGGCTGCACCTGCACAAGATAGTGAGCCTGCGTCCCAGAGCGGTAGCGCACCGTGCACGCCCAGGGGTCTCGAAGCGTCCCGCCCCCTTTGGGCTCACAACGCGCGCTCACAGCCGGCGTGCGCCGAGCCGCTGCGACCGGCTCGGGCTCCCTGGCCAGCTCGGCCGCGACGCGGGCCGCACTCAGCACGCCCGCCGGCGCGAGCGTCAGCGAGCGTGACTGCGCATTGCGAAAAGCATCCTCGCTGCCGCGGCTTGCAAGTGCGACGAACACTCCGGCCGCGCCGACGATCAGGACCCCCCACACGACCAGCGCGACTCGCATCACCTCAGGGCCGCCTAAGGGCAAGCTGGGCCTTCGGACTACTGGACGTCCCAGCCGTTGCCGTAGCCCCACTTGAAGCCTCCATGCCCATCGGGGAGCCAGCACCAGCCGTGCACGTAGTGCCAGTAGTGGCCGTGAGGGGCACTGTGGCACTTGCGGTCGTTGCCGAAGTCATAGCCGGACTTACACGGAGGACGGTACTGGTGGTAGCTGGCGCTGCCGTTGTCGCCATAACCGCCGTAGCCTCCACCGAAGTCAAAGAAGCCCGCTATCGCGCTACCGCTACCCACGGCGAGCATCCCGACCGTCAGGAACGCGACCAAGCGTGACCTCAGGAGAATCCCTTCCGTTGGGGGGAGGTGGACCGGTGTGCGCTGCTCATCGCCCGCAGCTTGACTCGGTCGAGCTCGAGGGGCGTAAGCGAAGGACGTTCGTCGCGGAGCTGCTCGACGACCTCTTGGAGGTCATCCGGGAAGCGCTTCCTCGTCGCTGTGAACGGCTCATGTCGACTTATACGCACGAGCGGCCAGATTCCTGACCGGCGGGTTTCTCGTGGAGGCGATGTGCGCCGATATCGGAGATGATGCGTGGCGATGCGCGATGACAGGTTCGAGCGACTCTATGCCGAGCACGCCGCAGGCGCTCTTCGGGTTCCTCATCTACCGCACCGGCGATCGCGTGCTGGCCGAAGACCTGCTCGCGGACACCTTCGAGCGGGCCCTGCGTGCGCGTCGGCGATTCGATCCGCGCAAGGCGAGCGAGAAGACATGGCTGTACGCGATCGCGCTCAACTGCCTGCGCGATCACGCCCGGCGGCGGGGCACCGAGGGCCGGGCACTCGAACGCATCGCGAGCGGACCGAGTCCGGGCCCGACCGGTGAGATGGAGGCGGTCTCAGACCGCGACCTGATCAGCCGCAACCTGGGGGTCCTGACGCGAAAAGGAGCGCGAGGCGATCGCCCTGCGCTTCGGCGCCGACCTGACCGTCCCGGAGATCGCCAAGCTGACCGGAGAGCGGCTCACGACCGTGGAGGGTCGCGTGTACAGGGCCCTGCGCAAGCTGCGCGAGGCGATGGAGTGAGGACCGACTATGACGGGACTATCGACAGATCGTTGCTGGCGAGTGCGGCGGCGCGCACGATGGCCGCGCGATTGACCCATTCCGTCGGACTGGAGGTCCGGAACTCGCTGACCTCCTGCTGGGTGAGCGGCTCGAGCGGATCCATCCGCAGGGCACGCGCGGCGGCCGGCCGCGGATCGATGCCCGAGGCTCCCTGCGCAAGCGCGAGCGCATAGTAGGTCTCCCAGCTCCCCGGGTCGTAGTGCACGGCCCGCTTCATCGCTTCGACGCCTTGCCTGGGCCGGCCGCGCTGGATGTCGCAGAAGCCGAGGATCTCATACGGTTCGGGGCGGACGTCAAGCCATCCGATCGACGACAGCGCCGCCGAGCTTGCGCCGGCGCAGTTGTCCGCGTTGTACAGCGCCTGCTTGGCTTGGTTGAGCCGGCTTTGTGAGCCGATGATCAGGGCAGGCGCCACGGCGCTGATCAGGCAGAGCAGACCGAGAAGCAGGCGGCTGTTCGCGCCCGGCACCCAGCCGGATGAGACACCCGTGCGGGGACTCAGGCCCGCGCCCGCGACGGCGAAGAATCCGAGCGTGACCACGGGCATCTCCCAGTCCCAGTCCCCGCCGGCGCGCAGCGCCCAGACAACGCCGCACCGCGAGCAGCGCACCGTAGATTGAGCGTGAGCGCCGCGACCAGCGGGTGCGCAGACCAAGTCCAACCAGAACGACACCCACGAGGATCAACAGGAGCGCGAGGCCGGGAGTCCCGAGCTCGGCCATCGCCTGCAGGTACAGGCTGTGGGCGTTGATGGTGTAGATGAAGCTGGGGCGGTTGCGGTCCCACAGGGTCTGGTACATCCCCGCCCCGTGGCCGTGGAGCGGGGAGGCCGAGAACCCGTGCAGCGCGACCCGCCACAGGTCGGTGCGCCCGTTGTTGGCAGGATCGGTCAGGCGCTGGCGCAGGTCGCTCGCGTTGCCGTGGGGAACGGCACCGCTGATGAACCGGTGCCAGTCGTGGGCGAGGCTGTGGGGGACGCCGAGCGCGAGGCCGACAACCAGGACCGCCGCGACGGCGCCCGCGATCGCGGCGAGCCGCGTCTGGCGACTGATCAGCGGCCGGCCCGCGATACGGCGCAGACGGGGATCCAGGTTGATGGCTAGGATCGCCCGCAGGCCGGCGCACACGGCCGCGCAGACGCCGGCTGCGAGCGCGACACGATGACCCTGCGAGACGGCTGCCGGCGTGGTCGGGTCTACCGTGTCCAGGAGGTTGGCGTGATAGGCGACCACGACCAGCACCACGCTGGCCGGAGCCGTCGCGAGCACACCGCTGAGCAGTCCGCTGGGACGGGCCACGAGCATGTACACGACCAGGCCAATGACCCCCGCGGCCATCGCGCCTCGCGAGAAGGTGAAGAAGAGCGTGGCGGCAAGCAGCGGAACAACCGCTGCCGCGAGGATGCGGACGAGTCGCCGCTCTCTGAGGGTGCAGGTGAGGTGGAACGCGAGCACGATGCCCAGCGCGGCGAGCAGCCCAAGCGTGTTCCAGTAGGTGACCGGGTAGCTCAGCCGCTCGTTGGACACGTTGGGCGCGGTGCGCCAGACGTCGGGCAGCACGCGGCTGATCAGGCCCGCAAGGCACACGACGGAGGCGCCGATCACGAGGCCCCTGATGAGCCAGCTCAGGTCCTGCGTGCTCGCGCGGACGCTCCCGAACAGGACGAGGATCAGCAGGTAGAGCCATGCGCGGTCAAACTCGATCAGCGCCCGGCTCGTCGAGTGAGACCAGGACGCCGAGAGGAGCGTCATCAGCGTGTACAGCCCGAGCGCTGCGATCGCGACGAGCGTGACGGGCGCCAGCCCCTCGAACGGATGGCGCGACTGCATGATCCTCACGAGCAGGATCGGGGCAAGGACGAGCGCGGCAACGGCCGCAGTCGCGGGGAAGTAGCCGCCGGCGTTGAACCCCATGAAGACGATCAGGGCGCCGGGCAGAAGCATCAGCGCCGTGACGGCCAGCCCCCCCGTCCTCGTGGCAGGCGCATCGCCCATCGCGGGCGCATCGCTTCTCGCGGGTGCCTCCGGCTCTATCGCGACACCATCGGCCACCGGCGCATGCTAATCGTCGGCTCTGGCCGGCGCCCGGTGCAGCGGTCGACGCACTCCGCGGGGTCTATGCTCGCCGCGAGGCTCTGCGCCGTCGGCGACTGGACGGCCTGTTCTCGCTGGTCGGCGACTCGACGGCGAGATCACCGAGACGACCGGAGAGATCGACGGCTTCGCCATAGGTAGGCGGCATCCGGTGGACGGGTTGCGGGGGCACCGGCTCCTCGGGCGGGGAGGCCCCGTTGGCGGAGGCCAGGTCCGCGGAGGCCGGTTCGCGGAGGCCAGGTCCGCGGAGGCCAGGTCCGCGGAGGCCGGTCCGCGGAGGCCCGGTTGGCGGGGACCTCTTCGACGGAGGCCTGGTCGGCGGAGGCCCCGTTGGCGGAGGACCCGTTGACCGACACCTCCGCGGCAGGGGGCGGCTGGGCCTCGGCATACCCGTACTCGTACGCGTAGCCGTACGAGCCACGCCGGCGCGCCTTGAGGCCATTCGCGACCACACCGAGCAGCGGGGCGCCCGCGCCCGCGAGGGTCTCATGCAGGCGCTCGGCGACGTCGCGCCGGTTGCGTCCCATGCGGCCCACGATGATCACGCCGTCGACCTTGCGCAGCAACGCGAACGCGTCGGAGACCGCCGCCAGCGGCGGCGTATCGATCACGACAAGGTCATACGTGGACTTCGCCCGCTCAATCAGAGCCTCCATCGCGTGGCTCTCGATCAGCTCGCCCGGGTTGGGCGGCGAGACGGCACCGGCTACCACCACATCGAGCATCCGCCCCTCAGACCCAGCGACAGACGGGGAGTCCAAGTCGATCATCTGGGTCGCCTCGCTCAACGACACCGCTCCGATCAGCACATCCGACACGCCGGGCCCGGACTGGACATCGAGCTGCTGGGCGAGCGTCGGATGGCGCAGGTCGGCCTCCAAGAGCAACACCCGCGAGCCCATGCTCGCCGCCGCGCTCGCCAAATAACGGGCGACGGTCGTCTTCCCGTCACCCGGGGCGGCCGACGCGACCAATAGCGTGCGCAGCTCACGATCGACGTTGAAGTAGCGCAGATGCGCGCGGATCAGATGGAAAGCCTCGGCCTCGTTTGGTGGCAAGGCCTGCTTGGCGTTCTTCTTGCTCTTCTTTGCCGAGCGAGAAAGCGCGGTGCTCTTGGGGACGACGCCGAGCAGTGGAAGGCGGTAGATCGCCTCCAGGTCCTTCGGCTCCCTGATCCGCCGGTCGAAGCGCTCGAGCAGAAAGGCGACGCCGAGGCCGAGCAGCAGGCCCAGGACCGCGCCGAGGACCGTATTCCTCGCGGTCTTCGGCGAGGATGGTGACGTCGGAACCGTCGCGGCCTGCGCGACCTGGACGTTGCCGTTGTGCAGTTCGGCGAGGGTCGCCAGCGACTGCGCGCGCTCCTGCAGGGCCAGCCCCGCGGTGCCGGCCCGTTCCTTCGGGAGAGCGCCGCCAGCTGCTTGTTGACGAGCTTCAGGGCGGAGGCGTAGTAGGCGTGGTTGCTCTTCTGCTGCTCGGCGACGAACTGGTTTGCGTAGGTGTTCGCGATGTCGGCCGCGAGCGCCGGGGAGGTCGCGGTGGCGGAAACGTTGACGATGTTCGATTCCACCTGTGCGCTCACGCTCAGGTCTTCGCTGACCTTCTTCTTCGTCAGGCCCTGGCCGAGCAGGTCGGCGGTCTTCGCCGCCATGTCGCCGAACTCGACGAGCTTGAGGTTCGTGTTCTGCTGGGCCTGCTGGGTCAGGCTGCTGCTAACAGGCTGGAGCCCGGCGACCTGCTGGCTGACCTGGTTGTTGCTGAAGACGAGCGAGGCCGTCGCGGTGTATTGCTTGGTCTGGTGCTTGGA
>CAWGER010000005.1:0-96342 GCA_963821655.1 uncultured Solirubrobacteraceae bacterium
GGGCCCTGAGGCCCCCGTTGTCCGAGGTTCGATTGTCGCGCTCGACAACCCCCTATTGGAGTTTCGAGGGCCCCATGACCACGTTGGGTTTGTCAACGACGACCCCGGTGTTACCCGTGACCGTGAGCGGTCCGAACACGGTGTTGTTGGTCACGGTCGTCCCGCCTTCGTTGCCCGTCACCGTGAGCGGTCCTTTGATGACGTTTCCTTCGATCAGGACGCCCGCCGTGTTGCCCGTGACGGTGACGGGCCCGGCGACCGTGTTCCCAGGGCATCCAGGGCCGCCGATCACGACCGGTCCTGTGCCGTTGGTCGCTGCGACAGGTCCCGAGATCGTCGCGCCGCAGAGTAGGAGTCGCGCTGCCTTGTTGGCGGTGACCGGCCCCGAGACCGTCCCACCTTCGATGTCAAACGCGCCGCCTGCTTCCACCGTCACCGGCCCGCTGATCCTCCCTGTCGAGGCGAGCTCGACCACCTGGCCTGCCTTCACGACGAGCGGACCGTGGACGGTGCCCGTGATGATCTGGGTGTAGTTGCCGAGCGCGAGCGTGTAGCCCGGTGGCAGATACTTAGGCAGCGGTGACTGGACGAGGCCGCCATCGCTTCCGGGCGTTTCGATCGTCGGCAGCCGCAGTTCGAGGTTCTTCGCTTTGATCGACTGCGGTGTCGAGGAGTTGCGGGCGTAGGTGGAGTCCTGCGCGAGCAGCTCGAGCTTGACGACGTGCCCCGCCGCGACGTTCCACGCCTGCGGGTGGATCTGGAACACCTGCTTCGTGAAACCGCCACCCGGGCTGATGGGTCGGTAGATGGCACGGCCGATCAGCTGTTGCGTGCCTTCTGCTTCGTTGACGTCGTACAGCCGCGCTATGACCTGAGCGTTTGTGCCCGGCGTCGAGAATTCGCCGATCACGGTCGGCGAGCCGGCGATCGTGAAGCCTCCGGCAGGCGCCGTGAGCTTGTAGGTCGCCGCCGAGGCGTTTTCGCCGGCAGCTTCCGTCGTGCACACCGTTGTGCCCCCGACGAATTCCGTTTTGGGAGCGATGCCGGGAGCTTCGACCGTCTGTTCGGCCGCCCCTTCGAGCCGGATCTCGCCCGGTGCGAGGCTTGCCCAGTTCCGCGCTTTGTATTCGCTACCCGCAGCGGTCGCGGGACAGTGGCTCACGATAGCGGTCACACCGCCGTGCGCGCCGGCGGGTTCGCTGCCTTCGCCTCTGATGTAGTAGGCGAACCAAGCGTTCTGGGCGGCGAAGAGCCTGCCAATGTCGGCGGCCGACGCGTTCGCGGAACGCGGATTATGACCATAGTCGAGGCCCCAGAACTCGATTGCCGCGGTCGGGTAGGTCGCACGGACCTTGTTGTAGTAGTCGACGCCCTGGTCGGCCGGGAAGAGGTCATCGTCCCAGCCGTCCTCGAACAGCACCGGCGCCGGAGGCTCGGAGAGGTTCGTGTAGTAGGCGCCGTGGTTGGGCAGCTGTGTTTCCTGCTGGACTGCCAGCGGCTGGCCGTTGTAGGGGCCTCCGGTGTTGTTGAAGCCGAACCATTCGGTGATGTTCGCTTCGGGTTCGGCGGGTGATGGCGCGTAGAACCCCCCAGCAAACAGACCCCCGAAGTAGAGGTTTGTGTTCCAGTTCTGCTTCTGAATCCCGAATTCGTGGTTGCCCAGAACGCCCGCATAGGGTGCGTTGGCCACGTAGTCCAGGTTGCTGCCGTTGGGCTGCAACGACTGCGCGAGGTCGGTCCACGTCAGTTCGGGCGCCGTCGCCGCGATCTTCATCGAGGTGCCTTTAGGGCTGACCCACGGAATCAGTTCGCCGTTGGGAAGTTCGACGCGATCCTTCAGCGAGCCGAGCTGTGAGGACATGCCACCGCCGTAGCTCGCGCCGGTGGCACCAATCTCCTGCGGGTTGATCACGCCTTCGTCGGCGAGCAGACCGAGCAGGTACTGGGCGTCGCGGACTTCATACCGCCTGCTCATCAAGTGGATGTACCCGTGTGCGCAGGCCGGCGTTTTGATCGCCGGGGATTTGGTCCCGCACGATTCGCCAAAGCCGCGGTCGGTGATGCTGAAGACCGCGTAGCCCTGTGCCAGCCACCGCTGCGCTGTCGAGCTCGACGGCGTGATCTTGGTGCCGCCATATCCGTGGTAGATGCCGATGACGGGATAGTTGTTGTCAGAGCCCGAGGTGGGTGGGAAGGCAACGGAAACGTCGATCGGCGTGCCGTCCCAGCTCGGGACCATCGTGCCCGCCGGGTTGCCGCACCAGCGCTGGCCCGACCCCTGGGTTTCGCACGTCACGGTCCCGAAGACGCTCGTGATCGAGGCGCTGGCGGCAGACGGCGCCACCAATCCGAGGATCACAACCGACAGGACGACCAGTTTGCGCAGGCCAAAACGATCGACTACTGAAGTCCGGTTGACCATCACCCATCCCCTCCTCTGGCCGACCGAAGACCGGCCGTACACGATAAATCGCCCGCCCGCCGGAACCACAAGCACGGACTACCTCGCGCGCGCGCGTGGAGCGAAGCTATCACGCGGGCAGGGCTGGCAGGGCCTCGAGCCGGCCCTGTCCGAACAGAGTTCCCGCAAACTGCGGAGTCGAGGTGGTGCTGACTCGTCGCGCATGCGGCGCGCGGTCGGGGTGGTCCGGATTCGCGCTCCACTACCCAGGAGCCAACGCCGACGACACCAACACGCCTGCTTTGTGTCGGGCGCGTCATCGAAGCGCTCGCTGATCCATCACACCTCCGCGCTGCTCTGGGCTATTACCGTGCGTAGTTCGGTATTGACGAGCTCGACCCCTCCCTAGCGGCCGAGCAGCAGACCGCCGCGACGATGCCGCCCCACCCGACGCTCTACATGCACGGCCGCGACGACTGCTGTGTCGCGGCTGAGTACGCCTCATCGGTGCTCGGATTCCTCGCGCGGTATTCCGAGGCGGACGTCGTCGAGGACGCCGCGCAATGGCTGCACCTGGAGAAGCCACAAGAGGTCAACCGCCGCATCGTCGGGTTCGTTGGCGCCGGCGCTCGCTAACCGCCGAGCCGACGACCTGGAGCACTGACGCCCGCGGAGGACGAGACTGTCGCAATGCGCCGAGCAAGCAGGCGTCTTCCGGTTCTCTGCCGGCGCGCTTGGACGTCGTCCCAAGCAGGCACGTCAGGCTCGACCACGGTGCGCCCGCTCTCGGCCGAAAGCAGGACTTTCGTGAACGAGCGCCATCGCCCCCGCAGCGTCGGGGATCTCGACGAGGTGGCTGTTGGGGAGCATCGCGGCCATGCGGCGTGCGTGTGGGGGCGGCATCACGCGACCGCGATCGCTCACGCGATCAGCGCAGGTCCGGAGAAGAGCGACAGGGCTTCGGTCGCGGCGCGCAGGACAGTCGCGCGCGGCGCCCTCCAGGCGGTAGCACGGGCTCGCCCGGGAACCCGCGCGTCCTGATCACTCGCCTGGGCCTGGCAAAGGCCCATGGAACTCTCCGGACCGCGAGGCCGTCCGCGGCGGACCAGCCTTATCTACGGCGTGCCGACCCGCCGTTCGGGCGTGCCGGCACGTTGAGGGTTCATTCCTATTCGGTCGGGCCGTGACCGGTGAATTCGATCACCTGCTGGAAGGTCGAGCGGTTCGTCCAGGCCATCGTGAAGGGGAAGAATTCTTTGGGCAGCGGCGGGAATTCGATCCGAACCCGCGCAGCCCGCCAGTTGCTCGGCACGGAGCCCTGGCTTTTTTGGAGCTGTTCGGCCGCGGTCTGGATCGCCGCCCACAGCGATGTCCCGGCAGCGGCTCAGCTTCCCGTGGCCGCAGTAGCGGGTGCTGTAGGGCGCCTGCACCGGCAGGTTCAGCTCGGTCCGCAGGTCCTTGTTGACGTAGCCATACCAACCCCCGCCGTAGGCGGACCCGCTGGGGGAGGGCGCGTTGTCGGGCGAGTCGATGGAGGCGAATTCGTTCAACAGTTCCGGGCCGAGTACGGGGCCAAGGACGGCTTCACCGATCGGCCTCCAGGCCTGGTCGAGCACCGCCGCGCCAGGATCTTCCGGCCCCGTGACGCCGTAGCGGCTCGCGCCGTGCTGCGCCCACGTCGTGACCAGGTTGGCTGCTTCCTGGGCCAGTTTCGACGGCGCCGGGCGCCCGTCGAGCACCTGCTTGATCAGCGGCCAGTCCTTGACCGCCCGCAGGTCCTGCGTCGCGGCCCGGTTCATGATCGAGGCCACGTCGGCCTCGGTCATGCCGGATTTGAAGCCCGTGTACAGCTGGACGCGGTGCACCGGTCCGTAGGAGTACTCGTCAGACGCCGCCCCCCATCCGGGCGCGGGCTTGTTGTTCCAGTTCAGGAATGTGTCGCTGCTCGGCGCGATCTCATGGGGATGCTGTTCCTGGGAGAGGAACCCACGCCAGTCGTACTGCCCGGTGCCGAAGGTGGGCAGGCTCGGGTCGGTGCCCGGCGCGAGGATCGGCAGGCGCCCGGTCGAGAAGTACGCGATGTGGGTGCTGTCGACGTAGGGCATGTTGAACGTCGTCTCGAGTTCGTTCGCGGCTTCGAAGAACTGCTGCCGGCGAGTGCACCCGGTTGGAGTCCAGGTCGCTGAAGGCGAGCTCTCCCGCGGGCTCGCGGCCGCGCGTCGAGCGCTCCTTGGCGACCGCGTATGGCTGCCCGCCCACAGTCACCGTCCCGCTGACCGGGCCGTGCACGGTTTCCATGAATTCGAGCTCGCGTGCCGGTTCGCCGTTGCCGGCACCGAGCAGGCCGGCGTCGAAGTGGGTCATCGCGATGCACTGGCCGTTGTGGATGTAGTGGTTCGATTCGCGCGTGGGCGGGCTGTTGTCGGGGTTGCACAGCTTCTCGAGGAACTGCTGCGTGTTCTCGCTGCCCGCGCTCGTGAGGCTCCAGGCGAAGTCCTTCCCCCGCCCGATGAACACGTAGGGCGAGATCGGGGCGACGACGCCCTGAGCGTCGACGCCTCCGCCGTGCAGGTCGGCCTGCATCACGATCTCGGGGTAGAAGTAGCCGAGCTGCGGGCCCATCACGGCCAGCGGGTGCCCGTCGGCGGAGTGTTCCGGACCGGCGAGCAGGAAGTTCGAGGCTTTGCGCTTGGACGCCTGCGCCACGCTGGCGGCCTGCGCCGCGGACGCGCTCGATCGACCCGGGGTCGATCACCGCGGCTCCGGGCGTCGGTCCGGTCGGCACGCCGTCGTAGGGGAACGGCTTCGTGGTCGTCGTCGGCGCTTCGGGGTCGTTGACCTCACGCAGGTCGCGGAAGACCTTCGGTCCCTGCTTGGGGCCCAGTTTGGCTTTCAGCTTGGCCAGGAAGTTCGAGTTGGTGACTTCGTTGCCGCCGCCGTTGCCGAAGATCGAGCCGATCAGCGCGAAGCCGGCGATCGCGTTGGTGGCCGTCAGGTGGGGCACTTGGAGCTGTGGCGGAAGCACTTCTTTGAAGGTTTCCTCGAAGGCGTTGACTCCGGCTGCCCAGTATTCGAGGTCTGACAGAACCTGTACGCCCTTCGGCTCCTTTTTCGAGCAGCACGCTCTTCTGTGCGTTGACGAAGTTGACGGTTTGGGTACTGGGCGTGAATTCGCGTCCGGTGAGGAGCAGCCCGAACGGGTTGATGCCGGGGATGTCAAGCGTCGCAGCGAACGACGGCCCCACGGCCATCTTCAGGAGCAGGCCCCGGTCCTCCGCGGCGACCCAGCCCGAGCCGAACATCACCAGTTCGCGCGTGGCCCCGTAGACGTGCGGAATGTCGTTTTTGTCGCGCTTGATAACCAGCGCGCCCGGCACCAGGGTCTCTTCTGCTATGACGGGGCCGGTCACTCCGAACTTCTCCGAGAGGTAGAGTTTTCGAGATTCGCTGCGGTGACGTTGCCCTGCAGAGGGGTCAGCGCGTCGTACAGCAACCCCTGATCGAACGTCGAGGATCGGGGCGCGTTCAGGAGGGGGAAAGCCCCCGTCGCCCGGCGCCAGGATCTGGTAGGCGGACCCGGAGAAGTCTTCGGGTTCGGTCGCGAACGCGGCGGTCGCAGACGCGCCGAGCGCGACGAGCAGACCCGCCGCGAGCAAGCCAAAAGCAAGTCGTCGGACCCCGCGAGCGCCTGCCCGCCGAACCCGTGCCATAGAGACCCGTCCCATGCCGAACATCCCTCCTCCTTTGCTGTTCAACAGCAGCCATAAACGGCCGCTCAGAGGGAGCACCTACAGCAGCCGAAGACTCTCTGAGCGGCTGCAACGGCGCGATCCTACTACATGTGTCAAACACGGGTCTTCTCTCTCGTGCGAAGACAGGCTGTCGCTATCGCGTCCCTCTTGGAGCGAGCGTCCCTCGGTCCACTGCCAACGCCGTCGCATTGGACGACGGATGAAAAACAAGGGGTTGGGGTTTGGTTTCGCTCGCACTTTGCGACGATCTCGTCCATCGGATCGGTCGCGGACTCGTCTCGCAGGCCGTTAGATCGGCTCCTGCGACCCCGGATCGGGCGGATGGTGACTCGACGGGCGCGATGCGCAGGGTTTTCACCTGCGAGGGGGCGCCACCGGCCTGCCGGCGCTGGCTTGCAGGAGTGACCGGTATGTGGGATCGTTGCTCTGGGCGCGAGCCGATGACGTAGCGAAGCGCAGACGTCAGGGGCTTGTGGTCTGCCGCGCGGCTTGAACCTTTAGGGGTTTGTTTGATGCGCGCCCCGGTGTCGCACTCGCGCCCACCTTCACCGCCTGGGTGGCATGCCAGTCGCGAACGGTGCGCGCGTAGGCGACCTCGGCCTGGTGAGCGAGCTCGCGCTCGGCCTGTCGCACCGCGTCGTTGGCGCTCCAGATGCCGGCGGCCTTCGCGCTGTAGCGCTCGGCGCCGGCGGTGATCTCAAGGCGCCTGAGCTTCTTCTTGGTCAGCGAGGGCTGCTGGTAGGCGTAGTCCTCTTCGCGGGTGAGCAGACACCAGAACAGGCACGCGAGCTTGCGCGCGGCGGCGACGATCGCCACAGAGTGTCCACGGCGTGCGCGGATGCGCTGATAGAAGGCGTGCAGCGGACCGGGCTGGCGCACCGTCGTCCAGCACGCCTCGACGAGCGCGTGACGCGCCCTGACCGAGCCCTGCTTTGAGATGTGCCCGTGCGTCGCGGGCCCGGCGCCGGACTGGCGCACCCGTGGATCGAGGCCGAGGTAGCCGACGAGCTTGCGCGGGCTCTGGAAGCGGTGAATGTCGCCGATCGCCGCCAGGAAGCTCGCGGCGACGATCACGTTCACGCCGGGCACGCTCATCAGGCGCTTGATCTCCGCCGATTCCAGCGCCGCTCCTGCGATCAGCCGCTCGACCTCGGCGATCTCTGAGTCGAGGAACTCGATCTGGCGCATCGCGGCGCTGACCGTCTCGCACTCCTCGGCCGCCAGCTGGAGCTCTGCGAGCCACTGCCGGCCCTTGACGCCGAACACGTCTGCGAACGGCGGGCGGCCGACGAGCTGGCGCATCAGCACCGCATGGATCTGGTTCTTCGCCCGGCTGCGCGCCCACACGAGCTGTGAGCGACGCGACAGGCGCCGGCGCATCACCCACGTCCACCGGTCGGGCATCCACACCGCCGTCCAGCGACCCGGCCGCCAACAGCCTCGCCAGCGTCCTTGCGTCGAGGCGGTCGGTCTTCGCCCTGGCCTGGCGGATACCGGTATCGCTCGGGCTCACGACCAGCACCTGCGCGACGTGCGGCTCGATCAACCGCGCGATCTCCCACGCGTTCCCCGTCACCTCGAGCGCCACCCGATCGTCCGGGCCAAGGCTCTGCGCGAACAGCTCGATCTGCTCGGGCTTGGTCTCGATCCGACCGGCCGAGCGGAGCTCACCGTCCTCGACGATCGCGACCTCGCAGAAATCCAGATGCACATCCAACGCGACTGATCTCATCGCTGTCTCCTTCGACGCACTTGACAGGACGGGAGACGCCGTGGGCAAAACGACACCAACGGATCCGCGCTCGGAGCGCAACCGGACAAGTCGCAGGGGCGGCCAATGAAAAGCCCGGGCTCTGACGCCCATCGTCCACGATCGGCCTGCCCACCATGCGTTCTCCCTGAGAGCCCCTGTCCCGGTCACCGGACCCTACCGGCCGGAATCAGAACAACGGCCCTCGAGAGTCATTTTCATGCCCCGAATCGGAGCTGCCGGCGCCGACAACGCCCACACGACTGCTTCGCCCCGCGTGAGCGAGCGTCTGCCGACCTCAGACGACGCACTCGGAAATCGCCAAACCGCAAGTGAAGCGCAGTGGTGCTGACGCTCTCGCATCGCTTTGGCGAGCGGGCGTGTGGTGGGGTGCGCATGTGGCAGCTGGAAGCGCGGAGAGTTGGCCCATGGCCGCGTGAGTGTGCGCACACGCACAGCCCTTCAGCAAGGAAGGGTTGATGATCATTGTCACGAGCCATCCAGCCAGAGAGGGAACGCCAATGACCGAGACGACCGCTGGTCTAGCAATCCGCTACGGAGCCGCTTGGGCTGCTCACGACCCCGATGCCATCGTCGCGCTGCACACCGACGACACCGTCTTTCACATGCATGGCGGGGGTGATCCAGCCGAAGGACGCCCGGCCGTCCGTGAGGCGATCGTCGCAATCTTTGCGCAATCGCCCGACCTGCGGTTCGATCGCAAGACGGTCTACTTCGGCGACGGTCACATCGTCACCGAGTACGAGATGTGCGGCACAGCCGACGGCGTGTCGTTCGCCTGCGACGGCGTAGATGTGTTCGCGCTTAGCGACGGGCGCATCGCCCGTAAGGACACCTACCTCGACTGGGGGAGCCTCCAACAGCAGCTCGGACGCGATCCCGTGGCTCAATCGCAACCCGCGTAGCGTTCAAGGGCGACACTCTTGCCGCTGGACGTCCTGCTCGGGTTCGAAGGCGCCGAAGGTTTACGGCGAGATGGCGCCGGGCAGGCGGAACGCTTGCGGCCTGCTCACGCGCGACAAGAGTCAAGGCCCGGCACCGGCACCGGCACCGTCGCCAGGACCGGCGCATTCCGGCGACGTGTGCATGTACCGCCCAATATGTCGCGGGTGCCCGTTGCCGGACTCCGAAACGTTTGACGGCCGATCTTCCGATCCGCCGGCCCCGGAGGGCAGCGCGAGCAGCGCGAGCAGCGCGGCGGCCAGCGCGACGGCGGCCCCAACGAGCAGCCCGAGGTCCATCCCGCTGATGAAGGCGGAGCGGGCGTAATGGGCGAGTAGCGCCCCCGTCGCTCCGCCGATGTGCCCGGCGACCGCGAGCGCGCCGCCGAGGGAACCAAGGATGACGTGCTCGACTCCATGGGGGACGTGATAAGGCGCGAGCGCGCTCGCGGTCCGATGCTGGTAGCGAGTGGAAAGGAGGCTGCCGATAATCGCCACGCCGAGGGCACCGCCGACCTGAATGAACGTGCCGCTGGTTGCCGATCCAACGCCGGTGTGCTCGCTCGGCACCGACCCCATGACGGATCCTGTCGCAGAAGGGAGGACCAGGCCCGCGCCGACTCCCAACATGATCATGCCCGGGAGCGTGCTGGCGTAGGTGGTGGCCAGCGTCGCGCCCGAGATCTGCCACAGCCCAGCGGCGACCACGAGCAGGCCGGCGACCACCGTCAGCTTGGCGCCCAGCTTGCGCACGAGCGCACTCGAGAGTGGCGCGACCACGGCGATCGCCCCTGCGGCCGGCAGCGTTCGCACGCCGGCTTGGAGGGCCGTGTAGCCGAGCTCGAACTGCAGGAACTGGGTCAGCACGAACAGTGCGCCGAACAGCGCGAACATGAGCATCCCATTTGACATGACCGCGACCGAGAACCGCCTGCTCGCGAAGAACCGCAGGTTCAGCATCGGCTTCGACCTGGACCGCTCCTGAACCACGAAAGCCACGAGGATTGCGAGCCCGGCGGTGCCGAGTCCGATCACGAGCGCCGAGGTCCAGCCGTGCACCGGCGCCTCGATGATCGCCCACAGCACCAGTCCCAGTCCCGCGATCGAAAGCAGCGCGCCGCCCGGATCGGGGCGCTCGGCCACCGGGTTCTTCGAGTCCGGCACCAGCGGGATCGCGCACGCAAATCCGACGGCGGCGACCGGCACGTTGATCAAGAACACCGAGCCCCACCAGAAGTGCGCCAGCAGGAGCCCGCCGACGATCGGGCCGAGCGCAATTCCCGCGCCGCTCGTCCCCGACCAGACACCCAGGGCCCGCTGGCGCTCGCCCTGATCGACGAAGGTGTTCGTGATGATCGCCAGGGTCGAGGGCATGATCAGCGCAGCGCCGATGCCCATGCTCGCGCGCGCGGCGATCAACATACCCACCGAGCCGGAGAACGCAGCCCAGGTAGAGCCGGCCGCGAACGCGGCGAGCCCAGCGAGGAACGTCCGCTTGCGCCCGACGCGGTCGGCGAGGCTGCCGGCCGCCAGCATCAGCCCGCCGAAGACCAGCACATACGCATCCACGATCCATTGCAACTGGCTCTCGGTGGCATGCAGCTTGCGCACGAGCGTCGGCAGCGCGACGTTCAGGACCGTGTTGTCCAGCGAGACGATCAGCAGCGGAATGCACAGCACCACAAGCGCCAGCCAGCGGCGCGAGTGCGCCGATCGAGCCGGAGATCCCTTGACGGTTTCGGACCCGAGCCCAGCCCCGCCGGCCACAGCGTGGGTGTCTGCCATGCCGCCAGCATCGCGTTGGTTCGCGCCCGGGCCATCGGTAGTTGCGCGTACTTCGTCTGCGCAAAATACGGACGGTTTGCCCTGGCGCAGGCCAGGCTGGACGGTCGGGGGCGCGGCAGTGGAGTCGGGGTCGACTTGCCGATCGGCTCGATCGGCGACTACCGCGAATGCAAGTGCTGGCGTGTCCGAGCCTTCGGTGATCGCGGTGAGGCGATGCGGGCGGCGGGCCTGTAGGCGTCACGTGCCGGTGTCACGTGACGCCTACTTCGATGGGCGAAGCGAGTGTCTGACGCTTCGGCGCACCTACGAGTGCTCCTCGTCGAGGCTGTTTCACAAACCTCCGGCGGGCTCACTGGAGCCTTTCTAAGGGCGGGTTCGAAAAAGCGGCAAGTCGTCGCTCGCCCGAGGCCCGCCCTGCCCAGCCTCGGCGCCGCCAGGCCCCTCAACGACCGTCACAGCGAGCGCAGCCCAGGTTTTCGCGGACGGCTTATCTGAACCATGGCCTCCCGTCAAGCGCGGGGTTCGTGGGGGTGAGTGGTTGTGGTTGGTGGGGTTGTGGTTCGCTCCGTGGACGCCCGGGCTTATCTGGGTCCGCGACTTGGTGGTCGGTGACGAGATGGTTGATCGGTCGTTCCGGTGGAGCGACTCCGGCCGCTCTGTCTTTGGTGGGCCGCCACGTTGGCGTGGGAGCCACGATCGCTCCGGGAGCTGGCCGGAAGCTGGGTGCCATCTTGTAGTGTGGGCGTAGCGGAGCGAGTGGAGCGGATGCGCTCAGGTGGTCTGATCGGCTCGAGCGCGGCGGGGCCGAGCTCGCGCAGGAGGTGGTAGGAGCGTCGGGCGAGCTTGCGGGCGATCGTCAGCGACGCGCGGGTGTGTGAGAGCCCGCGCGCCTTCAGTGCGAGGTAGTCGTCGTGGTCGGGGCTCGCCGGCCGACACGCGGACTGGGCGGCTTCATACAGCGCCCAGCGCAGGTGCGGGGAGCCCTGGCGGGTGAGCTTCCCCAGGCGTGGCGCGGTCGGAGCGGTGCACGCCGATGTCGATCCCGGCCATCCGCACGGCCTTGCGCGAGGCGAGCAGGCGCGAGACGTCGCCGAGCTCGCAGAGCGTGACCAGCGCGGTGAGCTCGCCCATCCCGAACTGGGTCATCAGCGCCCGGCAGCCGGTCTGCCGGCGCGCGAGCGCTGCGCAGGTCTGCCTCGATCTGGTGGATCTGGATCTCGAGCATGTCGATCATCTCCAACGCGACCGCGATCCGTTCACGCGCGTCGACGGGCAGCGCCAGCTCGCCGAGGAACTCGCGTCCGGCGAGGCTGCGCAGATCGTCCGGTGCGCCGCTGATCCCGTGGTGAAACAGCGTCGCGCGGATCCGCTGCACCCACTGCGGTGCGCTCGTCGACCAGCGTCTTGCGCAGCCGCGCGCGTGAGCGCCACTGCCGCACGTGCTCGGGCGGGATCCAGGACTCCGGCAGCCGCCCCTCGCCGAGCAGCGTGCGCAGCCAGCGCGCGTCCTCGCGATCGGTCTTCGCGCGGCGCTTGCGCCCGCGCAGCGCGCTCGTCTCGACCGGCTCGGCCAGATGCGCGACCGCGCCGCACGCTCAAGCGCCCGGCAGACGAACAGCCAGCCGGTGCACGCCTCGAGCGCGACCTGCACCTCGCGACCCTCGAAGCGTGCGACCCAGCGCTCCACCGCGCTGGGCGTCGCGTCTATCCGCCCGCGCGTGAGCTCACCCGTGTCGGTGTCCAAAGCGTCGAATGTGATCTGCCTGCGGTGCACGTCAAAGCCAGCTACGATCGTCATCTCGGGGCCTCCTTCGAGTTCCGGCATTGCCATTTCGCGCGAGTGTTTCGCGCTGAGCCGAGGGAGGCCCTGTTCATGCCATCTTTGTGCAACAGCCACCGTCCAGTGCGACAGCATCGCGCCAGGTTCACCGTGCGCTCGCTTGGCTGCGGAAGCAGCGGTCAAGGCGGTCAAGGGTTTCCGGACTCGCACCTTGGCGTCGAGCTCCCGGGCCACGCGAGCTCGGAATTCCGCCCGACTTGAGGTGACCTAACACGCCCGGCCTGTTATACCCAGCGCCGCGGTCCGTACGGACGGTAGATTCAGAGTGGCCAATGGCCAAGAAGACCCCACAGGCACGGTCGCCGGGAACTGAGATCGTGCCTCGCAAGCCCGATCGGACGCACTCCGGCGCCACGAGCGCGTTGCTGGTCGCGACGGACCTCACCATGGGTGTGGCCTCGCAAGCGACGCGCTTGGCGCTGGGGGTGGGCGCAACGGGCCGGAATGCGAGCGTCGCCGGCCGGGCGACTCGTCTCGGCGTTTCGCATGATGCGCCTACCTGACATCGAGTCCTCGGACCCCGTCGAGGCGGCGGCATTGGCTTGACCGATCGTCTCCGGTCGCCCACGTAGAGGCTGGCCCGAGGACGTCGAGCGCACAACGCACATGCTCGAACATGCCGAGGAGACCGCCGGCGCTTCGGTAGGGCCCGCGCTACTTGCGAAGCCACGGAGTACCGCGCCGACCTCGCGGCGATCAGCGTGGCCAAACTGTCTCAGACTGCTGGCTCGGAGGTTGCACATGCGCCACGCTGATGTCTTGGCGGGCTTCGACGGCTCGCTTCCAGCGCTCGCGAAGCCGCCGGTGCTTGATCCCGTACCCCCGGGCCGTCGTCCCGCCAGGTCTCACTGCCGCGCGCCTTCTTCAAGCGTGCCTCCCGCCGGGCCCGCAGCCGGTCCAGAGCGTCTTCAGGCTCAGGCTCGGCTAGGACCGGTAAGCCGAGTTTGTGCCGACCCGCCGGGCTCAAGCCGAGCTCCGCGCAGAGCGCCGCCGCCTCTTTGCCGATCCTGCGTTGATCGGCGAGCGCTGGATGGCTGTAGCACTCCTCCCCGATTACCGCACCGCGGCTGCTCTGCACGGGCCGCCGGAGGGTTGGCCCATCCTTCGCCATGAGCTCGCGGAGGGTCGCCGCTTCATCTTCGAGCCGACACAACCGCTGCACGGTCGGCGCATCCTCAGCCGTGACGCGATTAGGCCCCACACGAGCTCCCATATCGCCGCGCCTGTGCTTCCCAGATAGCTCGGCGCTTGAGGGATTGCCCTCCGGCCTTGTGAGAGCCGTCAGGTGGGCGTTTCCGTTGCCCCTGCCGGTCATCTATCCCCCCTCCCCCAATATTCCAAGCGTTGGGTCGGAAAAATCAGACTCCGGGATCAAGGATCGAAGAGACCTAAGCTTTTTGCCCCGACGGCACCCCTGCCTGCATAGAGCCCCACTCCCGTGCGCGGGCTCGGGGTCGGCCCATGCTCCTGCTCCAGCCCGACTGTAGGATGGGCCCCTTTCCCCCACATCGAACCAGGAGGCCGACGATGATCGCCGTCGTCTTGAACTTCCCCGGCGGAACGCTTGAGCAGTACGACCGGGTCATCGCGCTGATGAACTTCAAGCCCGGCGGACCGGGCGGACCTGGCGCCATGTTTCACTGGGTCACGAGTACGGACGATGGGATTCGGGTAACTGACGTGTGGAACAGCCGCGAGCAGTTCGACCGCTTCGCCGAGGAGCAGATCGGCCCGTATACGCAGCAGGTCGGCCTCCCCGCCCCAGAGTTGACCTTCCACGACGTCCACAACTACTTGACCGCCGGCTGAGCGCTCGCGGAAGCGTACGGTTCCCGCCTGGCTGTTGCAGAGTCGTTCGGTCATCGCTGCGCCTCGGTTGCCTGGCGCTCGGAGTCGTGGTGCGATCAAGGCGTTCTCTCAACGCCTGCCGGAACAGCGAGCTGACGCTGCGATCTTCGGCGGTGGCGAGCTCGAGCGCACGTTCGCGCAACTCGTCGGGCACTCTCAGACTTACGTATCCGCGCACGTGTAGCTCCTTCAGTGAAGACGACGTATCACTCCTGAGCGTCTTCGGCTTGCCGTGCGTGGCTTGGAGCTACTCCGCATTGTACTACCGACGCACACTGGATTTCGGGAGCAGCTTGCTCCCGATCTGCTCCCGAGCGCTTCGAGAACCTCGATCTAGGCGACCGATGCTGGTGCATCCATTTGCACCCACTCGCACTCGATTTGCAGGGAGTTTGCACTCCGCTGCACCTGCCTGCATCAATCGTTGATCAATCGGGGAGACAGGATTTGAACCTGCGACCGCCCGGCCCCCAGCCAACAGGATGGGGTGTCGCTCGGTTGATAAGGCCCGGATTCATTGGGCCTCGTGCCTCCGAGTGTCCGCCGGTTTTGCTCAGTTTGTTCCCCGTTTTGTTCCCCGTGGGCGTCATGAGTCTGACTCCACGGCGCGTTGAAGATACTCGCGGTCCTTCGGTCGATCGGCCTGACGCTTGGACTCGTGGACATCATCAAGGGCGGCGACTGACACGACGACAGTGGTTTCAGCGACCGCTCGTTGCCTGGCGCGTGGCTCCAGATCGGTGTAGCCGTGCGGGAAGCCGGCGGGCGTGAAGCAGAGATCGAGCTGGCCATATCGGGTGGCGAGGTTCCAGAGGCTGGCCGAGCGAAGGCTGCGCTCGGTGAAGTAGTCGGAGGGAAGCGGGACCCAGCTGCCGGCATCGGCCGGATCGGTGATGAGCCGGCAGTCCAGTTCGTTTAGCGCGTCCGCGAGCGCGGCCAGGTTCTCAGGCGTGGTGTCCGGAGTGACGTCCATGTCCCGAGTGTCATAACGGAGGCCGTGGGATTGGATCGCGGCGCCACCGATCAATACGAACGCCACACCATGACGCGCGAGCACGCCGAGCAGAGCCTCCCGGTCAGGATCTATGCCACTGGAATCTGCTCGCTCAGCCACGCTTGGATTCTCTCCTCGCCGGTGCGGCCGTCAACACGTCCGGCCTCAGCCTGGGCATGTTGGACATCGAGCACGGCCCGGTAGGCCAAGGCATCGCGCCGGGCGTCCCGATCCGGGGACGCGTCGGCGATCCGCAGGAGGTCGAGAAGGCCGGCCACCTGCACCTGCCGCCCATCGACTTCGACGGATTCCGAACCACGTGCAAGGTCGGGATAGCCCATCGTGCCATTGGGAGCATCGGTGATGAGGAGGTGTCCACCCGAAGGAAGCTCGTAGGTTCCGGCATCTGCGTCGTTGGCGCCTACGCTCTCCAGTACGGACCCCACAGCATCCCCGCGGGCGCAAAGATCAACCGCGTTCCCGCTCAGCACGAGTGGCCAACCATGAAGCGCCCCTGCGACCTCTCCGATCACGATCACCGGTGCGCGCGCGTCAGCAAGAGCCCTAAGCACGGCCACGATATCGCCGAACACCCCGGGCGGACTGAGCTGACGCACACGCTCGACCGGCCTGCGCCCGAGCTGGGTGGCGATCTGCGGCCACCACGAGCGGTCCTCCGGAAGAAGGTGAGCATCGAGCTGCAGTCCGCATGCCCCGACCACGTCTTGCACGTCCTGGAAAGCGGGTTGGCGATCACCGCGCTCCCAACGCGCGATCGTCGCCTGCCGGAACCCCAACCGTGAGGCCAGCTCCCGCTGGGTCAGCTCCGCCCGGCGACGAGCCATCAGGATCACATTCCCGCCAGTCATACCACTATGGTATCAAGACCAGGCCCGCTGACCGCCAACCGCGTCGATCGGGTAGAGCCAGCCTGCGCCTCGGCGAGCGTGTAGCCAAGTGCGTGGTAGGTCTTCAGACGCTTGGCGAACATGCGTCGCAGCACGGGCAGCTCGGCGTCTACATAGTCGTAGACGCGCGCTTCGTGCTTGCCGGGATGCCGGCGGTGCAGGCGCCCGGCGTATTGCACGACGGTGCCCTTCCAGGCGACCGGCATCGCGAGCAGAAGCGTGTCCAGGCGCGGGTCATCGAAACCCTCGCCTATGTAGCGGCCCGTGGCGATCACCACCCGCGAGGTGTGTTCGCTTGTGGCGGCGAGTTCCTCAATGGCGGCACGGCGTGCGCTGGGACGCATCTCGCCGTGCAGTTCGATCAGTGCCGGGGCGTGGTCGCGTAGGCGAGCGGCGAGTCGCTGCAGATGCTCACGCCGCTCGGTGAGGATGATGGGCGAGCGCCCTTCGGCGGTCACTTGGAGCGCGTCCCTCACGATGATCTCGTTGCGCCGCTCATCGACAGCGAGCGCCCCGTAGATCTCCTGGATGCCGGCATCGGTTGGGAGCAAGGCCGGATCGAAGGTCGTCTCGCGACGAACGATGCGCAGACACAGCTCCTCCCTCGCAGACGCCGCGCGACGGTCGATCTCGTGGCGGATCGGACCGCACTGCATCGTGATGATCGGATGGTGCCCGTCACGGCGATAAGGGGTGGCCGTCAAGCCGGTCACGAAACGTGCCGAAGCGCATCGGAGCACGCGCTCGGCTGTGACAGCGGGGACGTGGTGGCACTCGTCGACGACAACGTGACCGTAGCCCGCCAGCAACTCCTGCAGGTTCTTCCGGCGCGCGAGGCTTTGGACGGTGGCGACGTCCAGCCGACCGGTCGGCTTGCTCCTGCCGGCACCGATGACCCCGATTTGCGTGGAGTCCAAATCGAGGAACTGACTCAGACGCTGGATCCACTGCTCCAGCAGCGGCTTGCTGTGCACCATCACGAGCGTCGAGCGTCGGCGGGCGGCGATCACGTGCGCGGCGATCACGGTCTTCCCGATTCCGGGAGGCGCACACAGCACTCCGAGCTCGTGGGCAAGCATCTCCCGCCCCGCCTCGGCCTGAGCATCGTTGAGCTGGCCCATGAACCGCACATCGAGCTCGACCCCGTCGATGCGCTGGTCGGCCAGCTCCAGCCGTACGCCGAGACCGTTGAGCAGCTCCTCCAATGGCAAGAGGCTGCCGCGAGGAAGCACGAGCAAGCGACCATGCTGCTCGAAGCACGTGATCACGCGTGGCGTGCGCGCCGTCGAAAACCGTAACCGCTGGCGTTCAAGAAACAGCGGGTTGGAGAACGTCGCAAGCCTGCGCATCGCGTCCACCAAGGCCGGAGGAAGCCCATCACTGCGCACGTACACGCACTGCGCAAGCGTCGCGCTGACAACATCCGGCATAGTCGCCGCTGCGAGCCTGTCGGAGAGTGATTGAGGCGGCCGCCACGGCGCCTCGCTGTCGACCGCCTCGCCGGCCACTCCGAGCACGCGACCGTCCGTGTTGGACCGCGCAACGAGATCCTCCAAGCGATCGGGCTCGACGCGGGGCAGCGCCTCCAAATAGGACCATTGGTCCTCGTAGGGCTCGAGCCGCTCATCCACGAACAGCGAGCTGCCCTGCTGACGGGGCCCGTGTTGCAGAGGCAGTGCGATCAGGTTCCCGAAACCGCCCTTGGGAAGCGTGTCCTGACTTGGAAACAGACGGTCATAAGAGGCCATGCCAAGTGTCGAGCAGCGGCCCATCGCGTCGGTCAGGATCGTCAGCCCGAAGCGCCGCGCCAACACAGCGGAGACCGGCGCGCTGAAGAGGAACCAGACATGCGCGCCCTCGCCCGAGCGCGAGCGCTCGACCGCGGGGACTACCCCGAGCTCACCGCAGGTTTCGCGCAGCGCCGCGACATCCGCACGCCAAGAGCCGCCGTCAAGGTCGATCGCCAACAGCCAGCACGTGTCGTCCGCAAGGAGGGGATACATGCCCATCACCTGCCGGCCCTGCAGATGCGCGAGCAGCTCCTCCTTCACCGGCGCGAGGAACGCCTGGCTCACGCACTCCGCGCACTTCACGCGCGGCTTCGCGCATACGCCGCGAACCCACTCGTTCGAGCAGCGAGGTGCCCATCCACTGCGGCCCCTGGCCTTGTTCTCCCATCGCATTGGGAAGACATCCTCGCGACCGCGAAAGAGACCTGCGAACAGCGCCACCTTGCGCTCCGCGGACCACATCACTCCCGGCCCAAGGGCGTGCTGGTCGTCGACCTTGCGCGTTGTCCGCTCATGTGCTGCACGCAGCTCCGCAAGGCGTGCGCGTGCAGCTTCAGTCAGCCGGTCGAGCTCGATGAGCCTCTCCTCTTGTGCGGCAATCGCTGCGTCGAGCTGGATCCCGAAAGGCATGACCAGGATTCTCCAACCACGACCGGCGCGAACCGATGGCCGCCGCAGCCCAAGACCAACCAAGCGATTCAGTCCGCGCTCCAGGCAATCATTTTGAGGATGGGTAAGCGCTCCCGTGGAGGGCATCAACGCCAGGTCACGGCCGGGCGGAGGAAGCCACCGCTCTCGCCACCCGCGTCAACCGCTCCCGCACGCTCACTGCTTGACACGATCGCAACCGGCGAGCTCGACGAGCACCTCACGGCTATCGCCGACGCCGTCCACGCGCGCCGCCATCTCCTGCACACTGTCCGCTCAGCGACCGCCCTCGCCGAACTCTGTGTCGGCGACGACGTGCGCATCAGCGGCGCCATCAGCCCTCGCTATCTCCATGGTCTTCGCGGTACCGTCATTGACCTCGACGACGGTCGGGCCACTGTCTGCCTGCACCGCCCCGTCGGACGTTTCCACACCGGCGAGATCCGCTGTCCACCGCTCGCCCTCGAGAAGCTCGTCAGTTGACGCGCGGCATCAACTGACCGACACGACAGACCACCTCAAACGACCCGGGTGGTCGCAGGTTCGCCGCCGCCCGCAGTCTTCCCGAACGCGGCGCGATGGTCGTTATGCCCAGCGACGGCGGGTGTCGGGACGGCGACCACTGTAAGCCTCCGAGCCGAGACCCAGCGTCGGAGCGCCAAAATCACCGTGCCGTTCCGTCGATTATGTTCCCCGTGGGCTTGTTCGGCAGGCACGTGGCTGAACAAGAAAGATGCCTATTTGCAGGCTATTTGGCGATCGGGGAGACAGGATTTGAACCTGCGACCGCCCGGCCCCCAGCCGGGTGCGCTACCAGACTGCGCCACTCCCCGTGGCAAAAGCGGGCGACGGGAATCGAACCCGCCCTAGAAGCTTGGAAGGCTTCTGTGCAACCACAACACTTCGCCCGCAGGCACTCCCATCTTACCTGCGCCCTCAGCCCGGCAATTCCTGCCGACTCGGGCCGGCCTCCCTCGTCGCGTAGATCGCGTCCGTCTACCCGCCCCCTTAAGGTCTGCTCGTGTCCCTCAGGCCCCTGGCCCTCCTCTCCGGGCTCACGCTAGGCGACTACCTGCTGTGGAACTGGTCGCTGAGCGGCAATCAGGCCCTGCTGGCGCTGGTGTCGGGGTTGACGCTCCCCCCGCTCGCCTTTGCCTGCCTGTGGCTGCTCGTTCTGAACCTTGCCCGCCTGATCGCACGCGCCACACGCCGCCCACGCGCGCAGGTGGCCGGCGCACGTCTCACTGACCACGAGACCCGGCACAGGACGGGCGAGCCCACTGCGCCGCCCGGCCCATCCGAGGAGCTTCCCGCCTCCGCCACGGGCTCCCCGGCTCCTTCGTCAGGCAAGCTCGCCGCTTGAGCCGGCGTGATTCGCGCGCGTGAGCGACCGTCGGAGACGTCTGCTGCCCCGTTCCAAGCCGGTCCGCATCGGACTGGTGGCGTTCGTGGTCGTGGTGGCTGCGGCTGCACTCGGCGGCTATCTGTACGAGCGCCACCGCACGGGCAGCATCTACCACCCGCACGCGCGCTTCGTGCCTCAGCCCACCCCCACCCTGCCGACCCGCGGCCCGGAACGGTTCGCCTGGCCGTTCTACGGCTACACCAAGGAGCACACCCGCTTCTTCCCCGCTCCGCCCCGCCTGCACCCGCCGTTCAGGCAGCTGTGGGTGCACAACGACCACACCCTGCTCGAGTTCCCGCCTGTGATCTACGAAGACCACATTTTCCAGCTGGGTGACAACGGCACGCTGATCGCGCTCAACAAGCACACCGGACACACGTTCTGGAAGCGCCGCGTGGGCGTCCTGTCGGCCTCCACCCCGGCCGCGGTGGGGAGCGTCATCTACGTCACCGTTCTCGCCCGCGGCGGCGGCAGCAACTCCGGGCGGGTGCTCGCGCTGAGCTACAAGAAGGGGGCGGTGCTGTGGTCGCGCGATCTCCCCAGCCCGAGCGAGTCCTCGCCACTCGTCGACCACGGCAGGCTGTTCTTCGGCTCCCAGAACGGAATCGTCTACGCGCTGAGCGCTCACAACGGCAGCGTCCTGTGGACCTATCACGCAGCCGGCGCGGTCAAGGCCAGCCCCACCCTGAGCGGCGGCGTCCTCTACTTCGGCGACTACTCCGGGCACGTGCAGGCCATCGCCGCGAAGAGCGGACGCCGGCTGTGGGTCTCGGGCTCGGGAGGTGCACTGCTCGGCAGTGGCACCTTCTACTCCACCCCGGCGGTGGAGTATGGGCGCGTGTTCCTGGGCAACACCGACGGGCGCATCTACGCCTACGACGCCTCCACGGGAAGACTCGACTGGGCCGTTCAGACCGGCGCCTACGTATATGCCTCGCCCGCCGTGACCAACGCCCCCGGACTCGGCCCCACCCTGTATCTCGGGTCCTACGACGGGACCTTCTATGCGCTGAACGCCCGCTCGGGTCACATCGCATGGCAGTTCAACGCGCACGGACGCATCTCCGGCTCGGCGACCATCGTCGGGCGCACCGTCTACTTCGCCGACCTCGGCAACCGCCGCACCTACGGCCTCGGCATCTCAACCGGCCGGCTGGCATTCGAAAAGCACACGGGCTCCTTCGATCCGGTGATCAGCGACGGCCAGGACATCTACCTGACCGGCTACACCGGCCTCTACGCGCTCGCGCCGAGGTAGCGGAGCCGGCCCTCTAGCGGCGCTCGCCCAGCACGCGGGCGAGCAGGTTTCGGGTCATTGCAACGACCCGTGGATCCGGCGAGACCGGCGCATCCGGCGAGGCCTGCGTAACGGGTGAGAGCGCGTACTCCCAGCCGAGCGTTCCCGTGGCGAACACCAGCGCTCCCGAGCGCGCCCGATACAGCGTGGTCTGCGCCACCATGCCGTGGACCGGCGACGGCTCATCCTCGCCCAGGCACGGCACAACCCCAGCGCCGCCCACGAGCAGCGTGCCCGGAGGCGAGGCGGGCGTCCGCTCATCGAGCTCGTAGCCAACGATGCCGGGAATGCGCGTGGCGGAGGTTACGCCCGTGCGCGCGAACAGCCACGACGGTTGCAGGCGCGGCGACGGCGTCCACGCGTAGTAGCGATACCTCGGAGGTCCGGGCCGATGCACCCTGGGGGTGATGCATCCGTTGTAGGCGCTGCCAACGAGCTGCGCGCCGCCGAACGGGAACAGCCCCGAGGGCTGCGAGCGGTCCGGATCACTGCCCACGGCCTCCTTGTAGGCGACGATCACGTGGTCGCGCTCGCCGGCCTGGCTCGAGGTAGTCGTGGCGCGCGCAAAGCGCACCCGCCAGGCCATCGTGTCGGAGCTGATGAAGATGAGGCTCCTGCCCTCATCGCGTGCCCGCGCAAAGGCCCGCTCGTCGCGGGTGGACCAGTACTCGGAATGCCCTATGTCCATTAGCCCTCCCGCCCGATCCACCTGAGCAGGGGCGCCGTCGATCGACTCGATCGTGGTGTAGGACAGCGGATAGGAGTACCGCTCGAGGAACCGCACCATCGCGACCTCGCGGATGAAGAACTGCCCGGCGCCGGTCTGGGTCGCATAGGGACGGTCGTAGGAGACCTCCACGCCCTGCGTGGAGTGGGTTATGCCGACGAGCCTGCTCCCCCCCGGATACAGGCTGTCCCCACCCCACCCGTTGTATGCCTCATACGAGGCGGTCGGTATCTCGACGAGCAGCGGGGTTCTGAGCAGCGAGCGAACGACGAACAGGCAGTCGCTGAGCGCCCCGTCGGAGGCGTGGAGCTTGACGATGTACACGCCGCTCGGAAGGGCCGGGGGAATCGGGAAGGACAGGGTCGCGCGCCAGTCACACTCGGTCAGCCCGGTGCGGTAGCGGTGCGTGCACGCGCGCTGGGCGATCGCCGGCAGAGGCCTGCTGGCAAGCACGAGCCTCCCGCCGAGGCCGCCGTACCAGCCCATTCGATATACGCGCACGCTGACCGTGCGGGCGCGGGGAGCATTCACGTAGACGCTCTCCGTCTCCCCGGCGGCGACCGCCTGCGCGGCCACGTAGCCGTCGACGGGACCACGGGCTTCGCCGCCGAGCAGATCGCGGGGGCCGGGCAGCCGCCAGGCGGTGGTGCCGCGGGCGCGGTTCTCAACCGCGATCGAAGGGGGCGCGCCCTGCGTCCGCACGAACCAGCGGTACGGGGCGCCATCCGCTCGGGCGGCCTGCCTTCGCGCGGACGCTGCAGGCGGTCCGCCGGCGGAGATAGGGTGGCTGCCCTGCGCAAGGCCAGCCTTTCCGCATGCCGTGAGCGGCAGCAGGCAGAGGATCCCGGCGAGCAGGAGCACGCGATTGCGCGCTGGGCGCTCCATGGCCGCCAGCAGCCTAGTGACGCCCCAGGCGGAGGGCGCTCCTCAGCAGGAGCTTCCGATGCCCAGTGCGCGGGCGAGCGAGAAGCGGGCGGCGACGCGCACCGTGCCGGAGTTGCGGACGGTCACCGAGGTCCAGTCCCCGGGTGCCCGCGCCACGCAGCCGGCCCCCCCGGCGACCGTCCAGTAGCGGGTGAAGTGCACCCTGCACGAGGAACCGCCCCGCGGATCGGGCCCGCAGCGCGAAGGAGTCATTGCCCAGAGCCGTCAGCCGCCCGGGGCCGGAGGCGAGGGGTGTGGGATCGAGCACCCGGTACACGGTCCAGTGCCTGCTCACGAACACCTTTTGCAGGAAGGGAAGGCCGTCGCGGATCAGTCGCCCCTCCTGGGCGCTGGATGGATCCAGCGGCGTGTCAGGTAGCGCGACGTAGCCCACCGCCTGCGCGTGCAGCCAGCGGTCGTAGGCCGCCCCCGTCAGCCCGTCGGCGAGCAGGACATGATCGAAACGGGTGTCCAGCTGCTTCTCCCACCCGCGCGCCAGCGACACCGCCGGCGCAAGCAGCGCCGCCTCCCAGTGCGACCGCGTGAGCGGCACCTCGACCCGCGCAGGCTGAGCGGGAGAAGCAGCGCCACCGGCCAGGAAGCGCTCGACGGGGGCATAGTAGGAGGCGTGCGTCGACCCGTTGTGAGCGACCGCCAGCGTCTCGCGCACCGGACCCCATGCCACCCACACGGCCATCGCGCCGAGGGCGAGCATCGTCGTGAGCTCCAGCCGCCGCGCCGGGGCGTCGCCCTGCGCGAGTACGCACACCAGCAGGGGCACCGCCAACAGCACGGCGTAACGCTCGATGTTGCTGCCCATCGGGGTGTGGATGAGAAGGCAGGCCGCGCAGGCCCCCAGATACACGAGCGCCCCAATACGAAGCAGCCGCTCACGCGACGGGAGCACCCACAGGAATGCCAGCACGACGAGCACGGTGGCCGCGAACGACAGAACCGGATAGGGCTCGAAGCCGCCTTCGGGGAAGAGCAGCGCCAACGGCACCACCACCAGAGCCGCAGGCGCTGCCAACACGAGCGCCGTGCGGGACGAGCGCTCGTAGGACGCGTGCGTGACCCCGGCCAGTGCGAGCAGAAGACCCGCCACGGGGCTGGCCGCGGCGCACAGTAGCGCAAGCGCGCAAGCCCGGCGGGAGTGCCCGCGCATGAGCGCGAGCACGGCCGCCAGGGCGAGGGTGACGCCCATCGCGAAGCACAGACGACCGATCCAGATGTCGCCCACGGCGGCCACGGCGAAGCAGGCGGCGCCCCAGCGTGCGGACGGGCCGTACGCGGTGAGCGCGATCCGCTCGAACAGCACGGCCGAGGCCAGCACGCACAGTGCCGCCAGCAGGCGCAGTCCCAGCAGGGAGGCGAGCGGCGGAAACAGCAGGCTGTAGCCGGGCAGGTGGTGGCCCGCGTACCAGTGCTCATCCCACAGTGCGAACCCGACACGGTGAAACAGGTCGACCCGGTAGACCTGAGCGGCGAGATCGGGCGTGCGCGGGTCGGCGATCAGCCACACCGCCACCAGGGACGCCGCCACCGGCAGGGCCAGGAGCCGCGCGAAATGAACGCGCCTGCTGCGAAGATTCACCGGGGTCCGGCGTGCTACCCCGCCGGACCCCGTCACACCCGCCGCGCGGTAGGCGGATCTGTACAGCATTGAACCGGCGGCACGCCCCGAAGTAGCTCTGGCCCTGATCCGCACGCCACGATAATGACGACCATGACAGCGGCAGTGACCACAAACGGGCTCTACCGGGCCGCGCGCTGGGGGTTGGCGCTGATCGGGCTGTGCGCGGCCACGGCCGCCGGCGGCTGCTCGACCGGCCACCCACGCCCGATCGGAACGAGCGCGCTCGCGGAAGCCGAGACATTCCCCTACTACAGGGTCTACTGGGTGGGCCCCAACTTCAAAGGCCAGCCACTTGCCGCGGCGGATGCTCAGAAGGGCTACGTCAACGCGGTCGGTGACAGCGTGTACTACGGCGACTGCGTGCACGGCAAAGGCATCTTCGGAGGCGGCAGCTGCCTGCTCCCGCTGCAGGTCACCACCGTTATCTACCGCCTGCATTCGAACGCCACCCTCGGTCCGCAGCGCAACACGGTGGTGCGCGGGGTCCCCGCGACCGTGTACGACGAAGGACGCTCGATCGAGATCTACACCGGGAGGGTGGCCATCGACATCTTCTCGGACACGCTCTCCCACGCGCTCGAGGCCGCGAGCGAGCTGTATCCGCTGAACGCTCCCGGCTCGGCTCGGGGTAATCTGCCCGCGCCCGTCTACTGCCCCGGCCTGTCAGGAGCGATGGACGCTCACCTGCGCAAGGTGATGGACAGCCTGCCGCGGCAGGCGTGCCAGCAGGCCGCGGCCTCGGTCGCCGTTGCAAACAGCCTTTCCTGAGCGGCGGGCACCCGGGAAGGGACCCCGACGGCGTCCTCAGCGCGCAGGCAGCCTGCTAGCCGGGGACCGGGGGCGCGATCGGCTTGCCGATCTCGTGACGCAGGCTGAGGAATGCCAGGGAGCCGATCACGGCGGGAATCCACAGAGAGATCGCCCGGTAGATGAGCACGGCCGCCAACACCATGGAGGCCGGACGCACTCCGAACAGGAGCAGCATCCCCACGAGCCCCCCTTCGACCGCAACGAAGCCTCCCGGGACGGGAATCGAGTTGGCCATCATCCCCACCAGATAGGCCATCGCCACCACCCACACCGACGGTGCGCCGCCGAAGGCGGCCAGACAGGCGTACAGCGCCAGGTTGTCGAACAGCCAGTAGGCGACCGCGCCCAGCAACCGCCAGTCGTGGGCGCGGATCAGGCGCAGGGCGTCCGCCACGCCCCCGCTGAGGGCCGTCACCGCGACCCCGGCACGACCCCGTTCCAGGCGCTGGCGCGAGGCCGCTCGATGCGCCCACCGCGCGAGCGCGAGCGTTCCCACGATCGTGGCAAACGCGACCGCGGCGGGCAGCAGTGTGAGCACCGGATCCCGCGATCCTGGAAGCAGGCCCAGCCACATCGGCACACCGATCAACACCACCGCCACCACGTTGACGGCGCTCGTGAGCACGAAGATCAGAACCGAGCGCTTGGCGATGCGCTCCGCCGATATCCCCTTGCTGCTCAGCACCCAGGCCCCCAGCGCGATGCCCGCCAGCCCGCTGACAGAGACAACCGAGTTGACCGCCAGCTCCGACAGCGACAGGCGCGAGATCAGGCGCCGCGGGAGCATGCCGAACACCAGCCCGAACAGCACGACGTAGCCGGCACACGACAGCAGCTCGAAGACGATCCCGGTCGCCACCCAGGCCGGATCGGCATCGGCGATGCGATCTGCGGCGGCGCGCAGGCCCGGCACGGACAGCAGCAGGGCGATGACCAGCGCGAAGAAGATGGCCAGGCTGATGATGCTGTTGCGCAGCGTGCGCGACTGGACCGCCATCGTGCCGGCCGTCTCATCAGGGATGGGCTGCTCCTCAGCGATGGTCTACTCCGATGACGCGTCTCGTGACGATTGTTCGCACTCCCTCAGCCTCCGCTCCCAGCTCACCTGCGATGCCCATCACGCTAGCCTGAGAACTGCAGCGCCTCGTGGGCTCTCCCGCGGGCGACTGCTCAGGCCCAGCTGCGAGGCACTCCCATAATGACCGAGCACGCACGCATACTCGTGGTCGATGACGAGCCCGCCGTCCAGAGCGCGCTGTCGCGGGCGCTCGCGCTCGAGCGCTACGACGTGGCCCAGGCGGTGGACGGACGCGAGGCCCTCGAACGGTTGGGCGCGGCGCCGTACGAGGCGGTGATCCTCGACATCTCGATGCCCCAGGTGGACGGCCTGGAGGTCTGCCGGCGCCTGCGCAAGGGAGGCGACCGAACGCCCGTGCTCATGCTCACCGCCCGTGAAGAGGTCGATGATCGCGTCGCCGGACTCGACGCCGGCGCCGATGACTACCTGGTCAAGCCATTCGCACTGCGCGAGCTGTTGGCGCGCGTGCGTGCGCTTCTGCGCCGCGCGGGCGAGGAGGACGAACAGGAGGCGACCCTGGTGTTCGAGGACCTGCGGCTGGACCGCCTCGCTCACGAGGCATGGCGCGGCGACAGGTTGCTCCAGCTCACGCGCACGGAGTTCCTGCTGCTGGAGATGTTCCTGCGCCACCCGCGGCAGGTGCTCACCCGCTCGGCGATCTTCGAGCACGTGTGGGGGTACGACTTCGGAACGACGTCCAACTCGCTCGGCGTCTACATGGGCTACCTGCGGCGAAAGACCGAGGTCGGCGAGGAGCCCCGCCTGCTGCACACGGTGCGCGGGGTGGGCTACGTGCTGCGCGGCCGATGAGCTTCCGCCGCCGGATCACCCTCGCGTCGGCGGCCGCAGTCGCGATCGCCGTGGTGCTCGCCTCGCTTCTGACCTACCTGCTCACCTCCCACCAGCTCCGCGGCCAGGTGGACGCCCAGCTGCGCAGCCGCGCCGACAGTCTGCGCTTCGTCGCGCGCAGTCCCGCGCGTCCCACCCGCAGCGCGCTTCTGCGCCTCATCAAAGGCCAGGACCCCGATCAGGCGACGCGACCGGCGACGGCGCAGAGCAGTCCCCTGCGCAACGTGCCACCGCTGCCCAACCAGGTCCGCGGCTACCAGCAGCTGGTCGATCAACACGGAAACGTGCTGTTCCGCTCGGCCAACGTCACGCTGCCGGTCGACGCCCGTACGCGCGCGCTCGCGGCCGGAACGAGCGTCCGCTTCCTCCATGATGCCCGCGTCGACGGCATCCACCTACGCATCCTCGCCGAGCACGTCGCGCGGGGGCGCGCCGTCCAGGTGGCCCAGCCACTGACCGAAGTGGACACCCTCCTGCGCCACCTACGCCTGATCCTGACACTGCTGGGCATCGGCGGCATCGCGCTGGCTGCGCTGCTCGGACGGCTGGTGGCCGGCGCCGCCGTGCGACCGCTCAAGCGCCTCACCCAGGCGACCGAGCACGTGGCCCTGACTCAGGATCTGAGCGGGCGCATCGAGCCCGTCGGGGAAGACGAGATCGGGCGCCTGGCCACGAGCTTCAACGCCATGCTCGACGCCCTCCAGCAGTCGATGAGCGCGCTCGACGCGTCGGTGCATGCACAGCGCCAGCTCGTGGCCGACGCCTCGCACGAGCTGCGCACGCCGGTGACCAGCCTGCGAACGAACATCGAGATCCTGCAGCAGGCCGAGGACATGAACACCGACGAGCGCCGCCGGCTGCTGAACGACGTGGTCGAGCAGATCGAGGAGCTGACCCTGCTCATGAACGACCTGATCGACCTTGCTCGGGGCGAGGAGCGGCGGGCGAACGCCGAGGACATGCGCCTGGACCTGGTCGTGGGCGAGGTCATCGATCGCGCTCGCAAGCACGCCCCGTCCACGCCACTGCACGCCGAGCTCGAGCCCACGATCGTGGTCGGGGTGCCCGCAAGGCTGGAGCGGGCCGTCAGCAACCTGATCGACAACGCGGTCAAGTACAGCCCGCCGGGCGAGCCGGTGGAGATCCGGCTGCACGGACAGGAGCTGACCGTGCGCGACCACGGGCCCGGGATCGCCGCCGAGGATCTGCCGCACGTGTTCGACCGCTTCTATCGCGGCGCCGAGGCCCGCGGCCGTCCCGGCTCGGGGCTGGGACTTGCGATCGTGCGCCACGTGGTCGCCCAGCAGGGTGGCAGCGTGACCGCCGAGCCCGCCCCCGGCGGCGGGACGCTGATGCGGCTGCGCCTGCCCGGCGCAGAGGTCGTCGCCGCCGACCCGACCGATGCGGACGGGGAGCGTGCGGCGGGCGCGCACTACTCGCTGCGCTGAAGCCCACGCATGCGGAAGCCCGCCGGCGGGACGCCGTAGCGGCGCCGGAACGCGAGCGCGAAGTGCGATGCCTGGCTGTAGCCGACCAGGCGGGCGACGTCGCGGACGGGGATCGCCCGCTGCTTGACCAGCAGCTCTGCCGCCACTGCCATCCGGCGTGCGAGCAGATCCTCCTGGAACGTGCTCTCACCGAACTGCGCATACGCGCGTTGCAGCTGACGGGGCGAGCTCGACAGGGCGCGGGCCACCATCGGCAGCGTGAGTCGCCGGCGATAGTGGCGCGCGACCACCACCCGCGCCAGCAGATACAGCCGGCGGCGTGAGGCGAGCGTATGCGGGTGCACATACCCCACTCCGACCACGGCTGCCGAGCGGGACGCCGGAGAGCCGCACCTGCCGGGCGCCGGCTCAGCGGGCGTAGTGCAACGCGACCCGCTCGACCGCCGCGCCGTAGGACCCGCCGAACAGCACCGCGTGCACGAGCAGCGGAAGCAGCTGGTAGAGGTCGACCCGCTCCTGCCAGCCGTCGCTGAGCGGCGCGACCTCCTGATAGGCGCCGAACACCGCCTCGGAGGGCGCCCCGAACAGCCTCAGCATGGCGAGATCCACCTCTCGGTGGCCACCGTAGGCGGAGGGATCGATCAGCCATGGTCGCCCGCCGGCATCGGCCATGACGTTTCCCGACCACAGATCTCCGTGCAGCCGCGCAGGCGGCTCGACCGGACCCGCCAGGTCATGGATGCGCTCGCACACGCGCTCCACCGCGCCGAGCGCCGACCCTGACAGCGCCCCGCGATCGCGCGCGATGACAGCCAGCGGGCGCAGGCGCCGCTCGGCGTAGAACGAGGCCCAGTCTCCGGTCGGGTCGTTGGGAAGCCCCAGCGACCCGAACCGCGCAACCCCGCCCGACTCGGACTCGCCGGTGTGGGCGCCACCCGATCTGATGAACCCGCCGAACTGCGGCGCGCCCGCGGCGTGCGTCGCCGCGAGGCCCCGTCCGAGCTCCTCCGCCCCGCGGGCGTCCAGGCGACCGGGGGCGATCCACTCGAGCGCCAGGTAGCGCTCGTCCACATCCAGCACCCGCGGCGTGCGCAGGTGGCCGGGCTCGGCGAGCCAGGCCAGGCCCGCGGCCTCGGCCTCGTACTCGCCGGGAGATGCGCCGGCGCGCGTCTTCACGAACGCATCGGTCCCGTCGGCGAGCACCACGTGGAAGGCCTCGTTGATGTCGCCGCCGCCGATCGGCCGGACGTCGCTGACCCCGGCGGGAAGGCTCACTCACACCTCTTCGCCGGCGGCGATCTGCGCGAGCAGGCCTGCGCAGGCGGCCTGCACGAGATCGAAGACTTCGTCAAAGCCCCCGGGAGCCCCGTAGTAGGGATCGGGGACCTCCAGCGCCTCGCCGTCCCTGTCCTGTGCGACCCGGTCGGACCCATCGTGTGCCCGCGGATCGAACTCGCGCAACAGCCTCACCTTCGCGCGCTCCTGCTCGCCGGGCGCCAGTTGCCGGAGCTCGCGCATGTTCGAGCGGTCCATCGCAAGCACGAGATCAAACTCATCGAAATCGTCTCCGGAGACCTGACGGGCGGAGCCGTGCAGCGTGATCCCGCGGGCACGCGCCGCGGCGACTGCACGCGCATCGGGCGGGCTGCCCACGTGCCAGGCTCCGGTGCCGGCAGAGTCCAACTCGATGCTGTTCTCGAGTCCCGCCTCGCGCACGAGCGAGCGCATCACGCCCTCGGCCGTGGGCGAGCGGCAGATGTTGCCCAGGCACACGAACAGCAATCGCATCGGCTCGCCTAGTCCTCGCCCAGCTCGAGCACGGCCAGGAACGCCTCCTGGGGAACCTCCACGCGCCCGACCCGCTTCATCCGCTTCTTGCCCTCCTTCTGGCGCTCGAGCAGCTTTTTCTTGCGCGTGATGTCTCCGCCGTAGCACCCCGCGATCACGTCCTTGCGATACGCCTTCACCGTCTCTCGCGCGATCACATTGGAGCCGATCGCCGCCTGGATGGGGACGTCGTACTGCTGGCGGGGGATGCGCTTGCGGAGCTTTTCGGTGAGCGTGCGCCCCATCTCATAGGCCTTGTCGCGGTGCACCACCATCGACAACGCGTCCACGGGGTCGCCCGCGAGGAGCACGTCCAGCTTGACCAGGTCGGAGGGCTTCATGCCGCTCAGCTCGTAGTCCAGCGAGGCATACCCCCGCGTGCGCGACTTGAGCTGGTCGAAGAAGTCCAGCACGATTTCCGCGAGCGGCAGGTCGTAGGTCATCTGGACCCTCTCGGGGGACAGGTAGTGCATACCGGCGTGCTCCCCCCGGCGTTCCTGGCAGAGCTCCATCACGGCCCCCACGAACTCTTTGGGGGCTATCACCGAAGCCCTGATGAAGGGCTCGCGGATCTCGGCGATCGTGCCCGGATCGGGCATGTCCGAGGGGTTGTGCACCTCGAGCTCCTCGCCGTTGGTGAGCGTCACGTCGAACTCCACCGAGGGCATCGTCGCGAGCAGCTCGAGGTCGTACTCCCGCTCGAGGCGCTCGCGCACGATGTCCATGTGCAGGAGACCGAGAAAGCCACAGCGGAAGCCGAACCCAAGCGCGTCGGAGGTCTCCGGCTCCCATGACAGGGCGGCGTCGTTGAGGGTGAGCTTCTCAAGCGCGTCCCGCAGGTCCGGGTAGCTGTCGGAGTCGATCGGGAACAGCCCGCAGAACACCATCGGCTTGACCTCGCGGTAACCGGGAAGCGCCTCGCTGGCCTCCGCGCCGCCGGCGCGGGCGGACGGCCCGGTCGCTCGAGCGCGCGTCGTGAGGGTGTCGCCGACGCGCAGCTGCGTGACGTCCTTGAGGCCCGTGATCAGATAGCCCACCTCGCCGGCCGCTAGCTGGTCTGTCGGCATCATCTGGGGGCTGAACACGCCGATGTCGTCGATGTCGGCCTCCGTGCGAGTGGCCATGGCGCGAATCGCCTCCCCCTTCCTGAACACGCCGTCCACCACCCGGATGTAGGCAATCACCCCCCGGTACTGGTCGAACTCCGAATCGAAGATCAACGCCCGCGGCGGGCCGTCCGGAGATCCCGAGGGCGGCGGCACGCGGGCGATCAGCTCCTCGAGCACCTCCCCCACGCCCTTCGCCGGTCTTCCCGCTGATCCTGAGGATCCCCTCCGGAGGCTCCCCGATCAGCTCTGACACTTCGCCCGCCACACGCTCGGGCTCGGCGCCCGGCAGGTCGATCTTGTTCAGGCAGGGAATCAGCTCGAGGCCGGACTCGACCGCCAGGTAGGTGTTGGCCACGGTCTGCGCCTCGACCCCCTGTGCGGCGTCCACCACGAGCAGGGCCCCCTCGCAGGCGGCCAGCGAGCGTGAGACCTCGTAGGTGAAGTCCACGTGCCCGGGGGTGTCGATCAGGTGCAGCTGGTAGGTCTCTCCGTCGCGTGCCGTGAAGAACACCCGCACGGCCTGCGCCTTGATCGTGATCCCCCGCTCGCGCTCGAGGTCCATCGAGTCGAGCAGCTGCGCGCGCATCTCCCGCGCGGCCACCGTGTGAGTCAGCTCGAGGATGCGATCGGCCAGCGTCGACTTGCCGTGGTCGATGTGCGCGATGATCGAGAAGTTGCGGATGTGCGACTGATCCATGGCCCGCTACAGCCTAGAGCGCCCAACGCGCTAGCCTTGATGGTCCGGCGGATTGCCAACTCGGTCGGGATCCCTCGGGATCCGAGCCCGGCAACGCGCCGGCCCTCGGGCCGGCGGCCAGTCCAGGTGATCGGGAGTGTCACGCCGCCCAGGCAAGACACAAAGTCCTGGGACGTAAGTAGTAAGCGGCGATCTATGACCGGGCGGAACCGGGCGGGCCTCTGGCTCGCCCGGCCGCATGTTGGGGGCGCCTACGCCCGGCCGAGCTGGCCCCGGATCAGGCGGCTGACCTGGTGGGCCTCGGGGACGCGCATCGTCAGGACGGCGCGCATGTACACGAGCAGGCCCGCCAACCCGGCCGCCCCCACGCTGACGATCTGGGCAACCAGCGAGGTCCCGAGCAGGTCGTCGAGCACCCGCCACACCGCCCACGAGACGCCCGCCAGCAGCGCGGACGCCAACAGGATGCGGGCGGTGATCATCAACGTCTGCGCGCCTTCCAGGCGACCGTTGAACCCGATCCGCAGGCGGTGGAACTGGAGCGCGGCCATCACGGCGTTGGCCGCGACCGTGCCGATTATCAATCCTGCGATGCCGAGCGGCTTGTACAGGCCAATCGAGACGATGATGTCGACAATCATGTTCAGCGCCGCCAGACGGGTGGGAATCCACGGTCGCTGCACCGCGAAGAACGCGCGGGTCAGCAGCAGGTTCAGGCCGCCGAACGGCAGGCTGAACGCGAACCAGAACAACGCGATCGAGACGATTTCCGTCGAGTGCCGGCCGAAGTGCCCGCGTTCGAACACGAGCCGCACTACCGGAGTCGTGAGCACGATCAGGAACACGGACGCGGGGATCAGCAGCAGGTTGATCTGGCGCATGCCCACGCCGATCACGCGGCGCATGTTCGCCACCTCGCGCCTGGCGGCCATCCGGCTGAGGGTCGGGAACAGCACGGTCGCAACCGCCACGCTGAACAATCCCTGGGGAAGCATGTAGATGCGGAACGCGTTGTCGATCGCACGGGGTGCTTCGTCGGAGACGAGCGTGCCGAAGACCGAGTTGATCAGCTGGTCGAGGTTGACGATGCCCAGGCCGATCGTCACTGGCAGCATCAGCCCGAACACCTGACGGATGCGCGGATCGTGCCAGTCGATCGAGAACTGCAGCCGGAAGTCGATCCGCGCGAGCGCCCCGAACACCATGAACAGCTGCACGATCGTCGCGACCAGGATCGCGATCGCGTACGCGTACAGCTGATGGCCGTCTTCATAGCCGCCCTGAAAGTGCGGGCGCAGCAGGACGAGCAGCACGATGATCACGAGGTTCCACACCGCCGGAGCGATCGCGGGAATCGTGAAATGTTCGTATGACTGGAGGACCCCCACCATCAGGCCGATCAGCCCGATGAGCAGCACGACCGGGAACAGCACCTGCGATAGCCCCACCGTGAGGGCGTCCAGCGGCGCGTTGAACGTGGGGCCGGTGAACAGCGGCATGATCACCCCCGCCGCGAGCACGAAGAACGCGGTGAAGGCCCCCAGCACGATCAGCATGATCCAGAACAGGGTCGAGGCGAGCCGGAACGCCTCGCTCTTGCGTCCCTGCTGCAGAAGGTCGGTGAACACCGGCACGAACGCCGCCGACAGCGCGGCGTTGGCGAACAGGTTGCTCACCAGGTTCGGGATCTGAAACGCGATCGTAAACGCCGACGCAGGGCCCGAGGTCCCGAAGAAGCTCGCCGCGACAATTTCGCGCGCCAGTCCCAACACGCGGGACAGCCCGGTCGCCAGCGAGACGATCGCCGTGTTGCGCGCGACCCGTTCTCCGCCGCCGCCCTGACGTCCACCATCCTCGCCGCCGCCATCACCCACGGCGCGTTCGGGGCGAGTCATGCCACCGTATTCCTCCCCGAAGCTCCCGTCGGGGATGCCTATGACCTCGCCGGGGGGATCCGGCAGGGGTCCTGCAGAGGGTTCGTCGTCTCCCGAGATCTCCGACAAGGACCGCTATAGTACGGCGCTCCGCGGCGCGCCCGGCCGGTTTCCATCAGCGCTGTCGCGGCATCCTCCATGGCCAACATTCATTCCCAGAAGAAGCGCATCCTCCGCTCCGAGCGCGAGCGTCTGGAGAACCGCAGATACACCTCGGCGATCAAGACGTACTTCCGCCACCTCGAGACAGCCGTGCAGAGCGGCGACGCGCCGGCCGCCGAGGCCGAGCACCTGCGCCTGCAGCGCACCATCGACAAGGCCGTCAAGCGTGGCGCCCTTCATCGCAACACCGGTGCGCACAAGAAGTCCCGCGCCGCCCGCCTGCTGGCGGGCCGCTCATCACAGACCTAGCGGTCGTCCGCTATGCCGTGATCGCTTCGATCGCCTGCACGGCGATCGTGTCCTCGTCCAGCCCGGCGGCCGGCGTGCGGCTGAAGGACAGCACCGCGCCACCGCGCGAGTCGAGCTCGAGCTCGGCCAGCACGCCGAGCGCCCGATGCAGGCGGTCCGGGTCGGTGCGGGCGACGTCCGCGACGAGCCGCTCCGCGGCACGCGCGGGCATGCGCAGTCCGCGCTTGACCGCGCCGACGGACTCGCCCGCGCGCAGGCGCACCGCGATCTCGACGGCGTCGCGAAGTCGCTGGGCCATCGTGTAGGTCAGGCCCGACAGGCGCTCACCCTGCCCGCGCAGGCGCAGGTAGATGAGCGTCGCCTCTCGCCCGTCGGCGGCCACGAGGGCGTCCGCCAGCGAGAAGCTCTGCCACTCCGCCGAGCGGGCCGCGCGCGCTTCGATGTCCTCCACACCCACCCGGATCGTGCCCTCCGCACTGTCGCTTTCGAGCGCGAGCTTCTCGAGCTCCCGCAGCAGCCGCTGCTGGCGCCTGCCCACCTGGTCCACCAGCGCCTTCGCCGCGGCGCCGTCAAGCTGGATGCCCATATCGCCCGCCTGCTTGCCCACCCAGCCGGCCAGCTCCCACGGCTTGACGGTCGCCTGGGCGCTAGTCTGCCCCCCCGCTCGCCTGACCGCCTCGTGGACCGCCGCGGGCGCCTTGGCGCGGCCGTCCTCCCGCGCGAACAGCGCGAGCGTCGTGTCAGGCGGCATCGCGAGCATCCCCGGAGCCAGATGCTTCTCCACGTCCGCCTGGCGCCAGCGCTCCACGCCTTCGACGAGGATCACGCGGCGGCCGCCCGCCAGGGTCATCACCGCGAGCGCCTGCGCCACCGCCGCGGGCGTGCCCGCGTCGCCCTGGAGCAGCTCGACGCTCCCCGCGCCTTCGCCCTGGGATTCCGCGAGCGCGCGCAGCCCGGCCCGGCGCTCGCCGATCGCCCCGTGATCGTCGCCGTAAATCAGGTAGGCGGGCTTCAGCTCGATCATCGAAGCGGAGTCTAGGCCTCCGGCCCGGCGGCTATCGCACGACGAGGTTGACGAGCTTGCCGGGCACGACGATCTCCTTGACGATCTCCCTGCCGTCGAGGTGGGCCTGCACGTTGGGTGCGAGCCTGCACAGCTCCTTGAGCTCGTCCGCGCTCGCCCCCGCGGCAGCCTGCACGCGATCGCGGAGCTTGCCGTTGACCTGACAGACCAGCTCATAGGAGTCGCTCTCGAGCAGCTCCTGATCGGCCTGCGGCCACGGCCGCTCCCATACGCGCGCTCCGGTCAGGCGCTCATAGATGTCCGAGCACACATGCGGAGCGAACGGGAACAGCAGCGAGGCGGCGGTGCCGAGCGCGAAGCGCATCGTCTCGATCTCGGCGGACTCGCGCAGCCGCGAGCATTCGTTCAACAGCTCCATGACCGCCGCGATCGCCGTGTTGAACGCGAACCGCCGCAGATCGCCGCTCACCTTCTCGATCGCCCAGTGGGTCTTGCGCAGGAGCAGCTCATCATCGCCCTGCGCCGCAGCCGATCCCGTCCACTCGCCCGCCGGTGGGCCGGCCCGTTCGGCGGTCTCGGCCGCCAGCCGCCACAGCCTGCCGAGAAAGCGATGCACTCCCTCGACGCCCTCGTCGGACCATTCCGCTTCCTGGTCGGGCGGACCCACGAACAGGATGTAACAGCGGGCGGTGTCCGCGCCCAGTCGCTCGACGATCGAGGCGGGCGAGACCACGTTGCCCTTGGACTTGCTCATCTTGGCGCCGTCCTTGGTCACCATGCCCTGGGTGAACAGCGCGCTGAAGGGCTCCTGGAAATCCAGGTGGCCGAGATCCGCGAGCGCCTTGCAGAAGAAGCGCGCGTACATCAGATGCAGGATCGCGTGCTCCACGCCGCCGATGTACTGGTCCACGGGCATCCACTCGCGCAGCACCGCGGGGTCCCAGGCGGCCTGCTCGTTGGCCGCGTCGCAGTAGCGCAGGAAGTACCAGGATGAGTCCACGAAGGTGTCCATCGTGTCCGTCTCCCTGCGCGCCTCACCGCCGCAGGACGGGCAGCCGGTGCGCACCCAGTCCTCGGCGGCCGCCAGCGGCGAGCGGCCTTTGGGCGTGTAGTCCTCGATGTCGGGCAGCTCGACCGGGAGCCGATCGTCTGGAACCGGCACCATCCCACAGCTCTCGCAGTAGACGATCGGGATCGGACATCCCCAGTAGCGCTGTCTGGAGACCAGCCAGTCCCGCAGGCGGTAGTTGACCGAGGCATGGCCCTTGCCCTCGCGGTCGAGCCACGCGACGATCGCCGTCAGCGCCTCGCGGTTGCCCATGCCGTCGAAGTCGGGCCGGGAGTTGACGAGCGTCCCGTCGCCGGAATAGGGCAGCCCCTCCTCCCCGCCCCCCTCGATCACGCGGCGTATGGGAAGGTCGAACGCGCGGGCGAACGCGTAGTCGCGCTCGTCGTGGGCCGGCACCGCCATGATCGCCCCCGTCCCGTACTCCATCAACACGTAGTCGGCGACGTACATCGGGATCTGCTCACCGTTCACGGGGTTGGTCACGGTTCGGCCGAGGGCCACGCCCGTCTTGGGCTGCTCGGTGTCGCCGCGGTCCTCGCTGGTCTCCGTGAGGGCGTGGTTGACATACTCGCGCGCGGCCCGCTCATGCTCGGTTCCCGCCACCAGGCGCATCACGTCTGGATGCTCGGGCGCCATCACGAAGAACGTCGCCCCGAACAGGGTGTCCGGGCGGGTCGTGAACACGGGGTAGTCGATCTGAAGCGCCTCGCAGCGGAACGTCACCTCGGCGCCCTCGCTGCGCCCGATCCAGTTGCGCTGCATCGTCTTCACGTACTCGGGCCAGTCGATCCCCTCCAGGTCGCTCAACAGGCGCTCGGCGTAGTCTGTTATCCGCAGGAACCACTGCTCGAGCTGCCTGACTTCGACCACCGCTCCGCACCGCTCGCAGCGGCCCTCGCTGTCTACCTGCTCGTTGGCCAGGACCGTCTGATCGTGCGGACACCACTTGACCGCCGCCTCCTTGCGATAGGCCAGCCCGGCCCGGAACAGCTCGAGGAAGATCCACTGCGTCCAGCGGTAGTAGCTGGGTTCGCACGTGGCCAGCTCGCGCGACCAGTCGATCGAGATCCCCCATGAGCGGAACTGGCGCTGAAAGGAGGCGATCGATTCGGCCGTCGAGTCGCGCGGATGCACACCCGTCCTGATCGCGTGGTTCTCGGCCGGAAGCCCGAACGCGTCGTAGCCCATCGGATGAAGCACGCGGTGGCCGAGGCGGCGCTGGAAGTGCGCGATCGCATCGCCCACCGAGTAGCACTTCAGATGCCCGATGTGAGGCTCTCCGCTCGGGTAGGGGAGCATCTCGAGCACGTACGAGCGCGGCTCGACGCCCGCCCGCGCGGCACGCGAGTCCCCCGGTCCGTCGGGGCCGTCCTCATTGGAGACCTCCCAGGTGCGCTCGCTGGCCCACACCGACTGCCAGCGGGGCTCTATCTCCTGGGGGTTGTAGCGATGCTCCGCCATTGAAGCTCGGAGGTTAGCTTGCGCGTTGCCCTCCCTCGCGTGCGCGCGGGCGAACGCGCCGATGGGAGCTGCGGCTCAGGAGAAGCGCGAGCGTGCGCGCAGCGCCTCTACGATCTGCGCCGGCGCCTTCTGCGGCGAGCCCGCATCGAAGGGCGGCTGCGGGTCGTACTCGATTCCGAGCTGGATCGCCTGCGCCACCGCGTCGCCGGCCGCGGCCGCGGCCAGCGTCAGGGCCATGTCAATGCCGGCCGACACGCCGGCGCCGGTGACGATCTTGCCGTCGAACACCACCCGCTCCGCCACGGGCTCGGCGCCCATCTCCCCGAGCTTCTCTAGCGCCAGCCAATGGCTGGTCGCGCGCTTGCCGTCGAGCAGGCCGGCGGCCGCGAGGATCAGCGAGCCGGTGCAGACCGCGGTCGTCCAGGTGCTGGTGGCGTGCACGGCGCGGAGCCACTCGAGCACCGGGCCACCGGCACGAGCGGCAACCTCACCCGGACCGCCCGGCACGAGCACGATGTCCGTCGAAGGGACGTCCCTGATCGAGCGCTCGGCCACGAGCGTGAGCATCCCGTTGTCGGTGACGACCGGACCAGGCTCGGCGGCGACGAACTCAAGGGCGGCTCCGGGAAGCCGGCTGAGCACCTCGTATGGCCCGATCGCGTCGAGCGCGGTGAATTTGTCGTAGACCAGGATGGCGATCTTCATTTCTCTCTCCATGCTGTTGGTGGTGGATGGGCCGAGCGGCCCTGATGCGGTGGGCCGCAAATGCTTCTCAGGCAGCGGCGCGCGGGGAGATCGCTCGGGATTGAAAGCGGCGGCGGTACTCGGCCGGCCCGACCTCGAGCGCGCGCAGGAAGACGCGGCGCATCGTCTCGGTGGTGCCAAAGCCACAGGCCGCCGCCACCGCTGCGATCGGATCGGCCGTGTCCTCCAGCTGCCGGCGGGCGGCTTCCAGGCGCACCCGCTCGACGTACCGGGCGGGAGTGACGCCGGTCTCGGCTCGAAAGGCGCGGGCAAAGTGGCGTGAGCTCATGTGGGCACGCGCGGCCATCGCCTCCACCGAGTGCTCAGCTGAGACGTTCTCGACGACGAACCGCTGGGCCTCGCGCAGAGGCTCGCGTCCGGGCTGCTGGGCGGCGAGCGTGGCGCTGAACTGCGACTGGTTGCCCGGACGTCTCAGGAACAGCACCAGATGGCGAGCGATCGTAAGGGCCGCCTCCCGATCGAGGTCCTCCTCGACGAGCGCGAGCGCTAGGTCCATTCCCGCAGTGACACCGGCCGAAGTCCAGATCTGCCCGTCGCGCAGGAAGATCGGCTCCGGGTCAACCTCCACGTCGGGATACAGGCGGGCGAGCTCCGCCGCGGCCGCCCAGTGGGTGGTCGCGCGGCGTCCGCTCAGCAGGCCCGCGCGGGCGAGCAGAAACGCACCTGTGCACACCCCGGCGGTACGCCTCGCCCGGGATGCCGTCTGGGAGATCCACTCGACCAGCACGCCGTCCGCGGCTGCCTCCCTCGAACCCGGCCCGCCCGGGACGATCAGCGTGTCGATGCCGGCGGGCGCATCGCGCAGACGTGCGTCCGGAGTGACGAGGAGTCCGCTCGATGTTCGTAGGGGCGCTCCATCGAGGCTCAGCGTGCAGATCTCATAACCGCGACCGGGACGGCCGCTCGACTCGATCAGCTGGCCGGCGCCCGTGAACACCTCGAGCGGCCCGGTCACATCGAGGCTCTGTACGCCCGGGTACATGAGAATGGCGAGGAGACGTGGGGTCGGGGTGAGTGGCATCGCCCGATCATGACCCAAACGCGATCTGTCCGCAAGGACGGATTTCCAACATTTCCTGCCATCGGAAGACAGGTGATCCGGCACGCCGAAGGCCGGCCCTGCGGTCTAGGATGCCTCTCATGGATCCACACCCGCGGACGCCCGAGCACCCGAGCGATCCCGGCCGTGAGGCCCTCGGCGCCGCCTCGGCCCGGGTCGCGGACATCGTGGAAGCGGCCGAACGCGCCGCGGCCGAGCTGCGTGAGCAGGCCGAAGCACGAGCGCGCGAACGGATCGCGGAGGCCGATCGTGCCGCCGCGAACCGCGTGGGAGCAGCCGAGGAGGAGGCCGAGGAGATCGTCCACGCCTCTCGCGCCCAGGCCGAGGCGGCGCGCAATGAGGCCGTGTCGGCCGTCGGCGCGATCTACGCGGACGCCGAGCGCGTGCGCGTCGAGGCGCACGAGGAGGCCGAGCGGGCGCTGGCCGACGCGCGGGCCCAGTCCGAGGGGGCAGTGGCGGACGCGCGGGCACAGTCCGAGCAGGCGCTGACCGAGGCGACGGCGCAGGCCCAGCAGGCGGTGGCCGACGCGACGGCCGAGGCCACGAGGATCCTCGTCGAGAGTCGTGAGCGGGCGGAGCGGCTGCTCGGTGACGCGCGCCAGCAGGCCGAGCGGCTCGTGGCCTCCGGCGGCGAGGACCTCGACCGCCTGGGAGCCGAGGCGAATGAGCAGGCCAAGGAGATCCGCGCCAGGGCCCGCAGCGACGCCCGCGAGATACTCGACGGGTCCCACGTCGTGGCGCGCGAGGTGCTGCGCGAGGGAAGCGAGCTCTCGCGCAATCTGCACGAGCTGTCCGTGTCCCTGCGCAACAACGCTGAGCGCCTGCTCCGCGACGTCCGCCTCGCCCACGGCGGCATGACCGCGCGCCTTGACCAGGCGGGGCCGGGGGCCGGCGCTCGCGGCCGCGACGAGCCCGGCGACGACCTCGACGTACCCGAGTTCATTCCACCGGAGTGAAGACCTCCGGTAAACTGGGCGTCCGAGACGGCTCGGGGCTATAGCTCAGCTGGGAGAGCGCCGCCATGGCATGGCGGAGGTCGTCGGTTCGAGCCCGACTAGCTCCATTCAGACGCGCGGTGCCGGCATTCGCAGGCGCGCTCAGGCGGCCGAGAGCTGGAGCACCAGCATCGCGGCGATCGCCGAGATGCAGAACAGGTGCTCGCGAAAGATAGACCTGGCGAGCGCGCTCTGGCGATCCAGCGCATCGTTTCGCCCGCCCAGGCGCACCGCGCTGGGCACCGTGCGCGCACCGGCGAGAAGGATCGCGGCCGCTGCGAGCGCGAGCGAGGCCCACCCGATTCCGTGCGGGGTGTCCGCGTTCGCGATCTCGACGACGATGGCGGCGAGCGTCGCGACCATCACGGCGGCGATCAGCCGGTTCATCGGCCGGGCGGCGGTCGTCACGCGCCGGTAGTAGCCGGCCACCGATGCGAGCACGGCCTCAGGCAGCTCACGCTCGCCGTGACCTATGACCTGGACGTCGAACATCAGGTCGAACCACAGGACCGAGAGCAGGAATCCGCCGCCGGCGGTGACGAAGGCGATCACGCTATCCGGTGTCCCTCACCCGCTCGCCCTTCGGGTCGAACAGCGGCTCGCGCGCGACCTCGCCGGCCACCCACTCGCCGAAGATGTCCACCTCGACGGCCGTGCCGACCTCGACCTCGGCCGGCAGGTAGGCGTAGGCGATCGAGCGCTCCACCGTGTAGCCGTAGCCGCCGCTGGTCACCCGTCCGAGCACGTCCCCGTCGACGCGCACCGGCTCGTTGCCGAGCGCGACCGAGCGCGGGTCCTCGAGCACGAGGCAGCGCAGGCGCCGGTCCGGTTCGCTCGCCGCTGCGGCCGAGCCGACCCCGAGCGCCGCGGCCCCGACGAAGGTGGCTCGCGCTTGACGCAGAAGCCCAGCCCCGCCTCGTACGGGGTCTCGTCGGGGGTGATGTCGGCGGCCCACACGCGGTAGCCCTTCTCGAGGCGCAGCGAGTCGATCGCGCGGTAGCCGCCGGCGACCAGCCCGTGCTCGCGCCCGGCCTCCCACAGCGTCCGCCACAGACCCGCGCCGTACTCCGTCGGGCAGTAGAGCTCCCAGCCCAGCTCGCCCACGAACGTGACCCGCAGCGCGCGCACGGGCACGTCGCCGACCGCGAGCTCGCGCATGCGCATGTAGGCGAAGTCGAGGGGATCGTCGGTCAGCGGCGCGAGGATGTCCCGCGCGCGCGGGCCCCACAGCGCGAAGCACGCCCAGCGCGCGGTCACGTCCGAGCAGCGCACGCTCCCGTCCGCGGGCGCGTGGCGGCGGATCCAGCTCAGGTCGTGGTTGCCGAACGCGGTGCCGGTGACGATCGAGAAGAGCTCCTCCTCCACCCGCGTGACCGTGAAGTCGCACTCGATCCCGCCGCGGCGGTTGAGCATCTGCGTGTAGGTGATCGCGCCGACGTCGCGCGCGACGCGGTTGTCGCACAGCCCTTCGAGGAACTCGGCCGCGCCCGGCCCGGCGATCTCGAGCTTGGCGAACGAGGACTCGTCGAACAGCCCGGCGCGCTCGCGCGTGGCGCGGTGCTCGGCGCCGATCGCCGGCGACCAGTGCATGCCCGCCCAGCCGCGCGGGCGCAGCGACTCGTCGCCCGCCGGCGCGTTCGACTCGTACCAGTTGACCCGCTCCCAGCCCGACTTCTCGCCGAACGCGGCGCCGTGCTCGGAGTGCCACGGATAGGCGCTCGAGGTCCGCAGCGGCCGGCCGGCCTGGCGCTCGTGCCCGGGGTAGCGGATGTCGTAGTAGGTCTCGTAGACCTCCCTGGCGCGCTTGAGCGTGTAGCTGGGCGAGCGGAAGTGCGGGCCGAAGCGGCGGATGTCCATCTCCCACACGTCCATCGACGGCTCCCCCTGCGAGGATCCACTCGGCCATCACGCGCCCGATCCCGCCGGCGCCCGCGAGGCCGTGCGCGCAGAAGCCGGCCGCGACGAAGAAGCCGCGCACCTCGCTCTCGCCGAGGCAGAACTCGTTGTCGGGCGTGAACGCCTCCGGCCCGTTGATCAGGCGGGTGACCGTGATCTCGTCCATCACCGGCACGCGCCTGGAGGAGTTCGCCGCGATCTCCTCGAAGCGGGGCCAGTCCTCCTCGAGCAGGCGGCCGTTGAAGTCGGCCGGGATCGCGTCGAGCAGGTGCTCGTCGAGCGCCCACGGCGCGGAGTCGCGCTCGTAGCCGCCCATCACCAGCCCGCCGCCCTCCTCGCGGAAGTAGATCAGCAGGTCGGGGTCGCGCAGCGTCGGCAGGTGGGCTCCTCGCCCACCCCGCGCTCGCGGAACGGCTGCGTGACGAGGTACTCGTGCGCGAACGGCACGATCGGCACGCGCACGCCGGCCATGCGCCCGATCTCCGCGGCGAACATGCCGCCGGCGTTGACGACGACCTCGGCCTCGATCGGGCCCCACTCGGTCTGCACGCCGCGCACGCGCGGGCGGCGTCCCGATCCACGTCGATCCCCGTCACGCGCGTGTGCGTGAAGATTCGACAGCCGCCCTCGCGCGCGCCGTCGACGAGCGCGGTCGTCAGCAGCGACGGGTCGAGGTAGCCGTCGCTCGGCAGGTAGGAGGCGCAGCGCACGCCCTCGGTGCTCATCAGCGGGAACAGCTCGCGCGCCTCCTCGGCGGAGATCAGCTCGAGCGGCAGCCCGAACGTCTTCGCCCAGGCGACCTGGCGCAGCACCTCCTGCTCGCGCTCGGGCGTGCAGGCCAGGCGGATGCCGCCGCACTGCACCCAGCCGCAGTCGAGCGTCCGGTAGAGCTCGACCGAGTCCATCATCATGCGCGTCAGCGAGAGGCTCGAGCGCAGCTGCCCGACGAGCCCGGCCGAGTGGAACGTCGAGCCGCTGGTCAGCTCGTTGCGGTCGAGCAGCACCACGTCGCGCTCGCCGAGCCGCGCGAGGTGGTGGGCGATCGCGGCGCCGCCGACGCCGCCGCCGATGATCACCACGCGCGCGCGGTCGGGAAGCTCACGCGGTCTGACACTCTCCTCACCCCCCGCAGCCACGAGCCACTCCTGGAAGTACGGCCCGGCGACCGTGTTCCCGAGGCGCTCGAAGTGCTCATCCGCGTAGCCCTCGAAGTCGAAGTCGAGCTCGGAGACCGTCGCCTGCACGACGCCCCAGGCGGCCTCGCGCGCGTCGGAGAGCACTCGCATCAGCTTCAGCGCCGCACGGCCGCGGTCCGAGGGCGGCTCGCCGTGGTAGGCCCTCAGCAGGCGCTCGTTCGTCGCCTCGTCGAAGTCGTTGTTGATCGACAGGTTGCCGAGATCGAAGCGCGGATCGCCCATGCCCGCGTACTCCCAGTCGACGATCATGATGCTGCCGTCGCTCGCCGCGCGGATGATGTTGCCCGCGAGCAGGTCGTTGTGACACGGGCGCGGGACCGCGCACGGGCAGCGCGGCGGCGATCCGGCGGCGGCGAACGACCGCCTCGGCGTACGCGCCCGGGCACCGCGCCGCCACGTCTGCGGACGATCGCCGCGTAGTCCTCGAGCAGGTCCGGGACCCAGAAGCTCGTCGGCAGCCGGATGCCCGAGTCGTGGAAGCTGCGCAGCGCGCGCGCGACCTCCTCCACGCCGTCGCGCAGCTCCTGGCTCTGCACGGGCTCGCAGACGATGAAGCGCGTGACCAGGCAGTCGTCGAGCGCCGCCGCCACGGCCGGGGCGATGCCGAGCTGCGCGGCCGCCTCGTTCGCCAGCCGCTCGGCCTCGCGGTCGATGCCGAGCAGGTCCGTGTCCTTGCCGGGCCGGCGGATCACGTAGTCGGCGCCGCCCAGCGTGACGCGGAAGTTGCGGTTGGTGATGCCGCCGTCGAGCGGCTGCGGCTCACCGCTCGAGCGGACCGAGCGAGGGCTCGAGGCGCCTAAGGATGTCGCTGAGGTCGTCCACGGTTCCCAAGCCACCTTGCACGATAAGGCTCACAACCTATACCTTCACAATATGTGCCATAAGGATCAAGCGCGGTGACGCTCTCCGAGCTGCGCGCGCAGGTGGACCAGGGCAAGGTCGACACGGTTCTGCTCGCGCTGACCGACATGCAGGGCCGTCTGCAGGGCAAGCGCCTGACCGCGCGGCACTTCCTGGCGGAGGTGGCCGAGCACGGCGCCGAGGGGTGCAACTACCTGCTCGGCGTCGACGTCGACATGACGCCGGTCGAGGGCTATCGGATGTTCTCCTGGGAGCGGGGCTACGGCGACTTCGTGCTGCGCCCGGATCTCGACACGCTGCGGCCGGTGCCCTGGCAGGAGGGGACGGTGGTGTGCCTGGCCGACGTCGCCTGGGAGGACGGCTCGGACGTGCTGGCCTCGCCGCGTCAGGTCCTGCGCCGCCAGCTCGCGCGCCTGAGCGAGCGCGGACTGGACGGCGAACGCGGGCACCGAGCTCGAGTTCATCGTGTTCCGCGACACCTACGAGCAGGCCTGGCACCAGGGCTATCGCGACGCTTGAGCCCGCCAACCTCTACAACGTCGACTACTCGCTGCTCGGCACCGCGCGCGTCGAGCCGCTGATCCGCCGCATCCGCAACAGCATGGAGGCCGCGGGAATGCGCTGCGAGGACTCCAAGGGCGAGTGCAACTTCGGCCAGCACGAGATCAACTTCCACTACGCCGACGCGCTCAGAACCGCCGACGAGCACGCGATCTACAAGAACGGCGCCAAGGAGATCGCGGCGCTCGAGGGCATGTCGATCACGTTCATGGCCAAGTACGACCAGCGCGAGGGCAACTCGTGCCACATCCACTTCTCGCTGGCCGACGAGCAGGGGCCGCTGTTCCACCGCGACCGGCAGCTGTTCGAGTCCTTCCTGGCCGGGCAGCTGGCCGGACTGCGCGAGCTGACGCTGCTGCTCGCGCCCAACGTCAACTCCTACAAGCGCTTCGCCGCCGCCAGCTTCGCGCCGACCGCGGTGGCCTGGGGCCACGACAACCGCACGTGCTCGCTGCGCGTGGTGGGCAAGGGCCCGTCGCTGCGCTTCGAGAACCGCGCGGGCGGCGCCGACCTCAACCCCTACATGGCGCTGAGCGCGATCATCGCCGCGGGCCTGCACGGGGTCGATCAGGGTCTCGAGCTCGAGCCCGTGTTCGAGGGCAACGCCTACATCGCCGAGGACAAGCCCCGCATCCCGAGCTCGCTGCGCGACGCGCGCGACCTGTTCGCGGCGAGCGAGATCGCGCGCGCGGCCCTGGGAGACGAGGTGGTCGACCACTACGTCAACGCCGCCGACGTCGAGCTCGACGCGTACGGCGCGGCGGTCACCGACTGGGAGCGCTACCGGGGGTTCGAGCGGCTGTGAGGGCACGGAGGCCGGAGAACGATGGCGGGCCCTCCTGAGCACCGCGTCGCATCGCTCGAGGAGATCGAGCCTCCCGACGCCGTGTTCGCGCCCGTGCGCTCCTACACCGCCTTCGAGGAGACCGTCGAGCGGCTCGGCACCGCGATCAAGCTCGGGCTGCTCCCCCCCGGGTCGCGGCTCCCGGCCGAGCGCGAGCTGTGCGCGCGACTGGGGATCGCGCGCTCGACATTGCGCCAGGCGCTGACGGCGCTCAGCCAGAGCGGCCACGTGTTCGCGACGCGCGGGCGCGGCGGCGGCACGTTCGTGTCCGACCCCCAGCCGCCCGCCGATCCGCCGTCGCCGCAGATGCTCTCGCAGTGGCGTGAGACGTGCGACCAGCGCCTCGCGGTCGAGCTCGGCGTGGCCGTGCTCGCCGCCGAGCGCGCACGAGCAGGCCGACCTCGACGCGCTCGACGAGGTCGCCGCGACGCTCGAGGAGGCGCTCGAGGACTTCGCGGCCTATCGCCAGGCCGACATCCGCCTGCACGTCGGGCCTCGCCGAAGCCGACGAGCTCGACGGGCCTCGTGCGGGCGATGACCGAAGTGCAGGGCGCGATGACCGACCTGATCGCCTACATCGCGCACCCGCCCGCAGGTGCTCGCCTCCTCCAACGCGCAGCACCGGCGGCTGCTCGCGGCCGTGCGCGAGCGCGACGCGATGCGCGCCGTGCGCGCGATGACCGACCATCTGCAGGGCACCGAGCACGTCCTCGCGGGCCTGCTCCCGGGCGGCTGATCCCGTCGGAGCCGGCCTCGGGATCGGACGCCGCCGCACGGTTGGCCATTTGGTCGCTGCAGCCGCCGCTGCAATTGGTCGAGTCGTACTTGACTTCCGTCCGCGCTAGCGCCTATTGTCACGATCGAAGGACGGACTACCAAACCTTTTCTTCGTCAGGGGGAGTCGATGAGCACGACCGAGACAGCTGGGCGCCGACGAGCAGAAGCTTGCCGAGCTCGGCTACAAGCAGGAGCTGAACCGCGGCTGGAGCGGCTTCTCCAACTTCGCGATCTCGTTCTCGATCATCTGCATCCTCGCGGGCTGCTTCACGACCTACGGGCAGGCGCTCAAGAACGGCGGCCCGGTTTCGATCTCGATCGGGTGGCCGGTGATCTGCGTGCTGATCCTCTGCGTCGCCTGGTCGATGTCGGAGTTGGCCTCGTCGATGCCCACCGCCGGCGGGATCTACTACTGGTCGTCGAAGCTGGGGGGCGCCGGCTGGGGCTGGTTCACCGGTTGGTTCAACCTGATCGGCCTCGTGGCGGTCTCCGCCTCCGTCGACGTACGCCGCGGCGACGTTCCTGATGTACATGCTCGGCCTGTACGAAGTGCACTTCATCTTCAACTTCGCAAAGGCCGCCGCGGGCACCAACCTGCACTACACGGCGCACGTCACGTTCGCCCTGTTCGCGGTGATCCTGCTGCTCGCCATGGTCGTCAACGTCTTCCGCAGCCACCTGGTGACCACGCTCTACAACGTCTCGGTGTGGTGGAACATCGTCGGAGTGCTGGTGATCCTCGTGCTGCTGATCGCCGTCCCGTCCCACCACGCGAGCTTCTCCTACGTGTTCGGCCACAGGGCCAACGAATCCGGGTTCGCCGGAGGAGCGGTCAGCGGGGCGAAATTCGTCTTCTACGTGCTTCCGCTCGGGTTCCTGCTGACGATGTACACGATCACCGGCTACGACGCCTCCGCGCACGTCTCCGAGGAGACGCACGGCGCCGAACAGTCGGCGCCGCGGGGCGTCTGGCGGTCGGTGCTCTACTCGGCGATCTTCGGCTGGATCCTGCTGCTGGCGATCACGTTCGCGATCCAGCACGCCCACGAAACCGAAATCTACAAAGCGAGCTACCCGGCGGTGACGATCATCGAGACGGCGCTGACCTCGGCCGCCGCCAAGGCGGTGCTCCTGATCTCGACGGTCGGCCAGCTGTTCTGCGGGATGGCCTGCGTCACGAGCGCATCGCGGATGACGTTCGCCTTCTCGCGCGACGGCGCGGTGCCCGGGCACAACCTGTGGCGCCGGCTGGGCGCGAACCGCACCCCGACCTGGTCGGTGCTGTTCGTGGTCGTGTTCGCGCTGATCATCACGATCCCGGCCTACTTCCCGAACCACCTCGGCAGCCCCGTCGCGTTCCTCGCGGTCACGTCGATCTCGGTCATCGGGCTGTACATCGCCTACACGATCCCCGTCTACCTGCGCTGGCGCCAGGGCGAGAGCTTCGTCCGCGGTTCGTGGACGCTCGGCTCGAAGTACAAATGGATCAACCCGATCGCCGTCGTCTGGGTCGCGCTGTGCGTGATCATCTTCTCGCTGCCGCTCTCGCCGGAAGGCGTGCCGTGGGAAAGCGCCTTCAGCTGGAACGCGGTCAACTACGCGCCGCTGGTCACGATCGGGGTGATGCTCGCGGTGACGATCTGGTACTCGGTCTCGGCGAAGAACACGTTCAAGGGCCCGATCCGCACGATCGACGAGCTCGACGCCGAACAGTCGCTGCCGGCGTCGCCGAGGCCCCGTAGGAGGGGCAGGTGAGCGCGCGCGCCTGGGCCGGAGCCCAGCCGATCACGGACGGGCTGAGCGCTGAGCGAGCAGCTCTCAGTCCTCGAGCCCGCCACCGAGGCGGTGCTCGCCGAGGTCCCGCGCGCCGGCGCCGACGAGGTCGACGAGGCCGTCGCCGCGCGCCAGGGCGGCGCTGCCGGCCTGGCGCGCGCTCGCGCCCGGCGAGCGGGCGCGCGTGCTGCACGCGCTCGCCGACACGCTCGCCGACGCACCGCGAGGAGCTCGCGGTGCTCGAGGCGCGCAACGCGGGCAAGGCGATCGCCGACGCGCGCGGCGAGATGGGCATGGTCGTGCGACACGTTCCGCTACTACGCGGGCGCGCCCGAGCGGCTGCTCGGCGACACGATCCCGGTGGCCGGCGGGCAGGCCTTCACGGTGCGCGAGCCGCGTCGGCGTCGTCGGGCTGATCACGCCCTGGAACTTCCCGCTGACGATCGCCTCGCTGGAAGCTCGCGCCGGCGCTCGCGGCCGGCAACACGGTCGTGCTGAAGCCGGCCGAGCTGACGCCGCTGACCGCGCTGCGCTTCGCCGAGCTGGCGCTCGAGGCGGGCCTGCCGGAGGGCGTCGTCAACGTCGTCGTCGGCCCGGGCCGCACCTGCGGCGCAGCGCCTGGTCGAGCACCCCGACGTGGCCAAGATCGCCTTCACCGGCTCGACCGAGGTCGGGCGCTCGATCGCGGCCGGCGCCGCCGCAGACGATCAAGCGCGTGACGCTCGAGCTCGGCGGCAAGTCGGCGAACATCATCTTCGCCGACGCCGACCTCGAGGCCGCCGCCGCGGCCGCGCCGATGGCCGTGTTCGGCAACGCCGGGCAGGACTGCTGCGCGCGCTCGCGGATCCTCGTGCAGGAGGACGTGCGTCGACCGCGTTCCTCGAGCTGCTCGAGGCCGAGGTCAAGGCGCTGCGCGTCGGCGACCCGCTCGACGAGGCGACCGCAGATGGGCCCGCTGATCTCGGCCGGCCAGCGGGAGACCGTCGCCTCGTTCCTGCGACGGCCAGGCGCCGGTCGCCTTCCGCGGCAGCGCGCCCGAGGGGCCGGGCTTCTGGTTCGCGCCGACCGTGCTCGCGCCCGTCGACGCCGAGCGACCGCGTCGCCCGCGAGGAGGTCTTCGGCCCGATCGCCGCCGTGATCTCCTTCCGCGACGAGGCCGAGGCGATCCGCCTCGCCAACGACACGATCTACGGCCTGTCGGGCTCGATCTGGACGCGCGACGGCGCGCGCGCGCTGCGCGTGGCGCGCGCCGATCGAGACGGGCGTGCTCTCGATCAACGCGAACACCTCGGTGCGGGTGACGCACGCCGTTCGGCGGCTTCAAGCAGTCCGGCTACGGCCGCGAGCTCGGGCCGCACGCGCTCGACGCCTACACCGAGGTCAAGACGATCTTCTACGCGACGGAGGGGTGATGGCGTCAACCGGGAGGCTCGAGGGACGGGTGTGCGTGGTGACCGGCGCGAGCGGCGGCATCGGCGCCGCGACGGTCGAGCTGTTCCAGCGCGAGGGCGCGACGCGTCGTCGGCGTCGACCTCGCTCGACGGCGCGCCCGGCGATCTGTCGCTGCAGGTCGACGTGACCGACGAGCAGCAGGTCAGCGCGATGTACGCGCGCGTGCGCGAGGAGCTCGGGCGCATCGACGTGCTGTTCAACAACGCCGGCATCTCGCCGAACGACGACGGCTCGGTGCTCGACACGACGCTCGAGGCCTGGGAGCGCGTGCAGGAGCGTGAACCTGCGCAGCGTGTTCCTGTGCTGCAAGCACGGCATCCCGCACCTGCTCGGAACGGGGCCGCGGCGGCTCGGTCATCAACACCGCCTCGTTCGTCGCGGTGATGGGCGCGGCGACCTCGCAGATCTCCTACACCGCCTCCAAGGGCGGCGTGCTCGCGCTCTCGCGCGAGCTCGGCGTCGAGTTCGCGCGCCGCGGGCGTGCGCGTCAACGCGCTGTGCCCGGGCCCGGTCGACACGCCGCTGCTGCAGGAGCTGTACGCCACGGACCCCGAGCAGGCCGCCGGACGGCTCGTGCACGTGCCGATGGGCCGCTTCGCGCGCGCCGAGGAGATCGCCCAGGGCGCCCTGTTCCTCGCCAGCGACGAGTCGAGCTTCGTGACCGCCTCGACGTTCCTCGTCGACGGCGGCCTGAGCGGCGCCTACACGACGCCGTCCTGAGGCGGGCCGGGCGGTGAGCGAGTCTGCGCCGGGCCCGGGAGCTCCCGGACAGCCCGACGTCGCCGCGTTGATCGCCGGCGTCGATCTGCAGACGGCGCGCAGCTCGATCGCGGCCGTGGCCGTGCGGACCCCCACGATCGCCAGCGAGGACCTGTCCGAGCTCGCCGGAACGCCGGTCGCGCTGAAGGCCGAGTGCCTGCAGGGGACCGGCTCGTTCAAGCTGCGCGGCGCGTTCACAAGGTGGCGGCGCTGGGCGAGCGCGCGAGCGCCGGCCTCGTGACCGCGAGCGCCGGCAACCACGGACGCGCGGTCGCGCAGGCCGCGCGCGTGGCGGGCGTCGGCTGCGAGGTGTTCATGCCGCGCGACGCGCCCGTCTCCAAGGTGGCCGCCGTGGAGCGTCTGGACGCGCGCGTGCGCCTGGAGGGCGCCTCGGTGGAGGAGGCGCTCGCGCTGGCGGGGAGCGCGCGGCGAGGAGACGGGCGCCGCGCTCGTTCACCCGTTCGACGACCTCGACGTGATCGCCGGCCAGGGCACGCTCGGGCTCGAGCTGCTCGAAGACGTCCCCGATCTCGCGCGCGTGGTCGTGCCCGTCGGTGGCGGCGGGCTGGCGAGCGGGGTCGGGATCGCCCTGCGGCGCGCGCACCCGCAGGTCGAGCTGGTGGGGGTGCAGGCGAGCGCCTGCGCACCGTACGTGGAGGCGCTGAGGGACCGAGCATTCTCGCCCGAGGTCGAGACCGCCGCCGCCACGATCGCTGACGGCATCGCGATCAAGCGTCCCGGCGTGCTGACGCTGCCGCTCCTGCGCGAGCTGCTGAACGCCCTCGTGACCGTGAGCGAGGATGAGATCGCCGACGCCATGGTGTTCCTGGCCGAACGCGCCAAGCTCGTAGCCGAGGGCGCCGGTGCGGTGGCCGCGGCGGCCCTCCTGGCGGGCCGGATGGCGCCGATCGACGGGACGACGGTGGCGATCGTCTCGGGTGGCAACGTCGACAGCGGACTGCTCGCGGGGCTGCTGCGCCGCCACGAAACCGAGCAGGGCCGCCGCGTGCGGATCTTCACGCGCGTGCCCGACCGCCCGGGCGGCCTGGCCGAGCTGCTCAACCTCGTTGCCGGTGCCCGCGCCAACCTGCTCAGCCTCGAGCACGTGCGCGAGGCGGTACCGCTGCACGTGCACGAGACGGGCGTCGAGCTGACGCTTCAGACGCGCGGGCCCGGACACACCGAGGAGGTGCTCGCCGCGCTCGAGGGCGCGGGCTATGAGGTGCAGCCTGGAGTAGGGGCCGGTCGGCCCCAGCTCTGACCGCGTCGCTCACGCGCCCGGATCCGATCCCCCCTCCAGCCGGCCCGCAGCCTGCACGAACGTTCGCCAGCGCTCCCGCTGTCGTGAGCGCTCGCTCGCGTCCGCGCGCGGTGTCACCACGCGTCCCCGCGGCAGCCGCTCGGCCGCCTCCTCGACGCTCGCGAACATGCCCGCGCCGACGCCCGCCAGCATGGCCGCGCCCAGAACCGTCGCATCAGATGGGCCCACCCTGAGCGGGAGGCCGAGCGCATCGGCCTGGATCTGAAGGAGCGTCTCATCGTTCGTGAGGCCGCCGTCCACACGCAGCTCGTGAATGGGGCCGGCAACGGCCATCGCCTCGACGATGTCGCCGACCCGCCACGCGATCGCCTCGAGGGCCGCGCGGGCAACGTGTGCGCCACCGACGGCCGGATGCAGACCGGCGATCACGCCACGGGCCGCGGGCCGCCACCAGGGTGCGCCGAGACCCGCCAGCGCCGGCAGCACGATCACGCCGTTGCTGTCCTTCACCTCGGCGGCGGCCGCGGCCAGGGCTGCGGCATCCGGCGCGAGGCCGAGGCCCTGAGCGAGCCAGTCGAGCAGCGAGCCGGCCGCGAACACGCCGCCGTCCAGCGCGTAGGCGACCTCGCCGAGGCCCGCCTGCGCGCCCGCCGGCGCCCAGGCGACCGTCGGCAGCAGGCCGCTCGCGACGAGCGGCTCTCGCGTACGCCCCAGCACGAACACGCCCGTGCCGTAGGTCGCCTTCAGATCACCCGGGCGGACCGCGCCGGAGCCGGCCAAAGCCGCCTGCTGGTCCACGAGCTGAGCGCCCAGCGGGATCCTCACGGGCCAGCGGCCGTGGCTGAGCTCGCCCAGCGGGCCGAAACTCGGACCGATCGCAGGGAGCCACCAGCGCTGCACGCCGAACAGCGACATCAGCTCCTCATCCCAGTCGCGCCCGCCCCTCGCGAGCAGCTGGGTGCGCGACGCCGTCGAGAGGTCAGTCGAGAAGCGGGCTCCCAGGCGGTCGCTCAGGAAGGCGTCGACCGTGCCCAGGCGCAGCGTGCCCGCATCCCGAGCTCGGCGCACGCCGTCGTGGTTGTCGAGCAGCCATGCCAGCTTGCCGGCCGAGAAGTACGGATCGAGCGGCAGCCCCGAGCGCTCGACGGCCCGGGCGCCGGCATCCGTGTTCCCGATCCGAGCGAGGAGCGCTTGCTGGCGCTTGTCCTGCCAGACGATCACCGGCGTCAGCGCGCGAGCGCTGCCCGCCTCCCAGGCGAGAACGGACTCGCCCTGGTGATCGAGGCCCGCGGCCAGGACCTCATGACCGCCGGCCTGCTCGAGCACCTCGGCGACCGCGTCCACGACCGCCTCGAGGACCAGCTCGGGATCCTGCTCGACCCAGCCCGGCCGCGGGTGCGCGACCGCGACCGCCCGCCGCGCCTCGGCCACCGTACACAGCCCCTCGTCGAACAGCGCCGCCTTCACGGCCGTGGTCCCCGCGTCGATGCCCAGCAGCAGCGGGGAGCTCATGGACCGCCCCGCCCTGGCGCGGGGGTCGCGTGGTATCGCGCCCCGCGTTCCCACCAGGGGTGCACCGGCATCACGGGCCGCGGGGCCGGCAGCGGACGCACGGGGTCCAGCTCGATTCCCGCTTCGCGGGCAAGCACCTCGACCACGTGCTCACCGATGCCCAGCGATGCCGACAGTCCAGTGGAGCGGATCGCCGCCACGTGCAGCAGCCGTGGCAGCGTCGCCGACATCTCGATCACGTAGCTCGCCTCGGCGCCCTGCGCGTCTCGCCCGGCCGGGCGCAGGCCCGCGTAGGAGGAGATCTGCCTGGCCCGCACGAGCGCCGGGTACATGCGCCGCGCCGCCGGCAGGATCAGCTCGGCCGCATCGGCCTCCACCGACCAGTCGCGCTTGTCCGTGCGCTCGCGCGCGGTCGGTCCGGCGATGAGAAGCCGATCGATCGTCGGGAGCACGAGCACGCCCTTGCCCAGCCTTCGAGGGCAGTGCCAGCAGGATCTCCTCGAGCTCCTCGCCCGCGGGCGGCGAGAACACCAGGAACTCGCCCTTGCGCGGATACACCGTCACCGGATCGTCGTCGGCCAGGCGCGCGACCTCGTCCGCGAACAGCCCTGCGCAGTTGACCACCGCGCGTGCGTGGAGGCGATCTCCTCGCTCGAGCTCGACCGTCAGGGCGCCGTCCACTGCGCTCGCCAGCCCGCTCACCCGCGCGCTCAGCCTCACGTCGGCGCCGCCCGCCTGCGCGGCGCCCGCCAGCGCGTGGACGAAGGCGACCGGATCGATCACGGCCTCGCCGGGCACCTTCAGGGAGCCGTCCCGCTCGAGCCGGCTGTCGATGCCGTTGAGACGAGCGTTCTCGGCCAGGTCGCGGATCGCGGCCTGCTCGTCCTCGCGAGCGCCCGGGCGCGAGCCGGGCACCGCAGCGCCACACCGGGACGCCCAGCTCGTCCAGCAGCTCGTCGCGCAGCACAGCCGAGCGCAGGATCAAGCGCGTCTCGAGCTCGCCGGGCCTGGCATCGAAGCCCGTGTGAAGGATGCCGGAGTTGGTGCCGCTGGCGGCCAGCGCCAACCCGGGCTCGGCCTCGAGCAGGACAGCCCCCACGCCACGGCGGGCCAGCGCGTGGGCGACGGCACACCCGACCACGCCGCCCCCGATCACGGCGACCGCTACGGGGACCTCGGCGCTGCCCACGGCCGCTCGCTCAGAGATTCGGCAGGTAGTCGATCTCGGGCGAGCGCAGGGCGATGCCGAGGCCCCGCAGCGAGACGCGCCCGGACTGCGGGTAGAAGCACATGTCGCTCGGCTCGCGGGTGCCGTAGGCGAGATAGGTCATGCCCTGCGGCACCGGCGCGGAACGCATGCGCCACGCCCGTTCCGGGCGGGCGGGAGATCACGTCGCCCGTCCTCAGCGGCTGCGCCTCGGCGCTCTGCTCACCGCGCGGCCACAACTCGAGCACGCCGCTGCCGTCGAGCACCACGAACAGCTCCTCCTCCTGGGAGTGGCAGTGCGCGGGCGCGCCCATCTCCTCGGCGGACAGGACCACGTGATTGAGGCCCGTGGCGACCGCACCGGCGGCCCTGCCGCCGAGCCGCGCCCGACCGTCCAGGATCGCGGGCACGTCGTCGAGGGCCATGATGTTGGGCGGGCGCCCGGCCTGCGGCGGCGGGCACTCCGGAGGCCCGGCCGCGGCTTCACGGGCGAACGGCGAATCCCCGTCGGCAAGCTCCACCCAGCGAGGGAAGGACCACGCGACACCGGCCCGTGGCAGCGCCGTCAGAGACGGATCGAGCCGCTGGCCGAACACGAGCACGTCCAGCCCGCCCGCGCCCGCCGCGCAGCGTGTGCGGACCGCGTTTCGGCCGATGCACGATGAAGTCGCCCGGCCGCACCTCATGCGTGTCGCCGTCCTGCCACAGGAGCCCGTCGCCGTCGAGCACGAAGAAGATCTCCTCGTCCGCGCCGTGCTCGTGCGCGGGCGTCGAGAAGTGCCCCTCCTCGACCTCGATGCGACGCAGGCCCACCGCGCGCGTGCCCACTTCACGGCCCAGATCGCGCCACACGCCCTTGATGTGGCCGATGGCCAGCTCGCCCGCCCGACCCTCGTGCAGATTGGCGACCTTCACCGCCGCGACGCTATCAGCGAGGCACGCCCGCCGTTGGCCGGCCCCGGCCCGAGCCGGCGTGGGGCGGGAATCCGTCTGCGATGCGGGCTACCGTTCGTCTCGGCAGCTCAGGGTTCAGGACGGTTTCCGCATTGACAACCACGCCCAACACTTCGAACAGCACCCGGCGCGCCCGGCCCGAGTTGCGGTGGACCCTGAAGTGTGATTTGCTCCCATCATCGTTCACGAGGAGCGATGGTTGGCGCTTGCCGTGCCGAGCTCCTTGGGGGGGCCGTGGCCCCGACCTACCCGCCGCTCAGGAGGGGTTTGTGGCACCCGTGAATAGCGAACACGCTCCAACGCGTTTCCCCGCCGGGCCCACCCGGGGGGTGGAGTGATGGCTCAGGCACCGGCCAAGCCGCTCGACGTGGGCGACGGCGCGGCGTCGCTGGAGCGCGCACGGGCCGGCCTCGCCGAGCGGTTGCACGCACGGCGAGCAGAGCTCGAGGAGGCGATCGTCTCGCGGTTCCGCGACGTCGGCTTCGATCCGGCTGCCGGCGAGGACTCCGAGTACATCGCGGGGGCGCGCGCGGCGGTGGCGGAGGCCGTGGACTACGGCCTCGTGGCCATCGAGCAGGGGGACGAATGGTTTGGCGCGGGCCCACCCCCGATCCCGCCCGCGGCGGTCGCCCAGGCGCGCCGCGCCGCTCGCCACGGGGTGAGCCTCGAGAGGGTGCTGTTGCGCTACAACGCCGGCCACACGCTGCTCGAGGACTTCGTCATGCAGGAGGCCGAGCACAGCGACTTCTCGAGCAACAGAATCGCGCTGCGCCATGTGCTGAGGGCGCTGGGCGGGCTGCTCGAACACTTCACGTCATCGATCGCCAACGAGTACCAGCAGGAGGCCGAGCGCACATCGCAGTCGCCCGAGCTGCGGCGTACCGAGCGCGTGCAGAGGCTGCTCGCCGGCGCGCCCGTCGACGCCAACGAGCTCGACTACGAGCTCGAGGCGGAGCACCTCGGCGTGATCGCGATGGGCGCACGGGCGCCTGAGACCGTTCGCGGCCTGGCCGCGGAACTCGGTCGCCAGCTGCTGACCGTGACGCGCAGTGAGGAGACCGTATGGGCGTGGTTCGGCGGCCAGCGGAGACTCGCGATGGCAGACCTCGAGCGCGTGCTCGCAGCGAGGGACGCCACGGACGTGTCGCTGGCCGTCGGGGGACCGGGCAGGGGAATCGACGGATGGCGCCTCACGCACCGTCAGGCCCAGGCCGCCATGCTGGTCGCGCTGCGCAAGCCACAGACGCTCACGCGGTACGCCGACGTCGCCCTGCTTGCGACGGCGCTGCGCGACGAGACGCTGGCCCAGTCGCTGCACGAGATCTACCTGTCGCCGCTAGGCAGCGAGAAGGATGGCGCCGTCTCGCGCAAGACGTTGCGCGCGTACTTCGCCGCCGGGCGCAACGCGGCCACCGCGGCCGCGGCCCTGAAGGTCGATCGCCACACCGTCGAACGACGCCTGCACTCGATAGAGACCAGGCTCGGTCGCCTGCTCCAGTCGTGCCCCGCCGAGTTGGAAGTGGCGCTGCGCCTGGAGGAGCTCGGCGACACCGGCGACGCCGCCCACACCTAGCCTAACTCGGCTCTGAGCCGGGCCCGGAGGGCCATTCGAGCCCGATTGGGACGATGTGGCGCATTTTGCTCGCGCCCCGGTACCACATAGGCGCACCACTCGCTACCCCCCAGCTGATACCTCTTATGTGAAATTAATCACAGATCCCTCGTACACGGGGATTGGGGGCTGAAATGGCGGCTCGTGTGCGGTTCCTGACGGTGTGTTTCACATGCTTTCTGAAGTGGCCTCGGGTTAACTTTTCCGACCTCGGTGTGAGATCTCGCGCACCGGGCGTCCTCTCGTCCATCTGGAAACGAACGTTTCACTCAGGTGAAGGTACGTGCTCGGCGGCTCACAGCTTCGCCGAGGTGAATGCTGTCACGGATGGCGCGGCAATGAGGAGGCTCCCATGAAACGGAAAGTCGCCCTGCGCAAGCCGAGGGTCGGCGAGCGCGTCGAGCTGGCGCGCTACAGCGTCTGCAGCGGGCAGCGGGTCCTCTACGGGCAGCGCATCAACGGCGTCGTGCGGGTCACCGACTGCCCGGCCCGCGGAACGGGCCGCGCCTACCTCGTCGAGCGCGGTCTCGAGCGCGATGGATACTCGGCGCTGAGGGCGCTCGTCGAGGACTACACCCGCCAGGCAGGACGCCTGGACGCGATCCCGATGGCGGCGAGTCTCGTTGAACAGATCGAGCAGGTGGAGCTCGGCCGCTACGAATTCACAGGTGGTCAGCGGGTTCTGTACGGCCAGCGGGTCAACGACGTCGTGCGCGTCACAGACCGGCCGGCCGGAGGGGCCGACCGTTCATACCTGGTCGAGCGCGGACTTGAGAGTGACGGCTACTCAGCGCTGGAGGCGCTGGTGGAGGATTACACGCGTCGGGCCGAAGACCTTGACGCGATTCCGATGGCGGTGAGTCCCAACCGAGCAGGTCTTCGAGGATGAGGCGGCCTGAAGTGCGCATCCGTGCGAATGCGAATCGCTCAAAAGGGTTAAGTGGGCTCCCGCGCGAGCTGGTGTCGCACGCGGTCGCGAACGTCCGCGTAGCGAAGCGCCTCATAGGCGATCAGCGCGTCAGCACCGCCGCGAGGATGGCGAGCGTAAGCAGCGCGGGCGAGCGACGCCCCGGCGGGCACCAGGGCCAACAGGACGCACGCGCACACCAGCCGCCGCGTGCTGAGACTGTGCATGTTGCGCAGCCGGAAGGCCACGTGGGCGAACAGGTACGTGGCCGCGCCGCCCAGCAGCGCCACGGCGGGGACGAGCTTCAGCGGCTCGTCGACGTCGACGATCGTGCGCTGGATCCCGACCGCGATCAGGGCGATGCCCGCGACCATCGGGAAGTGCAGGTAGGAGTAGGAGTCGCGAGCGATCTCGTTGCGCTCGCGACCCTCCGGCGCTTTCGCAAGGCGCCTGCTCCGCGACGATCGCGGTGACGTCGAAGTACGACCCACCACATGGCCGCGGCGATCACGATCCCCGAGCACCGCGGCGACGACGATGCCGGCGTCGATCGTCGCCTTCGCGCCGACGCCGATCGCGACGATCGACTCGCCCAGCGCGATGATCACGATCGCCCCGTGGCGCTCGGCGAAGTGTCCGGGCACGAGCTTCCAGCCCTCCGCGCCGAACAGGAAGGGACCACCCGCGTCGAGCACCAGGGCCAGGCCCCACAGTCCGAGCTGCACGCCGCCGGAGGTGAACGCGGCGACGAACAGCAGGCCCGACGCCGATCGCCGTGCTGACGGCGAGCCCGAGGACCGAGCGGCGCAGCGCCGCGTCCTCGCGGCTGGCGAGCATGAACAGCACGATGTGGGCGGTGCGCACCGCCGCGTAGGCGAACGCGAACAGCAGCGCCTCGGAGCCGAAGGCCCCCGGGACGCACAGCGCGGCGACGAGAAACGCGCGCCATCGCCGCGAACATCACCAGGCGCACGGCCCCCTCCTCGGGGTCGACCACGCTCGTGAGCCACGCGTATCCGACCCACGACCACCACAGCATGCCGAGCACGAGCAGGCCCTTGAGCATCCCTTCCCACGTCGGCGTCCTCACTATCAGCGCCGTGCACTGGGTCAGGGCGAGCACGAACACGAGGTCGAAGAACAGCTCGAGCGGCGTCACGCGCTCGCCTTCGCGCATCACGGCGACTCATGCGGGGGGCGCGGCTCGAGCGTGTCCTGGCTCACTCCCCTAGCGCGCTCTCCCCCGCGGCACGCGACGGGGCCTCGCCCCAGAGCTGCTCGAGGCGGTAGTACTCGCGCGCCTCGGGTGTGAAGATGTGCACGACGACGTCCAGATAGTCCATCAGGATCCAGCCGGCACCGCCCGATCCCTCGACGCGGCGGGGCAGCAGCTCGTGCTCGCGCTTCAGCCCCTCGAGGATGCCGTCGTGGATCGCCTTCGCCTGACGGCCGGTGTTGCCCGAGCAGACCAGGAAGAAGTCGGTGTAGCCGAGCACGCCCCTCAGGTCGAGCTCGACGACGTCCACGGCCTTCTTGTCGGCCGCGTACCGTGCCACCTCGGAGAGGAGCTCCTCGGGTCGCATCAGCCCTCGACCCCCGCGGGCCCGGCGTACAGGTCGTGCTCGCTATGTAGCGCGCCACCGGCTACTCCAACAAGATCGTCGATCGGGGCTCCCCGCGCCACTCGCTCGCGGACCATCGAGGAGGAGACCTCGATCGCGGCCATGTCCAGGAACGTGATCGGTGCCGACGAGCGATCGCCGCCTCGCCTGCCGGCGAGCCGCGAAGAGCGGGGTGACGGTGTCGAGCACGTCGCGCCGCCCGGAGCCCGTGCGCGCGGCCACGGCGAGATCGGCCAACTCCAACAGCTCTGCCGGCTCGCGCCACGCGGGCAGCGTGCTCGCGGTGTCCGCTCCGACGATGAACGTCAGCTGTGCGTCCGGATGGCTGACGTGTATGGCTCGCAGGGTATCCACGGTGTAGGACGGCCCGCCGCGCTCGATCTCAAGCGCACAGACTCGACAGGCCGTCGATCCCCGCGACGCACAGGCGACACATCCCCAGGCGGTGCTCCGGGCCGGGGTCCTCCTCGGCGAGCTTGTGCGGCGGGATGTGCGCAGGCATCATCAACACCCGCTGGAGACCCAGCTCGTCGAGTGCGTGACGCGCGACCGCAAGGTGCCCGAGGTGAGGTGGGTTGAACGTTCCGCCGAGGATGCCGATGCGCCTGAGCGGCTGCTCACGGCCCACCGCCGGCCCGTCAGGATCAACAGGGTCCTCAACCGCGGACGTGCCCGTCGCCCTCGATGAGGTACTTGGTGGTGCACAGCTCGCGCAGGCCGATCGGTCCGCGCGCATGGAGCTTCTGCGTGGAGTTGCCGATCTCCGCCCCCATCCCGAACTCGCCCGCCGTCGGTGAAGCGGGTGGATGCGTTCACGTACACGCACGCTGCGTCGACCCCCAGCTGGAAGGACCGGGCCGCGGCCGTGTCGCGGGTGACGATCGCCTCGGAGTGGCCGCTGCCGTAGCGGCCGATGTGCTCGATCGCCTCCTCCACCGAATCCACGATGCCGACGGCGAGCGTGAGCGCGAGATACTCGCTGGCCCAGTCCTCCTCGCCCGCGATCTCCAGCGCCCCGTTGGGCGCCTGTGCCTCTGAAGCGTCAAGCGAACCCCCGCCTCGCCCGGCCGCGAGCGCCAGGGTGCGCTCGTCCGCGCGCACCAGCACGCCGGCGTCGCCGAGCGAGCGCAGGATGCGCGGGACGAACTCCGGCGCGACGTCTGCGTGGATGAGCAGCGTCTCGGCGGCGTTGCACACGCCGGGGCGTTGGGTCTTGGCGTTGATCACGATCGCCTCCGCATCGATCGAGGTCGGCGGAGGCGTCCACATACACGTGGCAGTTGCCCGAGGCGGCGTAGATGACAGGGATCGTGGCCACGGCCTGCAGCGCCTGCTTGAGGCCCTCGCCGCCGCGCGGGATGATCAGATCGACGGTGTCGCTCTGGGTGGCCAGCTCTGCGAGCTCCTCACGGCCGCCTCCCGCCACCAGGTTGACGCAGCCGCTCGGCAGTCCGCTCGCAACTGCTGCCTCGGCGGCGATCTGGGCGAGCGCCGCATTGGAGTGAGTGGCCGAGGATGACCCGCGCAGGACGATCGCGTTGCCCGACTTCAAGCACAGCGCGGCCGCGTCGATGGTCACGTTCGGCCGCGCCTCGTAGACGACCGCGACGACGCCCAGCGGCACCCGCACCTTGCGCACATCCAGGCCGTTGGGCAGGCGCTGGCCCTCGATGACCTCGCCGACCGGGTCGGCAAGGGCCGCGATCTGGCGCACCGCCTGGGCGATCGCCGCGATGCGCGTCTCGTCCAGGCGCAGTCGATCGAGCAGCGCCTCGCCGATCGCGTCCTCTTGACCGGCCTGCATGTCGCGCTCGTTCGCCTCGAGGATCTCATGCCCGCGGTCCTCCAGCGCGGCTGCGATGGCCGCCAGCGCCGCGTCCTTGACCGCTGCGTCGGTCCGCGCAAGCTCACGCGCCGCCTGCTTGGCTGCGCGGCAGATGTCTGCGACTGGAGAGATGACGGTGGCCATGGCCCTAAAGGGTACGACGAACGCTTCAGGGCACCAAGCCGGTGGCCGTTGGCGGGCGTCCGCGGCTCGAACTGACCACGGCGACGTCCCGGGCCCTCAGTCCACGACCAGGTAGTCCCGGTGCACCGCCTCCTCGGTGGCCCGCGGCAGGATCTCCCGGACGGCCGCTGACTTCAGGCCGAGCACCTGCCGCAGCTCCTGTGCGGAGTAGTTGCAGATCCCCTTGGCCAGCGCCCTGCCCTGCTCCCCGTCCGCCGCGGGACCCGCGGCGATCTCCACGGCATCGCCCGCGTCGAAGTCGCCGAGCACCTCGACGACGCCCACCGGCAGCAGGCTGGCACTGCCGTCGCGCACCGCACGGACAGCCCCGGGGTCTATCAACAGCGTGCCCCGCGACGGCTTGGCGTACTTCAGCCACAGCTTGAAGCTCGAGTAGCGCGCCTCGCGCGCGGGGAAATGCGTGCCCACGCCCCTGCCGCCTTTCGCGTCCGCCCCCTCTCCGCGGTCGCGCGCGAGCACGGTCTCCAGGGCATCGGTGCTGAGGCCGTTACAGATCACGGTCGAGATCCCCGCCGCCGTGGCCATGTCGGCGGCCACCACCTTCGAGCGCATCCCGCCCGAGCCGAGCGGCGAGGTGGTGTGCCCGATCTCGAGGTCCTCAAGGGCGGTGAAGTCGCTCACCACGCTCACGATCCGTGCGTCTGGGTGCAGCCGCGGATCAGCGGTGAACAGGCCATCGATGTCGGTCAGCAGGACCAGCTCCTCGGCCGCGACCAGCACCGCCACCTGCGCGGCCAGGAAGTCGTTGTCGCCGAAGGAGATCTCGTCGGTGGCGGTCGTGTCGTTCTCGTTGATCACCGGGAGCACCCGCCAGTCCAGGAGCGTGGTGAGCGTCTGGCGCGCGTTCAGGTAGTGGGTCCGGGCGCTCATGTCGAAGAAGGTGAGCAGCACCTGCGCGCTCGTCACAGCCCGCTCGCGCAGGAGCTCGTCGTAGATCCGGTAGAGCTTGCCCTGACCCACTGCGCTTGCCGCCTGCAGCTCTCCGATCGTGCTCGGACGCTGGGGCAGGCCCATCACCTGCATACCACGCGCGATCGCGCCGCTCGTGACCACGATCACCTCCCCGCCTTCGCCGTGCAGGGCCGCAAGCGCATCACAGACGCGCGCGAGCACCTCAAGGCGCACCTCTCCATCGCCGTCCGCCACGACGCTCGAGCCGAGCTTCACCACCACGCGTCTCATCCAGCTGAGCTTATTTGCACGGAGGGCACGAACGCGCGCGGCTAGGAGGCCGAGCCCGGATCCAGCTCGAAGGTCTCGCCGGCGATCTCGATCTCGTCACCGGACTGAAACCCCTCGGCTTCGAGCGCCTTCAACACGCCGATGCTCCTGAGCCTTCCCTCCACATGGGCCATCGCATCTTCGTTCTCCACGTCATACCGCGCCAGAAGCCGCTCGATGCCCCTTCCCCGCACGGCGAACGATCGCGGCCCGAGACGCTCGACCCGAAAGCCGGCAGCGGCCGCGGGCCGAAACACCATGTGCTCGGCCAGCTCCTCTCCGCCCGCCTGCGCGAGATCCCCCTCGGCGGAGGGCTCCAGGGGTGTGCTCAGCGGGGCCACGCGCCGGCGCAGCTCGCTCGCCAGCTCGCTCAGCCCGGCGCCCGTCGCGCTCGAGGTGGCGATCACCGGCACCTCGGGGCCGAGCCTCCGCTCCCACTCGGCGACCGCCTCCCGCACGCGCTCCTCGGCCAGGAGATCGGCCTTGGCGAGTGCCAGCATGCGCGGCAGCCGCGCCAACCGCTCGTCATGGGCCACCAGCTCCCGCTCGATCGTCGCGTGATTCACCGATGCATCTGCGTCCTCGCCGGCGGAGAGCTCGGGGGCCATGTCCAGCACGTGCACCAGCAGGCGCGTGCGCTCGACATGGGCCAGGAAGTCGTGTCCGAGGCCGGCGCCCTCGCTTGCACCCTCGATCAGCCCGGGGATGTCCGCGACCACCAGCTGGCGTTCCTCGCCTTCGAGGACCCCCAGCACCGGAGAGAGCGTCGTGAAGGGATAAGCGGCCACCTTCGGCGCCGCGCGCGTGAGCCGCGCCAGGAGCGAGGACTTGCCGGCGTTCGGCATGCCCACCAGCCCCACATCCGCCAGCAGCTTGAGTCTCAGCTCCAGCCAGCCCTCCTGCCCCGCAAGGCCGCGCTCGGCGAAGCGCGGCGCCTGACGGGTGGCGGTGGCAAAGTGCTTGTTTCCCTTTCCGCCGGCTCCGCCCCGAGCGACCGTCGCCATCTGGCCCGTCGCGAGCAGCTCCCAGCGGCGCCCGCCGAGATCCCCGGCTTCATCCTCCAGCACGCTCACCTGCGTCCCCGGAGGCACCCTGATGTGCAGGGTCTCGCCGTCCGCCCCGTGGCGAAGCGAGCCCTCGCCGTGGCCACCGCGCCCGGCTCGGTAGTGGCTCTTGCGCCTGAACTCCTGCAGATCGCGCAGCGAGTCGTCGCACACGAGCAGGATCGCTCCGCCGTGTCCGCCATCGCCCCCGTCGGGTCCGCCACGAGGCACGTGCGCTTCGCGGCGGAAGCTCACACAACCGTCACCGCCGGCGCCGGCCTGAACGTGGATCCTTGCGCGATCGTGGAGCATCCAGGCATCGTGACAGCAGCGCCGAGCAGATCGCCGCCCATCTATCCCAAAGCAAGGAGCAGAAATGTCGATGAGTCAGGATTCCCCACAGTCCCCAGACCCTGTCTTTCTGATCACGGGCGCCTCCTCAGGGATCGGCGCTGCGACAGCCCGCCACGCCAGCGCGGATGGTTGGCGCGTGGTGCTTGCGGCGCGCTCGCGCGAGCGCCTCGACGCCCTGGCCGACGAGCTCGGCGGGCCCGAGCGCGCGCTTGCGAGCGTCTGTGACGTGGTCGAGTGGGATGACCAGCAGCGCATGGTCGACGCCGCCCTGTCGAGCTTTGGACGGATCGACGCGGCCTTTGCCAACGCGGGCTTCGGAGGAGCGCGTGGCTTCCTGAAGGACACCCCCGAGCACTGGCGCGAGATGATCCTCACGAACGTGTACGGCGCGGCGCTCACGCTGCGCGCCACGATCCCCGCGCTCACCGACACGCGCGGACACCTGCTCCTGACCTCGAGTGTGGCCGGCCGGCGCGTCATACCCGGCTCCATGTACTCCTGCACCAAGCACGCCGTCACGGCCATGGGCGAGGCCGCTCGGCAGGATCTGCAGGGCAGCGGCGTGCGGGTGACCCTGATCGAGCCCGGCATGGTGGATACCCCGTTCTTCGATAACCGTCCGACCGACGCCCTGAACGATGACGACATCGCGCGAGCGGTGATGTACGCGGTCTCCCAGCCCGCGCACGTGGACGTCAACGAGATCCTCATCCGGCCGATCGCCCAGCAGGGATAGGCGCGGGCGCGGGTCGCTCGATCAGGGGCGGGCAAGCCTGTGCGCGAAGACAAAGCCCGCGCCGGCCGCCCCTCCCGCCACCGCGACCGTGGCGGCCATCCCGGCTATCGGCAGATCGCCGCGCGCGGCGACGGTGGCCAGCGCATCCACCGAGTCGACCAGCGCGCACGCGACCTGCGCGCGAGGCCCGAGCTCGGGATCGTCCAGCGTTTGCAGCACGAGGATTCCGAGCGCCACGTCTCGCGCGCCGAGCGACCGTGCGAGGTAGCGCACGCCCGGATGCCCGGCGTGCTTTCCCAACCAACCGGCCGTCACCTTCTCGGGCGCGGCCAGCACCGCCGCTCCCAGCGCGAGGCGTCCGGCGGCGAGGAGGAACGCGCCCCGCCGCGGATTCACCGCTCGCGCCTCAGGCCTCGTCGCCGTCGGGCAGCACGCTCACGAAGCGCCCACGCCGGCCGCTCGTGAACTGCACCGTCCCCGCGGCCCGCGCGTACAGCGTGTCGTCCTTGCCGATGCCCACGCCGTCGCCGGGCTTGAAGCGGGTGCCGCGCTGGCGCACGATGATCTCGCCACCGCTCACGACCTGCCCGGCGAACGTCTTCACGCCGAGGCGCTGGGCGTTGGATTCGCGCCCGTTGCGGCTGGAGCCAAGTCCCTTCTTATGAGCCACCGTCCACCTTCTCCTTCTCCTTCGACTTGGGGGCCGCCGCCGGCTTCGGCTTGGCCTTGGGCGCCTCGGCGGGAGCGTCCGCGCCCTCGAGCGAGCTCGCTCGAGCGGCTTTGGGTTTCGCGCTCTGGAGGGCGATCTCGGTGACCTCGATCCGAGTGAGCGATTGGCGGTGGCCGGTGCGTCGCTTGTAGCCTCGCTTGGGCTTGAACTTGAACACGCGCAGCTTCTCACCGCGCACGTGGGCCAGCACCTTCGCCGTGACCTTCACCTTCTGAAGCCCCGCCTTGTCGAACACGGCCTCCTCGGAGCGATACAGGATCGGCTCGAGCGCCACGTCTGAGCCTTCCTCGGCCGGGAGGCGCTCGATCAGCAGCTGCTGCCCGCGCTCTACGCGGTACTGCTTTCCGCCAGTCTTCACGATCGCGTACATGTGTGTCCCAATCTCGTCCTTCTCATCTTGCAAAGCGCCTGGCGTCCGTCCTGGCCGGCAGGCCTTGAGCTACTCCGTGGATGCCCGTGCCTTGGCAGCGGAACGGCGTCGCCCGCCTCTGCGGCCACGACGCCGAGGTTTGGATTGTACGTCATCGCTCTTGCCCTCGGCCGCAGGCGCGTCATCGGCGCCGCCCGCGCTCGTCGCGAGGACCTCCTCAGGCTCAGAGTCGCTGGCGGTCTGCGACTCGCTCAAACCCGCTTCGCGGCGTGCCTCGGGATCCTCCGCACCAGCGGATGTGCGGCGTTTGCGCGCGCGCGTCTCGCCGCCCTCGGCGGCGCGTTTGGCCTCGCGCGGAGCGCTCGCAGGACGTCGTTTGGCCCGCGAGCGCCCGGACTGGGGCGCAGCAGGACTGCGCTCCGGGGCGGTTATCACCTCGCCGGACTCGTCCAGCAGCAGCGCACTGGCGGCCGTGCGGCCAACCTCGTCGATGCGCACCATCCGCTTCTCGCCGACATGGGGCGCCGCACCCGCGATCGAGATGATGTAGCCGTCTATTTTTGCCACCGCGTCGTCCACGTCGTACATATGCGGCTCGACGATCTCCACAAGCACCTCGTCGCCCTGGCGGAAGGGCAGCGCCCGCTCCTCGACCTCCTCACGGGTCCCGATGAACGTGATCGCGAAGTGATCCAGCGCGAGCCCTTCGGAGCCCTCGAACAGGAACGACTTGCCGGTCTGCGCCTCCAGCGTCTGCAGCACCCGCGAGTCGTGCCCCGTGAACTGGGTGCTCACACGGGGGTTCATCTGTACGAGGAACGCTTCCGCATCCGGGTGCTCCAGCACCTCGTCGCGCAGTTTGCGCTCGAACTCGATCGCGATCGTCTCCTCCGAGCGGATCACGCCCTCGCCCTCGCAGGTGGGACACGGCCTGCTCATGATCTCGCGCACGCCCTCGGTCACGTTCTGACGGGTCATCTCGACCAATCCGAGCTTCGATATCTCGGCCGTGAACGTCTTCGTGCGATCCTCGTCCAGCGTCCGGCGCAGCGTCTTCATGACGGCGTCGCGGTTGCGCGCACGCGCCATGTCGATGAAGTCGATCACGATGATTCCGCCGATGTCACGCAGGCGCAGCTGGTTGACGACCTCCTCGGCGGCCTCCAGGTTGGTCTTGGTGATCGTGTCCTCAAGCCCGGCGCCCTTCCCGCGGCTGATGAAGCTGCCGGAGTTGACGTCGATCACCGTCAGCGCCTCTGCGTAGTCGATCATCAGGTAGCCCCCGCTGGGAAGGTCGACCCGCCGCGACATGACGCCTTCGATGGCCTTGTCCACGCCATAGGCCTCGAACAGCGGCTCCGGCTGCTCCCACAGCTCAACGCGCTCGACCAGCTCCGGTGCCGTGCGCGTGAAGAAGGACACCAACCGGTGGTACTGCTGCTCGTCGTCGACGATCGCACGCTCGAAATGAGCGGAGAAGATGTCGCGCACCACGCGCACCGACAGGTCGGCCTCCTGGAAGACGAGGTCCGGCGCAGCCGTCTCCTCGACCCGCTTGACGAGCACCTCGTGGAGCTTGTGCAGGTACTTCAGCTCGCGCTCGAAGTCCTCCCGCTTGGCGCCATGGGCTGCCGTGCGCACGATGACGCCGCCGCCGTCGAGCACGAGGTTGGCGGTCTGGCGGCGCAGGCGTTCGCGCTCACGGTCCTCCAGGCGGCGCGACACGCCAACCCCCTCACCCGTGGGCGCGTAGACCATGTAGCGCCCGGCGATCGTCAGCTCCATCGACAGGCGCGCACCCTTCGTCTTCAGCGGATCCTTGACGACCTGTACGACGATCTCCTGGCCGGGCGCCAGCAGATCCGAGATCTTGCGGCCGCTCCCACTCCCACGCCCGCGCTTGGGGGCCTCGACCCCCGGCAGCACGATCTCGTCAACGTGCAGAAAGCCGTTCTTCTCAAGCCCTATATCTACAAACGCAGCCTCCAGGCCGGGGAGCACGTTGTCGATCTTGCCCTTGTAGATGTTGCCGACGATCGAGCGTCCGCCGCGGCGCTCCAGATAGAGCTCGGCGATGCGATATCCGGTATCCGGACTCCCGCGCCGTTTGCGCGGGCTGGCCGATCGCCGCCCCGCCGATGAGGGACGCAGGGCGGCGGGCGCACCGCCCGCCTCCAGGAGCGCCACGCGCGTCTCCGCGCGATCGACGCTGACAAGCACTTGCTTTTTCAATTTGATCCAGTCTTTCGGTATTGGAACCGGCCGAGCACCGCGTGTGTGGGCAACGGATGAAGGCGCGTGCGAGTTGAGGGTTCGCACGCTCCCAACCGGCCGGTGACGCGTCCACGGCGCCATGACCTAGGCCCTCGCACACGAGGAGCGCCCCGAGAGGCGCTCCCTCTAAGAAGCGGACGGACTGAAGGTCTGACGGGGAGTGCTCGGCGGACATTGGTGTCTAGTAGCGCAGGACGCGGCCCTTCAGCGCTTGAGAGGCGCGCGCCTGGACGTAGATCGATTGCAGCAGGCCCACCGCCAACAGGGTCGTGATCACCGACGAGCCGCCATAGCTCATGAGCGGCAGCGTGACGCCGGTAATTGGCATGATCCCAATTGTCATTCCCACGTTGACGAAGACCTGGAACATCAGCATAGCCGCTACGCCGGCCGCGACGAGCGAACCGAACAGATCCTTCGCCATCACGAGGATGCGTAGCGTGCGCCATATCAGCAGGGCATATAAGGACAGCACGAGGGCCGCGCCGACGAAGCCATACTGCTCGCCGACGCCGGCGAAGACGAAGTCTGTGTGGGCCTCGGGCACATAGTTCAAGCGGACCAGTGGGGCCTTCACGCCCCGGCCCGTCTTCTGGCCTGACCCGATCGCTATCTTCGACTCCTCCTGCTGGTAGCCCTCCTTTTGGTAGTTGGTGGTCGGGTGCAGGAATGCGGTCAACCGTTCCGTCTCATAGGGCTTCAGCACGTGAACTCCCGCCGCGGGCGCGGCCACGAGCACGAAGGAGAGCGACAGCGCCACGAGCACGACGAGCGCGGCCAGGTGTCGCCAGGGGCTGCCCGCCACGAACAGCAGCGTGAACGCGATCACCATGTAGACCATGCCCGAGCCGAGGTCCGGCTGGGCGATCACGAACATCGCCGGCACGAGCGCGGCGAGCATCACCCAGACCGTCGTCTCGCGCTCGCGCAGCCGTCGCGACCTGTCCACCACGAACGCCGACAGTGAGAGGATCAGGAGCACCTTGCCCAGCTCGGACGCCTGGAAGGAGAAGCCCGGCAGGGCGATCGCGCGCTGGGCTCCCTGTGCGCTGTGGCCCGCGGCCAGCACCGCCAGGATGCTGAGCATCAGGGTCGCGTAGATCCCGTTTTTCAGCGGCCGCAGGCGCGAGTAGTCAAAGCGTGAGAGCGCCAGCATGAGCAGGCCGCCGACGATCAGGTAGATCGCCTGCCTGTGGACGTAGTAGTCGGGCTGGCCGGCCACCACGTTCTGGGTGGTGGGACCGAGGGTCACGATCGAGGCGATCGCCAGCCCCAGCGCCGACAGCGTGAGCAGCGGGTCCAGCGGCAGCGTGAACGTGCGCGCCCCGACGGGCGCAGCCTGCTCGTCCGGCGAGGAGATGGGAGAGCGTACGCCCGATGCGCCGATCGACGCGGAACTCGAGGGTGGGCTCATAGGCTCATAGTGTCTTGGACGTTCCGGCGACGAACTGCTCGTGCACTCCGTACCACTTGGAGGCGATCAGGCGCGCGATCGGCGCGGCGGTTTCAGCGCCGAAGCCGCCCTGCTCGACGGTGACCGCGATCACGATCGGCCGCTGGGCGTCGCCGATATAGCACATGTACCACGACTGATCTTCCTTGCCTTCGTGCTGCGCGGTGCCGGTCTTGCCGTAGACGGGGTCCTTGCCCTGATCCCAGCCGGTCCACACGTCGGCGGAGGTACCCCCCGGCTGGCTGGCGGCGTCGTGGATGCCTTCCATCACGAGGCTCAGATCGGAGGGGTTCAGCTGCACGTGGCGCCGCGGCGGGAAGCTCAGCGCCTGCACCAGCCTCCCCTGCGAGTCATCGATCTCCATCCCCAGATGCGGGGTAACGACCGTTCCCGAGCCGCCGTTTCGGTAGGCGTTCGCGAGGGTCGAATAGGCGACCGCCATCTGCAGCGGGTCGGTCAGCAGGTCGCCCTGGCCGACAGCCAGATCCATGTTGTCGCCGACGCTCCACGGCCGGACTTCGGCGACGTAGCCGCACGGGGGATGATGCGGGCGACGTTCGCACTGCAGCTGCAGCCTGTTCTCCCGCGCCCGCCATGCCGGATCAGGGATCACCCCTTGGAACTCGCTCGGCAGGTCCACACCGGTCGAGCTGCCGATCCCCAGCTTCCTGGCCATGCGCTGGATCACGCTGCCGTGGCTGTTGGCGAGCTCGCCCACTTCGAAGAAGTACGTATCGGATGAGACCTTCAGCGCCTGCACCAGCCCCACCGGCCCATAGTCGGCCTTGCCCGCGTTGCAGAAGGGCTCGGTCGACACGTATATGCACTGGCCGGCACCGAGACCCTCCGAGGGGTTGATCACGCCCGCTTCGAGCGCGCCCATCGCGGTGATCGGCTTGAACGTCGAGCCGGTCGGATAGGTGCCGTTGACGGCACGGTCGGTCAGGGGGCCGCCGGCGGTGCCGCTGCCCTTGAGCGCGGCATATTCGGCCTTCGTCAGAGGTTTGGCGAACTTGTTCGGGTTGAAGCTCGGAGAGGAGCCGATCGCCAGGATCTGCCCGGTGCGGGGATCGAGCGCCGTGAACGCGCCCGCGACAGCCGGTTTGCCCCCGCCCCTGGCGTGTTCGATCCCTTCGAGGAGTGCCTTTTCAGCCTCCTTCTGCAGGCCCAGGTCAAGGGTCACCCTGAGGCTGTGGCCCGCCAGCGGCTGGGTGGGAGCGAGGGTGCTCGGGACGGGGTAGCCCGAGGCGTTGACCTCGACCCGCTGCACTCCCGCCCGCCCGCGCAGGTAGCGGTCATAGAAGTACTCGAGTCCTTCCTGCCCGACCACGGTACCCGGCTGTACGCCGTGGAAGGCGCGCAGCTTGAGATCGGCTTCGGAGACCTGACCCACGTAGCCCAACGCCTGGGCGGCCATCTCCCCGTTGGGGTAGGCGCGGACCGAGACCGGCTGCTGGACGACGCCCGGGAAGTCGCTCTGGCGCTCGCCCAGAACGGTCAGCACGCCCGGACCCGCATCGGTCTTGATCGTCACCGGCGCATAGGGCACGGCGCTTCGCCCGCGTACGACGAGCGCCTGGATGTGTTGGCCGCTCATCCCCAGGAGCGCCCCCAGCCGCCGGTAGAGCGCCAGGCGGCGCCGACCCGCGGGCGGCAGCGCCGAGGGCACGATCTGCACCGCGTTGGTCACCCTGCTGGTCACGACCGGCTGACCTTCGCGATCGAGGATCTGCCCGCGCGGCGCGGGGATGGGGAGATCGCGCACGCGGTTGGCGTTCGCCTGCTGGACGTACTGTTCGCCGGTCAGCACCTGCAGATACCACAGGCGGAAGAAGATGATCGCGAACATCGCCATCGCCACACCCCCAAGCACGGCCACGCGAAGGGCCAGCTGCGGCGAGACCGGCAGGCGCGGGTCGCTCGGACGAGCGCGCTCGAGGCTGCTCATGCGCGGCGCGAGAGCGGGCTCAATCCGCCGGTCGTGTAGGCGCGCCGGCGTCGGCGTCGCGGATCATCCGGCAAACCGCCCTCAAGGCTGCGGCGCACGATCGCCCACATCGGCAGCGCGATGACGGTGTTCAGCACGATGCCGATCACGATCTGCCGCAAGAGCTCAAGGCTCACGGGAGCATCTACCCCGAGCAGGAACTCCATGAGCGAGTAGCCCACGAGCGAGGCGGCCGAGGCCGCGCCACCGACCAGCAGCGGGGTGATCGCCGCCTGGGGGTCGCGCAGCTCGCGCAGGCGCCCTGACCAGTAGCCGATGAGGGTGAAGATCAACGAGGTCACACCCAGCGTCTGCACGAGCGTCAGATCGACGAGCAGCCCGACCGCGAAGCCCGTCGCCGCGCCCAGCGTCGAGCCGCACAGCAGCCCCACGAACGCCACCACGAGCGGGGAGAGGTCGATGTTGACACCGAACAGCGGAACCTCCGAGACGACCCCGATCTGAAAGAACACGACGACCACCGAGAGCAGTGCGATCCGGACGAGCAGCCCAGCCGAGATCCCCGAACCGGTCACCCGCCGGCTCCCGTCGCGGCGAGCCGTTCGCCTGCACCCGTGGTGGCAGCCCCCGCGCTCTGACCGACGGGCAGGCTGGCCGCGAGGCGGCTGAGATTGGCCGGCAGCGTGCCCCGCGCCGCCGTCAGCACCTGCACGACGTCGAGGTTGTGCAGGTTCGCCGCGGGGCGTACGTTGACCGACTTGTAGGCGCTTTCTTCGTTCACCGAGGTGACCTGTCCGATCAGTATCCCCGGTGGATACAGCGAATCATCAGGGCTCGCCACCGTGCCCGACGTCACGACATAGTCCCCTGGATTGGCCTGCGTGTTGGCCGGCAGGTACTGGAGCAGCAGGTCGTTGGGATCGCCGACCTTGGGCTGGACGATTCCCGTCGCGTTGGTCGTGCCGATCCGCGCCGACACGCCCATCGAGCTGTCCGTGATCAGGCTCACCTGGGCTCCGTCGGAGGCGACCTGCGCAACCTTGCCGACCAGGCCTTCGCCGTTGATCACAGGGTCGTTGACGCGCACGCCGGCCGATTCTCCTTTGTCGATCACCACCGTCGCGTACCAGATGTTTGGCGATTTGCCGACCACCGTGGCGGTCACCGGGTGGTAGTCGTTCACGTTCAGCTGGTTGTCCAGGTGATACATGGCCAGCAGCTCGCGGTAGGAGCGTTTTTCAGCCTGGTTGGCGATCAGTTCCCGATGCAGTTTGTCGACCTGCTTGCGAAGCTGATTGCGCTGGCTTTTGGCGTGCACCGTGTCGTCGACCCAGCCGAACATGTCACGGACCGGCTTCAGCGCCTTGTTGGCGCCGTTCTGGATCGGTGAGACGACGGTCAGGAAATCACGCTGCACCGCGTGCAGTCGACCGCCGGGCGCCTCCCCGAAGTAGGCGGTCAGGAGCAGCAGAGAGAGCACGACGAGCAGCACGAGCACAGCACGTCGACGCCGGACCGTCTTGTCGTACACGGATATATGCCTTCCGAAGCGTTCAAAGAGAAGAGTACCCTCAACGTGGGCGGGCCCGTCACAGCGGGGTGTTCACTCTTGCAGAGTCACGGACGCTCAACGCCGCCTGCGGTTGCGCGAGCTGCGGTTGGAGCGATGGATCGCCTCGAACTCCTCCAGGGAGCGACCCGAACCGACGGCCACGCAGGTCAGCGGCGACTCCGCCAGGTGCGCCGGCATCTGGGTCTCCTCGCGCAACCGCTCGTCCAGTCCCTGCAGCAGCGAACCGCCGCCGGCGAGCATGATACCGCGGTCCATGATATCCGAGGCCAGCTCCGGCGGGGTGCGGTCCAGCGTCTCCTTGACCGCATCGATTATCTGGCTGAGCGGCTCCTCGAGTGCCTGGCGGATCTCCTCGCTGGTCAGCACCACGGTCTTGGGTAACCCGGCGACCATGTCACGACCGCGGATCTCCGCCTGCAGCTCCTCGGCCATCACGCAGGCCGATCCGATCTCGAGCTTGAGCTCCTCGGCGGTCTGCTGACCGATCAGCAGCTTGTACTCCTTCTTGGCGTAGTTGATGATCGCCTCGTCCATCTCGTCTCCGCCGACGCGGATCGACTGCGAGACCACGATCCCGCCGAGCGAGATCACCGCCACCTCCGAGGTGCCCCCGCCGATGTCCACGACCATGGAGCCGGTGGGCTCGCCCACGGGCAGTCCCGCCCCGATCGCCGCCGCCATCGGCTCCTCGATCAGGTAGGCCGTGCGCGCGCCGGCCGACAGGCACGCCTCCTCGACCGCGCGCTTCTCGACCCCGGTCACCCCGGAGGGCACGCACACCACGACCCGCGGGTGCGCCCAGCGGTTCTGGTGGACCTTCTGGATGAAGTGCCTGAGCATCTCCTCGGTGACGTCGAAGTCGGCGATCACCCCGTCCTTGAGAGGGCGGATCGCCTGGATCGTGCCGGGCGTGCGACCGAGCATGCGCTTGGCCTCGATCCCCACCGCGTGTACTTCACCGGTGCGCGAATCGATCGCGACCACGCTCGGCTCCGAGAGCACGATCCCGCGCCCGCGCACGTACACGAGCGTGTTGGCCGTCCCCAGATCGACCGCCATGTCGCGGCCGCCGAATCCGGTTAGGTAGCTGAAAATGCCCATATATTGAGAGGAGGCACCGCCCGAATTCGGTTTCGCGACGCTGCTCCGCGACGCGCCTTCTGGAAGCGCGCGTGTCCGGGGTGTACCCGCGGGCCAGTGTAGCGGACGCCCGCCCGCGGCTGAGAGCGGCTGCCAGCGGATTTGCAGGCCAAACGCGCCCTCCGAGGGGGCGCAACGGGTCGGTCGCCGCGCACGCACCGACAGGGCGCCGCAGGCGCCCTCGATCATCTGCTGAGGAGCTCCGGATAGAGGTCGAGCAGGGTCGTGAGCGGCAGGCCGACGACGTTCTCGTAATCCCCTTCCACGCTGCGCACGAGCGCCGCCCCGGCGCCCTGGATGGCATATCCACCAGCCCGCCCGCGCCACTCTTCGGTGGCCAGGTACCAATCCAGCAGACCTTCGTCCAGCACACGGAATGTGACCGCCGTGCGCGCGATCGCGGTGCGAGGCTCACCGCAAACGGGCGGTGTGGCCTGCGACTCGCCTGCGGCCGCGGCCCCCTCCGGGCAGGAGCAGCGCCAGGCCGCTGAGCACTTCGTGCGTCGCGCCGCTCAGCGCCCTCAGCGTCTCACGGGCCGCTGTTCTCGTCCGCGGGCTTGCCGTAGATCGACGCCGTCCAGCGCGACCAGCGTGTCACACCCGAGCACGGCCTCGGGCGCACCCGGCCTGCACGCTGCACGCGCCTTGCGCAGCGCGTTCTCGAGGGCGATCGCCGGCGGATCGCCCTGGTCGAGCTCCGCGACTCCCGACGCCCGCACCACGAAGCTGACCCCAAGACGCTCAAGGATCGCCCGGCGCTGCGGTGAGGAGGAGGCGAGGACGAGCACAGGAACCCCCGTCTCGGCGCCCCTGCCTGGCGCGCCCTCCATGGCCCCGCCCCCGTGAGCTACAGCTCTCCGAAGAACAGCGCGGACTCGCGCGCGGCGGACTCGGGTGAGTCCGAGCCGTGGACCATGTTCTGTCCCACCTCCACCGCGAAGTCGCCTCGGATCGAGCCGGTGGCGGCCTCCAGCGGATCGGTCGCCCCGATCACCTGCCGGGCGGCCCTCACGGCGTCCGCGCCCTCCAGCACCATCGCGACGATCGGCCCAGAGGTGATGAACTCGACGAGCTCGCCGAAGAACGGGCGCTCGGCGTGCTCGGCGTAGTGGCGCTCGGCCAGGTCTCGGGTCACGGTCATGTGGCGCATCGCCACGATCTTCAGCCCCTTGCGCTCGAACCGGGAGATTATCTCGCCGGTCAGGGCCCGGGCGAAGGCGTCGGGCTTGACCAGGATCAGCGTGCGCTCCATGTGCACCTCAGCTTTGGTCGCGAATCGTGTTCAGGACAGTTGCAGGCTTCAGGGCGCAGAACGCGGACGACCGCCAGGGCGCCCGGCGCGCCCTGCGCCGCGGGCGCCGGCGCTCGTTTCGGGGGCGACGATGGGCGCAGCGCTGAAGCCGTCGTCGTCCTCGTCCAGCGCCTGCTTGCCGATCTCCGGGTTGGTTTCGCTGAGCTGACCGTCGATCCCCGGCTCTGAGCCGGCCCGCTTTGCCGCGCGCCCCGGCGTCCCCGCGCCGGAGCCTCCGATCTCCGCTCGCTCGCTCTCGACCCCCGCCCCGCGACGGCGACGCGAGCGGCGCGACGTGGTCAGGCCGGGGACCTCGGTCTCGCAGTAGGGGCAGATCGTCCAAGCCTGGTCGAGCGGGCGCGAGCAGCTCACGCAGCGCTCCTTCAGCTTGCGCAGGCAGCTCGGGCAGCGGATGAAGTCGCGCTCGATCCGGTAGTCGCAGTAGGGGCACAGCCCGTTGTCCAGCTCATGCAGGCGCGCCTCGGCCGCCTGCATCTCGAGCTCTCGCTCGCGCACGTCCTCGAGGTACTCGGGTGGACGCAGGATGATGTAGACGATCGTGCCGACGAACGGGAACAGGGACGCTGCCGTCGAGCAGCCGACCAGCATCGGGTCGAGGATCCTGCGCCGCGCGTCCGCGTAGGTCCAGTAGATCAGAGAGAGGTACAGGACGACTACGAACAGAATCAACAGGTCGATGACCAGATTCAGGCCGCTGCTTTCGATTCCGAAATAGGCCAGAAGTGGCATCGGCCGGGTGAGTTTAGAGAAACAACCGGCCGAATCCGTAACCAGCGGCAAAGAACACCAGGATCACGAGCGCCACGATCAGCGCCACGGCGCCGATCATCGTGAGCACGGATGGACCGTCGTCGTTCATCTCATCGAGCCGCGCGTGAGAGCCTCCGGACCACTTTCAGCGGCGCCGCCGTCGAGCCGATCCAACAGGTCCCCGACCAGGTAGACCGAGCCCGTGACGAGCACCACCCCCCGGCGCTCACCGGCCCAGCGGCGTGCGTCCATGAGCGCCCGCCACGGCGCCGGCTCGCACGTGACAGCATCGAACCCGAGCTGGCGCGCGAGCGACTGGAGCGCGGCGGGCGAGAGGGCGCGACTGCTGGCCGGAGCGGTGAACCATGCACGCTCGCAGACTCCCAGCAGCGCAGCCAGCATGCCCGCGGCGTCCTTGTCCTCGAGCACTCCGAGCACGACTGCCGTTGCCCTGCCCTGCAGAACCTCCGGGAGCGACTCGACCAGCGCCGCCATCGCGTGGGGGTTGTGCGCCCCGTCGAACACGGTGAGCGGATCGCCCTCGATGACCTGCAGGCGCCCGCGTACCGCTGTGGACGCCGCCGCATCGCGCACGGCCAGCTCGTGGGCATGGCCCGGCGCCGCGACATCCCGATCCGCGATCCGCGCGCGCGCGCTCGGAGCGTCGTGCAGATACGCCTCCGCTGCGGCCCGCGCGAGCGCGAAGTTGCGCTGCTGGAACGATCCCCGCGCCAGCAGCGGCACGGCCGAGGTCCCGCCGGAAACACGAACGATGCGCGCGTCTCGCTCCCCCGCCACCCTGCTCGCCACCGCCAGCGCCGGCGTCGCCAGGTCAGCCCCGAGCAGGAGCGTCGTCCCCGGCACGAGGACGGCGAGCTTCTCCTCGGCGATGTCCTTGAGCGTGGGACCCAGCCAGCGCGTGTGCTCGAGCCCCACGTTCGTCAGCACCGTGATCCGCGAGTCGATCACGCTGGTGGCGTCGTAGCGCCCCCCGAGCCCGGCCTCGACGACCGCCACCTCCACCCCCTGCTCCGCCATCTCCCAGAGCGCGGCGGCCGTGAGCAGTTCGAACTGGGTCACATGGTCGTCCTGGGCCAGCGTGCGGTTGACCCGCTCGGCCGCCCACGCCGCCCGCGCGACGGCCGCCGCGAATGTGTCGCTGTCCAGATCGCGCTCGGCGATCTGCACGCGTTCGGTGTAGGACACCAGATGGGGCGAGGTGTAGGCGCCCGTGCGCAGGCCATGGCGCTCCAGGATCGCCGCGATCATGCGAGTGGTCGAGGACTTTCCGTTCGTGCCGACCACGTGGATCGTGTCGAAGCGCTGCTGAGGAGAGCCCAGCACCGTCATCATCCGCCGCATCCGGTCAAGCCCGAAGCGCATGCCGAACAGCTCCAGCGAACGCAGGTGCTGCTCGGCCTGAGCCTCGTTCCAGGGCGTCGCGCGACCGCTCGGCCGGCGGCTCATCAGCGACGCGTGCGGCGCTTGCGCCCGCCGCGCATCAGCGGCAGCAGTTCGCGGCCGGCGCCCTTGGGGTCGAGCTTGCGAACCAGCCTGCGCAGCTCGGCCCGCTCCTTGTCGCTGAGATTGCCGACCCGGCCTCGTGATTCCCGTACGAGGCGCGGTCAGGCGCGCGCGGTCCTTCTGGGAGAGAGCGCTCCAGCGCCTGCCCACGACCACGACGGCCTGCAGCAGCGCCAGCCACGGCAGGTCCTTCACGCGATCGAGCTTGGACTTGCTCACATTCGCGATGGTAGCGACGTCATCCGCGCTCAGGCGGACTCCTCGCGCAGCGAGGCGTCCTCCGCGTCTTCGGGTGCGGCTTCCGTGACGAGCGTGGGCGTGAGGCCCTTTTCGACCGTCTCCTTCGTGACCACGCACTTCTTCACGTCGCGGCGCGAGGGCAGCTCGAACTGCACCTCCAGCAGAATCTCCTCGATGATCGAGCGCAGCCCGCGCGCTCCCGTTTCGCGCGCAAGGCCCTTCTCGGCGACGGCCGTGAGCGAGTCCTCCGAGAACACGAGCTCGATGCCGTCGAAGGAGAAGAAGCGCTGGAACTGCTTCACCAGCGCGTTGCGCGGCTCGACGAGGATCGACACGAGATCCGCCCGCGTGAGCTGGTGCACGGCGGACATCACCGGCAAGCGGCCGATGAACTCGGGGATCAGGCCGTACTCGATCAGATCCTCGGGCAGGCAGTGCTCGAACACTTCGCCCGTGTCGCGCTCGGCCTTGGCCTCGATCGCCGCGGCGAAGCCGACCCCTTTGTGCCCGATCCTGCGCTCGATCACCTTGTCCAGGTTCGCGAACGCGCCGCCGCAGATGAACAGGACGTTGGTGGTGTCGATCGTCAGAAACTCCTGATGGGGGTGCTTGCGGCCTCCCTGGGGCGGAACCGAGGCCTGCGTGCCCTCGAGGATCTTCAAGAGCGCCTGCTGCACCCCCTCGCCGGACACGTCGCGGGTGATCGACGGGTTGTCGGCCTTGCGCGCGATCTTGTCGACCTCGTCGATGTAGATGATCCCGGTCTCGGCCTTCTTGACGTCGTAGTCGGCGGCCTGGATCAGCTTGAGCAGGATGTTCTCGACGTCCTCGCCCACGTACCCCGCCTCTGTCAGCGCGGTCGCGTCGGCGATCGCGAACGGCACGTTGAGGATCCGCGCGAGCGTCTGGGCGAGCAGCGTCTTGCCGCAGCCGGTGGGGCCGAGCAGCAGGATGTTGGACTTCTGCAGCTCGATGTCCGACTCGCCGGACATCATCATCTGCACGCGCTTGTAGTGGTTGTACACGGCCACCGACAGCGTGCGCTTGGAGGGATCCTGCCCGACGACGTAGTCGTCCAGGACGTCGTAGATCTCCCGCGGCTTGGGCAGATTCTCGAGATCGAACGCGGGCGGGGCGGACAGCTCCTCGTCGATGATCTCGTTGCACAGGTCGATGCACTCGTCGCAGATGTACACGCCCGGACCCGCGATCAGCTTCTTGACCTGTCGCTGGGACTTGCCGCAGAAGCTGCACAACAGCTGCTCGTTGGAATCTGTGGGTCTGGCCATGGTTATCGCTCTCTCATTCCTGTTCCGATGGGAGGGCCGCCCGGCGGCCGTTCCTCAGTGCTCGGAGATCACACGGTCGATGATGCCGTACTCCTTGGCCTCCTCGGAGCTCATGAAGTAGTCGCGGTCGGTGTCTTTGCGCACGTCCTCGAGCTCCTTGTGCGTGTGCTTGGCGATGATCTCATCCAGCCGTCGGCGCACGTCGATGATCTCTTTGGCGTGGATCTCGATGTCCGTTGCCTGTCCTTCGAAGCTCGAGGACACCTGGTGGATGAGGATCTTGGCATTGGGCAGCGCCATGCGCTTGCCCTCCGCGCCCCCGGCCAAGAGCAGCGCTCCCATCGACATCGCGATGCCGACGCAGATGGTCTGCACGTCGGGCTTGACGAACTGCATCGTGTCGTAGATCGCCAATCCCGCGTAGACCGACCCGCCCGGCGAGTTGACGTACAGGGAGATGTCCTTTTCGGGGTCCTCGGACTCCAGGTGCAGCAGCTGGGCCACGATCAGGTTCGCGATCTGATCATCCACGGGCGTGCCCAGGAAGATGATGCGCTCGTTGAGCAACCGGCTGTAGATGTCGAACGCGCGCTCGCCTCGCGACGTCTGCTCAACGACCATTGGGACAAGTGGGCTCATAGTCCTCGCTTTGGTTTCGCTTCGCCGGCCGGATTCCTCTAGAAGGCTAGCTGGCCGATCCAGAATCGGTCGGAGTCCAGAGCCTGGCCGGGCGCCGCGGCCGGGTCCTGATCGTCGGCTTGCCTTCCCCGGCGTCCACAGCTCCTCCCGCGCCTGTGCCTGCGCAACCGGAATGGGCGTGGCCCGGGCCGCGATCAACTCAACGGCCTTGCGCGCCGCGAGATCCTCGCGCACCTCCTCCAGGCGCCCGCCGGCGCGCAGGTCCTCGAGCAGCTTCTCGGGCTCGACGCCCTCCCGCTCGGCGGTCGGGGAGAGAGCCTCGAGCAGCTCCTGCTCGGACGGGCTGATGGCCTCGGCCGCGACAACGGCCGTGAGCACAGCCTCGCGGCGGAGCGCAAGCTCGGCGTCCGGCTCCATCTCGGTGAGGATCTCCTGCTCGGAGCGAGCGGCGATCTGCAGGTAGGCATCGCGGGAGATCCCGCGGTGGGAGAGGGAGTGGAGCATCCGCTCCCACATCTCCTGCGCCCGCGCCTTGACCAGCTCGGGGGTCAGGTCCACTCGCGCGGCGGCCACGGCGGCGTCAAGCGCGGCCTGGCGGAACTCGGCCTCGATCCGTTCCTCCTCGACCTCGGTCAGACGGCGCCGGATGTCCTCGCGCAGCTCCTCCACGCTGTCAAAGCCGGCGTCGGTGGCGAAGTCGTCGTCGACGTCGGGGAGCTGCTTGAGCTTGACCTCCTTGACGGTCACCTCAAACGACGCCTCACGCCCGGCGAGATCCTGGTTTCCGTAGTCCGCGGGAAAGGTGACCTCGACGGTCGGCGTCTCGCCGGCGCTCGCGCCGACGAGCCCCTCCTCGAAGCCGGGGATCAGGTTGCCGCCGCCCAGCTCGACCAGTTGGTCGCGACCCTCGCCGCCCGGCAGCTTCTCCAAGCGCTGGCTGCCCTTCGATCCGCCCTCGCCCTCGGCCGCGACGAGCGAGCCGACGTAGTCGACGACGACGAAGTCGCCCACGGCGGCGGGGCGCTCCGCCGTCTCCAGGCGGGCCAGCCGCTCGCGCGTGGCGTCGATCTCCTGTTGGATCTGCTCCTCCTCGACCGCGGGCTCGCGGCGGGCCACCTCGAGTCCCTCGTACTTGCCCAGCTCGGCCTTGGGGAGAACCCCTATCTCGATCGAGAACTCGAGCTCCTGTCCCTGCGGGGGAAGATCTCCGAGGGCCACCTGCGGGTCCCCCACCGGAACGATGCCGGCGGTCTCGATCGCGTCGGAGTACCAGCTCGAGAGCGTGTCGCGCACGGCTTCCTCGAGCACGACCTCGCGGCCGATCCGCTGGATGACGAGCGGGGCGGGCACCTTGCCCCGCCGGAAGCCGGGAAGCTTCAGCTCACGCCCGAGCTGGTTGGCCTTGTGCTCGAGCCGGCCCTCCAGCTCGCTCGACGGCACTCGCACCTGCAGGCGCACGCGCGAGTCCGGAAGCTCCGTTACGGTGGTCTTCACGGCGACGGGCACCTCCTCCACGATACCGTGCCACCCCTTGAGGCCCACACGACACTCCTCGTCGCGCGGGCGTGTGGAGACGTGGCTGTGGACGGGGCCGGCGGGCCACCTCGTGGGTGGCACGCTGGACTTCATCGAAGCGCTCGCGCGTCACCTGCTCGCACGCGCGCGACGTCGATTCGTTCGCTGAACCGCATCCGCCCGCCCGCGCGCGCAGCGCGGGCGGGTACGCAGCGCGCCCCTGCTAGGCGCTTGCGCCGACGGCCGTCCCTGCGAAGGACAGCGTCACGCCCCGCGGCACGACGAGCACGGCGCTCGTGGCGATGTCGATCAGGTGAGCTGCGGAGGAGCTGATCGACACGCGACCCTGCTGCACCTCCGGACGCGAGTCGACGACCAGCAGGTCCGTGTCCTGGTTGGCAACGGGCGCAACGGTCGCTCCGAGCGCCGAGGCCAGTGCCTGGGCGGTCGCCTGGGCGCCACCGTTGGCGTCGCCCACGGCGACGACCTGCTGCACGGTCGTCTCCGGCGAGCCCTCGGCGAGGCCGACCGGCGCGATCGCGACGGCGGTCGCGCCGCCCTCGAGCAGACGCTCGGCGGAGTTGCCGACGGCAATGTGGCCCTTGGCGGTGTGCGAGTCCGAGCAGAACACGATCGCATCGGCGCCCTGCGCCTCGGCGAGCGCCCGCAGGCCCTCGGGGGTCGAGCGGTCGGTGACGACGTGCCGTGCGGCCTCCGGGTTGCCGAGCAGCGCGGCGGCGCGCTCGAGCAGCGCCTCGGCTTCGTGCTGGGCGAGCGTCTCGCCGCTGTAGTCGGGCTCAACGCTGTGGCGTACGTAGGCGAGCGATACCTCGGCGCCCGCGCGGGCGAAGACGCGGCCGAGGGCGACGGCGTCGTCCTCGTTGGCGGTTCCGTCGTAGGAAACGATGATCTTGGTGGACATTGGTCTCTCCTATGGTTCTGAGTCGGCTGGAAGTGGAAGCTGGGAGGTGTTTCATCTAAATAGGACGACCGAACGGGGGTTCACCTAGATAGCGATTGACGGTGGCTTTCGACTCGATTGTGGCACCTTCCTGCCATCAGTACCAGTGATATTTGTAATTGATGATATAAGATATACTTATGCTAAGCGTGAGTCGGTTGCGGGTGCTGAAGGAGGTGGCCTACCGGGGGTCGTTCTCCGGCGCGGCCGAGGCCCTCTCCTACAGCCAGTCGGCCGTCTCACAGCAGATCGCGGCGCTCGAGGCGGAAGCGGGGATGGCGCTGCTCGAGCGGCACGCCCGTGGCGTCAGCCTGACCGCCGCCGGCCAGACGCTGGTCGGTCACGCCGAGGGGATCCTGGCTCGCCTGGAGGCGGCCGAGTCGGCGCTGTCGGCCATCGCGGGCCTGCGCAGCGGGCGCCTGCGCATGGCCTCGTTCCCCACCGCCGGCTCGACGTTGATGCCGTTGGCGATCGCCACGTTCCGTGCCTCCTACCCCGATGTGGAGCTGACGCTGGCCGAGGGTGAGCCCGAGGAGATAGTGCCGCGCCTGGGAGCGGGACAGCTCGATCTGGCGCTGCTGTTCGAGTTCGCCGGCGAGAGCCCGCTGCAGACGGGCATGACCAGGGTGGAGTTGCTCGAGGACCCCATGTACCTGGCGCTTCCCCACGACCATGCCCTCGCGGGACGCGAGCGGCTGCGCCTGCAGGACCTCCAGCAGGAAGCCTGGGTGCAGACATCCCGCTCGAGCCCGTGCGCGCGCCACGTCGTGCGCTGCTGCCACGCGGCCGGGTTCGAGCCGAACGTGTCGTTCGAGAGCGACGACTACCAGACGGTGCAGGGTCTGGTCGCGGCCGGCGTCGGCGTCGCCCTGATTCCGGAGCTCGCCCTGTCGGTGGTGCGGGAGGACGTGACCATTCGCGCCCTCTCCCCCGGCCCGCCCGTTCGCCAGGTGGTCGCGGCCGTGCCCGCGGGCGCCGGGCTCGTCCCGGCGGCGGCGGCGATGCTGGGAATCCTCGAACATGCCGCCGGAACCTATGAGGTAACGGGGGCGCCGGCCGAGTAGCTCCTCACGTCCGAGCCTGCTGTCATCGTTTTTAGGTTCATGAGTGTCCTGCTGTTGATCGTCGGAGTGCTGCTCGGAGGCGCGTGCGCAATCGCGTTCGTGCGGGTCAGCCCCAACCGCGAGCGGATGCGCGACGAGCTGAAGGCGATCTCGGTGGATGTGCTCGCCCAGACCGGGGACTCGCTGGCCCAGCGACTGGCCGAGCAGCGCCGCGCCGAGGAGGAGCGCACCAGCGGCGAGATGGCGAGGAGAACGGAGGAGATCAAAGGGCTGGTGGCCCCGGTCCAGGAGAAGCTCGGCAGGATGGAGAGCGAGATCTCACGGCTGGAGCGAGAGCGCAGGCAGGCCCAGGGGGAGCTGGCGCAGATGGTGCGCCAGCTGAACGACGGAGTGGGCACGCTGCGAGCGGAGACTGGAAACCTGGTCTCAGCGCTGAAGCGTCCCACCACGCGCGGCTCCTGGGGGGAGATCCAGCTGCGCAACGTGGTCGAGATGGCGGGAATGGTCTCGCACTGCGACTTCGTCGAGCAGAGCACGATCCAGACCGATGAAGGGAGGCTCAGACCGGACATGCTCGTGCGCCTCCCCGGCGCCAAGCTGATCGTGGTCGACTCCAAGGTCCCGCTCGACGCGTACCTGTCGGCGCTCGAGGCCTCGACTGAGGATGAGCGCGAGCTGCACCTCACGCGCCATGCCGCCCAGACGCACGAGCACATCACGAAGCTGGCCTCCAAGGGCTACCAGCACCAGTTCGACTCGACGCCCGAGTTCGTCGTCATGTTCGTCCCCTCCGACGGCATCTACCAGGCCGCCCTCGCCGAGGACCCGGCGCTGATCGAGTACGGCGTCCAGCAGCAGGTCCTGATGGCCACTCCCACCACGCTGATCGGCTTGCTGTGGGCGGTGCACTACGGCTGGCGCCAGGAGCTGATCGCGGAGTCCGCGCGCGAGATCGCGGAGTCCGCGCGCGAGCTGCACCGCCGGCTCGGGCGCTTCGTCGAGCCGCTCGCCAAGGCCGGCCGTCAGCTCGACTCGGCGGTCGGCGCCTACAACGAGGCAGTCGGCTCCTTCGACCATCGTGTCATCCCCCAGGTGCGGCGGATCGAGCAGGCGGGTGCCTCTTCCGAGCGGGAGATGCTGCCTCCGAGCGCGATCGAGACCACCGCTCGCGCGGTCACGGCGCGGCTGGATGCCGAGCCGCAGCGGTCGACGTTCGACCCGTCCGCGCGACCGGCGGCCGAGCCGGCGTTGCCGGGCCCCGTGCGGGTGGGCCGCGGTCGGACACGCGGAGCCCCGGTGCTCGGCTCGGCGATGAGCTCCGATACGGCCTCCAACGGCGCGCAGCCAGGAGAATCAGCAGCGTGAGCGCGACGGGCACCGTCGCGGGGAGCTCGTTCACGAGGAAGAACAGCAGATCGAACGCCAGCGCCAGCAGCGCCGTCAGCCTCGCCGCGCCCAGCTGGAGCGATCGTCCGGCGGTGACCGCGAGCAACGCTCCGAGGACGGCCGCGACGAACAGGTCTCCGTAGCCCATCGCGGCCGAGCCGAACACCGCGCTCTGGAGCCTCGGCAGCCCCGCCGCGGGGTGCGCGGCATTGAGGGCGTTGTTGGGACGCTGCAGCTCCTCGGACACCACGAGGACGGTGTCCGCCACGGCCATCGCCACGATGCCCGCCGCCAGCCACCGCGGGGGCGTGACGGCGGCGATGAGCACGCCGAGCGTGACGCAGCTGAGCGCCGAGAGGACGAACGCCGCGCCCTCTCCCCAGAGACCGCCCCGGTCGACCCACGCGAGCACGAACAGGGGCACGATGAGGAGCGCCCGCGCCGGGCGCGGCGGGTGGGCATCCCAGGTCAGCCAGCCGATGGCGAGCGCGGCGAGCGCGGGCACCGTGCATAGGGCCAGGTAGGTGAGGCCCTGTGCGCTCGCGCGTTCCGCGGCGCCCGCGACAAGCACGAAGGCGATCACCGACGCAGGCGGGATCGCCGCCCAGCGGCGACCGGAGAGCCCGTCGAGCCGCGGGGCCCGCAGAGTGCCCGGAACCGCAACCAGCGCCCCCTGGGCGAACGAGAGCAGAGCGATCGAGATCCAGAAGGGCGGCATTACCGCTCAAGATAGATATGAACGGCCCGCGGTGGCGCAATTCGCGACCGGGTGCTGCTAGAAGACGCACATGTCAGCCACCCCCGGCAAGCGGCGCCCGTGCGGCGAATCACTCGACAGGACGCTCGACGGTAGGGGAGCATAGGCGCTCGTGGACCGTTGGAATTGGACATGGGAGGAGCCACGCCCTGCCGCTCCCCCCGAGCGGGAGCCGGCCGCGGACCCTGCCGCCGGGAGTGCCGCCAAGCGTGCGTCGGCTCGCAGCGATGAATTCCGCCGCCGCCGCATCGGCGCAGCCATCGTCCTCGTGGCCGTTCTGGCGCTGCTGATCGCCGCTGTCGCGCGCAGCGGCCCTCACCACGCCGACCGAGCCTCGGTCCAGCACTCGGCCACGCGCCACGACGCCGCCGCGCGGCTGAGCGCCGCCCAGGAGAGCGCGCTCACCGATCAGCGCGAGGGCCGGGCGATCGACCGGGTCCTCTCCTACACACCGGCTATCACCAGGGGCGGGACGAAGGGAAATGAGGTCGCGCTCACCTTCGACGACGGCCCCGGTCCGTATACCGAACGTCTGGTGAGCGTCCTGAACAGCCTCGGCGTGCGCGCGACCTTCTTCGCGATCGGCGAGGAGGAGCGGTACTTCTCCGGTGGCACGCGGCTCGAGTTGCGCTCCGGGGATGTCGTCGGCGACCACACCGAGACCCACCCGATGCTGGCATCCCTCTCGCGGCACGACCAGCACGAAGAGCTGTTCGAACAGATCGCTCGGATCGAACTGCTCGGCGGGTCGCGCCCCCGACTCTTTCGCCCGCCGTACGGCTCCTTCAACGCGACCACCTTCCAAGAGCTTCACGCCATGCGCCTGCTGATGGTCCTGTGGTCGACGGACACCGGCGACTTCACCGTGCCGGGAGTCCAGACGATCGTTCAGCGTGCGCTCGCCGGTGCACACCCGGGCGCGATCATCCTCCTGCATGACGCCGGTGGCAACCGCCTGGAGACGATCGAAGCGCTCCCGTCGATCATCGCCGGGCTCCGCCGGAAAGGACTGCGCGCCGGTGACCGTCCCCCGCCTGATGCTCGACGACCCGCCGCCACGAGGGCTGCCGATCCCGACGGCCCTGACGGGAGACTGACGGGAATACGCGAGCGCGACAGTGCGCGCGATCACGCCCGGAAAACCCCTACGATTGTCCATGTGAACGCGCCCGCCACGCCGGCGCCGCCAATCCTCCACCTCACCTCGGTTGTCGGCAAACCGCTGCGCGATGCAGACGGCGAACGGCTGGGCAAGGTCGAGGACCTGATCGTGCGGCTGGGCGGCACGGGGTATCCGCCGATCATGGGCTTCCTGGTGACGGTGGCAAAACGGACGTCGTTCGTCGGCGCCGATCGCGTCTCGGACATCGGTGCGAGCGGGGTCGTCCTGCGCAAGGCCAAGCTCGACCTGCGTCACTTCGAGCGCCGACCCGAGGAGGTGCTTCTCAAGCGTGACGTGCTCGACCGCCAGCTGATCAACGTCCAGGGCGCCCGCCTGGTCCGCGCCAACGAGATCGAGCTCGCGCTGCTGGGCGGGGCCTGGCGCGTGGTGGGCGTCGATACCGGTCCGCGGGGCGGCCTTCGTCGCTTGTTGCCAAGAACGCTCGGCGCGCACATCGCGACGGGCGAGTTTCTGGACTGGGCGATCGTGGAGCCGTTCGTCGGCCATGTGCCGACGGTGCGCCTTCGCATCCCCCATCCCAAGCTCGCCAAGCTGCATCCGGCCCAGATCGCCGATCTCGTCGAGGCGGCCTCGCGGCGGGAGGGCGAGGAGATCATCCAGGCCGTCGGCGACGACGACCGCGAGCTGGAGGCAGATGTCTTTGAGGAGCTGGACGACCACCACCAGCGCGAGTTCCTCGAGGACCGGCCAGATGCCCAGGTCGCTGAGATCGTCTCGCGCATGGCCCCCGACGACGCAGCCGACGTCGTCGGCGAGCTCGACGAGGAGCGCCGCGAGCCCGTCCTGGCGCTTCTGCCCGTCAGCCACCGCGTGAAGGTCCGCGCCCTGCTCGGCTACGACCCGGCTGAGGCGGGCGGGCTGATGAGCCCCGACTTCGTCCTGCTTGCCGGCACCACGGCGGCCGGCGACGCTCTGGACGCGGTCCGTCAGAGCACGATCGCCCCCGAGCTGCTGACCGCCGTGTTCGCAAGCGCCCCCGCCGGATCGCTCGAAGGCAGCATTCCCGTTACGGCCCTCCTGCGCAGCGAGCCCGGCCGGCGTCTGGAGACCCTGGTCACGCACGAGGTCCCCACCCTGCGACCCGACGCCTCCTTCGAGGAGGTGGCACGGCTGATGGCCGACTACAACCTCACCTCGATCCCGGTTGTCGACGAGCACGAGCAGATGGTCGGCGTGGTCACCGTCGACGACGTACTCGAGGCGATGCTGCCGCGCGGCTGGCGCAGACGGTTCGGCCTGCTCGGCGAGGACTGACAGAGCCCGTGCAAACGGGTTCTCAAGGGGCCCGGGCAAAGGGGTTCCCAATAGACTCATGACAGTGATCGTTTCAACGGGCCAGTTAGATGGCGGTCCGAGTACCGTCCGTCATGCGTCGTGTCCGGTCGGCCGCCCGCGGCCGACCGCGCCTGCCTGCTCGACTTAGCCCTCGCCGCGCCCGCGCGTTCGCGTTTCTTGGCCTGCTCGGCCCCGGCCTGATCGCCGCCAACGCGGGCAATGACGCCGGCGGTATCGCGACCTATTCCTCGGCCGGCGCCAAATTCGGATACAGCGTGCTGTGGATCATGGTCCTGATCACGGTCTCGCTGGCCATTGTGCAGCGGCTGGCCGCGCGCATGGGGGTCGTCACGGGCAAGGGCCTTGCCGAGCTCATTCGCGAGGAGTACGGCATCCGCTGGTCGGTGCTCGCCACCACCGCCGTGTTGATCGCGAACCTCGGCATCTGCATCTCGGACTTCGTCGGCATCGGCGCCGCCGTGGGCCTGACCGGCGTGCCCGTGCAGGTGTCGGTGCCCCTGGCCGCGGTCGCGATCTGGCTGATCATCGTGCGCGGCTCCTACCGTTCGGCGGAGAAGACATTCATCTGGTTCACGATTCCCTTCTTCGCCTACCCGATCGCGGCGATCCTCGCCCACCCCCACTGGGGCTCAGTCGGCAACGCGATCGTGATGCCCCATATCCACTCGAGCTCGGCCTACCTGCTGCTGCTGATCGCCCTGGCGGGCACCACCATCACCCCGTACATGCAGCTCTATCTACAGTCGGCCGTAGTCGAGCGGGGCGTGCGCGAGGAGGAGCTGCCGCATGAGGAACGCGAGGCGGTGCTGGGGGCGGTGTTCGCAAACGTGATCGCGTCCTTCATCATCATCGCCACCGCGGCCACGCTGTACACACATGGCATCCACAGCATCTCCTCGGCGGCGGATGCGGCACGCGCGCTGACCCCCTTCGCCGGCCACTACGCCGAGGTGCTGTTCGGGATCGGCCTGCTGGGAGCAAGCCTGCTCGCCGCCGCGATCCTGCCGATCGCCACCTCGTATGTGATCTCCGAGTCGCTCGGCTACGAGAAGGGCGTGGGCAGACGGCGCGAGGAGGCCCCGGTGTTCGTGAACATCATCACCGCGATGATCCTGTTCAGCGCATTCGTAGCGATGATCCCCGACGTACCGGTGATCGACCTACTGGTGGGAGTCCAGGTAGTCAACGGGCTGCTGCTCCCGATCAACCTGTTCTTCATCTGGCGTCTGGCACGCTCAGACCACGTCATGGGCCAACGACGCAATCGCGGGTTTCTCGACGGCGCCGCCGGCGTCACGGTGGTGGTCACCTCGACCCTCTCCATCGCGCTCGTGCTTGTGACCGTGCTGGGCCTGTAGCGCCAGATCATCCGGAGACGACAGGCACGCCGTCGCGCTCGTCGAGGAGCAGTGCCGCCCCGATCGCGCCACCAAGATCACCGAGCGCCGCCACGTGAACGTGTGGCGGGCGCCAATCGGCGAACAGGTGAGGGTGCATCTCTTCGGCGATCCGCTTGGCGTATGGATGACCAAGCCTCACACCCAGCCCGCCCCCGATGATCACCCCTTCGACGTCGAGCAGATTGACGGCCGAGGCGATCCCTGCGCCGAGCGCCCCCACCGCTCGGTCCATGACGTCGATCGCCAGCTTGTCACCGTGATCGAGGGCACGCGACCAGATACCACTGGTCAGCCGGGTCCGGCCGTGCTGCTTCATGAGCTTGAACAGGTCGGTCTCGCGCCCCTCCTGCAGAAGTTTGTTGACATGCCGTTCCATCGACGCCCGCCCCGCGTAGGCCTCCATGCAGCCCCGCCGGCCACAGGTGCAGAGCGCGCCGTTCATCTTCACGACCATGTGCCCGATCTCACCCGCGGCCCCGAGGCCCGTCCATGGCTTGCCGTCGAGGATCAGCCCACCACCGACACCTGTCCCCCAGAACACCCCGAGCAGCGAGCTGTACAGCCGACCGGCCCCCAGCTTGAACTCGGCGCCGGTCGCCACCTGAACGTCGTTGCCGACCCTGACCTCACAGCCGAGACCGCGTTCGAGGGTCGTCGCCAACGGGAACTCGCCTTCCCAGCCCGGGAGATTGCGGGCACTGGAGACAGTGCCTTCGTTGATCGTGCCCGGGGATCCGATCCCGACACCCGACAGCGCCGCCGGCTGCACCTCGGCGGCCTTCGCGGCGTCGCGCAGCGCCTGGAGCATCTGCGCCGCCACATCCGGAGGGCCGCCGCTCGTGGGCGTGAGCCGCCGAGATGAGCCGAGCACGTCGTGGTTCTCGTCGACGACAGCCGCCTGGATCTTCGTACCACCGAGGTCGATTCCACCGTAGATCGGCATCGGGGCGGATCATCGCAGACGCCACCCACGCTTCCGCCCCGCTCCGGCTGCCGGGACGCGGGGCCTACGACGAGGATGGCGGCCAGGTGCCGCAGTGAGCTGCCGCCTTCTTCCAGCGCAGGTCCGGCGCCCGCGGAGCCCCCCTGCCCCCCGGGGGTCCCTCCCTCCTAGGGGTCAGGAATAGCCGACGAGCTGGGCTTGGCCGAGACGCTCGGCACGGGCAGCGCTCCGATGCGTGCGATCAGCGCTTCCCACTGGGCGGAGCTGAGGTCGCCGACGTTCGCCGCGGGAGCGTTCTTCGCGGAGGCGTGGGCATGGGCCGCCCTGGCCTTCGCAGCCTTGGCCGGCTGTGGGGGTGGGAGGAAGGAGATCTCGACGTAGGCGCCGTGGTCCTTCTGTGCGAGCGTGCGTGCCTGGGAGGGGTAGTGCATGAGGCTCCCGATGAGATGGGGGATGAACCTGCGGGGCATGCTCAGCAGGGTTCTGATCGTGGTGTCGGTGACAGAGCCCGCGCCCTGGTGGGCGGCGATGGGAATGCCGTTGATGTGGGTGATCGCCAGGGCGTCGCCCTCGTGGCCGGCGGAGACGTAGCCGGTGAGTGCGTAGGCGCCCTGGCCGCAGCGCAGGGTGGCGATGGTGGGCTTCAGCTCAGAGCGCGAGAGGAACTCGACGAGGGCGAGCACGCGTGCGTCGATCGCCCCGGAGGCGATCTGTGAGCGCGAGCAGGGCGAGGCCGTGATGCCGGGGTCTGAGAGGATCTCAGACTGAAGGCGGCTCTTTGAGATCTCGAAGAGCTGCCCGGCGGTGGCTTGCGAGAGGCTCGACTGCTTGGCCCCGCGGGGGTGAAGCGCCGTGTAGAGCTCGACCCAGTTTGAGAGGATCGGACGGGGGTCGATCGTCTGTGGATCGCCGGCCGGGCGGATCGCGAACTGCAGGTGCCCGGCGCTGGCGCCCTGCGGGAGGCTCACGCGCCCGAGCACGGTGCCCTGCGGCACGAGCGTGCCCTTGCGCAGGGGGATGGCCTGTGAGGCGCCGTCGGCGCTCTTTGAGGCGGCGGCCCTGGCCTGGGCGCTCTTTGAGGCGGCGCGGGCATCGGGGTTTCCCGGGTGGGCGAACAGGCGCACCTTGCCCATGCCCGCGGGGGTGACTTCTGCGGGCGCTTCTGAGGCCTTGAAGGCCTCCTGGCTCTTGGCCAGGGTGCTCTTCACGTGCAGGGTGAGCGGGAGCTGGCGTCCAGCGCTCGCGGGCCGTGAGGGAGCGGGGTCCTTGGCCGTTGAGGTGGTGGCCGCGGGCGGGGTCAGGGGGGTGCTGCTGGGCTTTGCCGGGCGGTAGCTCTTTGCGATCGAGCCGAGACCCGCGTAGGTGAACTCATCGCCGTAGAGGTCCCTGAGGATCACGTAGGAGCCGAGTCGCCGTGAGCTTCCGAGCTTCACGATGCGCCCGTCCTGCACGGCGAGGACCTTGGCGGCGGGGGCGCTCAGCAGGTCGATCAGCTGGATCGTCTTTGCCGCGCCGGGAGCCTTGGCCTGGGCGGCCGCCGCCGTGGGGGTGGGCGCGGGGGCTTCAGGCGCCTGGCTCTGAGCCTGGGCGGGCTTCGGCTGGGCCGGGGTCGGGGCGGCGGCTTCAGGCGCTGCGCCGGCTGCGAGCGTGCGCAGGGCTCCCCAGGCCAGCGGGCGTCCTGAGACGGGCGGGCGCTCGTCGATCAGGGCGGTGAGCGCGGCGATCACCGACTGCGGATAGGTGGAGATCAGTTTGGCGCGCAGGAGCACCGAGTCGGCATATTCTTCGGAGTGGTTGTAGGCGAGGATCGCGGTGCGCAGGTTCTGCTCGACGCCCGCGGCGCGCAGGTAGCGCGCGGCGGCGAAGATCGCGTCCACGGGGTTGTATGGGTCCGCGTAGCCCGCCCTGAAGGCGTCGACGCCGTAGGAGGTCCAGGTGGCCGGCATGAACTGCATCCAGCCCACCGCGCCCGCTGTGGAGACCGACTGGTCGGTGCCGTAGTTGGTCTCGATTTCGTTGATCGCCGCGAGGATCTGCCAGGGTACCCCGTACTGCAGCGATGCCGTCTGATAGATCGGCAGCAGAAACAGGGGGATGCGGTAGAAGGAGAGGGCCTGTGCCGATGCCGCGGAGGAGGCCAGCTCGGCCGCCAGCGCTCCGGCCGCTCCGGCTGCGAGCTGGGGCGGGAGGGCTACGTTGTTGGGACCCGCGGCGCCTGTCGCACCTGTCGCACCTGTCGCGCCGGTGGCACCCGTCGCCCCCTGCCCGGCCTTGGGCGCCGTGTTGGTGGTCGCCGAGCTGGAGGGGACTTTCCTGCCCGGGGTGGCTTTCTGTTTGTGTTGGAGCGCGACGGGGGGTGCTTCCGGAACGCCATTCGACGGGGTTCCGCTGGCCGGCTGGGTGCCGGTCTTGGTACCGGTCGTCCCTGAGGGTGAAGTTGAAGTAGAAGGTGACGGTTTGGGCGAGGGCCTGGTCGCGTGTTTGGTCGAGGTGGTCCTCGTCGGCTGGCCCTTGACCGCTTCCTGAGCGCCGGCGCCCGCGACGACGGGCGCCGTGGGGACGGTCGGGGATCCGACCGGTTCGTCGGACGCCGCTGCCCCAAGCGCCGCGGACGTGAGGGGTCCGCCCAGGGCGGCGGCGGTCAGTCCGCCCCCGGCGAGGGCGGACAGCAGCGCGCGCCACACTCGGCGGCGCCGGCTCCTCATCGGCATTCGCCAAAGTGGATCATCTTGCGGTCGTCCCATGATCGTGGTTGGCGCAGCATGCCCACGCACGCAGGAATACGCCCACCGACATTCCTATCAGTAGACAATCACAAGCCCGTAAAGGACCGGTAATCGTGTCGAAACGGCCGACACCCACCGCCCTGCCCGGGTCTGCGAATCCTCCTGCCCGCTACGCCTGTGGCAAACCCCCTAGTCCTCCGTGCCGGGTGTCTACAGATCACCTTCATAGTACAGGGCGCCATGCACCCGCGCGCCATGTCGCGAGAATTTCGCGCCACAGCCTTCGGGGTCCGATCTGAGGCGATAACCTGTGCGGCCGTGGAAACCATCCTCTCCGTCATCCAGGTCATCATCTCGGTGATCGTCATCTTCCTTGTGCTGATGCACTCGGGCAAGGACTCCGGTCTCTCGGGCGCGTTCGGCGTCGGCTCCGGGACGGGCCCGCTCGGCGGCGGCTCCATGGTCGAGCGCAACCTCAACCGGTGGACCATCTTCTTCGCGATCCTGTTCCTGCTGAACGCGATCGTGCTGCTCAAGCGGCCCTGGGCCTAGCTGTAGAACCTGAGGACGTTGTTCATCCGGGCCTCCTTGGAGGCTGGGGGTGTCAAAGCCACCCAGTCCCAAGGAGAACACCGGATGAAGCTGCACGCTAACGCTCGGCTCAGCGTCAAGGGCCGCGAGCTGCTCATTGATCGAATACTGATGCAGGGCTGGTCACTGGCGCAGGCGGCCGAGGCCGCCGGAGTCAGTGACCGCACGGCCGCCAAGTGGGTGCGCCGCTATCGCGAGGAAGGGCCGGCTGGGCTGGCTGACCATTCCTCGGTGCCCGTGTTCCAGCCCACTCGCACCCCGGAGGATCGTGTGGCAGCGATCGCTGCGCTGCGCCGCGTGCGCTTGACCGGAGCGCAGATAGCGATGGCGCTGTCGATGCCTCTCTCGACGGTCTCGGGGATCTTGACCGCCATCGGGCTGGGCAAGCTCAGCCGGCTTGAGCCACCTGAGCCGCCCAATCGCTACGAACGTCGCTGTCCGGGCGAGCTGATCCACATCGACGTCAAGAAGCTCGGGCGTATCGGCGGCGGGGCTGGACACCGGGTGAGCGGCAACCGTGGTCCAGGACAGCGCTCACGCGGAGCGGGATGGGAGTTCGTGCACGTCTGTGTCGATGACGCCACGCGTTTGGCCTACGTAGAGGTTCTCTCTGACGAGAAGGCGATCACCGCTGTCGCTTTCCTCAGGCGAGCTACATCCTTCTACTGCTCCCACGGCGTCCAGGTCCAGCGCGTGATGACCGACAATGGACCCGCCTACGTCTCATTCGCGCACAAGCTCGCGTGCACCGCCCTCGGCCTCAGGCACCTGCGGACCCGCCCCTACCGGCCTCGCACGAATGGAAAGGCAGAGCGCTTCATCCGCACCCTGCTGGGCGGCTGGGCCTATGGCGCAATCTACGCCTCAAGCGCCCAACGCACGGCGGCTCTGTCCGGCTGGCTCGAGGAGTACAACTACCGAAGACCACACGGCTCCCTCAGCCACAAGCCGCCCGGTACTCGCTTACGCGAGCTGAACAACGTCCTCGGGTCTTACAGCTAGCCCTCGAGCCGGTTGAGGATCTCAAGCGCTTCCGCGCGCAGCGTGCCGTCCACGGCCTCGTAGTCCGCGCGCGAGAGCTTGCCCGTGCGGTAGTCGAGCTCCGCATCGCGGATCTCGCGGTACTTTGCCTCGCGCGCCAGCTCGAGCTCATGCCGCTCCGCCGACTCGGAGTCCGACGGACGAGCCGCGACGCGTAGAGGGGCGCTGACGACGAACACGACCGCTGCGAGCAGCACCAGCGTTAGCACCAGGGCCAGAGCGCTCATCCGCGCCCTCGCGTCCGGGTGCGCAGAGCCGATCTTGCCATTTGGTGATCAGGCGCGTGCCAGGCCATGTGCGGCCCGGGCCCGCGAGCGCATGCTGACGCGCCGGCGTACGGCGCTCGGTGAGGGCCAGATCGCGATCAGGCCGCCGCCGAACACAATCAGGCCGCCGATCCAGATCCACATCACCAGCGGCGAGACGATGAAGTGGAACTGCGCGGGCGGTGGATGC
>CAWGER010000006.1:0-655089 GCA_963821655.1 uncultured Solirubrobacteraceae bacterium
GGCACTTCGACCACGCTCGACCGTGGGGAATCCGCGACGCGCTGGAGGGATCGCCCCCGCGACAGATCCGCGCTCTACGCCCGCCGCGACGCTCTGCGCCGCCGCCAGGACGGCCTGATCTCCTCGCCCGGCGGCTCGACCGGGAGATCGCCGAGACGGCCGGCGAGATCCACGGCTTCGCCATAGGTAGGCGGCATTCGCGGATCGGATTGCACGGGCACGGACTTCTCAGGCGGGTAGGTTCCGTTGGCGGACGCGGCGTCGGCGGCGTCGGCCGCGACCACGTTGGGGGAAGCCCCGTTGCTGGACACTTCCACGGCAGGCGGCTGCTTGGCCCCAGCGTCCGCGTAGTCGTAGGCATAGCCGTAGGAGCGGAGCCGGCGGGCCCTGAAACCGTTCGCGATGACTCCCAGCAACGGAGCACCCGCGCCCGTGAGCGTCTCATGCAGGCGCTCGGCGACATCGCGGCGGCTGTGTCCCATGCGGCTCACGATCACGACACCGTCAACCCTGTCGATCAGGGGAAACGCATCGGAGACCGCGATAAGCGGCGGCGTGTCGATGACGACGAAGTCGTACGTGGACTCGGCCTGCTCGAGCAGAGCCTCCATAGCGGGACCTTCGATCAGCTCACCGGGGTTTGGCGGCAACTCGGCACCGGCCACCGCCACATCGAGCACGCGCCCCTCGGAGTCGTCGGTAGACGGGGTGGTCAGGTCGATCATCTGCGTCGCCTCGCTCAACGAGACGGTGCCTGTCAACACATCCGACACCCCGGGGCCAGACAGGACATCGAGCTGCCGGGCAAGTGTCGGATGACGCAGGTCGGCCTCCAGGAGAAGCACCCGCGAGGCCCTCCTTGCAGCTGCGCTCGCCAGATGACGGGCGACGGTGGTCTTGCCGTCACCTGTGACGGCCGACACGACCAAGAGCGTGCGCAACTGTCGATCGACGTCGAAGGCGCGCAGATGCGCGCGGATCAGATTGAAAGCCTCGGCCTCGCGGGACGGCAAGAGCTTTTCGGGACCCTTCTTTGCCTTCCAGAACGGGAGAGGGCGGCGCTCGCAGGGATTAGGCCAAGGAGCGGAAGTCCGTAGATCGCCTGTAGCTCCCCCGGCTCGAGATCCGCCGGTCAAAGCGGCGCGCCAGCAGTGCGGCGAGAACCAGACCCAGCAGCAGGCCGAGCGCGGCGCCCAGGAGGGTGTTCCCACAACCTTCGGCGAGGACGGCGATGTCGGGATGGTGGCGGACCGCACGAGCTGAACCGTGCCGCCCTGCGGGTTGTCAATAGCGCTCAGCGCCTGCGCGCGGGCCTCCAAGGCCAACCCCGCCGCCCCGGCCCGCGCCTTCGCGGATAGCGCCGCGACCTGCTTATTGACGACCTTCAGGGCAGCGACGGAATACCGGTGGCCGGCGCTCCGCTGCTCGATCACGAACTGTTCGGCGTATGTGTTCGCGATTTCGCTCGCGCGCGTAGGGGATGTCGCCGTGGCAGAGACGTCTACGATGTTTGAGTCGCTCTCTGTGCCCACGCTTAGATCGCTGCGGACTTCCGCTTCGGTAAGTCCCGGGCCAAGCAGGCCCGCGGTCTTAGCCGCCATATCACCAAACCGGACCAGCTTGAGGTTGGTGGCCTGCTGGACCTGCTGGCTGCTCCTGCTGGGGGCCGGCAACCCGGCGATCTGCTGGGCGAGCTGAGTGTTGTTGAACGCGAGCGAGGCCGTCGCGGTGTACTTCTTGGTCTGTTGTGAGTAGAACCCGTAGGCAGCACCCGCCACGAGCGCGCAGCACAAGAGGATCCATGGTGCGCGGCGACTTAGGTTCATCTGCTTGGTCCGCATTTCGGTTGCCTGGTCGCCGCATCCATGGGCGCATGAACACAACCCCCGCCGGCAGCCAGCTCGGCGAACGGCGCGAACCGTCGATTTTAGCCTCCCGCGCTAGTCCATGCGCAAGACATGTGTCATATAGAGCCCGGCGCGGAACCTCTTGCCAATGCAGGACTCGGGCGCGGGTACGGTCCCGCAGTAGCCTGCTAGGAGCGCGCAAACAGCCCCACCCGTCGCGTGCAGATCCCACCAGTCGCCCGCCAGCCACGTCTGTTGCGCCCACACCGATTGCCGGCGGATCTGCTCCAGCGTCAGCCATGGTCCGGCGGTCCGATCGGGCAAAGGCCCCGAAGAGCCTCGCCTGAAGTACCAACCGCGATCCACGAGCCGTCCCCGCAGGAGGCCGTTTGCGCGCTCGAGCCCAGCGGCCAGCTCGTGGTGGGGCATGCGCGCCTTGATGGCCTGGAGCTTGGCGTTCGGCGGGCTGAGGCTCTGCTGATTGATGAGCTTGAACCGGTCATAGCCGAGACTCGAGAGCTCGTCGAGCAGCGAGCGCTCCGTGAGCTCGGTCGAGATGAAGGCTGGGCGAGATTCCGGCGTCATCGCCGAAACGCACAGGTGCTCGTTGCCCTCGATGTCCATCTTGCAGTAGTAGGGGACGCCGTACTCCTCGAGGATCTCCCCGAAACCTCGCAGCCGGACGCTGATCGCGCGAGGCTCTGAGCGACCGCGGCTCGCGATGGTGCGGTCGAATGAGCTCCACACCGAGTTGTCCTCACAGATCCAGAAGGTCGCCTCGCCCTCGCCCTCGGCGATTCCCACCTCCAGCAGCGTCAGCCTGCCGTCGCTGATCTCCCTGGCGAAGCGGCTCCGCGCGCCCTCGGCGAGCATCGGGTGCGCCTCGATCGCGACGACGTCGAAGCCATTGCGCAGGTAGTACGCGGAGTCGTCTCCGTTGTTCATCCCGACGTCGTAGATCAGCGAAGGAATCGGACCCGTCGGCTGCGCCAGATCACCCCCAGGTGTTTCCGCGGACGTGGCGGGCTTCATCCGGTAGTCAAGCTAACACGTCCTTTGCACCGCGACCGCGCGGTCGGCCTCAGCGGCGATCTCCCAGCCCGGCGACCCGTCGATCGGCGCGAAAGTGACGCTCGACGACCGCCGTCGGCCCGGGCAGGCCGCGACCGCCCTCGCTGCCCGGCCCGGGCGTCGTGGAAGACGACGTATCCCCCGACCGCGACGAAGCGGACTCCAGCACGACCAGTCGAGCTCGCACCCGGCTCGGAGTGATCGCCGTCGATGAACACCACGTCCACCTCCTCCGACCAGCTCGCGGCCACCTCGTGCGAGCGCGCGACGTGCCAGCGCACGCGTGGGGCCTCGCCCACCTCTGCGGCGCACCGCGCGCGCCAGCACGCGGCGGGTGGCCCACTCGGTGGCACCCCACCCGCCCGGCAGCGCGTCCGGGTGGCGACCGAAGGGGTCGATCAGATGCAGTTCCGCGTCCGGGCCGAGCACGTCGCACAGCGCGACCGCCGAGGCGCCCTCGTACACGCCGATCTCGACCACCCTGCGCGCGCCCGTCACCGCGTCCAGGAGCACCCGGGCATCCTCGGGGGAATGCATCGTGCGCGGCGGGATCAGGCCAAGCCCGACCGCCAGCGCCCGCAGGCGCACGTCGTCGCGCAGGCGGGTGGGCGTGAGGCCGCGCACGGCCGGGGGAGGATCGACACCGCGCCAGACTACGCGCACCCGGCCGCAGGAGAGGGCGGCGGCTGCCCGGCCGCGGACAGGCGCGAGAAGGCCAGCCACAGGTGGTAGACCTTGTAGAGGTGCGTCAGGTCGGCGCTCACGAGGCCCACCGGGAAGGCGGGATCCTCGCGAAAGGAGTACTGGAAGACCGCTCCCACGCGCGGGTCGCGATGCCAGCGAACGAGCTCCTCGGCCAGGGCCAGGCAGCCGGCCTGTTCCTCGGCGGGGCCGGCGGTCCTCGGCCGGCCGGGATGGGCCGCCCCGGCACCGGCCTCGGTGACCCAGATGCGCGCGCGCCGGCCGCAGCCGCCGCGCGTGTCGAGCGCGGCCTGCGAGGGCGCCGACCGGGTCGGCCGCCGGCGTGGCCGGAGCCGCATACGCGTGGATCGACCAGACCTCGCTGAGGCACAGCACGTCCGCCGGAAGCGCCGCGACGAACTGCGCGATGCTCGTGCGATGAGGCGAATCCGTCTGATAGCCGTTGAGCTCGCCCAGGAGCAGATGGTGCCCGCCGCCGGAGGCCTGGAGCTCGGAGGCCATCGCGCCGGCGAGCTCGCCGTAGACGCCGCGGCGATAGCGGTGGGGAATCCGCGGAGCAGGATGATCGCTGGGGGCTGATGAAGACGGGGTCGTTGGGCTCGTTCCAGGGGCTCCACCAGTTCAACGACACGCCCTCCCGGGCGCCCAGCGCGAGCAGCGATCCGATCAGCGCCCGGTAGCCGGCGATCCCGGCCGAGGTGAGCGGGCGCGAGAATGCGGTTGTGCCCGTGCGTTCGCAGCCGGAGGGAGGCTGCGCCGCCCAGGCAGGGGTCCCGAAGATGACGATCACGACCTGAAAGCCGCCACCGCCGGACGCCCGCTGCTGGGAGGCGATCGCGGCCAGCTCGTCGCGGATGCCCGCATAGGGGCCACAGGGACCGGCTCGCCTGGCACAGCCGCTCACCGAGGCCCCCAGCGCCGGCGGCCGCTTCTCCTCGGGCTGCAGCGCGGCCCAGTCGACCAGCAGGCGCAGGTAGCTCGGATGCAGCGCCGTGAGCTCCCGCGCGGCAGGCTGGAAGGCCGCCGGGCGCCGGCGCGCTCCGTCCGGGCTCCACAGCAGATCGGCGTTGTCCTCGGTCAGCCCGAACGCCGGGCCCGCCTGGCGCGGGCGCTCCCGTGTGGACGCTCGTGGCCGCGTGCCGGCCGCCGCCACAGGCGCCGAGCCCCAGCGGCGCAATTGCGAGCAGCAGCCCCGCGAGCAGCGGGGAAACCTCACGAGCACCGAGACCTGCTGCTCCCCGGCGCGGCGCCGTGAGGAGCAGCCGGGGGAACCTCAGACCGCCGAGACCTGCTCTTCCTCGGCCACCCGGAAGGAGGAGCCGCAGCCGCAGGCGGCAACGACGTTGGGGTTGTTCACCTTGAAGCCCGCGCCCTGGAGGCTCTCCTCGTAGTCGATCGTCGAGCCGCTCACGTAGGGCAGGCTCTCCCTGTCCACCAGCAGCTTCAGACCGTGGCTCTCGAACACGGCGTCCTGGTCGCGCTGCTCGTCGAAGGCGAGCTGGTACTGAAAGCCCGAGCAGCCGCCGCCGCGCACGCCCACGCGCAGGCCCGCCATGCTCACGTCGGCCTGCTGAGAGGCGAGGAACTCGTGAACCTTCTCGGCACCCTTGTCGCTGATGGTGAGCATCGCTTTCCAAAGTATAGCGGCTAAGCTCATGGTGGAAATGCCGTCTCCAGAGGACATAAAGCAGCGCATCGAGGCCTCCATCCCGGGGGCGCAGGCCGAGGTCGAGGACTACACCGGCGGTGGCGACCACTTCCGCGCGACCGTCACCGCGCCCGCGTTCGAGGGGCGCAGCCGCATCGAGCAGCACCGTCTCGTCTACGAGGTGTTCGGCTCGGAGATCGGCGGCGCCATCCACGCCCTGTCGCTGAAGACCCAGACACCGTTGAAGACCCCCACCCAATGAGCCAGGAGCTTTCCATGTCCAGCAGCGAGCCCAGCACCGTTCGTGACCTTCCCATGACCGCCAGCCAGCCCGCCCCCGCACCGGACGCCGCCTCCCCCGCGGGCGAGTCCAACCCGATCCGCGACGCCATCAGGGAGGCGATCGAGGAGCACAAGGTGATCCTGTTCATGAAGGGCAGCCCCGAGGCGCCCGCGTGCGGCTTCTCCGCGCGCACCGTGGCCGTGCTCGAGGCGCTCGACACCCCCTTCGCCGCCGTCGACATCCTGCCCGACCCGCGCATCCGCCAGGAGCTCTCGGCGATCTCCGACTGGCCCACCGTTCCCCAGCTGTTCGCCAACGGAGAGCTGATCGGCGGCTGTGACATCGTCACGGAGATGTACGAGTCCGGGGAGCTCGCGCAGGCTCTGCTGTAGCGTCCCGCGCCGCATGCCCCCCGTCGCGGTCACCACCGACAGCACGCACTACATCCCGCGCGCACTGGCGGACCGTGAGGGCATCCATCAGGTCAGCCTGTACGTGGGCTGGAAGGGCGAGCCCGAGCGCGAGCTCGAAATGCAGGGCTTCGACAGCTTCTACGAGCGCCTGGGCCGCGACCCCGAACTGCCGACCACCTCCCAGCCCTCGATCGGCGACTTCCTCGCCGCCTGGGAGCCCTTGATCGAGGCCGGCCAGGATGTCGTCTCGATCCACCTCGCCGGCGGCATCTCGGGCACCTGCGAGGCCGCCCACCAGGCGCACGGGCTGCTCGCAGAGCGTGGCCTGGGCGATCGCGTCGAGGTCCTGGACTCGGAAACCGCCTGCGGCGGGATGGGGCTGTTGGTGCTCGCCGCCGCCGCCGCCGCTCGCGCGGGCGCCGACAAGGACGCCGTCGCCGCGCGCGTGCGAGCGGCGCGCGAGGTGCTCAAAATATGGTTCTGCCTGGACACCCTCGAGTACCTCAAGCGCGGAGGGCGCATCGGCAAGGCCCAGGCCTGGCTGGGCGGCACGCTGAAGATCAAGCCGATCCTGTCGCTCGAGTACGAGATCGTGCCCGTCGAGCGCGTGCGCACCGCCGGGCGGGCATTCGAGCGCATGGTCGAGTACGCGCGCGAGCTCAACGACGCAGGCTCCGACGGCTGGGTCGATACAGCACATCCAGGCACCCGAGCAGGCCGAGCGCCTGATCGACCGCTGCCGGGAGGTCTTCGACTCAGAGCCCGTCTTCACCTCGGAGGTGGGCCCGGTCATCGGCACCTACACCGGGCCCGGCCTGATCGGGGTCGGGGCGCTACCGCGCGCGCTGCTGGCCTGACGGTCGGCTCACAGCTTTGCTGCGACGACCGTGTCCTGGCCGCCGATGCCCAGCTCATCCGGCAGGCCCTCGTCGCGGCCACACCATCGCCCGCGGTAGAGATCTGGCGGGTCGGAGAGCCCGTGCTTTCCATAGACCTCGCGGATGTACCCCTCCTCATAGGCGACTGCGAGCTCCGGGACCTTCTCGCTCAGCACCCAGTGCGATCCGCGGTTGTGCTTGAACCGCACACTGCTGCCCTTGGAGTTCATCAGCTCGCGCGATTCCGGGTTGATGACGAAGTACGTCGCGAAGATGTGCCCGCCCTTCTTGAGCACGCGCGCGATCTCGCTGACGTACCGGTCAACGTCGACGGGCAGCATGTGGGTGAACACCGAGTACAGCACCGCCACGTCGAAGGCCCCGTCGTCGTAGGGAAACCGGTAGTCGGCCGCCTGTAGCCGGCCCTTGGGGTTGTACTCCTTGTTGTAGATGTCGGCCAGCGTGAACCGCATGTTCCCGTGCGGGCTCACGATGTGCTCGTTGCACCATTCGATGCCCGCAGGGACGATGTCCAATCCCTCGTAACCACCCTCTGCATCGAGGAACCGCGACATCGGAACCGCGAGGCGACCGACGCCGCAGCCGACGTCGAGGACGTGAGAGGACGGACCGACACCGGCGACGCTCGCGAGGGCCTCGACGAGGGCCTCACCGCTGGCCTCGAAGTCGGAGAACGCGCCGGTGAACGTGCCGGCCTTCGACGGCAGGCGCGGGTCGCGGCGGCCGAGCAGGCGGTCGGCCAGGTCGATGGGCGCCAGGTAGACCTTGCGCAGGAGCCACCGCAGCTGGCGGGGCATCGCTGAGAGCAGCCTGTGAAACCACGACTGTTCAAGCAGCCATATGCGCATGCGCTCAGCCGCCGACACAGCTCGAAGCACCAGCTTCTTCATGGTTCCTCCCCCTCCGCCTGCGCCCGGTCAGCGCCGGCGCCGGCGCCGCAGCAGGCGGACGCCGATCACGAGTCCCACGACCGCCGCCCCCATCGTGACCTGGCTGCGATGGCGCTCAAGGTGCCCGCGCCAGTCGGTGAGGTGCGCGACCTCGCCGCGCAGACGATCGATGGAGACTGCCAGCTCCATGCGGTTGCTCTCGATGGAGCTGCGAATCTCGTCCGGCGTGCGTTCTGCCATCAGCCCTGCTCCTCGGCGCCGTCAGCCGCAGGAGAATCGGCGGGCGGTGGCGGATCGGCGGGCGGCGGCGGATCGGCGGCGGCGGCGGCACGGCGGCCGGCGGCGGCACGGGTGGTGCGGTGGCCGCGGGCGGCGCGGTGGCCACCGGCGGCACCGGCGGTGCGGCCGTGCCGGACGGCGCAGGCGGTCCGGCGGTCGCGCCCGGCGTGCTCGCAGCCGAGAAGCCATCCGCGCCCGCGCCCACCGTCTCGCGGATGAGGCGGGCCTCCTCGATCGCCATGGTCGGCACGGGAGGAGCGCTTTTTTTGACCACCCTGGCGGCGATCAGGCCGGCCAGGGCTCCCAGCACGAGCAGGATCACGGCCATCGCGAAAAAGCCCCAGAAGTAGGTGAACGAGTTCCCGGGCAGGTAGTAGTAGAGAAGCCACGCGCAGCCCACCAGCGCGAATATGAGCGCCATCACGAAGAACACGCCTGCCGCCACCCCGACCACGGCGCCCCTGGCGAGCTTCGTGACCTTCTCGGTCACCTCCGCCTTGGCGAGCTCGATCTCCTCGTGGATGAGCAGCGTGGCGCGTTCTGAGATGTCGGCGATCGCGGTGGCTATGTTCTGCGGCTGCTCGGGGCGCTGCCCGCCCGGGGACTGTCGAGGGGTCTCGCTCACTCCGGCGGCTCCTCGCCGAACAGCCGCCTCCACATGAGGCCTGCCGCGCGGTGGGCGAGGATGCTCGACAACGCACCCACGCCGGCCAACAGGCCCGACCACATCATCCGCTTGACCATGTCGTTCTCCATCAACGCGCCAGTCTATTGGCCTCGTCGACGGGAGTCTTCTCAAGACCCCCGTACACGGTCTCGACCACGAGCCACTTGGCCCACTCGAGGTGCTCCTCATCCTGCGGCAGCAACCCGAAGATCCAGCCCGTGAGCAGCTGCTCGATCACGCCGTAGAAGGCCATCGCCGCGAAGCGCGGTTCGATGTCCGGCTTGAACACGCCCTCCGCCTGGGCCTTCGAGACGATCTCCCCGATCAGGTCGTACGCGGTGCGGATCTGGGCCAGGTGGGTTCGCCCGAACGAGTTCGCCGCGCGCGTCACCTCGACGATGATCACCTTCATCATGTCCGGGTCGTGGCGGTAGCTGTCCACGATGAAGGACACGATCTCCTGGAGCTTCTCCCGCACCGGGATGGGGCGCGCGTCGACCTCGCGGATCATCTCGAGCATCACGTCCCAGCGCTCGAGGAAGAGCGTGTCGAGCACCTCCTCCTTGGAGGCGAAGTAGTGATACACGAGCCCATAGGCCACCCCCGCCTCATCAGCGATATCCGATACCCGGCAGGCGTGGAAGCCCTGGCGGGCGAACACCCGCACGGCCGCGTCCAGGATCATCCTGCGCTTGTCCGCCTGCGCCTTGGCCCGGCCGTTCGGTGGTCCGCCGGAGCTCATAGGGCAACCTCCTCGGGCCAGCGGTAGACATCCCCGCGGCGGTTTGCCAGCGCCGGCAGGCGCGCGCGGATCTCGCGCTGGCTCTCGAGGTCGAGATCGGCCACGATGTGGCCCTCCTGGTCGGGGGCCTGCGCGAGCACCAGCCCCCAGGGGTCCACGATCATCGAGCGCCCGCCCGAGTGATAGCCACCCGGATGGCGCCCGAACTGGTTGGCCGCGATCACGAACGCCTGGTTCTCGATCGCCCGCGCCCGCACGAGCGGCTCCCAGTGGTCACGGGTCGTTCCCAGCGTGAACGCCGCCGGCAGCGTCATCACGCGCGCGCCCCTCACCGCGAGGATCCGATACAGCTCGGGGAAGCGCAGGTCGTAGCAGATGGACAGCCCCAGCTCGACGCCGTCGGCTGTCTGGGAGAGCACGATCTCCTCGCCCGCCTCCTCGAGCTCTGACTCCTGATAGGAGCGCCCGCCGATCTCCACGTCGAACATGTGCACCTTGCGATACACCGCCCTGATCTCACCCTGCGGGTCCACGTGCACCGACGTGTTCGCGAGCTTCTCCCGGCCCGGTACGCGCTCGAGAATCGACCCGGCCACCAGATCGATTCCCAGCTCGCGCGCGGTCGCGCGGGCCCACTCGATCGCCGGCCCCTCGAGCGTCTCGGCGAGCTCGCGCAGCTCCTCGTCAGGGCCGAGCGCGGTCCACTTCTCGGGGAGTACGATCACCACTGCGCCGTCCGCAGCCGCAGCGCGCGTCAGGCGGTCGGCGACGGCCAGGTTCACCGCCGGCTCGGCGGTGGAGTTGAGCTGTATTGCGGCGACCCTCAAGAGCGCATCCTCCCCACGGGCTGCATGCCCGCAGCTTCCGCAGACGTTCCAACCACGGAATAGATTGACTGGTCAGTCAACATCCCCAAGCATAACGCCCGACACCGCGTCGGCCCCCTTCAGGGGAGCCGCGCCCGCTCGTTCGATGAGCCTGTTTCACCGCGGGCGGCCGCTGAAGCGCTGGCGCTACGTGGGCGTCTTCTGCGAGGAGCTGATGGCCTGCGCCGCGCTCGTCCAGGTCGGGCCTGCACGCCAGGCCTTCTGGGCGCTCTTCTCACGCGCCGACAACGGGCTGCGCGAGCGCACGCGGCTGTTTCGGCCGGGCGGCGCCGTCGAGCTCGGCGACGGCCGCATGCGCGTGCACGACGCCGATGTCCTGCTCGACCTGCGCCTGACCGAAGACGCCGGCATCGAGGCACTCTGCCGGCACGGCCGCGGACAGGTGTGGACGCGCAAGCAGGCCGGCATCGCCGCGCGCGGGACGATCTCGGTCGACGGCCGGCCGGCGCGGGAGATCGAGGCGCTGGCGGTGATCGACGACACCGCCGGCTACCACGCCCGCCACACCGAGTGGCGCTGGAGCGCGGGCGTCGGCGCGGGAGAGGACGGTGTCGCACTCGCATGGAACCTCGTCGCCGGAGTCAACGATCCGCCCGAGGGCTCAGAGCGCGCGGTGTGGATCGCCGGCGAGCCCCACGAGGTCCCGCCGGTCGACTTCAGCGACGACCTTCAGACGATCTCCTGCGAGGACGGCTCGCAGCTGAGCTTTCATGCCGAAGCCGAGCGCGCCCGCGCGGAGAACCTGCTGATCGTCAAGAGCGACTATCGCGCGCCATTCGGCACCTTCGCCGGCACCCTCCCCGGCGGTCGATCGAGCTGGCCCGCGGCCTCGGCGTCGTCGAGCACCACCGCGCGCTCTGGTAGCTCAGCCGGCGCTCCGCGCCCGGTGGCGGCGCAGCTCGGCCAGGAGCAGCTTGGAGTGCATGGCTCCGAGCAGCTCCCGCAGCGGCTCGACTCCGGCGGCCACGATCTCCATCGCCCGCTCGACCTCCACCTCGCCCGCCAGCCGGTCGACGAGCGCGCGCACCTCCTCCCGCACCAATGGCTCGAGCGCCTCGCGGTAGCGCAGCGTGTCGTACACCGTGAAGCCCAACGCCTCCTCGTAGCCCCCCGCGCGAAAGCTGGCGATCGCCTCGATGATCTTGACGTCGTCCTGGTCATAGCCGCTGCGGGTCGGCGTCAGAACGCCGATCTCGGCGAGGCGCTCGAGCACGTTGCGGGGGATCTCATAGCGCTCGCGGACCGCCTTCATCGACACCCGCGTGCGCTCCTCGGCGTTTTCCAGGGCCCGCTCCAGGATGCGGTCCTCGAGCTCGATCAGCGCGCGCACGCGCTCGGGGTCTTCCCGGAGCGCCCCCTTGATCACGCGCAGCGGCATGAACCGCTCCTCCTGCAGGCGCTTGATCAGCTCGATCCGCTGCACGTACTCGCGCGGGTAGTAGGCCATGTTGCGACTCGTGCGGACGATGTCCTGCCCCTCGCCCAGCAGCCCCTCGCGCAGGTAGTAGCGGATCGTCCCCGCGCTCACGCCCGAGCGCTCGGCCAGCTCGCTCATCTTCAGCAGAGGCCGCTCGAGCGACTCCTCACCGGCGGGCGACATCGTGGCGCTCATGCCCTGAGCCTCCCGCTCACGCCCGGAACGCGGCGCCCTGCGGAGCCCCGGCGGGGCCCGCGACCGCTCCGCTTGCGAGCAGCTCGGCCACCTCGGAGTCGGTGTAGCCGGCCGCGAGCAGGAGCTCCTCGGTGTGCTCGCCCAGCGTGGGCCCCGGCAGCCGCGCGTGCTCGCCCGGAGTGCGGGAGAGCTTGACCGGGAGCCCCAGCTGGCGAACGGGCTGCTCGACCCCGGGCTGCTCGATCTCGACGACCATCCTGCGCTCGCGCACCAGATCGGTGGCGAGCGCCTCATCCAGCTCCAGCACCGGCTCAAGGCAGCAGTCGTGCTCCTGCGCGAAGCCTTCCCACTCGGCGCGGGTGCGCTCCTTGAAGATGTCGCACACCTGCGCGTGCTGCTCGGAGCCCGGGCGCTCGAACTGGCTCGCGATCAGGTCCTCGCGGCCGACGCCGCGGCAGAACGCCTGCCAGAACTTCGGCTCGAGCGCGCCCAGCGTGACCCAGCCGTCTGCGCACTCATACGGCCGGTAGCAGATCAGCGCTCCCGCCAGCGGCAGATCGCCCCTGCGCGGAACCGTGCCATCGGCGAAGTACGTCGCCGCCACCATCGCCAGCCACGACAGTGCGCCGTCGGCCATCGACACGTCCACCAGCTGGCCCTCACCCGAGCGCTCCCGCTCGTGCAGCGCCGCCATGATCCCGAACGCCGCCATCAGCGCGCCGCCGCCCAGATCGGCGATCTGCCCGGCCGCCTGCACCGGCTCGCCCCCGCGCTCGCCCGTCAGGCCCAGCAGGCCGATCAGCCCGAGGTAGTTCATGTCGTGCCCGGACGCTCCCCGCTTGGGGCCGTCCTGGCCGTAGCCCGAGATAGCGCAGTACACGAGCCCCGGGTTCTCCTCGCGCAACCGCTCATACCCCACGCCCAGCCGCTCGAGAACCCCCGGGCGGAAGGACTCGAGCACGACGTCGTAGCTGCGCACCAGCCGCAACAGGGCCTCGCGCCCGCGCTCGTTCTTGAGGTCCAGCCGGATCGAGCGCTTGTTGCGGTTGAGCGCCAGGAACAGCGCCGATCCTGCGCTCTCGTGCGCGCCGTCGTAGTGGGGCGGCGACCAGCGGATGTAGTCGCCCACGCCGGTGTCCTCGACCTTGACGACATCCGCGCCGAAGTCCGCCAGCAGCAGCGAGCAGAACCCGCCCGGCAGAAGCCGCGACAGGTCGAGCACGCGGATGCCCTCCAGCGGCAGGCTCATGCGCTTGCTACGTGCTCGCGCCCGGAGATCCCCAGCATCGCGCGGGCCTCCTCGACGGTTGCGGGCCTGCGCCCCATGTCCTCGGTCATCTGCCTGGCCTTCGCCACCAGCTCGCCGTTGGAGCTCGCCATCTCGCCGTTGGGCAGGTACAGGTTGTCCTCGAGGCCCACCCGGATCGAGCCGCCGAGGGTCAGCGCGGCCGCCACCAGCATCCACTGGTCACGGGAGATGCCGATCACCCCCCAGTGCGAGCCGGCGGGGATGTTCTCGACCATCACCGCCAGGTTGCGGGCGCTCGCGGGGATGCCGCCGATCACGCCCATCACGCAGTCCACGTGCAGCGGGGTCTTCAGCACACGCATGTCGATCAGCGGAGCGAGGCTGCCCACGTGGCCGAGGTCGAAGCACTCGTGCTCGGGTTTGATGTTCAGCTCGTTCATCGCCTCGAGCAGTTCGATGATCTCGTCGAACGGGTTTGCGAACACCATCTTGAACACGAAGTCCTTGCGCGAGCGCGAGTACTTGGCGTAGTTCATCGAGCCCATGTTCAGCGCCGCCACCTCCGGGCGGCAGGCGCGCAGATATTCCACCCGCTTCTCCACCGGGACGCCGATCGTGCCGGTCGAGTAGTTGACGATCACCGCACCGCCGACCTCGGCGCGGATCGCATCGGTGATCGCCTGGAAGTCCTCGATCTCATAGCTCGGGGCGCCGTTCGGGCTGCGCGCGTGGATGTGGATCATCACCCCGCCCTCATCCACGATCCGGCGCGCCTCGGCGGCGTACTCCTCGGGCGTGTACGGAATCGCCGGACACTGCTCGCGATTGGCGATCGCCCCGGAGATCGAGCAGGTGATGACGACGGGATCCTCGAGGCTCATACCGGGACCACCCCGTGGCGCTTCCAGGGCCGCTCGATGCGCTTGCCCTCGGCCATCTCAAGGGCCCTGCAGATCGTCGGGCGCGTCTCGCGCGGGTCGATCACGTCGTCGATCATGTCGTTGCCGGCGGCGATGTACACGTCGATGATCTTGCGGTAGGCCGCTATCAGCTCGGCCTTCTTGGCCTCCGGGTCCTCCGCCTCTTCGACCTGTTTGCGCATCACGATCTCAACCGCCCCCTCCGCGCCCATGACGCTGATCTCCGCGCTCGGCCAGGCCACGATCAGGTCGGGCTCGTAGGCGCGGCCGTTCATCACGTAATAGCCCGCGCCGTAGGCCTTGCGGGTGATGACCGTGATCTTGGGCACCGTCGCGTTGGCGACCGCGTACAGCATCTTCGCGCCGTGGCGGATGATCCCGCCCTCCTCGACCTTGGTGCCGACCATGAACCCCGGCACGTCCATCAGGAACAGGAGCGGTATCGCGAACGCGTTGCACAGGTTCACGAACCTGGCTGCCTTGTCGGCGGAGTCGTTGTCGAGGATGCCCCCGAGATGCTTGGGCTGGTTGGCGACGATCCCCGCCGGGCGCCCGCCGAAGCGGGCGAAGCAGGTGATGATCGTCTTCGCCCACTGGGGCTTCATGTCGAAGTAGAAGCCGTCGTCTGAGATGCGCCGGATCACCTCATACATGTCATAGGGCTTGCGGTTCGACTCGGGCAGCACGTCCAGCAGCTCCTCGTCCATCCGCTCCACCGGGTCGCCGCTCACGAGCACCGGCGGCTTGGCCTCGCAGTGCTGGGGCATGAAGGACAGGTATTGCTTGATCCTCTCGATGCACTCCTCGTCGTCGGCCACCTCCAGGTCCCCCACGCCCGACTTGCGGCAGTGCACGCGCGAGCCACCGAGTTCCTCCTGGGTCACGTCCTCGCCCACCGCCGCCCGCACCAGGTGCGGACCGGCCAGGGCCATCGAACCGCGGCCCTTGACCATCGGCACGAAGTCCGACAGCCCCGGGATGTAGGCGGTGCCGGCCGCGCACGGCCCCATCAGCGCCGCGATCTGCGGGATCACGCCGCTCATCACGACCTCCTCGCGGAACAGGTGGCCGGAGCCCGCGAACAGTGAGCCCACCGCCTCCTGGATGCGCGCGCCGGCCGAGTCCAGCAGCCAGATGAAGGGGATCCGCTTGGTCAGCGCCAGCTCGCGCAGGCGCGTGACCTTCAGCTCGCCGGTCATCCCCATCGAGCCCGCCATCACCGTGAAGTCGTATGCGCACACGGCCACCAGCCGTCCGTCGATCTTGCCGTAGCCGGTGATCACGCCGTCGGCGGGCGCCTCCTTGCCGTCCATCGCGCGCTGCGCGAAATGGGGGCGACCGTGGATGCCCATCTCCGTGAACGTGTGAGCGTCGATCAGCAGCGCAAGGCGCTCGCGCGCGGTGAGCTTCTCGGCGGCATGCTGCTTGGCGATCTTCTCCTCGCCGCCGCCCAGCGCGATCTGCTCGCGGCGCGCGTGCAGGTCCTCGACCAGAGGGCGCAGCAGCGAGGTGTTCTGGAGTGTGCTCATCAGCGCCCTCTCCTCATCGTCGGTGTCGTCATCAGCGGCCCTTCCACTCAGGCTCGCGCTTCTCGAAGAACGCGGTCACGCCCTCGACGATGTCCTCGGTGGACATCGCCAGCGTCAGCTGCGCGCGCAGGTAGTCCAGCGCGTCGTCCAGCGGCATGTCCAGCTGCCGGCGCATCGCCTCCTTGCCCAGGCGCATGATCACCGGCGACTTGCCGGCCAGCTTCCGCGCCCACTCGCCCACGGCCGCGTCGAGCTCGCCGGGCGGAACCACCCTGTTGACGATCCCCGCTCCGAGCGCCTCCTGCGCGCTGAGGCGCTCGCCCAGCAGCAGCAGCTCGTTGGCCTTCTTGCGGGGCACGTTGCGGTAGATGAGCGCCATGATCATGAACGGGAACGTCCCCACGTTGATCTCCGGCGTCCCGAAGCTCGCCCGCTCGGAGGCCACGATCAGATCGCACGCCAGCGCTATGCCCAGGGCGCCCGCGAGCACATGGCCGTCGGCGGCGCACACCGTCGGCTTGCCCAGTTCGCCGATCAGCTTGAACAGGCCCACGAAGCGCTCGGTGCCGAAGTGCCGCTCCACCAACGGCGTGTCGCCGGCGAAGCCGCCCAGGCTCGCCCCCGAGGAGAACGTCTTCTCGTGCGATGAGCGCAGCACGATGCAGCGAGCGTCATCGTCCTCGCGGGCGCGCTCGAACGCCGCGATCAGGCCGCCCAGCATCTCCGGGGAGAGGGCGTTGCGGGTATCCGGGTCGTTCAACGTCAGCGTCGCGATGCCCGCCTCGTCGAGCTCGTACAGAACTGGGTCGGTGACCACACGCCAATCCTAACCGCATCGCAGCCGCCGTGGAAAGTGAGTAGCTCTACTGTTTACTTTTGCGTGCCGCTGCGTTAGCGTGGGCACCCACTGTGCCGGGCGATGTCCGATCGCCGGCCACGCACCCAGAAACAAGGAGACCGCCCGACATGGCCGCGACCGCCGAGAGCGTTCTGAAGCCTGACTTCCAGGCCAGCCGCAAGCACTTCATCTTCAACGACGAGCACGAACAGCTGCGCGAGTCGATCACCAACTTCGCGATCAAGGAGCTCGCGCCCCACGCGGACGAGTGGGAGGAGACGACCTTCCCCGACTCCGTCTTCCGCCGCATGGGCGAGCTCGGCTTCCTCGGCCTGGACAAGCCCGAGCAGTACGGCGGGCAGGGTGGCGACTACTTCTCCGCGATCGTCCTCGGCGAGGCGATCGCGCATGCCAACTGCGGTGGCCTCGCGATGGGGGTGGCGGTGCAGACCGACATGGCGATGCCCCCGATCCTCGCGCTCGGAACCGAGGAGCAGAAGCGTGAGTGGGCCGAACCGGCGATCAAGGGCGAGAAGATCCTCTGCCTGGGGATCACCGAGCCGGACGCGGGCTCCGACGTCAAAGGGATCAAGACGCGGGCGGTCCGCGACGGCGATGACTTCATCATCAACGGATCGAAGACCTACATCACAAACGGCCACCGCGCCGACGTGATCGTGCTGGTCACCAAGACCGACCCCGATGCGGGATACGACGGCTTCAGCCTGTTCCTCGTGCCCATGGACGCTCCCGGCGTGATCCGCGAGAAGAAGCTCCAGAAGATGGGCATGCACGCCTCCGACACGGCGCTGCTCGCCTTCCAGGACGTGCGCGTGCCCGCCTCGGCGCTGCTCGGCCAGGAGGGCAAGGGCTTCTACCACATCATGTGGGAGCTCCAGGGCGAGCGCATGATCGGTGCGGCGGGCAGCGTGGCGGGAGCGCAGAAATGCTTCGACCTCACGCTCCAATACGCCAAGGAGCGCGAAGCCTTCGGCAAAGCCATCGGCCACTTCCAGGTCACCCGCCACAAGTTCGCCGAGATGGCGACCAAAATCGAGACCGCCCGCCAGCTCGTCTACATCACGGCCTGGCGCTTCGCCAACGGCGAGTACCCGGTGCGCGAGATCTCGATGGCCAAGCTGCACTCCTCCCGCATCGCCTGCGAAGTCGCCGACGAGTGCATCCAGATCCACGGCGGCGCGGGCTACATGAAGGAGTACAACGTCGAGCGCGTCTGGCGCGACATGCGCCTGAACCGCATCGGCGCCGGCACCGACGAGGTCATGCTCGAGGTGATCGGCCGTTCATACGGGCTGTAGGACGGTGAACGCGCGGGCTCGCCCAGCCCGCGCTGCGGCCGGCGACGCCCACCCGCGCACGGGAACCTAGCCAGATTGCCTGTAACCCCACCCTTCACCGAGGAGCACGAGGAGCTCCGGGCTTCGGCCCGCGGCTTCATCGAACGTGAGCTCACGCCCCATGCCCAGCAGTGGGAGGACGAGCAGTGGTTTCCCGACGAGCTGTTCGGGAAGCTCGCCGGTCAGGGCCTGCTCGGGCTGAAGTACCCCGAGGAGTACGGCGGACAGGGCGGCGACTATCTGCACGACGCCGTCCTGTGCGAGGAGATGGCGCGGATCGGCTCGGGCGGCACCGCGGCAGGGCTCGGCGCGCACATCAACATCGCCACTCCGCCGATCTGGAAGTTCGGCACCGAGGAGCAGAAGCAGCGCTACCTCGTGCCCGCCATCCGCGGCGAGCGGATCGGGGCGCTCGGCATCACCGAGCCGGGCGCCGGCTCGGACGTCGCCGCGCTGCGCACCCGCGCCGAGCCCACCGCGGGAGGGTGGGTGGTCAACGGCGAGAAGACCTACATCACCAACGGCGTACGCTGCGACTTCGTCGTCACCGCGGTCAAGACCACCGCGGAGGGAGGCCATCACGGCATCTCCTTCCTGATCATCGACCGCGGCGAGGGGGTCAGCTCCTCCAAGCTCCAGAAGCTCGGCTGGCACGCATCGGACACCGCCACGATCAGCTTCGAGGACGTGTTCGTGCCGGAGGAGAACCTGCTCGGCGGCCTGCACGAGGGCTTCGCCCTGATCATGGCCAACTTCCAGTGGGAGCGCCTGGCGATGGCCCTCGGCGCGGTCGGCGCCATGCAGATCGCGTGGGAGCGCACCGCCGCGTTCGCGCGCGAGCGCCAGGCATTCGGGCGCCCGCTTTCGAGCCACCAGACGATCCGCCATCGGCTGGTCGATCTCGCCACCTCCGCGCACACCTGCCGCTGCGTCACCTACGACGCGCTGCGCCGGTTCGTCGCCGGCGAGGAACCGCTGCGCGAGGTGACCATGGCCAAGCTGCTCACCCAGCGCGCCGCCTACGAGCTGATGGACGGCTGCCTGCAGATCCACGGCGGCGCCGGCTACATGCGCGAGTACTGGGTCGAGCGGGCCGCCCGCGACGCCCGCCTGGGGCCGATCGGCGGCGGCTCAGACGAGATCATGCGGGAGATCCTGGGGCGCGTTCTCGGCCTGTAGGGCCGTCGATCCTGCCTTTTCGCCGGTTCAGGGGGCTGCGGGCTCATGCCCGCTCTGCCCATGGTCGATACCGGGAGGGTGGCCCTTCAGCGCCTCGTTCCCCTGGCTGTCATATCTGCGTTGTGCATATGCGCGTCGGCCCCTGTCGCGCCCAGCCTCGGCTCACCGGGCAGCGTAGGCGCACGGGCCGCTCACGCCAAAGCCCATCACAAGCCCGCCCGGCGACATGCACGTGGGCGCCGCTTGCGCTCGTGCGCCAGACGCAGCAGCTTCCACTCAAGCGGCGGGGTCGTCCACCACTCGAGGCGCAACCGGCGCTGTAGGAAAAAGCACCACGCGACCGCGCGCCACGCCGCACCACAAGAAGGCCGGCGCCCCGCACCGCAAGAAGGCCGGCGCCCGGCACAAGCCGGCCCGCCACTCCAGGGCGCACAAGCCCACGCACTCCTCCTCCAGGCCCCAGGGACTCGTCGGATACGCACCGAGCACTCCCGCTCCGCCGGCCGCTCCCGGCGCCTGCACGGACACCACGCTGCAGCCCAACAGCGCCAACATCGGCCGCATCCGCGCCGCCGTCCTCTGCCTGGTCAACCGCGAACGGGCCGCCCACGGCGAGGTCGCCCTGGCCGCGGACGTCGCATCTCGTGCGGGCGGCCCAGGCCCACACCGACAGCATGGCCTTCGGTAACTACTTCGAACACGTCGGACCGGGTGGCGACACGCCGCTCAGCCGCATACGCGCCACCGGCTACATCTTCAGCTCGCAGATCGGCTACGAAGTCGGTGAGAACATCGGCTGGGGAACGCTCTGGCAGGGCACGCCCCGCGCGATCGTCGCAGCCTGGATGGCCTCGGCCGGACACCGCGCCAACATCCTCGACGCACGCTTCCGCAACACCGGCATCGGCGTCTCGGAACACCCGCCGTCCTCTCTGGCCCATCACCAGGCCGGGGGCATCTACACCCAGGACTTCGGCGTCCTCATCACGGGCTGAGCCAACGCGGCACGGCCGCAGATCCACACCGGCCGTATATAACTTGCGTTTCCCTAACCACGACAAGGAGACGCAACAGCTATGGGAGTACTCGACGGCAAGTCGGCGATCGTGACCGGTTCGGCGCGCGGAATCGGACGCGCCACCGCGGAGCTGCTCGTCTCGGAGGGCGCGCAGGTCCTCATCAACGACCTCGACGGCGACGTCGCCGAGCAGGCTTCCGGGGAGATCGCGGGCGAGACGGCCGTGTTCGCCGGCGACCTGACCAAGCCGGGCGTTCCCGATCAGCTGGTCCAGAAGGCGGTCGACTCGTTCGGGAAGATCGACATCATCGTCAACAACGCCGGCTACACGCTCGACGCGCCGGTCCACAAGCTGTCCGACGAGCACTTCCAGGCGATGCTCGACATCCACACGGTGGTCCCCTTCCGGGTGGTCCGCGCGGCGGCGCCCCACCTGCGCGAGCCCGCCAAGAAGGAGCGCGAGGAAGGCCGCGAGGTGTTCCGCAAGATCGTCAACATCTCCTCCACCTCGGGCACGTTCGGGAATGCCGGCCAGGCGAACTACTCGGCGGCCAAGGCGGGCGTGGTGGGCCTGACGAAAACACTCGCCAAGGAGTGGGGCCAGTTCAAAATCAACGTCAACGCCGTCGCGTTCGGCTTCATCGACACGCGCCTGACCCAGGCCAAGGTGGATGAGAACACGATGCAGAAGGACGGCGAGAGCATCCAGCTCGGCATTCCCGAGCAGATGCGCCAGATGGCCTCGGCGATCATCCCGCTGGGACGCCCGGCGACGCCGGAAGAGGCCGCGGGAGGCGTGTTCTTCCTGTGCTCACCCTGGTCGAACTACGTCCACGGCCAGACCCTTCACGTCACCGGCGGGATCTTCGGCGGGATGACCGGCTGAGCTCGGCGGGATGACCCGCTGAGCTGAAGCGACCCGTCGCGGGCTGCTCAGGCGGCGCCCAGCGGGGCGCTCTCCGTCGAGATGGCCGGCGACGGGGCACGGAGCTCGAAGTACAGCACCGAAGCCGCCAGGGCCGACAGCGGCGCGGTCAGCACGCCCACGATCACCCGCACGACGATGCCCACCCCGGTGCCGGCCGAGTCGGCGGCGATCTCGAGCGCCGAACCGGCCACCACGACGAGGATGCCGAGCACGAGGATCACGCCGAACACATGCCAGCCGTTGCCTCGCACGAGCTCGCGGCTGCGTCCCAGCGCCCCCAGGCCGCCCGGACGCTCGAGCACCACCACCGGAGCGGCCACGGACCAGATCGTGATCAGGATGAGGCCGGGCACGATGATCAGGATGAAGCCGATCACGATCCCAACGCCCGCGACGATCCCCACCAGGATGAGCTGGCCCAGCACCGGCGTGGCGGCCCGGAGCAGCTGGCTCACGCTGGCGTCGCGCCGGCCGTCCTGAACATCGGCCACCAGCTCGACGACCATGCCCGTGAACAGGGTGGTCGCAACCAGGCTGATCACCACCGCGAGGAGCGCCAGGGCGGGCGCGGCCGTGACGAGCACGCGCGGTCAGGATCCCCGTCAACACGAACACGACAGCCGCGGCGGGCATCAGCACCGGCGCCTGATCGACATAGATCGAGAACACCCGGCGTACGACGGCGCCGACGTCCAGGGAGGCGTTCCCGGGCTCGGGCGGCTGCGGGGGCGGTGCGCCCGTGTCCTCGGGTGGAGGCGATGTGCTCATGTCGTCAGGCCGGCGCGTCCGGCGCGTGCGGCGCTCGAGCTGGCGCTGGGCGCGCACGCTCCTGAGGATCCCCTTGCGGCCGTGCTCCTCAAGACCCTGCATACAGCCCGCGAATCTCTGAAAGAACCTGATCGGCCACCGCCTGCTGCTGCTCGCGCGTCGGGTGCTCGATCGGCTCCCAGCGCAGGGCGTCCCCGTACTGGACGGTCACCTTCGGGAACTGCAGCCGCTTCCAGTTGCGCACACGCGAGGAGCCGTAGATCGCTATCGGCACGATCGGCGCGCCCGTCTCGAGCGCCAGGCGCCCGATCCCGCGCTTGGCCTCCGTTGCGACTTTGCCGGTGCGCGAGCGGCCACCCTCGCAGTACATCGTGATCGCTCCACCCCTCGCGAGGATCGTCTCGGCGGTGATGAACATCTCCTCGTCGCGCGCGCCCCGGCGCACGGGGAATACGCCCCCGTGGGTGTACAGGAACTGGGCCGGTCCTTTGAACAACTGGGACTTGGCCATGAACCGGACCTTGCGCCGGATGTAGCAGCCCATCAGGAAGTGGTCCATGAACGAGAAGTGGTTCGGCGCGAGGATCACCCCACCCGAGCCGGGCACCTTCTCGGTCGAGATGCTGCGCGTGCGCAGCAGCGTGTACGCGTACAGCGAGGTGATCACCCGCGTGAGCTCGTAGGTCCAGTCCGGCTCGTGCGTGCGCGCGCGCTCGTGAAACCGGTCGAAGTGCTCCTTCGGGCGCGGGTCGGTGTAGACCTGCTCGCGCATCGATGCCAGATCGCTCATCTGAGCGGTCTACCTCATCGACGGCCCAAAGTTACGCGCGAGGCGCACGACTTCCTGCGCAGAGGGCACACGGCGCGGCTCACGCGCCGCTGCGAGCGCGCCCGAGGGCCTCGCTCCAGCCCGCCAGCAGAGTCGCGCGCTCATCCTCGCCCATCGCCGGCTCATAGCGCCTGCGCTCGCGCCAGCCGTCGCGCACATCGCTCACCGTCCAGCCCCCCACGCCCACGCCGGCCAGGTACGCCGCCCCGAGCGCGGTCGTCTCGGAGATCTCGGGCACCACGACCGGAACGCCGAGCACGTCGGCCTGGAACTGCATCAGCCAGGCGTTCGCGCTCGCCCCGCCGTCCACCCGCAGCTCGCTCAGCGGCTGTCCGGACGCCGCCTCCATCGCACGCACCGCGTCGAGCGTCTGGTAGGCGATCGCCTCGAGCGTCGCCCGCGCCAGATGCGCGCGGCCGGCGCCGCGGGTCAGCCCCACGATCGTCCCGCGCGCGTAGGGGTCCCAGTGCGGCGACCCCAGGCCCGTGAGGGCAGGGACGAAGTACACGCCGTCGTTTGACCGAAGGGATGCCGCGAGCGTCTCGGTCTCCTCGGCGCGCTCGATCACCCCCAGGCCGTCGCGCAGCCACTGCACGGCGGCCCCCGTCACGAAGATGGACGCCTCGAGCGCGTAGGACGCTCGAGCCCCCGATGCCCCACGCGACCGTCGCGAGCAGCCCGGGCGGGGGCTCCGGCACGGTGAAGCCCGTGTTGAGCAGCACGAACGAGCCCGTCCCGTACGTGTTCTTGCCCATGCCCTCCTCCACGCAGGCCTGGCCGAACAGGGCCGCCTGCTGGTCGCCGGCCACGCCCGCCACCGCAACCGCGTGACCGTGGAGAGCCTCGGGCCGGGTCTCCCCCAGGATCCCCGCGCTTTCGAGCACGCGCGGCAGCGACCGCTCGGGCACGTCGAGCAGCTCGAGCAGCTCGGGATCCCAACGGCCCGCGGCGATGTCGAACAGCATCGTGCGCGACGCGTTGGACGGGTCGGTGACGTGTTCGCCGGTCAGCTTGAAGCAGAGCCAGCTGTCAACCGTCCCGAACACCGCCCGTCCGGAGAGCGCCCGCTCGCGCAGTCCCTCCACGTGCTCGAGCAGCCACTGGATCTTCGTGGCGGAGAAGTACGGGTCCAGCACGAGTCCCGTGCGTGCGCGCACGAGCGGCTCGTGCCCGGCGGCTCTCAGCTCGTCGCAGCGCGCGGCCGTGCGGCGGTCCTGCCACACGATCGCACGGTGCAGCGGCTCTCCCGTGGCCGGATCCCAGACGCACACCGTCTCACGCTGGTTGGTGATGCCCACCGCCGCGAGCTCCCCGGGGAGCAGCCCGGCGTCGGCGAGCGCCTCTCCCGCGACCGCATGGGTCACCTCCCATATCTCGCCCGCGTCGTGCTCGACCCAGCCGGGCTGCGGGAAGTGCTGGGCGAACTCCCGGTAGGCCCGGCCGATCGGCTCGGCCTGCTCGTCGTACACGAAGCAGGTGGTGCCGGTCGTGCCCTGGTCGATCGCGAGGATCATCTCGGGCGCGAGCCTACCTGCGGGCCAGGTAGACCCGCACGAAGTCCACGAGCTGGCGGGCACGATGGGCGAACCCGCCCAGCGTGCGACCGCTCGCGCGGTGGCCGAGGTCAAGCTCGATCTCGGCCACCCGATGTCCGGCGCGAACGGCGTCGATCGTCATCCCGACCTCCATGCCGAACCCGTGTGCGAACGGCAGCACGTCCTCCAGCACACGCGCGCGCAGGGCGCGCTGTCCCGAGATGGGAGCCGTTGTCTGGAGGCCGCAGCGCCGGCGGATCGCCCAGCGCGCGAAGGCGCGCGCGAGGCCGATCCCTCCGCCCACGCGCCGGGCGAACCTGGCCACCGCCAGGTCCGCGTCTCCGCTGCGGATCGCCTCGGCGAGCGCACCCAGCTCTCCCGCCGACTCGCCCAGATCGCCGTCGCACAGGATGAAGACCGCCTCGCCCTCCTCGCCGTCGGCGTCGAGAAGGGCTTGGCGCAGGGCGTTCCGGGCGGCGGGCGTGGCGGCGTCGCCCTTGCCGATCATCCGATCGCTACGCACCACCCGCGCGCCCGCCACCAGGGCGATCTCCGGCGTGGCATCGGTGGAGCCGTCGTCTGCGAGGAACACCGGCGCACCGGGAAAGGCCGGCCCGAGCGCGGCCAGCGTCGCCCCGATGCGGTCGGCCTCGTTGTAGGCGGTGACGATGATGAAGGTATCCGAGCCCATTGGCTGTCGGCCGTGCAGGCTATTGTCCGGGATCGTCACTGGCGATCGGCGTTCGGGAGGTTCACGTGGCTGAGGTAGAGGCACACATCACCGGCACGGTATGGAAAATCGAGTGCGCCGTGGGCGACACGATCGAGGAGGGCGACACGGTGGCCATCCTCGAGTCGATGAAGATGGAGATGCCCGTCGAGGCCGAGGACGCCGGCACGGTCGCAGAGATCCGCTGCGAGGAGGGCCAGGCGGTCAACGAGGGCGACACGCTCGTCGTGCTCGAGTAGCTGCAACGCAACCACCGGCGCAGGCGCGCCCGTAGGCTAGCCTGTCGCCCGGTGCCCTCCAGCGTCCCCACCCGCGAGCTCGCCGACGGCAAGCTGCTGATCGATGAGCCGGCCAGCGGCGTGGTGCGGCTGACCATCTCCAACCCGGCCAAGCGCAACGCGCTGGACCACCCGATCCTGGACGCGATCACCGCCACCCTCTACGAGCTGGCTCCCTGGGAGGACGAGGCCGCGTCACAGACCCCGTGGCCGGCGGAGAGACCGGCGGGATCGCCTGGCGTGCGCTGCGTGGTGGTCACGGGGGCGCACGGGATGTTCTCCGCGGGCTACGACATCGGCGAGATCCCCGAGGAGCAGTTCGAGGAGCGCGCCGAGCGACTCGTGGCGCACCCGTTCAGCGAAGCGATCGACGCGCTGGAGTCGTTTCCCTACCCCACGCTCGCCGCCCTTTCGGGCCATACGATCGGCGGCGGCCTGGAGCTGGCGCTGGCCTGCGACCTGCGTGTGGCCGGGGAGGGCATCATGCTCGGCATGCCGCCGGCGAAGCTGGGCCTCGTCTACTCGCACACCGGCCTGCGCCGCTTCCTCGACGCGATCGGGGCGGCCCGCACGCGCGAGCTGTTCCTGCTCGGGCGCTACATCGACGCGACCACGGCGCTCGCCTGGGGGCTCGTCAACCGCGTGGCCCCCGCCGCCGAGCTGGACGCCGCCGCGGCGGACCTGGCGATCGAGCTCGCGGGCAACGCGCCGCTGGCGCAGACCGGCAACAAGCGCGTGATCGCGGAGCTGCTGGCCGCGAAGGCCGAGCTGGCCGAGGAGGTCGAGGAGGAACTGATCGAGCTTCGCCGCGCCTCGTTCGCGTCGCAGGATATGCGCGAGGGGATGCACGCGTTCGCCGAGAAACGCCCCCCGCGCTGGCGCGGGGAATAGCCGTCCGCCACGCCGCCTAATGTGCGGCTCATGCCGCCCCTGATCACCCGCCAGGAAGCCCTGAGGCTCGGCGAGATCGAGGAGCACGAGCAGATAGAGGCGCTCGTGCAACGGGCCTGGGAGGCGCGCGTGGAGCGGTTCGGCGACTCCACCGACATGTGCTCGCTGGTCAACGCCAAGTCCGGCGGCTGCGCCGAGGACTGCGGCTTCTGCGCGCAGTCGCGCTTCGCCGAGGCCGAGACGCCCATGCACGCGATGATGGAGCCCGAGCAGGTCCTCGAGCACGCGCGCGCAGCCGAAGCTGCGGGAGCGCACCGCTTCTGCATGGTCACCCAGGGCCAGGGCCTGTCCAAGCGGGACTTCGAGAAGTACCTGGAGGGCGTCCGCCTGGTGGCCGAGCACACCAACCTCAAGCGCTGCGCCTCGGTCGGGCACATGTCGACAGCGCGCGCGACGGCGCTCAGAGACGCGGGCATCCAGCGCGTTCACCACAACGTCGAGACCGCTGCGAGCTACTACGACGAGGTCACCACGACCGTGCGCTACGAGGGGCGCCTGCGCACGATCCAGGCGGTGCGCGAGGCGGGGCTCGAGACATGCGTCGGGGGCATCCTCAACCTCGGCGAGACCCGCGAGCAGCGCGTGGAGATGGCGTTCGAGCTGGCCGCGATCGACCCCACCAGCGTTCCGATCAACCTGCTCAACCCGCGCCCCGGCACCAAGTTCGGCGACCGCGAGCTGATCGACCCGTGGGAGGCGGTCAAGTGGATCGCGATCTTCCGCCTGATCCTGCCCGAAGCCCTGTTCCGCCTGTGCGGCGGACGTGTCGAGAACCTCGGCGAGCTGCAGCCGCTCGCGGTCAAGGCGGGCCTGAACGGCGTGATGATGGGCAACTTCCTGACCACCCTGGGCGCCGAGCCCGAGGAGGACCGCGGGATGTTCGAGCAGCACGGACTCAACGTCGCGCGCCAGCCGGACAACGCCGCCAACCCCCGTCCCGACAACCGCTCGGGGTGGCTGTCCGGCGAGACGCCGGATCTGCTCGAGGAGTTCCTCGACGGTCCGCCGCCGGCAAGCGACGACGTGGGAGCGGCCACATCCGACAGCGGCGATGCGGCCGACCTGAACATCCGCCTGTGGGACCCCTCGACCCAGCTTCGCTTTCGCGCCAAGCGCGCAGTTCCCCCGCGCCCGGATGGAGCGCCCAACCGGGCGCCCGCCCACGCCCGATGAGCGATATCGAAGAGCGCCTGCGGGAGCTGGAGCGGCTGGGTCTCGACCGGCGGCTGCGCCTCATCAGCGGTCCGCAGGGACCGACCGTGCTGCTCGACGGCAGGCCCGTGCTGCTGTTGTGCTCGAACAACTACCTCGGGCTCGCCGACCATCCGCGTGTGCGGGAGGCCGCAGCCGAGGCGGCGATGCGCTGGGGCGTCGGCGCAGGCGCCTCGCGGCTGGTGTCCGGGACGATGACCATCCACCGCCGCCTGGAGGAGCGCCTGGCCGCCTTCGAGCGAAGCGAGGCGTGCCTGCTGTTCGGTTCGGGCTACCTCGCCAACGTGGGCGTGATCGACGCCCTCGCCGGCCCCGGCGACACGGTCTTCTCCGACGAGCTCAACCACGCCTCGATCATCGACGGCTGCCGCCTGTCGCGTGCCGAGGTCGTCGTCTACCGCCACGCGGACATGGAGCACCTCAACTGGAGCCTGCGCCGTCACGGCGGCCGGCGGGACGGTCGGGGCGGGCGCCTGATCGTGACCGACTCGGTGTTCTCGATGGACGGCGAGGTGGCGCCGCTGGCGGAGATCGTGGAACTGGCGAACATGCACGGCGCGCGCACGATGGTCGACGAGGCGCACGCCACCGGCGCCCTCGGCCCGGACGGGCGAGGCGCGATCGCCGAGGCGGAACTCGAGGGCGAGGTCGACGTGGTCGTGGGGACGCTCGGCAAGGCGCTCGGCTCCTACGGCGCCTACGTGTGCGCCGACGCCGAGATGGTCCGCTACCTGATCAACGCGGCCCGCCCGCTGATCTTCTCGACCGCGCCCCCGCCGCCCGCCGTCGCGGGAGCGCTCGCCGCGCTCGAACTGCTGCGCGAGCGCCCCCACCGCGTGCACCGGCTGCGCTCGAACGCCCGCACCCTGCGCGGCGCGCTCGCCGAGGAGGGCTTCCCTGTCGCAACGGACGGGATGCACATCGTCCCGCTGATCGTGGGCGAGGAGCGCGCGGCGATGCGCCTCTGCCAGGGGGCCATCGAACGGGGGGTGTTCGCCCAGGCGATCCGCCCGCCGACGGTGCCGGACGGGACCTCCCGCCTGCGCCTCACCGCGATGGCCTCGCACACCGCCTCGGAGCTCGAAGCGGCAGCCCACGTGCTGGGAGACGTCGCCCGTGCGATGGGGCTGGACCCGGCCGAGGTTGGCCCGCCGCTCGAGGAACGCCGCGCGAGCGAACTCGAACCGGCGATCCCGCACGGCGAGGAGCTCACGCCGGACGCCGAACCGTTCATCCCGGCCGCACCACCGTCGGCCGCGGACCTCGAACGCGAGGCCGCCGCCGCCGAGCTCGACGCCGGGCGTGAGCGCCTGGCAGCCGCTGTGCGAGCGCGAGTCCGCGTCCCGTTCGACGCCGAGCGCGCCGCCGGCGCGCCGGAGGACCCGGTGGCGGACGGCGTTGATGGGGCGAACGCCCCGTTCGACATCGAGCGCGAGACCGCCGTCCCCCGCGCGGCCTAGCTCCACGCCGCCGGCCGGCTCGTGCGTGGGCTGTTCATCACCGCGACCGACACCGGCGTGGGCAAGACGATCCTGAGCGCCGCGCTGCTGGCGGCGATGGTGGGCGAGGGGGAGCCCGTGCGCGCGTACAAGCCCATCGTCACGGGCCTTGAGGACCCGGCGGAGATCGCTGCGCGCGGGCACTGGCCACCCGATCACGAGCTGCTCGCCGCGGCGGCGGGGATGGACCCCGGAGAGGTCTCGCCGCTGCGCTACGGCCCCGCCGTCTCCCCCCACCTCGCCGCGCAGCTGGCGGGAGAGCCGATCGACCCCGCGCGGCTGCTCGCGGGCGCGCGCGCGGGGGGCGATGGCGACGGCGCGAGCACGCTCGTCGTCGAGGGCGTCGGTGGGCTTCTCACACCGCTCGCGGAGGACTACTCGGTTAGCGATCTCGCGGTCGCGCTCGGACTGCCCCTGCTCATCGCCGCACGACCCGGGCTCGGAACCATCAACCACACGCTTCTGGCCCTGCGGGCCGCCCGCGCCGCGGAACTGGACGTGCGCGCGGTCGTGCTCACCCCCTGGCCGGCCGCGCCCACCCCGATGGAGCAGTCAAACCGCGAGACCATCGCGCGGCTGGGCGATGTCCAGGTCGAAGGGCTGGACCCCATTGCCAGCCCCGCGTCCGCCGATCTGGCGCGAGCGGGCGCGATGCTGCCGTGGCGGAAGTGGCTCAGCCCGTGAAGAACTGCTGATAGAGCAGGAAGGCGTTCAGCGCGCTGATCAACAGCGCGCAACCCCAGGCAGCGATCGTGGTCAGGCGCCCATTCACGTGGACGCCCATGATGTCCCGGCGGCAGGTGAGCATCACGAGGGGGACCAGGGCCAGGGGGATGCCGAAGGACAGCACGACCTGGCTCAGCACCAGCGCGCTCGTGGGACTGACGCCCACGGCAAGCACGACGATCGCCGGGACCATGGTGATCGCGCGCCGCAGCAGCAGCGAGATGCGGACGTTGATGAAACCGGCCATCACAACCTGGCCCGCATACGTGCCCACGCTCGAGGAGGACGCGCCGGAGGCGAGCAGCGCGACGGCGAACGCAATCGCGGCGGTGCCGCCCACCAGGTGGCCGAACTGCGCATGGGCCGCCTGGATGCTGTCCAGGCCCGACAGCGCAGGGGTGTGGAAGAGCTTGGCGGCGACGGCCAGCATCGCCATGTTGACGAGGCCCGCGAGGCCCAGCGCGATGATCACATCGAGGCGCTCGAAGCGGAGCACGCGCCTGCGCTCGTGGTCATCTCGGCAGTGGATGCGCCCGTTGGTCAGGGCCGAATGCAGGTAGATCACGTGCGGCATCACGGTGGCGCCGATGATGCCCACCGCGAGATACAGCGACCCGGAGCCCTCAAGGCCTGGAAGGAACCCGTGCAGCGACCCGTGAACCGAGGGACCGATGCGCAGCGCCTCATACAGAAAACCCGCGAAGATGATCCCCAGCAGGGCGGTGATCGCGAGCTCGAAGCGCCTGAAGCCCCGCGTCTGAAGCCCCAGGATCGCGAAGGCGATCACACCGGTGATCAGGCCCGCCGGGAGCATGGGCACCCCGAACAGCAGGTTCAGCCCGAGCGCCGCGCCGAGGAACTCTGCGATGTCGGTCGACATCGCCATCAGCTCAGCCTGCACCCACATGCCCCAGGTGACGGTGCGGGGGAAGTTCGCGCGGACGGCCTGCGGCAGGTCATGGTTTGTGACGATCCCCAGCTTTGCCGAGAGGTATTGGATCAGCATCGCCATCAGGTTCGCGAGCAGCACCACCCACAGCAGCAGGTAGCCGTACTTCGCGCCACCCGCCACGTTGGTGGCGAAGTTGCCCGGGTCGACGTAGGCGACCGAGGCGACGAACGCAGGACCGAGCATCGCGAGCGTCGCGCGCAGGCGACCCTTGGCCAGAAGCTGCTCGAGCGCGCTGGGGATCCCGACGCCGGGGTCCGGCAGTGCGATCGCGGCGCCCTCGGCGGCGCTGCCCAGCGCGGGAACGGGAGCGCGCGGCAGCTGCGTCACCGGCGTCACTTTCCGGCCATCTCGGCTTCTATGCGCATCGCGCCTGCCAGCGAGCCCCCGATCGGGAGCTCGCGCTCGCCGAAGCGCACGAACACCGGCCCTCCGAACGGCTGGCGATCGATGATCTCCAGGCGATCGCCGATGGCGATTCCCTGCTCGGCCAGGTAGCGCAGCATCTCGGGGTCGGAGTCGGACACGCGGACAAAGCGCCCGGCGACGCCCGCGGTGAGCTCGTTCAGGGGGTGGGTCTGGCGCTCCTCGATCCCGAACTCCACGGTGGGGATCGGATCGCCGTGCGGATCCACGGTGGGGTCGCCCAGGCGTTCGGCGATCAGCCGCTCGAGGTCCTCGGAGAGCACGTGCTCGAGGACCTCGGCCTCGGCGTGCACGCGATCCCAGGGCATCCCCAGCTCCTCGGCCAGGAACAGCTCCAGCAGCCGGTGGTGGCGCAGCACCTCGAGCGCGACCCGGCGACCCTGGCTGGTAAGCCTGACACCGTGATAGGGCTCATGCTCTACCAGCCCCGCCTCCGACAGCTTGCGCACCATCGCCGAGACCGAGCCCGGCGTGACCCCCAGCCGCTCGGCCAGCTCGTTGGTCGACACCGCCGCGCCCTCGCGGGCCTCCAGCACGTACACGGCCTTGGCATAGTCTTGAATGGACGCAGAAATAGAGTCATGCAGCGCCATACAAGAAGTTTAGTATAGCCAAAATTCGTTTTTGTGCCCTGCCATAAAACTTGCGCGCAGGAAGGCGACGGCTGTTGGTCGGTCCTCTTCAGCCTGAACAGGAGCGGGTCGCGTCCACCATGGCCGCCGTCACCCTCGCCAGGTCGTCCTCGTCGATCACGTAGGGCGGCATCGTGTAGATGAGATCGCGAAACGGGCGCAGCCACACGCCCCGTGCCACCGCGGCGGCGCTGGCCGCGGCGAGGTCGACCTCGCGCTCGAGCTGGACCACGCCGATCGCGCCCAGCACGCGCACGTCCCGCACGCCCGGGAGCTCCCGCGCGGGCGCAAGCCCGGTGCGCAGGCCGCGTTCGATCGCAGCCACTCGCCCGTGCCAGTCGCCGGCTGCACCGGCGCTTGCCGCTCCGGTGAGCAGATCGAGCGAGGCGAGCGCCACCGAGCACGCGAGCGGATTGGCCATGAACGTCGGCCCGTGCATCAGCCCGCCACCCTCGCCCGAGGACACGGCGTCGGCGACCGCGCGGGTGCACAGCGCGGCGGCGAGCGTCACGTAGCCGCCGGTCAGGGCCTTGCCCACGCACATCACGTCCGGAGCGACTTCCGCGTGCTCGCATGCGAACAGCGCGCCCGTGCGCCCGAAGCCGGTCGCGATCTCATCCAGCACGAGCAGCAGGCCGTGCTCGTCGCACAGCCTCCGCAACAGCGCCACGCACTCTGGAGAGTGGAAGCGCATGCCACCCGCCCCCTGGACGACCGGCTCGATCACGATCGCTGCCAGCTCGTGGGCGTGGAGCGCGACCAGCTCGCTCACCTGCCCGGCCCAGCGCTCGTCAAGGCCCGCGTCGAACCCGTCGGGCGGGCGCTCGGCGAAGACGTGCTCGGCCAGCACCCCCTTGAACAGGCTGTGCATCCCACCGACCGGATCGCACAACGCCATCGCGCCGAACGTATCTCCGTGATAGCCGCCCCGCACCGTCAACAACCGCGTGCGCTCCACGCGCCCGAGCGCTCGCTGGAACTGCAGGCACATCTTGATCGCCACCTCGACCGACACCGATCCGGAGTCGGCGAAGAAGATCGCCTCCAATCCGTCCGGCGCCATGCCGAGCAGGCGCTCGGACAGGCGCACCGCCGGCTCGTGCGTGAGCCCGCCGAACATCACATGCGCCATTCGCCCGAGCTGCTCGCGCACCGCCTCGTCCAGCGCCGGGTGGCGATAGCCGTGGATCGCACACCACCAGGAGGCCATCCCGTCGATCAGCTCGCGCCCGTCCGTGAGCCGCAACCGCACGCCCTGCGCCGAGACGACGGGCAGGGAGGGCAGCGCCGCGGGCAGCGCGCCATAGGGATGCCACACGCGCTCGCGATCGACCGCGAGCAGCTCGTCCCAGCCGGTCAGCCCGAACCTAGTCCTGGTAAGGGTTGAAGTCGCGCTTGCGAGCGCCGCACACCGGGCAGAACCAGGTGTCGGGAATGTCCTCGAAGGCGGTCCCCGACGGGATGCCCCCGTCCGGGTCACCCTCCTCGGGGTCGTAGATGTAGCCGCAGGACTCGCAGATCCAGCGCTGGAGGGTCTCGGTCTGGGTGCTCATGCCTCCAAGACTACCGTCCTGCTCCGCCGGTGTGAGTCATCTGCCGGTAGGGTCAACTCATGAGCGAGAGCGACGAGGGCTCCCCACTCGGAAACGCGGAGCCGGGGTCAGGCGAGGAGTACAACCCCGGCCCGGCGACCGCCCCGCGGCAGGCGGCCACCGTGATCGTCCTGCGCGGCGGCGGCGAGGCGCTCGAGGTCCTCCTGGTCAGGCGCACGCCCAAGGCCCGCTTCATGGGCGGCGTGTGGGTGTTTCCCGGCGGCGCGGTCGACGACGAGGACATCGCCGGCGCATCCCGAGGCGCAGCCGCGCTCGAGGAGGATGTCCTCGCGCGCGCGCTGCGGGAGGCCGCGGCGCGCGAGCTGCGCGAGGAGGCGGGGATCGCGCTGGGCGACAGCGGCGAGCTCGTCGAGTTCTCGCGGTGGATCACCCCGGCCCAGGTGCGCACGCGCTTCGACACCCACTTCTTCCTCGTCGCGCTCCCGCATGGGCAGGAGCCGCAGGTCGATGGCGAGGAGGTCGTCGAGCACGGCTGGTTCACGCCCCAGGCGGCCCTCGACGCCCACGGCGCCGAGGAGATCGTGCTCGTGTTTCCAACGATCAAGCACCTCGAGCAGCTCAGCCAGTTCGCATCGGTCGAGGCGCTCTTGGAACACGCGCGCGAGCGCGACGTGCAGCCGGTCCAGCCGAAGGTCGTGCTCGAGGGAGAGGTCGCCCGCGTGCTGCTCCCGGGCGATCCCGGCTACTGATCAGCCCCGCTGCTGCTGGGCGTCGACCACGTGGGTGACCGCGTTGATCAGCGCCAGGTGGGTGAACGCCTGGGGGTAGTTGCCGAGGTGGCGCCCGCTCGAGGCCTCGAGCTCCTCGGCATACAGCTCCATCGGCGAGGAATAGGCCAGCAGCCGCTCGCACAGGTGCTCGGCCTGGGTGTCCTCCCCGATCTCCGACAGCGCCGAGACCAGCCAGAAGGAGCAGATCAGGAACGTGCCCTCCTCTCCGTGCAGACCGTCGTCGGTCTCGCCGGTGCGATAGCGCAGGACCAGGCCGCCCTCGGTCAGCTCGTCGCGGATCGCCGTCACCGTCGCGCGCACCCGCTCATCATCCGGGCCGAGGAACCGCACGAGCGGCACGAGCAGGTTCGATGCGTCGAGCGCGTCGGTGTCGTAGTGCTGGCGGAACACCCCGCGCTCGTCCACGCCCCGCTTGAGGATGTCCGCGCGGATCTCCTCGGCCAGCGCCTGCCACTGCTCGGCCAGCTCGGCCGTCGCCGCGCCTTTCCGCCAGGCGCGCGCCACGATCCATCGCGACCCAGCACATCAGCTTCGAGGAGACATAGTGGCGGGGCTCGCCGCGCGCCTCCCAGATCCCCTGGTCGGGCATCTGCCACACCCTCGCGGCGCACTCCACCTGAGCCGTGAGCACAGGCCACAGGCGCTCGGGAATGTGATCGCGCTTCTTGGAGTGCAGGTACACCGAGTCGAGCACCGCCCCGTACACGTCGTTCTGGCGCTGGTTGTAGGCGCCGTTGCCGATGCGCACCGGGCGCGCGCCCTCGTAGCCGCGCAGGTGATCGAGCGTCGACTCCTCCAGGTCCTTCTGGCCGTTGATCCCGTACATGATCTGCAGCGAGCCGTCGTCGTTGCGGGGCACGTCGGCGACGTACTGGACGAAGTCGTCGGCCTCCCAGTCCAGGCCCAGCGCGTGCAGCCCCCACAGCGTGAACGACGCATCACGCATCCAGCAGTAGCGGTAGTCCCAGTTGCGCTCTCCTCCCGGTGTCTCGGGCAGCGACGTCGTGGCCGCCGCGACGAGCGCGCCCGTCGGCATGAACGTGAGGCCCTTCAGCACGAGCGCCGAGCGCTGCAGGTGAAAGCGCCAGGGATGGTCGGGGTAGGTCCCTTCCGCCAGCCACGTGCGCCAGAAGTGGCTGGTGCTCTGAAGCTTCTCCTCGGCCTGCTCGACCGTGTGCGGACCGCCCCGCGCCTCGGTCCAGGAGAGTGCGCAGAAGCACTTTTCGCCCTCGACCATGGTGTGGCGGCCGTGTGTGCGGTTGCCCTCGATGCCCAGGCGGACGTCGCTGAACAGCCTGAATGAGCTCGACTCGCCGATCGCGTCCATCATGCAGGTGCCGTCCTCGCCGCTCTGCACGGACTCCCAGCTCGCCGGCACGGAGCCGTACTCGAGCATCGGCTCGCACACGAACTCCACCTGCACCTTGCCCTGGATGCACTCCACGACGCGCACCAGCAGGTGGTCGGCGTCGTAGTCCGTGGGGGGGCGCGTATGGCTAGAGCCGCGCTTGTTGTCGTGCCAGCGGCCGACCGTCAGGGCATCGATCACCCGCAGCCATCCCTGCGGGGTCATCCAGGTCGTCTCGATCATGTTCGTCCCCGGTATGTAGCGGCGCCCGGCGGGGACGAACAGGCCATACGGGCCCACACGCCAGCTGCCGGCGCCACGATCGAGCAACGCGCCGAACACCGACGGGGAGTCGAAATGGGGCAGGCACATCCACTCGATCGACCCGTCCGAGGCCAGGAGCGCGCCGGTGTGGCAGTCCGAGAGAAAGCCGTAGTCCGCGATCGGCGGAAACGGCGAGTCCTTCATCGTGGCCTTCGAGCGCGGTGGCGCGGGCCCGCTCACCAGTCGGCCTCCTCGAGTGAGGGGCGCTCGACACCGGCGGGCAGGGCCCCCTCTTCCTCGAGCTTGTCCAGATGGGCCGCCAGCGTCACGGCGGCCCAGGGGCGCAGCGGCGCGGGCACCTCGGGCCAGACCGCGTCGAGCAGCTCCGCCACCGTGCGCCGGCTCGCGCCGAGCGCCGCGATCAGGGCGTTCTCGCGATCGAGGCGATGCCCGATGTACTCATCGAGCTTCGCGTACGGGTCCCGCACCGACGGGCCGTGGCCGGGGCAGAGGACGTTGAGGCCATCGCGCCGGCGCAGCCGCTCGAGGGCGGTGAGATAGGCGGACATCGCGCCCGGGTAGGGACTGATGAAGACGCTGCCCTGGCCCAGCACGGCGTCGCCGGTGAAGCACGCGCCACCTGCGATCAGGGCGAAGTGGTCGGGGGCGTGCCCCGGGGTCGACACCGCCTCGAAGGGACCGAAGCTGGTGCCCTCCTCGAGCCTGACATCCACCTCGCCGCGAGCGCCCGCGAGCGGCGCCGGCCGTTGCTCCAGAATCGTCGCGACCGCCGCGGAGTGGTCGGCGTGGTCGTGGGTGAGCACGACGCCGCCGAGCCCGCCGCGCGCGTCGATCGCCCCCAGCACGAACTCGACGTGCGCGTCAAGGAGCGGGCCCGGGTCGACGAGGAAGGCGGGTCCGCTTCCCACCACCCACGTGTTCGTGCCCGACAGCGTCATCGGCCCGGGGTTGGCCGCGCGCAGGCACACGATCTCATAGCCGCTCAGCGCGTCCGGCGCCGGGGACGTCCTGCCCGGGGAGGGCTCCGCGTCCATCCCCCGTGGCGGCGAAGCGCTCATCTTCTCGACGTTAGCTCAGACGGCGGCGAGAGGAGCGTCTGAGGGAATCACCGCGAGCGGCGATTCCCCGAGCGGCCGTTCCTCGCGGCGTGCGGGGAAGCACCCTGACCATTCCTCGCGGCGTTCCGGGAAGCGCCCCGGCGGCCGTTCCCCGCACCGTTGCGCGCGGGCCGCCGGCCATTCGCGCCCGCGTGGCTCCCAGCGCCCTGGCCGCTCGTGGCGTCGCTCGGCAGACCACCGCGGTGAAGCTCTGAGTGCAGCCCCAGGCCGCCCACCATGCCCGCCAGCTCGCGCGCCTGGTCGTGCGCGACGAGCGTGACGCCCACGCCGGTGGCTCCCGCGCGGGCGGTGCGCCCGACGCGGTGGACGTAGTCATCGCGGGTGGCCGGAATGTCGTAGTTGATCACGTGCGTGATGCCCGCCACGTCGATCCCGCGTGCGGCCACATCGGTGGCCACGAGCGTGTCGACCACGCCGGCCTCGAAGTTGGCGAGCGCGCGCTCGCGCTGGCCCTGGGACTTGTCACCGTGCATCGCAACAGCCGGCACCCTGCTCGCCGCCAGCCGCTTGACCAGCCGGTCGGCGCCTCGCTTGGTGCGCACGAACACGAGCGTCAGCCCCCGCTCCGAGCCGTTCAACTCGGTGATCAGGCGGGCGACCTTGCCCTCATGGGAGACCATGTGGAAGCGATGCTCCACATCACCGCGGCGCTCGGCCGAGTGCGCGTGCTCGTGACGGCGCGGGTTGCTCGTGTAGGCCTTGGCAACGCGCCCCACCTCGCCCTGCAGCGTGGCGCTGAACAGGAGCGTCTGGCGCTCTGAGGACGTCATCTTCACGATCCTGTCGACCACCGGGCGGAAGCCCATGTCGAGCATCCTGTCGGCCTCGTCGAGCACGAGCAGCCGGATGCGGGCAAGCGAGACGTCGCGGCGGTCGATCAGGTCGAGCAGCCGTCCCGGCGTGGCGACCAGGATGTGCGCGCGCGCCGCGAGCTTGGCCTGCTTGACGATGCCGGCGCCGCCGTAGACCGGCGCGATCGACAGTGCGCGGGCATGTGCGATGGGGCGCAGCTCGTCGACGATCTGGATCGCCAGCTCGCGCGTGGGGGCGAGGACGAGCGCGGACGGCCGCGCGTCGGTGTCCTTCAGCCGTTCGACCAGGCCCACGCCGAACGCGAGCGTCTTGCCCGAGCCGGTGGGCGACTGGGCCAGCACGTCGTGGCCGGCCAGCATGTCGGGGATGACCATCTTCTGGACCGGGAACGGCGCGTCGATGTCGCGCCGCGCAAGCTCCGCTACGACGATCTCGGACACGCCGAGATCGGCGAATGATGCATGACTCATGTTTGGTGCTCCTTCTGGCGACCGGAGGCCGCCGCTGCAGATGGAGATTCGACTGACCCCATCCGCGCATCTGAAGCGCCAACAAAGACAAGAACCTCGCGGGTGACGTCGCCACCCGTAGGGCCACCGTAGCAGCCTTCCCGCGCCGTCAGCCGGCGCGGTGGACGCTGTGCGACCTATTGCAAGCTCGCCATCACATGCTTCACGACCGTGTAGTCCTCGAGCGAGTACACGCTCAGGTCCTTGCCGTAGCCGGACTCCTTGAACCCGCCGTGGGGCATCTCGGAGACCAGTGGGATGTGGTCGTTGATCCACACGCACCCGAACCGCAGCGCCTTGGAAACGCGCAGCGCGCGCCCCACGTCGCGCGTCCACACCGATGAGGCGAGGCCGTAGCGGGTCGCGTTGGCCCACGCGATCGCCTGCTCCTCGTCGGTGAACCGCTGCACGGTGATCACCGGCCCGAAGATCTCCCGCTGGATCATCTCGTCGTCCTGCTGAAGGCCCGCGACAACCGTCGGCTCGAGGTAGAAGCCCGGCCGCTCGGGCTCGGAGCCGCCGGTCACGATCTCGGCGTGCTTTCCCCTGCGCTCCAGAAAGCCCTCCACCCGCTCGCGCTGGCGAGATGAGTTGACCGGTCCGAGCGTCGTCTCGGGCGCGAGCGTGTCCCCGACCACGAGCCCCTGTGCCTGTCCCGCCAGGCCGGAGACGACGTCGTCGTAGATGCTCTCGCCCGCCAACACGCGCGTTGCCGCCGTGCAGTCCTGCCCGGCGTTGTAGTAGCCGGTGCCGGCGATCGTCTCAAGCGCGCTCTCGAGGCTCACGTCATCGAACACCACCACCGGCGCCTTGCCACCCAGCTCGAGATGGACCCGCTTGAGGGTGTCCGCCGCGGTGCGGGCCAGGTGCTTGCCCGTCTCCACCGACCCCGTCAGCGCGATCATGTCCACCTCCGGGTGGCTGATCAGCGCCTCCCCGGTCGGGTCGCCGGGCCCCATGACGATGTTCAAGACGCCCTTCGGCAGGATCTCGGCGGCGAGCTCAGCCAGCCGGATGGTGGTGAGCGGCGTGGTCTCCGCCGGCTTCAACACGACCGTGTTGCCCGCCGCGATCGCAGGCCCGAATTTCCAGATCGCCATCATCAGCGGGTAGTTCCACGGGGTTACCTGGCCGATCACCCCCACCGCTTCGCGCCGGGTGAACGAGGTGTAGCCCTCCATGTACTCGCCGGCCGCACGTCCCTCCAGCGAGCGCGCGGCCCCGGCGAAGAAGCGGAGGTTGTCCACCATCACCGGAATCTCATCGTTCCTGACGGCTTCGATCGGCTTGCCGGCGTTCAGAGCCTCCAGGCGAGCGATCTCCTCACCGTGCTCCTCCAGGAGGTTCGCCAGCGCGAGCAGCGCCCCTGCGCGCTGTCCAGGCGTCGTCGTCGACCAGCCCTCGAACGCCCTGCGCGCGGCCAACACCGCGCGGTCGACCTCCTCGGCCGAGGTCACGGGGGCGCGCGCCAGCTCCTCGCCCGTGGCCGGATTGAGTATCGCTTCGGTCTCGCCATCGGGGGCCAGGAGCTCGCCGTCGATGAAGTTGCCAAGGACGTCTACCTGGGTCGACATATCGAACTCCTCCTGGGGTCGGGTGGTCGGGTGACTGTCATCTTCTCAACTGATGCAACGATCGTCGCGTCACGGAACGGCGGGCGCGGGGGCGCCCAGCGCGTCTGCGACGGCCGGGTGGGTTATCTCACCGCGCCGCACGTTCAGGCCCAGGCGCAGGCCGTGGTTGCGCTCCAGAGCCGCGCTCACCCCGTGCTCGGCCAGTTCGATCACGTACGGCAGCGTGGCGTTCGTGAGCGCATACGTCGAGGTGATCGGCACCGCCCCGGGCATGTTCGTCACGCAGTAGTGGGTGATTTCCTCCACCTCGAATGTCGGCTCGGAGTGGGTGGTCGGGCGCGAGGTCTCAAAGCAGCCTCCCTGGTCGATCGACACGTCCACCAGCACCGCGTGTCTGCGCATCAGCTTCAGCTGCTCGCGCGTCACCACGTGCGGCGCGCGCCCGCCGTGGACGAGCACGGCCCCGATCACCAGATCGGCGAGCGGCAGCATCTCCTCGATCGCGAGCGTCGAGGAGTACACCGTCGAGGCACGCCCGGCGAACGCGACTTCCAGCTCGCGCAGCCGGTCGATCGAGCGGTCGAACACGAACACGTCGGCCTGCATCCCGATCGCGATGAACGCCGCGTTCATCCCCACCACGCCGCCGCCGATCACCAGCACCGTCGCGGCGGCGACCCCGGGCACCCCGCCGAGGAGGATCCCGCGGCCCCCGAGCGGCTTCTCCAGCATGAACGCGCCCGCCTGCGTGGCTATCTTTCCCGCCACCTCGCTCATCGGCGCCAGCAGCGGCAGCCGCCCTCCCTCGTCCTCGACGGTCTCATACGCGATGCACGTCGCGCCGGATTCCTGCAGCCCACGCGCCAGCTCCGGCTCGGCCGCCAGGTGCAGGTAGGTGAAGAGCGTCTGGCCCTTCCGCAGCATCCCCACCTCGGCCAGCTGGGGCTCCTTCACCTTGAGCACGAGCTCGGCCTGTGCGAACACCGCCTGTGCGTCGGCCACGATCTCCGCGCCCTGCGCAAGGAACTGCGAGTCGTCCATCGCGCTGCCGTCGCCGGCGCCCGCCTGCACCAGCACCTCGTGTCCGCGCGCGCTCAGCTCCCTCACCCCCGCCGGGGTGATCGCCACGCGGTACTCGTCCGTCTTGATCTCGGTGGGGACCCCGATCCTCATCTGGCCAGCTCGCGGCCGCGCAGGGCCAGCCAGAACTCGATGCGGTCGCGGGCGTGCGAGAAGTCGCGTCCGGTCAGCTGCTCGACGCGGCGGATGCGGTAGCGCAACGTGTGGCGGTGGCAGTACAGCGCGTTCGCGGCCTTCTCCCAGTGTCCGTTGTGCTCGATGAACACGTCCAGTGACCGCAACAGCTCCTCGCCGTACTCGCCCTCCCCCTGCTCGACCGGGCCGAGCACGCCGCGGCAGTAGGAGATCAGCGCGTCGTCGTCCTGCAGCGAGAGCAGCAGCTGGAAGGCGCCCAGGTCAGCGTGCGAGGCGACCTCCGGTGCGTCCCCGTTCTGGAGCCGCACGGCCTCGAGCGCACAGCGTGCCTCATGGAAGCTCAACCGCAGCGACTGCGACGGGGCGGCGCGGCTCGCGGCCGCCCGCACCCCCCCGAAGCGGCCGGCCAGCTCCGCACGGACCGTGCGCGCCAGCTCGATCGGGTCGAGGCCGCCGGCGTCGATTACGGCGCACAACAGCCCCGCGCGGATCGCCACGAGGCTGCCCACCCCCTCGCGTTGAAGGATCCGTTCCAGAAGCGAGGCCGCGCCGCTCGGGTCCTCGAGCGAGAACGCGAGCACCGCGACCAGCTCGCCGATCCCGAACGGGCGCAGGCGGGTCTGGAGCTCCTCCGGATACAGGTGCCCGGTCAGCGCCTCGGCCAGCACGTCGCCGGCCATGTTGCGCTGCAGCATTTCGTAGCGCTCGTTCACGAGCTGCGCGAACGCCCGCTCGGTGATCGCGATGAACGGCAGCTCATACGGGACCTCGAACAGGGGAAATGAGCGCTTGCGAGCAGCTGCCAGGAGCGCCGCCGGCAGCCGCTTGTGCTTGAAGCCCGTGCCGAAGCCCAGGCCGGCGATCTCGTGGTCGGCCAGCCGGTCGATCAGTTCGCGCTGGGTCTTCGGGCCATCCAGCTGCATGCCCGTGGTCAGCAACAGCTCGCCGCCCCGCAGCCAGGGTGTGGGATCGGGCAGCTCGGTGCTGTGCACCCAGCGTACGTGCGTTTTCGCCGATTCGTGGCCGCTCGCGAGCTCCAGGCCGAGCTCGGCGATCAGGCTCTCGACAGTGAGCTCCATGTCTCCACCCGCTCTGACGCCTCGCTCAGCACCGGGCGAAGAATCGACTCGATCTCCTCGAACTGCTCCTGCCCGGCGATCAGCGGCGGCGACAGCTGGACGATGGGGTCGCCGCGGTCGTCTGTCCGGCAGATCAGCCCGCGGCTGTACAGCTCGGACGACAGGAACCCGCGCAGCAGTTTCTCCGCCTCCTCGTGGCTGAACGTCTCCTTCGTCTCCTGATCCTTCACGAGCTCGATCGCCTGGAAGTAGCCGGCGCCGCGCACGTCGCCGACGATCGGCAGATCACGCAGGCTCTCGAGCATCGCCCGCAGCTGACCTTCGTTCTGCAGGACCCGCTCGCACAGGCCCTCCCGCTCGATCACGTCGATGTTCGCCAGCGCCGTCGCGCACGCGATCGGGTGCCCGCCGAACGTGAAGCCGTGATTGAAGATCGCCTTGCCGTGGAGGAACGGCTCGGCGATCTCGTCAGAGGCGATCACGGCGCCCATCGGCGCATAGGCCGAGGTGATGCCCTTCGCGGTGGTGATCATGTCCGGCAGGTAGTCGTAGCGTTCGCTGCCGAACCAGTACCCGAGCCGCCCCCACGAGCAGATCACCTCATCGGAGATCAGCAGCACCCCGTGGCGGTCGCAGATCTCGCGCACGCGCTGGAAGTACCCGTCCTGGGGAACGAAGCAGCCGCCGCCGTTCTGCACGGGCTCGAGGATCACGGCGGCGACGGTCGCCGGCCCCTCGAACAGGATCGCCTCCTCGATCGAGTCGGCCGCCCACAGCGGATCGCGGTCTTCTTTCCAGCGGTAGGAGTTGGTGTTGGCAGCGTGCCGGCCACCCGGCGTCAACGGCTCGAACGGTTCGCGCAGGGCCGGCAGGCCGGTGGCGGTGAGCGCGCCCATCGAGGTCCCGTGGTATGCCAGGAAGCGGGAGATGATCTTGTGGCGCTTCGGTTCGCCCCGCGCGGCGTAGTAGGACTTGGCGAGCTTCCACGCCGACTCGACCGACTCAGAGCCGCCGGAGGTGAAGAACACGCGGTTGAGGTCCCCCGGCGCGAGCTCTGAGATCCGCGTCGCCAGCTCGATCGAGCGCGGGTGCGCATAGCTCCAGTTGGTGTAGAAGCCGAGCTCCGCCGCCTGCCTGGCCGCGGCCTCCCCCAGCTCCGCGCGACCGTGACCGATGTTCACGCAGTACAGGGCCGAGAGGCCGTCGAGATAGCGCTTGCCGTGCTCGTCGTACACGTAGCAGCCGTCGCCGCGCACGATGATCGGCACCTCGTGCGTCCGCGTAGGAGCCCATCCGCGTGAAGTGCATCCACAGATGGCGCTTGGCCTGCTCTTGAAGATCACTGGACATCGAAGACCCGCAACTCCCCTAGCCGACTAGACACTCAGGACAACGGTACTCCGTCGAGATATCGCTCTCAAGCGGCCACGTGGTCAACTTGAGTTGCACCCATTGTACGCGATGTACAACTCCACCGGCGCGTTTTGGGGATTGCGCCCCTTGGCCTCCGCCGGTGAGCGACGTAACTTTTGTCACGTTGGGCCAGTGTCTTGTCATGACGAGGCAACGGCCTCCGTCACAACCCACCGAGAGGAGCCCCTGATGGCCACCGACAGCGTCGCCACATCCGGAGGCCCGGCATCTTCAGAGGTGATGGACAAGGGCCTGAAAAAAGGCGCGATCGGCTACCTCTCGAACATCGTGATCGGCGTCGCCTCGACGGCGCCCGCGTACTCGCTCGCCACGACGCTCGGCTTCATCGTCGTGGTCAAGGGCGTCGGCGTGCATGCCCCGGCGGTGCTGCTCGTGGCGTTCCTGCCGATGCTGCTCGTCGCCTCGGCCTACAAATACTTCAACCGCGCCGACCCCGACGCGGGCACCACGTTCGCATGGGTGACGCGCACGTTCGGCCCATCGACGGGCTGGCTGAACGGCTGGGCGATCTTCCTCGCGGACGTGATCGTGATGGCCTCGCTGGCGGACATCGCCGCGATCTACACCTTCCAGCTGTTCGGGTTCACCGAACTCGGCGAATCGAAAGCGGCGATCATCATCGCCTCGGTCCTGTGGATCGCGATCATGACCTGGGTCTGCTACCGCGGCATCGAGCTGTCGGCGCGCATCCAGCAGGTGCTGCTCGGCGCCGAGGTTCTCATCCTCGGGGTGTTCGCGGTGGTCGCCTTCGTCAAGGTCTTCGGCAGCCATCCGCCGAGCGGCTCGATCAAGCCGTCGCTGTCCTGGATCAACCCCTTCGCGATGAACTTCGGCGACCTGGTGGTGGCGCTGCTGCTCGCGGTGTTCATCTACTGGGGCTGGGATTCCGGGGTGGCGGTCAACGAGGAGTCCGAAGATCCGGCGGAGGGCCCGGGCAAGGCCGCGGTCGTCTCGACGATCCTGCTCGTGGTCATCTACGTGGTCGTCTCGGCGGCCGCCCAGGCCTTCCACGGCGTCGGCTTCCTCTCCAATGAAGCGAACCAGGAAGACATCCTCAGCGCGCTCGGATCGGGCGTGCTGGGCGAACCCCTGAACAAGCTCCTGATCATCGCCGTGCTCACCTCGGCCTCGGCCTCCACCCAGACGACGATCCTGCCCACGGCCCGCACGACCCTGTCGATGGCGCACTGGAAAGCCGTCACCAGCCTGCTCGTCGCGCGTGCACAAACGCTACCTGACCCCAACCGTCTCCACGCTCGGCTTCGGCCTGCTCGCGATCCTGGTCACGACCACCCTGCTGCTGCTCTCCGAAAGCGTCCTGTCCGACTCGCTCACGGCGATCGGCTTCCCGATCTGCTTCTACTACGGCTTCACCGGCGTCGCCTGCGCCTGGTACTACCGCCGCGACCTGCGGGAAAGCACGCGCAACCTGCTGCTCCTGGGCGTCGGACCGGTCCTCGGCGGGCTGATGCTGTTCGGCGTGGGGATCAAGGCGGCGATCTACTACGGACACACCGAAAACGTCGAATCCGCGCCGATCCTCGGCATCACCCTGCCGCTGTGGATGGGTATCGGCGGCATGCTCCTCGGTGCGATCATCATGCTCTGCTCGCGCCCGTACTTCCGCGAGTTCTTCTCGCGCAAGACGGAAACCGCGCCCCCGGGCCTGCTCGATCAGCCGCCGCCGACAGAGCCCGTCCCGGCTCGCGTCGACTTCTGAGCCCTCCTGCGGGGGGTGCCCATCCGGCGCATCGATGCGTGCCACCGTTAGGCGGGCGGCAGCTTTAAGCGGGCAGCTCCACCTGGCCGTGCGGTGAGCCGAGCTCGCCCAGTCGCTCGAGGAACGGCTTAGGCGCGAACGCCTCGGGGCCGAGCACGCCGGTGCCCTTCCAGGTGCCCTCGTCGAGCAGCTCGAGCGCGACGACGGGGTTGATCGCCGTCTGCCACACGACGGCCTGTGAGCCGTACTCGCGCATCGTGTGCTCGTTCTCCACGATGTGGTACAGGTAGGTCGAGCGGGGCTGTCCGTCCTTGCCCGTTCCCCTCACCCAGGTTCCGGCGCACGTACGACCCGTCATCCGTTCGCCCAGCTTCGCCGGATCGGGGAGCGTCGCGGCGACCACGTCGCGGGGGGCGACCTTGACCCCGCGCACCGACACGGGATCGGTGGAGTCCAGGCCGAGTTTGTGCAGCGTGCGCAGCACGTCGATGAACTCCTCGCCGAGCCCGTACTTGAACGTCACCCGCTCGCAGTCCACCCAGCGGGGGATCAGCACCACCTCCTCGTGCTCGACGTTCACGCACTCCACCTTGCCGATGCCCTCGGGGAACTCGAACACCTCGGGCTCGGAGAACGGCCTCGTCGTGTAGAAGCCCCGCTCGCGCTCCCAGATGAGGGGCGGGTTCAGGCACTCCTCGATCGTCGTCCAGATCGAGAACGTGGGCGCGAAGTCATACCCCTCGACGACGAGGTCGGCGCCGTCGCGCACCCCGACTTCGTCGATGCCTGCGAACAGCTCCTCAGCCGCGTAGGTGGCGAACACGTCGGACAGGCCCGGCTCGACCCCGATGCCGACGAGCGCGAGCAGGCCGGCCTGCTCCCACTGCTCGTGCTTGGCGAGCTGATGATCGCCGAGCATCGTCCCCGGCAGCTCATACGGGCGCTCGGGATGCGCGCGCGACAGCGTCATCGCCATGTCGAGATAGGTCACCCGCGCCTCGAACGCGGCACCGAAGATCGGCTCGTTGAAACGCGGATCGCAGGCGTTCAGCACCGCGTCGGGCTTGACCCTGCCGATCAGGTCGACGAGGTCCTTCTGGTTGGAGGCGTCCACGCGCTCGGCGGCGAACCGCCCCGGGTCGCCCAGACCGGCGACAACCGAGCGGACGCGCTCGGGCGCGACGTCGGCCAGCACCACCCGCTCGAAAGCGGGGCGGCGTTGAGCGATCGCCGCGAACGCCGCCCCCACTCCACCCGCACCAACCACGAGAACCTTCATGCCCGGCAGTGTGACGCAAATCCGTTTCCCCAACTGGCACAATGGCACGGCACCGATGCGCCGTTATGTCGCAGGCGGCCTTGTATTCGCCGTTGTGCCGCAGGCGGCTCCCATATGCTGCGCCGATCCGCGCGGTCCCGAACACGAGCAGACGATGAGCACCGGCGTCCCCAGCCCTTCGCGCACGCCACCGGAATCCTCCCGTCCTGCGGGCGCATTCGCGGCTACCCCGCCGGATGACGGTGAGAGCGGCGGCGCGCCGCCCGGCCGGGGCCCAACCGGGACCGCGAGGGCTGAGCGGTGGCCCCCATCTCCGACGCTGCCCCGCTCGGAGCTCCTATGGGTCATCCTCGCCGGCGTCGCGCTGGCCGTGATCACGACCTGGCCGCTCGTGCTGCACCTGCCCAGCCGGATCGCACCGGATCTCGGCGACCCGGTGCGGACCGCGTGGGAGGTCGCCTGGGTCGGACACGCGATGCTGCACGATCCGCTGCACCTGTTCAACTCGAACGCCTTCTACCCCCATCCGCTCAGCCTCGCCTTCTCGGATTCGCTGCTCGGGTACGGGCCCGCCGCGTTCTTCGGCTCCGGCACCGTCGCGGCGCTCGTCCGCTACAACCTGCTCTTCCTGTTCGCCTGGTCGCTGTGCTTCGTGGGCGCCTACCTGCTCGCACGGGAGCTCGGCCTCGGCCGGCTCGCGGGCGCCGTCGCGGGGACCGCGTTCGCGTACGCGCCCTACCGCGTGACCGAGGCCGGCCACCTGCACGTGATCTCCTCCGGCGGCATCCCGCTGGCGCTGTTTCTGCTCCTGCGCGGCTACCGGCGCGGCTCGCGCGGCCTCGTGCTCGCCGGCTGGCTGGTGTCGGCCTGGCAGATCAGCCTCGGCTTCACGCTCGGGCTGCAGTACAGCTATCTGCTGCTCGTCCTCGCGCTGCTCGTGCTGTGGAGCTGGTGGCGTGATCGCTCCCGGCGGCACCTCGCCGGGCAGACCCCGCAGGGCGATGCGCCCGCGCACCGGCCGCTCATCCCTCGCGGCCTCTTCGCTGTGACCTGCATCGGTCTCGCCGTGCTCGGCCTGATCGTCGTCTACCAGGCGCGCCCCTACCTGAGGGTCTCGAGCCTCTACCCCACGGCCGCCCGCACGATCAAAGAAGTGAAGGCCTACTCCTCGGGGCCCGCCGCCCTGCTGTCGGCGTCCTCGGAGAACCGCGTGTGGGGCTCGGTGACCGCCCCGATCCGCGCACACGTGCACTCCAAGAACGAGGACGTGTTCTTCCCGGGCCTGGCCATCTTCGTGCTGGCGATGATCGGGGTGTTCGCGTCGGTGTACACCCGGCGATTGCGAATCGGGCTGCTCGTGGGGATGGTGACCTGCTGGGTGCTCGCCATGGGCCTCGGCCTGACGGGGGCGGGCTATCCCTACCGGCTGCTCTACGACTACGCCCCGGGCTGGAACGGCGTGCGCGTGCCCGGGCGGATCTTCATCATGGGCACCCTCTTCTTCGCGCTGCTCGCGGGGGCCGGCGCGGAGCTGATCCTGCGGCGCGTGCGCGCGTGGAACGGAGGGGCGGGCGCGCTGCCGGTGCTCGTCGGCGTCGTGCTGCTCATCGGCATCGTCGGCGAGGGGGCTGGGCACATGGCCCACCCCGTCGTGCCCCAGCCCGTGCGCGCGGAGATCGGCCTGCCCGGGCCGCTCCTCGACCTGCCCACAGACGGAGCCAACGACCGCCTGTGGCAGTACTTCTCGACCGACGGCTTCCCCGAGATCCCGATCGGCAACAGCACCTTCGACATGCCCGCGGTGGACGATCTGCGCGGAGGGATGTCCGGCTTCCCCGACAAGGCGAGCGTCGAGAAGCTGCGCTACTACGGCATCCGCACCGTGGTGCTTCACACCCAGCGCTTCAAGCACCTTCCCGTCTCCCACAGCTTCGTCGTGCCCGAGCCTCCCAACACCGCAGCCGCGGCGGCCAAACCGGTCGCGGGCCTGGGCGTCACCCGCCGGCGCGTCGGCCCCGTGGTCATCTATGAGATCGGCCCAGGGCCGAAGGCGCTGCACGGACACGACTGATGCTCTCCCGCAAGCGCCTCGCACTGGCGGCGATCCTGCTCGTCGGCCTCGCCTACGCGACGATGATCCAGGACTTCTCCTGGAATCAGACCTCCCACTACGACCTGATCCGCTCGCTCGACAAAGACGGCACGACGATCGACGCCCACCAGAAGAACACGGGCGACAAGGCCTACTACAAGGGCCATTACTACTCGGCGCGCGCCCCCGGCCTCGCCCTGTTCGCGCTGCCCTTCTACGACACTCTGAACCTCCTCAACGCCGACTCCTGGGCGCACGAATCGAAGGCGCTGCGCGACGACGACGAGATGGTCTACCTGATCGGCCTGTGGGCGAACGTGCTGCCGGGCCTCCTGCTGCTCCTGCTCGTGTGGCGAGTCGCCGATCGTTTCGAGCCCGGCTACGGCGCGATTGCGGCCGTCGCGCTGGGGCTCGGCACGATGGTGCTGCCGCTCTCGACGCTCTTGTTCTCCCACGTCTTCACCGCGTTCCTCGGTTTCGCCGCGTTCGCGCTGATGCTGCGCGAGCGAGACGGGCCCGAAAGCCCGATGCTGCTCGCGCTCGCCGGCCTGGCGATGGGCTATGCGGTCACCGCCGAGTACCCGCTGTTCTTCGTCGCCCTGGTGCTCGGGCTCTACCTGCTCTCGCGCCGCGACGCCTTCACGCCGTTCGGGGTTGTGCGCCGCGCCGGTGCCTACATCGCCGGCGGCCTGGTGGGGATCGTGCCGCTGCTTCTCTACAACCACTACGCCTTCCGCTCCTGGACGCACCTCGCCTACTCCGACGTGCCGCGCCAGCACAAAGGGTTCTTCGGGATCGACGTACCCAGCCTGAAGGTGCTGGCGACGCTCCTGTTCGACTCGCGCGGCCTGTTCACCCTGTCGCCCGTGCTGCTGATGGGAGCGATCGGCACCGTGCTTCTGCACAAACGGGGGAAACGGGCCGAGGCATGGACGATCGGTGGCATCTGCCTCTGCTACGTGGGCTACAACTCGGGCTACTACCTTCCCTTCGGCGGCGGCTTCATGGGCCCGCGCTTCCTCACCACGATGCTGCCGTTCCTGGCGGCCCCGCTCGGGCTCGCGTTCAAGCGCTTCCCCGCTCCCACGATCGCGCTGGCGGCCGTCTCGATCGCCACGACCGTGACCGCGACCATCACCCATCCGCTCACCGGCTATGAGACCGAGGTCATCATCTGGGCCCGCTACCTGCGCGAGGGCCTGTTCCAGCCCACGATCGCGTCGGCCTACGGCCTCGGACGCGGCTGGGGCGGGATCTGGCCGTTCCTGCTCGCCGCCGGCGGCGGCGTCCTGCTGGCGGTGTGCGCCACCCCGCGCATGCGCCTGCCCGCCCCCGCGCTCGGGATCGGCGTGGTCGTGGTGCTCGCGTGGGCGCTGTTCGCGGCCCTTGCGCCCACCGTGCTGGGAATCGACCACCGAGGCCTTCTGAGCATCGTCAAAGCGGGCGACCACACCGCCCTGCACAAGGGCTTCGGCTCCTACCCGCTGAGAACGCTCGCCCCCATCGCGGCTGTCGCGGGCCTGCTGGCGCTGGGCGCCATGCGGCTGTTTCGCAACGATCCCGAGCCGCCGCTCACGCCCGATGGCGAGAGCGCCGCGCCGCGGTCACACCCTGCGTTTGCGGCTTAGGTGTTCGGGCTCAGACCTAGGTCTTGCTGAGCTTCACGGAGCATTTTGCGGCGTGTAGCTGGCGGCACACCGCCACGTAGCCGGCGCGCGGCTGATAGTGGACGTTCGTCAGCCCTGCGTCGAAACGCGTCGCGCCGACGCCGCCGGTCCAGTCGTAGATGTACAGGCGCTTGATCCGCGACTGGGAGGCGGCGACGTTGAACATGTACTTGAGCACCTTCGCAGCCCGTGTCAGGCCCGCGCCACTGCGGTTGGGGAAGCCCGGTTCGAACTTCACGAGCCCTCCCGTCTCGGTCAGCCATACCTGACCGCCGAGCGCCTGCGAGAGCTGGCGCGTGCGCCAGCTTTCAAGGCGATTGATGTCCGAGTAGTTGTGCAGGCCCCAGATCTTCGGCATGACCGTGCGCAGATGGCTGACTTCGCGCTTGAATTCGGAGATGTAGCGCAGGGTGGGAGAGATGTTCGCCTGGTCGAGCACGTCCAGCCCGATCGCGGTGCAGCCCCCGCACACGCGGATCAGCGCCTGGTAGTACCGCGCGGCCGCGCCCGCCGACGGGCTGGCGAACGAGTGGGGCACGTTGCCGCGATTGGCCTCATCCCAGGATTGATACTGACGGACCTTCGGGAACAGCTTGATGAATTTCTGCACGTCGTGTTGATACAGGGAGATGCTGGGGAGCTTCGTTGGCGTGTACTCCGAGTGGTAGAAGGCGATCAGGATCTGCTGGTGCTGGGCTTCGGCGTCACGGATCCAGATCTTGGCCTTGTCCAGCGAGTACGAGCGCGTGACCGCGTCGTAGGGGACGATGTAGCGGGCGATTTTCGTGTGCAGCTGCTGCCACAGCTTGTTGTTGAACATCTCCGACTGCTCGTCGCCGATGCCCGTCAGATAGGACGCTGCCGCGTGCGCGGTGGGCCCTGCGGCGGCGGTGTGAGCGACCGGTGAGGCCTTGGTCGCGCCGGCCTGGCTGATCGCGCCCGAGGCGATCACGGCGGACAGCAGTGACAGGATGACGAGCAGTTGTGGTCGGCGGAGATGTCTCATACAGAGCGGAACAGGCCAGGAGCTTGAGGGTTGCGGGAGCTCAGGAGTTTTACGAGGCACTTCGGAAAGTACCTGCTCAAGTCTTACGAGACGCTTACTCGACCACCTGCTCGGGGGGCGAAATTTTCTCGGCCTCGCCCCCCTGTCCACGCAGGCTGGGATCGGCCACGAGGCGGATGTCGACGCCGGGCAGCCCGACCAGCAGGCGCGCCAGCAGCGAGCGACCGGAGATCGACCCGCTCAGACGGTTCACGCCGCGTGGCGGCGCCGGGGTGCCCATCAGCACATACGTGGTGCCCAGCTCGCGCGCGATATCGATCACGACAGCCGCCACGTCCTCCCCCTCCTCGACCCGCAGGCGGGCCCCCAGCATCGCGACCAGGCGCCGCACCGCCTCAAGGCGCTTGCGGTCCTCCTCGCTGGGAGGACGACCGGGTGGGCGCACGACGAGCACGTCGAGCTCGGCGTCCAGGCGCTGGGCCGAGCGCCACGCGCGCCGCACGACCCGCTCGGAGTGCGGCGCGAGCGTGACCAGCGCGAGCAGTCGCTCGGCGATCGCCTGGGGTCCCGCCTCCGCAGGCGACGGCCAGGCCCTCCTCGTCGCGGCGCACGACGGAGGCCTGGCTCGCGCACCAGGCGCTTGGTCTCGACCCCCTCGGCGACCTGGCGCAGCGCCGTCTCGCGCAGCGCCGAGAGGTTCTCGACCTTGAAGAAGTTGTTCAGCGCCGCGGGCACGCGCTCGGGGCGATAGACCTTGCCGGCACGCAGGCGCGCGATCAGCGCCTCGGGGGTGAGGTCGAGCAGCACGACCTCATCCGCGGCGGCCAGCACCTCGTCGGGGATCGTCTCGCGCACACGCGCCCCCGTCAGCTGAGTCACCTGGTCGTTGAGGCTCTCCAGGTGCTGAACGTTCACCGTCGAGAACACGTCGATCCCGGCGTCGATCACATCGCGCACGTCCTCGTAGCGCTTCTCGTGCTCGACACCCGGCGCGTTGGTGTGCGCGAGCTCGTCGATCAGGCACAGCTCGGGCCTGCGCGCGAGCACCCCGGGCAGGTCCATCTCCTCCAGCGGCGTGCCCCGGTAGACGACCCGCCGGCGCGGGATGATCTCAAGGCCCTCGGCCTGCGCCACCGTCTCGGCGCGGCCGTGCGGCTCCAGATACCCGATCGCCACGTCGCGCCCGCTGTCGGCTTCGGCGGCGCCCTCCTGGAGCATGCGGTAGGTCTTCCCCACGCCCGGGGCCATGCCGATGAAGACCTTCAGGTGTCCTCGTTCGTCGGGGATCGCGCCATTGTCCTTGAATGCTCGCGCGACGCCGGGCGCCGCGGCCGCGGGCCAGACGTTCGCTTGGGGCGAGCTACCGCCCGAGGAGATCAGCGCTCGGCCGGCGGGCCGTAGCTCAGGCCTCGCCAACCGGTGGGACTATGCCGCGAGGGCGTCGAACTCGAGGACGGGGAGACCCTCGAGCGCGTCGTGCACTTCGCTGACGGCCTGTGCGACAGTTCTCTCGCAGTGCGGGTTGAACAGGGGGCTACGGCCGTCGGTCAAGAGCGCTGCGGCACGGACGACGCCGCCTGGGCTAACCGGAGCCGTCCCCTCCAGCCGCCTGGCCAGCTCAAGGATCGCGCGGCGCCCGCTCCTCACCGCCGCCGGCTCGATGACGACTGCCGAGATCACCCCGCGCGAGCGGTCCCGGTGGACGTAGTCGACTATCCCGCGAAGGTCATGTGCGATCCGCCGGCGCGTGCGGGGGTCGGTCAGCTGGCGGGCACGTAGCTCAAGCGCTGCGCCGGATTCGCAGGAGCGCCCGGCCGCAATCCGCCGGTCCAGCTTCCCCCGAGCCATGAATACCTTCAGCCGGAGCGCCAGGGGAGCGCCCGCTGATGTCGACTCGCCGCCGCCGACAGGCGGGACGCCGTCGACGGTGACCCTCCTCGCCGACACCGTGGATGAGGCTGGGTGCCTGCTTCGCTGAGCCCTCATGCCGAACACCTCCAAGTCAACCTGCGATGAGAAGGCTTCGAGTGTGCCACCGCCTCAGTTACGCCCGCATGACGAATCAGCCCCTGACCATTACGATTTCGTGAAGATCCGCTTACAGCGGCCCCTCACCGCTGTCCCTGACCGAGCAGATCAAAAATGCCCGCTCACGGTGTTGGCGGAGATCCGGCGGGTGTCCTCCGGGGCGGGCCTGAGAATGAGGATCTCAGCCGGGACGCGCTCGAGCAGCCATCTCAGATCGTCGTAACTAAGCCCCGCCCGGGGATCTTCGTCGGCGGACACGATGATGCGATCGAAGCTCTCCTCGTCGAGAAGTTTGCGCAGCGCATCGCGGGCGGAGCGCCCGCGGCCCACGCGGGAGTCGACGGGGATGCCCTGCGAGGACGACGCGCTGCTCGATCGCCTCGAGCAGCGGCATGCCGCGGGCGCATTGCACCGGCAGGGGCGTCTCGAGCGGCAGGTTCAGGGGTACGCGCGCCAGGAACGCGGGCATGACGATCGCGTTCTCGGCCTTCGCGAGCCGGACTGCGGCCTCGAGGGATCGGCGCGAGATCGCCTCACCGCTGAAGGGGAGCAGGATACGGCGCACGGGCCGGGGACGGTCACGGAAAGGGAGGCGTCCATGCGGTGGCAGCCAGTAGCCGGCGGCGATCCCCAAAAGGACGCCGGCGGCGGCGATGATGAAGATGGTGGCCGCGCTCATGGTTTCTCGCCACTCGAGCGACTGGAACGATCGGCGACGATGCGCACGTCCACTCCGGGCAAGCGCTCCATCAACCGCTGGGAAAGCGGCACACGCAGGCGAGCGAGGCCCCGCGCCGGGCGCGAGCGACCGATCAGGATGTAGGTCGTCCCGCGACGAGCGGCGACGTCGACGACCGCCGCGGCCACGTCGTCGGATTCCTCCTCGAGCATCTTTGCGCCGAGCACCGACGCGAGCTGCCTGAGCGCGACCAGCGACCGCTCATGATCATCTGAGAGGTGCTGCCCCGGTCGGCGCACCCACAGAAGATCCAGCTCGGCGCCGAGGCGTTGGGCTGAGCGCCAGGCGCGGCGCACGAGGCGCTGGGCGCCCGGATAGGGCTCGACGAGCGCGAGCAGGCGCTCGCCGACGGCCTGGGGCGCGTCCGCGGCGACGCTCTCCTCGCGCGAGCCGACGAGCTCGGTGGTGAGGCGCTTGGCGCCCACCTCCGCGGCGACCTGCCGGAGCGCGACCTCGCGCAGCGCGGAGAGGTTCTCGACCTTGAAGAAGTTGTTGAGCGCCGCATCAATTCGCTCGGACGGATAGATCTTGCCGGCGCGCAGGCGGTCCAGCAGGGCCTCGGGGGTGAGGTCGATGAGCTCGACCTCGTCGGCTCGCCCGAGGATGGCGTCGGGGATCGTCTCTCGCACACGGATACCACTGAGCTCGGTGATGTGGTCGTTGAGCGACTCGAGGTGCTGGACGTTGAGCGTGGAGAGCACGTCGATGCCGGCCGCGAGGACCTCCTCGACGTCTTCATAGCGCTTCGCGTGCTCGGCGCCGGGAGCGTTCGTGTGGGCGAGCTCGTCGATCAGGCACAGCTCGGGTGCGCGGCGCAGGATTGCATACAGGTCCATCTCCTCCAGCACGGTCTGCCGGTAGCTCACGCGCATCCGGGGGAGCATGGGCAGCCCCTCGGCGAGCTGGGCGGTGTCGGCGCGACCATGTGTCTCGAGCAGGCCGATCACGACGTCCCGGCGCGCCTCCAGCTCCGCATGGCCCTCGAGCAGCATGTAGTAGGTCTTGCCGACCCCAGCCGCCATCCCGAGGAAGACCTTCAGGTGGCCGCGGCGCTGCGACGCTTGCGCGGTCACTGCTGGCGGGGTGACGGGATCGGCCTCGCTGGTCATCCTCCCGAGCAGGTTGTAGACGATCAGGTCGATCAGCTTGATCCCGATGAACGGGGCGATGATGCCGCCCAGACCGTATATCCACAGGTTGCGACGCAACAGTGCGCTCGCTCCGATCGGCCGGTAGCGCACACCGCGCAGGGAGAGGGGGATGAGCAGCGGGATGACGAGCGCGTTGAAGATGACGGCCGAGACGATCGCGGATTCCGGATTGCCCAGGTTCATGATGTTGAGCACGTGCAGTGGACCCTTTGATCCGGTCCCCGCCCCCCCGGTCGCGTAGGTGGCAACGAAGATGGCCGGCAGGATCGCGAAGTACTTGGCAACGTCGTTTGCGATCGAGAACGTCGTCAGCGCGCCGCGGGTGATCAACAGCTGCTTGCCCACCTCGACGATCTCGATCAGCTTCGTCGGGTTGGAGTCCAGATCGACCATGTTGCCCGCCTCGCGCGCAGCCTGGGTACCCGTGTTCATCGCAACGCCGACATCGGCCTGCGCCAGCGCCGGGGCGTCGTTGGTGCCGTCTCCGGTCATCGCGACCAGCCGCCCGTCCGCTTGCTGCTCGCGGATCAGCGCGAGCTTGCGCTCCGGGGTGGCTTCGGCGAGGAAGTCATCGACGCCTGACTCCTCGGCGATCTTGGCCGCCGTGAGGCGGTTGTCACCGGTCACCATGACCGTCTTGATGCCCATCGCCCGCAGCTGCTCGAAGCGTGCGGCCATGCCCTCCTTGATCGTGTCCTTGAGGTAGACGACGCCCAGCACCTGGTTGTCACGCGAGACGGCCAGCGGCGTGCCACCCTCGCGTCCGATCCGCTCGAGCTGTGCCTCGAGCTCGGGCGGCGGGGAGCCGCCTTCGCTCTTCACGAGCTCGATGATCGCGTCGCCGGCGCCCTTGCGCAGGCGCCGACCGTCCATGTCGACACCGCTCATCCTGGTCTGCGCGGTGAACGGCACGAACTCGGCATTGACCGAAGCCATGTCGTGCTCGCGGATCCCGTATTGCTTGGCCAGCACGACGATCGAGCGTCCCTCGGGCGTCTCGTCGGCGAGCGAGGAGAGCTGCGCGACCTCGGCGAGCTCGGACTCGGGCACGCCGGGCATCGGCACGAACTCCGAGGCCAGGCGGTTGCCGATGGTGATCGTGCCGGTCTTGTCGAGCAGCAGCACGTCAACGTCGCCCGAGGCCTCGACGGCGCGACCGGACAGCGCGAGTACGTTGCGGCGCACGAGGCGATCCATGCCCGGCGATCCCGATCGCCGAAAGAAGGGCCCCGATGGTGGTGGGGATCAGCGCGACGAGCAGGGCTATCAGGGTGGTCTCGGAGATCGCGGTCCCGGCGAACAGGCCGAACGGCCGCAGCGTCGCCACCACGATCACGAAGATCAGCGTCAGCGCCGCAAGCAGGATGTTCAGCGCGACCTCGTTGGGAGTCTTGCGCCGCTGCGCTCCCTCGACGAGGGCGATCATGCGATCCATGAAGGACTGGCCGGGCTCCTGGGTGATTTCCACGACGATGCGGTCGGAGGTCACGCGCGTGCCGCCGGTGACCGCGCTGCGATCGCCGCCGGACTCGCGGATGACAGGCGCGGACTCGCCCGTTATCGCGGACTCGTCAACCGTCGCGATGCCCTCGATGACGGTGCCGTCACCGGGGATCAGCTCTCCCGCCGGCACGACCACGACGTCGCCCCGCATGAGCTCGGCGGCGGCCTTCGTGGTGCCGTCGCGCATCGTGGCGACCGTCTCCTTGCGCATCGTCCGCAGCGTGTCGGCCTGCGCGCGTCCGCGACCCTCGGCGAACGCCTCGGCCATGTTCGCGAACACGACCGTCAGCCACAGCCAGAAGGCGATCGTGAACGTGTACCAGGCTTCCTCGTGGCCGCCGCCGAGCGGCTTGCCGCCGAATGCCTGGATCAGCCACGTGACGGTCGTGATGACCGAGCCGATCTCCACGACGAACATCACGGGGTTGTGGATCTGCACGCGCGGGTCGAGCTTCTTGAAGCTGTCGATCAGCGCGCGCATGACGATGTCGCGCTGGAACAGCGAGATCGCCTGCCTCTCGTGGGTCGCCGGCACCTGCGCGGACATCAGCCCGTTCCTCCGTCATGCGGTCGAGTGCGAGATTCAGCTCGAGCACGTTCACTCCCGGTTCACCCGAGAAGCCGAGCCCACGCGCGTCGGTGTACTTGGAGATCAGCCCGTCGACCACGCCCAGCGACAGCCGGCGCTTGGCGGCGACGCGGTGGGCCTGGATTCTTGCGTTCGCCTGTGAGATTTCGGGGTCGAGGTTCGAGGCGGAGGTGTTCACCGCGTCCACGGGGATCCGCGCCGCGGTCAGGGCGGGGTCGTAGGGCTTGTTGAGTTCGAGATAGGCCTTGATGTTTTCGGCGTCGGCTTCCTCGGTGGCCTTGTCGTTTGGGCCGCGGTTGGAGAAGGTGCTCGCGGCGGCGTTGTATGCGCCTCCTTCGGTAGCGGAGGGACGGCTCTGGAAGTAGCGCGCGACCGGTTCGGTGACGAGTTCTTCTTCCTTTTCTTCAGGCTTACCGTTCTTGCCGATCACCGGCGAGGCGAAGCTCTGGCCGATGATCTTCGAGCCGACGAGCTTGCCGTCGATGTAGACCTTCTGCCCGTTGGCGTTGCCCGGGAACGCCACCTGGCTGACGCCGGTGATGAACAGCGGGTAGACGAGCCCGATCAGGACCGTCAGGACGATGATGCCGATGGCTGCTGTGACGATGTCGCGTTTCATGGCGTCAGAAGAGGTGTGTCGTCAGGCCCTGGACGATCGGGCCCAGTAGCAGGGCGGGGAAGAAGGTGAGCGCGCCGACGAACACCACCACGCCGATCAGCAGCACCGCGAACGTCGGGTTGTCGGTGCGCATCGTGCCGAGCCCGGCGGGGGTCACGCGCTTGCCGGCCAGGGCGCCGGCGACCGCCAGCGTGAAGAGAATCGGCGCGTAGCGCGCGAACAGCATGTCGAAGCCCCCGAGCAGGTTGGCGAAGGTGACGCCGTGTGAGCCGACGTTGCCGGCGTTCGGCTGGATGAAGCCCGTGTAACCGGCGAACGCCGAGCCGTTGTTGTTCGCCTGGGACAGGTAGGCGTAGAAGCTCTCCGAGAAGCCCTGCGGACCCACCCCGAATTCGGAGATCGACGCACGACCGGCGTGGCTTGCGGTGGCCATCGCGGTGCAGAACAGCGCCGCGAGCGGCGTTATCAGGATGCCCAGCCCGGCGAGCTTGATCTCCCTCGCCTCGAGCTTCTTGCCGAGCCACTCTGGGGTTCGCCCGACCATCAGTCCACCGATGAACACTGCCAGCAGGACGTACAGGAGCATCGAGTAGAGCCCTGTGCCGACGCCGCCGAAGATCACCTCGCTGGCCGACAGGTTGGCCATCGGCACCGCCCCGCCGATGCCGGTGAAGGACTCGATCGCGCTGTTCACCGCGCCGCATGAGGTGACCGTCGTGACGGTGTCGAACAGCGCCGAGCCGGCGATCCCGAAGCGCTGCTCCTTGCCTTCCAGGTTGCCACCGCCCGAGCCGGCGATCACGTGCGTGTGCAGGCCGGCCGCGTGCTGGGCGGGTGAGCCGTGCGCCTCGGCGATGTAGGCGACGGATGCGGCGCCGAGAAACATGACCATCATTACCCCGTAGATCGCGTAACCCTGGCGGCGGTTGCCGGTCATGCGTCCGTACATGAACACGAGCGAGGCCGGGATGATGAGCACGAGCAGCATCTCGAAGAAGTTCGTGAACGCGGTCGGGTTCTCGAACGGATGCGCGGAGTTGACGTTGAAGAAGCCGCCGCCGTTGGTGCCGAGCTCCTTGATCACCTCCTGCGAAGCCACGGGACCCATCGCGATCGACTGGGTCAGGCCCGTGACCGTGTGAGCCGTCAGGTAGGTGGCAAAGTTCTGGATGACCCCCTGAGAGACGAGCACGAGCGCACCGAGCACGGATATCGGTGTCATCACGTAGAGAACCGTGCGCACGAGGTCCTGCCAGAAGTTGCCGAGGCTCTTGCCGCTGCGCCCGATGATCCCGCGGATCAGCGCGACCGCCACGACGATTCCGACCCCGGCCGACAGCCAGTTCTGGACCGTCAGCCCGATCATCTGGCTGAGGTAGGTCATGGTCGTCTCGCCGCTGTAGTACTGCCAGTTCGTGTTCGTCAAGAACGACGATGTGGTGTTGAACGTGACGTTCCACGGCGCCGAGTGGTAGCCGAGCGGGTTCAGCGCATGGGGAACGTAGAAGGCGTTCTGCGTGCGCAGGATCAGGTACAGCAACAGCCAGCCGGCGAGCGAGAAGATCAGGAGGCTTTTCGCGTAGGACTTCCAGTCCTGCTCGCGCTCGGGGTCGACCCGCAGGATCCTGTACAGGAACCGCTCGGGGCCCGCGAATATCGGTGACAGAAACACCCGCTTGCCGGTGTACACGCTCGCCATGTAGCTTCCGAGCGGTAGCGCGAGCGCGGTCAGGATCACCGCGAACAGGACGATCGTGAGCCAGCCTGTGAACGTCACTAGAGGTTCTCCCCGCGGACCAGCGCGTAGAAGAGGTAGGCGATCACGAGCACCGCGACGACCAGGCCAAGGAAGTCGGCCCCGCTCATGTGCGCGATGAAGAAGCCGGGTACAGGCGCAGGGCTCATACCCGGTCAATCCCCTCGATGAGCAGGAGCAGGATCGCGAACACGGCGATCGCGAGAACGATGGCTACGACGTCCATGGCCAGCACTATGGAGGCGGTCGCATCACAGCCGCATAACGATGCGCGCGAGTCATATAACGATTTCATGACGGCAGCGCGACGGCCTATCGCCGGCATGGGCCGAGCGCGCGAGTCCGCCGTATAGACTGCGCCCCGGCGAGCCGGGAAGCCTGGTCGGCGTGCCCCGCAGGGGGAGATCGTGGTGACCAAAGTTCGCTCGACACCAACGCGCAGGACATTCGCCGTCGATGCCGGAGCAGTGGCGTCGGGCCACGACCGAGGCGATCGACGTGTCTGACCCCCTGCTGGGAGTCGTCTTTGGCCTCGGCATCGTGGTCAGCCTCGGCTTCAGCTGGTTGCTGGTGATACGACTCGAGCGCGTCGGAGCGCGCATCGGCCTTTCGGAGGGGCTGCTCGGAATGCTCGCAGCTCTCGCAGCCGATGCGCCGGAGATCACCGCTGCCGTGACGGCGCTCGTCCGGGGCGACCAGCGTGTCGGCGCGGGAGTCGTGATCGGCTCGAACGTGTTCAACCTGGCGGCCCTGCTTGGCCTGTCCGCCGTGGTGGCAGGTCAGATCGCGCTGCACCGGCGGGTCGTGGAGCTCGGCGGCGCCGTGGCGATGTGGATCGCCGTCGTGTGCCTGCTCGTCGTGACGGATGTCCTCTCGCCGCTTCTCGGGCTCCTCCTGGCCGTGGCTGCGCTGGGACCCTACGTCGTGATCCTCGGCACCGATCACGAACGACTCGCGCGGCTGCGACTTCCCTCGGCATGGACGAGATGGCTGATCGCAGCCGTGAGCGAGGAGGAGGTCGAGCTCGAGGTAGCCATACATCCTCGCCGGGGCGGCGCTCGCGATGCCCTCACGGCAGCTGTCGCCGTTCTGGTCGTGGTCGGCGCGAGCATCGCGATGGAGCGGTCGGGGACCGAGCTGGGGACGCGCCGCGGAATCTCAGAAATCGTTGTCGGCGCGCTCATCCTTGCCGCGGTCACCAGCCTTCCCAACGCCGTCGCTGCCGTCTACCTCGCAGCACGCGGGAGAGGAGCCGCGACGCTCAGCACGGCCCTCAACAGCAACGCGCTCAATGTCGCGGCTGGGCTGCTGCTACCCACCGCGATCCTCGGACTGGGGCCGCCATCCGGCTCCACGACGTTCGTCGCCGCAAGCTACGTGGCTCTCACCGCCTTCGCGCTCGCGGCGGCGTACGCCGGTCGCGGCCTGCGCCGCCCTGTCGGCATGGTGATCATCGCGGCCTATGTGGCTTTCGCAGCAGTCCTCATCGCCGGCGGGTAGTCACAGCGCAAATCGATAGCCCACTCCCGGATCGGTCACGATGTAGCGCGGCCCCGCGGCGCCCTCCGGCTCGATCTTCGCCCGCAGGCGCGCGATGTGGGTGCGAAGCGGCTGGATGTCATCGACGTACTCGGGCCCCCACACCTCCGCGAGCAGCTTTCTGTGCGTCATCAGCCGCCCGCGGTTGCGCACGAGCACGCGCAGCAGCTCGAACTCGGTCGGAGTGAGGTGGACGGGCTGTGAGTCGCGGAGCACGACCCGCCCGGCCAGATCTATCTCGAGACCGTCGACGACGACGCTCGGCTCCTGATCCGCCGGCGCCGCCCTGCGCAGCGCGGCCTGCAGCCGGGCCACGAGCTCGCGTGTGCCGAAGGGCTTCGTGATGTAATCGTCCGCCCCCGCCTCGAGAGCCCTGACCTTCTGCTCCTCCTCGCCCACGGCGGACAACACGAGGATCGGCATCTCGCTCCACTCGCGCAGCGTGCGCGTGACCTCCACGCCGTCGCCGTCCGGCAGCACCAGGTCCACGATCGCGGCATCCGGTGGTCGCACCGCAGCGAGATCGAGTGCCTGTGACGCCGTCTCGGCGGGGACGGCCTCGAAGCCCGCCTCCCGCAGCACCACCTTCAGCGCGCGCACGATCTGCGGCTCGTCGTCGACCACGAGCACACGCAGCGGTTTGACCGGCTCCGGCCGTGACTCGGCGTTCACTTGGCCGCCCCGTCGGCGGACTGGAGCAGCGGCAGCTCGAACACGAACGTGGCCCCCTGGCCGGGTAGCGACTCCACGTGCAGCGAGCCGGCGTTCGCCTCGGTGAAGCCGCGCGCGATCGCCAGGCCGAGGCCGGAGCCACGGTGCCCGCCGGCGCTCGTGCCGGCTCGGTAGAACGGCTCGAACACGCGCTCGAGCTGGGCCGGCGGGATGCCCGGGCCGCGATCGACCACGCGCACGATCACGCGATCGCCGGCGGGCCCGGGCTCTTGCGGGCGATCCTCTGAGCCGTCTGCCCCGCCGGTCGCCACGGGCCGGGCGCGAGCGTGCGCGAGGCTGTGCACCGCGCGAGCGCGCACCGACACCGGATACCCGCCGGAGTGCCGTCGCGCGTTCTCCAGCACGTTGACAAAGGCCCGCTCCATCTGCACCGGGTCTACCCTCACCAGCGGCAGGTCGCGATCGATCGAGAGGCTGAACTCATCCGCGCCCGCCGCCAGCTCCCGTAGCGCCGCCCGGATCAGCTCCTCGACGGACGCCCAGTCCCTGCGTGGCTCCGCGGCACCGGCTTCGAGCCTTGAGAGGTCGAGCAGGTTGTCGACCAGCCGGGACAGCCGTCGCGCCTCCTCCTGGATGACTGCCGCCATCTCTTCACGCTCCTGCGGGGAGAGCGAGGGGGAGGCGACCGCCTCGCCGGCGGCGGAGATGGCCGTCAGGGGCGAGCGCAGATCGTGAGAGACCGCGCGCAGCAGCGCTGTCTTGACCGTGTCCGCCCTGCGCAGTGCGGCCGTCTCGACCACCCCGCCCAGCAGCTCCTCGCGCTCGAGCGCCGCGCTGAGCAGCGCCTCGAGCGCCGGCACCACCCGCTCCTGCAGCCTGCGCAGGCTCGCCTCCGAGGTGTCGGCCCCCACCAGCAGCGTCCCCAGCCTCCTGGTGCCCTCGCGCAGCGGAAAGGCGATCCTGCGCTCATCCCCTTCCACCGCCTCCATCTCGATCGCCGCCGAGCTCAGCTCAAGCGTGTGCGCCAACCGCGCCGCGGCCGTCGGCAGGGCCTCGGCGAGGTTGTCCCCGCGCAGCAAAAGCCGCGCCATCTCCGCTGCCAGGTCCGCCTCGCGCCTGCGCGCCTCCGCGTCGCGCGCCCGCGCGCGCGTGACCTCGGCGATCGAGCTCACGAGGCCCGCTGCCAGGAGGAACGTGATCAGGGCGACCCAGTTGCTCGAGCCCCTGATCTCGAAGTGCCCGACCGGGGGCAGGTGGAAGAAGTTGAACGCGGCCGCGCTCAGCACCGCCGTGAAGACCCCGAGCCACGCTCCCCAGATCGCGGAGATGATGAGCACCGCGAGCAGGTACACGACGCCAAGCGAGACGACCGCGGCGATCTGCTTGAGCGGGTAGACCAGCAGCGTGCACAGGGCCACGGCGGCCACCGACGCGAACACCCCCACGCGCTGCGACGGGGGCTCGGTGGCCAGCAGTAAGCCGAATGGGCTCATCGTGCGCCTAGCGTAGACGGCAGAGGGGCGCACGAAGGCACGGGCTCCTCCGGCCTCGCCGATCCGGCGTGCCCGCATGCATTCGATCCCGCGGGGCTGACCAGGCTAGATCCAGCGCCCGCGAAATAGGGCCAGAGGCCCGGCTCCTGCTCAAGCCGCCCGTGCTTTGGGCCGATCCATGCGCCAGGCGCAAAAGCGCCGTAACGCGAGCTCCATGAGGGCCGTCTGTCCACCTCGCAATGAATCAGCGCACCCGCCGAACCCTCGCCCATGCCGCGCGGCTCGCGCCGGCCATGGTCGTGGGCGCATTGCTGCTCGCCCCGGGAGCCGGGGCGGCGCTGTCCCCGTCCGCCTACGAAGTCGGAGCACTGTGCTCCTCGCCCCCGCCCGGCTATGCCGGCTGCCTGGGACTGCGCCTCGTCGCCAAACAGCCGCTGGCGGTGCGCGGCGCACGGGCACTCGCCGCTCCGAGCGCGGGCGCCGCGGGGTCCAAGGGCTTCGCCCCGTCCGCGACCGCCGGCGCCCCGGCGGTCAAACGGGTCGAATACAAAGAACCGTGGCCCGGCAGCCTCACCCCCCAGAACGTGGTCACCGCCTACAGCCTGTCGGTGCCCGCCCCCGCCGCGCAGCAGACGCTGGCGCTCGTGGACGCGTTCAACGACCCGACCGCCGAGCAGGACCTGAAAGTGTTCAGCGAAAGGTTTTCCCTGCCCGCATGCACGACCGCCAACGGCTGCTTCACGAAGGTCGAAATGCAGGGCGGCTCACCCAAAACGGGACCCCCGACAAACGCCGGCTGGGCGCAAGAGATCGCCACCGATGTCGAGGTGGCCCATGGGCTGTGCCCGAGCTGTCGGATCCTGCTCGTCGAGGCGCATTCGAACAGCAACTCAGACCTAATGGCAGCCGAGAAAGAAGCTGAGAGCCGCGGCGCAACCGAGATCTCGAACTCATGGGGCGGCTCCGAGCTCGGCACCACGCCCGCGGAAGACGAACTGGGTCCGTTCAATCATCCGGGCACCGTCATCACCGCCTCCTCGGGCGATGACGGATATCTCGGCTGGGGGGCGGGAGAAAACTCCGTCTCCTATCCGGCCGCCTCACCCCACGTGGTTGCGGTGGGCGGCACCCGCCTGAGTACCGCCACCGGCGGAGCCTGGCTCTCCGAGACGGTGTGGAATGGCCTGGGCGCCGGTGGCGGCGGCTGCAGCACCATCTTCGAAGCGCCGCTGTGGCAGCAGAGCGTGGCCGGCTTCTCGGCGGTCGGCTGCGGCTCAAAGCGCGCCGTCGCCGACGTCTCCGCAGACGCCGATCCATACACGGGCGTGGCGGTGTACGACTCGACACCGATCGTGGAAGGCGAAACCGAACGTCTCGGCTGGGTGACCATCGGCGGCACGAGCGTCGCCTCGCCGATCATCGCGAGCACATTCGCACTGGCCGGCGGTGCCGGCAAACAGGCGGGGGGTGAACCCGTGAGCTACCCGGCGCAGACCGTGTATAGGGCGCTGGCGGGTGCGCCGGGCTCGCTGCACGACGTGGTCTCGGGCTCGAACGGAAAATGTGGAAAAGCGTTCAACAGCAACGGTGAATCGGGCTGCTCACCGGCGGAAGAGGCTGCTTCCTGCTCGCCCAAACTGATCTGCCTGGCCGGCACCGGCTACGACGGCCCCACGGGCGTCGGGACCCCGCAGGGCATCGGGGCCTTCGTTCCCGTCACCGGAGAAGGCACATCCGAAGGCCAGGGCTCGAAAGGCTCGAGCAAAGAAGAAGGGAAATCCGAAGGGGAAGGCGCGAAAGGCTCAGGCATTGAAGAAGGCAAATCCGGCGCCGGACAGTCGGGCGCGGGCGCGGGTGTGGGCGCGACCACCGCGAGCGGAACCTCCTCCCCCGCGAAGACGAGCTATTCGACGCTGACCGGTGCGGGCGCCCTGGCCCCGACGCTGTCGGCCCTGTCCCTCACGCGCGGGGCGGTCGTCGCCCTCAACCGCCGGCGGCCGATGGCCTCCCGTCTGGGCTTCGCCTTCACCATCAACGTCACCGCGCGCGTACACGTCACGCTGGCCAAGCGGGTTCGCGTGCGGGGCCTCGCGCGATGGCAGCTGCTGCCGGACTCGCTCACGGTCGCCGCGAGCTCCGGGCGCAACAGCCGCCGTCTGCACGGCCGCAACGCCCTCACCGCCGGCAGCTACCGGCTGACGCTCGCGACCGCGTTCGGGACCGCGCGGTCGGTGACCTTCCGGATCAGCTGACCGGCGATCGCGGCGCGGCTATCCTTCCGCCGCCGACGCCAGCCCCGCCGGCGCTCCGTAGGCGACGAGCGCTGCCGGCAGCTCGACGCTGCCGTCCGCCTGCTGGCCGTTCTCAAGGAGCGCCACAAGCGTGCGCCCGACCGCGACCGCGGTGCCGTTGAGCGTGTGCGGCGTCTGCGTGCCCTTATCAAGGCGCATGCGGATGTTCAGGCGCCGCGCCTGGTAGTCGGTCGTGTTCGAGCACGAGGTCAGCTCGCGGTAGCGTTCCTGGCTGGGCAGCCACGCCTCGCAGTCGTACTTCTTGGCGGCCGAGTTGCCGAGGTCGGTCACCGCGATGTTCACCACGCGGTAGGGCAGGCCGAGCTCGTTGAGGATCTCCTCCTCGATGGCGAGGATCCGCTCGTGCTCGGAGGCGGAGTCCTCGGGTGGGACGAAGCTGAACATCTCGACCTTGTCGAACTGGTGCACCCGGAAGATCCCCCGCGTGTCCTTTCCGGCCGCGCCGGCCTCGCGGCGGAAGCAGGGAGAGAACCCGGCGTAGCGCAGCGGCAGACGCTCGGACTCGATCACCTCCCCGTCGTGGAGTGACGCCAGCGCGACCTCGGAGGTCCCCAGCAGATACAGATCGTCTGCCGGCAGATGGTAGATCTGCTGCTCGGTGTCCGGCAGAAAGCCGGTCCCGTAGAGGGCTCGTTCGCGCACGAGCACCGGCGGGATGACCGGCTCGAAGCCGTGCGTGCGCAGCTTCTCAAGGGCCCAGCGCACGAGCGCCAGCTCGAGCATCACGAGGTCGCCCTTCAGGTAGGCAAAGCGCGAGCCCGACAGGTTGGCCGCACGGTCCATGTCGATCATCGCACCGGCGAGCTCCAGGTGGTCGCGGGGCGGGAACGCAGGCTTCGCCGGACTGCCGAGGACGCGCAGCACCTCGTCCTCCGGTCCGGGCGCTGCGGTCGGATCAGGCAGGTTGGGCAGCGGCGCGAGCGCCTGCTGCAGGTCGGCCTCGACCACCACCAGTTCGCGCTCCAGCTCCTTCGCGCGCGCGGCGACCGTCCGCATCGCCTCTATCTCGCGACCCCGCTCGTCAGCGTCGCTCGCCGCCCTGATCCGCCCGTTCGCCTCGTTCTGCTCGGCCCGCAGCCCCTCGAGCTCGGGAAGCAGCGCGCGGCGGCGCTCGTCGAGTGCGACCACGCGGTCGAGCCCTACGGCGACGAGCTCGCCGCGGCGCTGCAGCGCCGCGCGAACCGTGTCGGGGTCCTCCCGGATGCGTTTGAGCTCGAGCACGCTTCGCCGCCTTCCCGCGGGCGTCCTATTTCGTGGAGAGCGTGATGTTTACGGTGGGCACGTTCTTGCGCTGGCGCCCGGAGTACTGGGCGAGAAAGTTCGCGACGGCCTGCGCATCGTCGCCGAGAACTATGTTCTCGGGCATGATCGCGCCCGAGAAGCCGCCGTTGCGGATCGCGTAGAGCACCTGTTCGGGGCTCTCCTTGCGGTAGTTGAAGTTCGGGCCGTTCGTGCGCACGCGGTTGTTGATGCTCGTGGCCGACCCTTGGGCGCCGACCACCGACAGCGTGTGGCAGCCCGAGCAGCGGCTGCTGAACAGCACGGCTCCGCGGTAGTACGGACTGGTCTTGGCGACCGAGATCCCCTGCGACCCGCACGCGCCGAGCACGGCGGCGCACAGGAGGAGAACCGTCGTCGTGGCGGCGACCTTCATGCGCGAGGAATATATAGGCCCGCTCCGAACCCGTGGGTACCGGTCCACTCACGGTCCGTGGGCACAGACCGGCTCAGAAGCCGTGGGCCGTGGACGCCGCGCGCAGCGCAAGGAAGACCACCACCAGCGCCGACAGCGCCATCACGCCCGTCTCGCGGCGAACGATGTCCGCCACGAGCCGCCGCTGCTCGCGCTCGGCCAGCCCACCCACCGCCTCGGCGTCAGCGAGGCCGCGCTGGTCGAGGATCGTCTGCGCTGAGGCCACGCGCAGCTGCTCGGCCACGAATGCCACCGGGAGGGGAAGCAGTGCGTATAGGTAGAAGAGGTGATCGCTCGCGTAGTGGCCTGCGACCGCGAGCGAACCGACCGCCACCGCCAGCGTCAGCGCAGAACCCTGCCCGACACGGAGCAGCACCCAGAATGCGCTCACCGATCGCCGGTCGGTGGGCCCGCCGCGGTACCACAGCCAGGCACCGAGCAGTCCCGACACCAGGTTGAGCGCCGCCACCGCGAGCGCGCCCGCCACGACCGCCTGGGTCATGCGGGCGATATCGAGCCGATTGCCACTATGTAACACTTTGGCACAAGCGGTGATATAACAGCGCGCGGTGCTGCGCAGCTATCTACCGGTGATCGTCTTTCTGATTCTGGGCGGTGCCGTGGGCGTGGCGTTCGCAGCGCTCAACTCCTTCATCGGCCCGCGCCGGGCAACGCCGCAGAAGCAGGATCCCTATGAGTGCGGTCTGCCCTCGGAGGTCAAGCGCGAGATGCGCTTCGGGATCAGCTTCTACCTGATCGCGATGCTTTTCATCCTGTTCGACATCGAGGTGGTGTTCCTGTACCCGATCGCGATCGAGCTGCGCGCATATGGCAGCTTCGCGCTCCTCGAGACGATCGTGTTCATCGTGCTTCTGTTCGTGGCCTTCCTCTACGTGTGGCGCCGGGGAGCGCTGGAGTGGAGATAAGACGCGAGCCCGTCGGTCGGGGCGGCGGCACGACCTCAGGGCAGCCGGGGGCGGCGACGGGGGCCTCGCGAGACCTGCGCGTGCAGAACCTGAACGCGCGCCAGCTGCTGCGCGGCGGAGACCTGCTGGGCGCCAACCGGCCGGCGCAGCTCGAGGGCTCGGACCTCGAGCGCTACGTGTCGGAGCGCGTGTTGACGACCACGCTCAACAAGACGGTCGCGTGGGCGCGGTCGAACTCGTTCTTCCCGCTCGGGTTCGGGCTGGCCTGCTGCGCGATGGAGCAGTTCCAGGCCGCCGGTCCGCGCATGGACATCGCACGGTTCGGCTTCGAGGCGTTCCGAGCCTCGCCCCGTCAGGCCGACCTGATCATCCTCGCCGGGCGGGTGTCGATCAAGATGGCCCCGATCATCCGCAGGCTCTACGACCAGATGCTCGAGCCGAAGTGGGCGATCTCGATGGGCGCGTGCTGCAGCTCGATGGGCGTGTTCAACAACTACGCGCTGGTACCGGCCGACAAGTTCCTGCCGATCGACGTGCACGTGCCCGGCTGTCCGCCCCGCCCGGAGGCGCTGATGCACGGAATTCTCAAGCTGCGCAAGATGGTGCAGGACGACCCCGACGTGGGCTGGCGCGAGCGGTATGACGCCGTTGGCACCGAGGAGGCTCCTTCAGGTGCCTGATGCCACGGGGCTCGAGCTGCTCGCCGCGGAGCTGGGCGATGCGACGCTCGAGACCGTGTACTTCCGCGAACGGGCCACCCTCGTGGTCGATCCGGCGCAGATTCGCACGGTGCTCGAGGCCCTGCGCGCACACGGATACACGTTCCTGGCCAGCGTGCACGGCGTCGATTACTACCCCGAGGAACCGCGCCTGGGCGTGGTGTACGAGCTGCTGGACATGGCCAGGGTCGACCGCGTCACGGTCAAGCTCCGCGTCGGAATCGACGCACCGCACGTCGAGTCGGTGACCGAGGACTGGCCTACGGCCGACCATCAGGAGCGCGAGGTCTATGACATGTTCGGGGTCGTGTTCGACGGCCACCCGGACCTCCGCCGCATCTTGATGCCCGAGGACTACGAGGGGCACCCCCAGCGGCGCGATTTCCCGCTCGGGGGCGAGCCGGTGATCTTCACCCGGGACGAGGCCAAATGGCTGGAGCGGCGCGAGTGAGCCCGGCCCCGACCGAGAGCCCATCGCCGTCCGAGTACCGCCGCCAGGAGGAGAGCATCACGCTCGCATCCGTCGAGGAGCAGATCGGCGCACGGGAAGGCTCCGAGACCACTGATGAGCTGCTGACGCTCAACTTCGGCCCGCACCATCCCGCCACCCACGGCGTGCTGCGGCTGCTGGTCACGCTGCAGGGGGAGATCGTGCGCGACATCAAACCGGTCATCGGCTACGTGCATACGGGGATCGAGAAGACCGCGGAGGACAAGGCCTACTGGAAGGTCATCCCGATCGTCGAGCGGATGGACTACCTCTCCTACTACTTCAACGCGATGGCCTACTGCACCGCTGTGGAGGCCCTCCTGGAGGTCGAGGTCCCCTCGCGCGGTCAGTACCTGCGCGTCATCCATCTCGAGCTGAACCGCATCGCCTCGCACCTGATCTGGCTGGGCACCAGCGCCCTTGACCTGGGCGCGGTCTCGATCTTCCTGTACTGCCTGCGCGAGCGCGAGCTGATCCTCGACCTGTTCGAGATGTCCTCGGGCCAGCGCATGCACACGCGCTACTTCCAGGTGGGAGGCGTGATCGAGGACATCCCTGCGGGATTCGAGCCGAAGCTGCGCGAGTTCCTGAAGATCATGCCCGAGCGCACCGACGAGTACGGCGCGATCCTGAACTCCAACGAGATCGTGCTGCAGCGCCTGCGCGGCACCTGCCCCCTGGACGCCGAGACGCTGCTCGGGCTGGGAGTGACCGGACCGCTCCTGCGCGCCGCGGGCAACCCGTGGGACCTGCGCAAGGCCGCACCGTACAGCTCCTACGACGACTTCAAGTTCAAGATCCCGGTGGGCACGGTGGGCGACAACTACGACCGGTTCGCGGTCCGCGTGGCCGAGATATACGAGTCCGTGCACATCATCGAGCAGGCGCTGGACGGGCTGCCCGAAGGCCCGTACATCACAGAGGACCGCAAGGTCTCGCTGCCCCCCAGGCACGAGCTCGCCACCTCGATGGAGGCGCTGATCCACCACTTCAAGCTCGTTACCGAGGGCTTCAGGGTGCCGCCGGGCGAGGTGTACAGCCCGATCGAGTCCCCCCGTGGCGAGCTCGGCTGCTTCGTCCGCTCGGATGGCAGCTCGAAGCCCGCGCGCGTGCACATGCGCGATCCGTCCTTCGTCAACCTGCAGGCGCTGCGGCACATGAGCCGCGGCAGCTACATCGCCGACATGATCGCCACCACCGCGATGCTCGATCCGATTCTCGGCGGGATCGACCGATGAGCGCCGCGGGCAGGGCGCACGGCTGGGACGTGCCGGCCGATCTCGACGCCGGGCCGGCGACGATTCCAGACCCGGCGACGACGCCCGTGCCCGAGGAGCTGCGGGCCCAGATCGAAGCGCACATGGCCCTGTATCCCGACCCCCGCTCGGCCACGCTGCCCGCGCTCGCGGCAGCGCAGCGCGTGCATGGATGGTGCTCGCCGGAGGCGATCGACCAGGTCGCGTGCGTGATGGGCGTGACGCCCGCCTCGCTCGACGCGGTGGCGACCTTCTACGACATGCTCGAGACCGAGCCCACCGGGGCACATGCGATCTACGTCTGCACGAACATCTCCTGCTCGCTGTGCGGCGCGGACGAGATCTACGCGGAGCTGCGCGCCGCGGCGGGCGAGGATGCGGCCTTCAACGTGCGCGCGTTCGAGTGCCTCGGTGCCTGTGACATCGCGCCGATGGCGTCTGTCGATGGCGTGTATGTCGGCCCCCTGCAGAGCGAGGACGTGCCCAGGCTGCTGGACGACGTGCGCGCGGGACGCCCGGTCCTTGAGGAGAAGCAGCTCACGAGAAGGGCCTGCGCGGACGACGAGGCGCGCGCATGAAGATCCTGTTCGATCGCATCGACGAGCCCGGGCTGAACACGCGCGAGGTCTACGAACGGCGCGGCGGGTACGAGTCGCTGCGCAAGGCCTTGCAGATGACCCCCGCCGAGGTGCTGGGCGAGCTGGAAGCCTCCAACCTGCGCGGCCGCGGCGGCGCGGGCTTTCAGATCGGCAAGAAGGTCTCGTTCCTGCCGCACGGGTCGATCGACAAGTACCTCGTCTGCAACGCCGACGAGTCCGAGCCGGGGACTTTCAAGGACCGCGAACTGATGCAGAAGACCCCGCACCTGCTGATCGAGGGGCTGATCATCGCGTCCTTCGCGGCCGGCGCGAGCGCGCTCGTTCATCTACATCCGGGGCGAGTACGTCCAGCAGGCCGACATCCTCGAGGCGGCGATCGCCGAAGCGCGCGAGGCGGGATACATCGGCGAGCGCATCCTCGGCTCCGAGCACTCCCTTTCGCTCGTGCTGCACCGCGGCGCGGGCGCATACATCTGTGGCGAGGAGACCGGCCTGCTCGACTCGCTGGAAGGCAAGCGCGGCAACCCCCGCCTGAAGCCCCCGTTCCCGGCCAACCAGGGGCTGTATCAGGGACCGACGCTGATCAACAACGTGGAGACGCTGGCCACGGTTCCGGCGATCATGCGCATGGGCGGTGCCGAGTACGCCCGACTCGGCACCGAAACCTCGACCGGCACGAAGGTCGTGTCGGTGTCCGGCCACGTGCAGCGCCCCGGCAACTACGAGATCGAACTGGGCGTGCCCTCGCGCGAGATCATCTACGGCCTCGCCGGCGGCCCTCGCGGAGGGGCGGACCGTCAAGTGCTGGTTCCCGGGCGGCTCATCCGCCCCGGTGCTGACCGCTGAGGACCTTGACGTGCCCTACGACTTCGACTCGCTGGCGAAGGCGGGCTCGATGCTCGGCTCGGGGGCGATCATCGTCGTCGACGACTCCACCCCGATCCTCGACGTCGCGCTGAAGACCGCGAAGTTCTACCGCCACGAGTCCTGCGGCAAGTGCACCCCCTGCCGCGAGGGCACCAACTGGACGGTGAGCATGCTCGAACGCATCGACCGGGGCGAGGCCACCCCGATGGACCTCGAGATCATGGCCTCGGTCCAGGACCACATCATCGGACACTGCCTGTGCGTCCTGGGAGACGCCATGGCGATGCCCATCGGCTCGATGATCGTCAAGTTCCGGGATGAGTTCGAGGCGCACATCGAGAGCCGGCGCCTGCGGGCGCTTGCGCCCACGGAGGCCGTGGCATGACGAGGGCAGCCGCAAGCGAAGGGCTGCGGGCCCGAAGCGCCGCGGACGCGATCTGAGGCCGCGGGATGCCACGCCCCGAACACAACATCATCACCTTCACGATCGATGGCCGCGAGGTCCGGGCACCCGAGAACGCGATGCTCGTGGACGCCGCCAAACACGGCGACGTCGAGATCCCCGTGTTCTGCTACGAGCCCAAACTGGGCCAGCCGGTGGGCGCCTGCCGCATGTGCCTGGTCGAGATCGAAGGCATACCCAAGCTGCAGACCGGCTGCTCGACGCCGGTCAAGGACGGGATGGTCGTGCACACCCAGTCCGAGCGCGTGCAGGCGGCCCAGCGCTCGGTCGTGGAGTTCCTGCTCATCAACCATCCCCTGGACTGCCCCGTGTGCGACAAGGGCGGTGAGTGCCCGTTGCAGGACATCACCTTCGGATGGGGCCCCGGCCTGTCCCGGTTCGTCGAGCCCAAGCGCCACTTCGTCAAGCCGCTGGAGCTGTCCGCAACGATCGCGATCGACCGCGAGCGCTGCATCCTCTGCTACCGCTGCGTGCGCTTCAGCCAGGAGATCTCCGAAGACCACCAGCTCGTGCTGCTCGAGCGCGGCGCGCACTCCTTCGTCTCGACGTTCGACGGCCATCCCTACGTGGCCCCGTTCAGCGGCAACATCGTCGAACTCTGCCCCGTCGGCGCCCTGACCTCGCTGCCCTACCGCTTCCGGGCACGCCCGTGGGACGTCGAGGACGCGGGCTCGGTGTGCACGCTGTGCCCGTCCCAGTGCAACGTCACGCTCACCGTCCGCGACGAGCGCGTGCTGCGCGTGCAGGCGCGCGAGCACCATGAGGTCGACGACGGCTGGCTGTGCGATCGGGGGCGCTTCGCCTATCCCGCGCTCGGAGGCCTGCCGCGCGCCGACGCCGCGATGCCGGCCCGGGGAGCGAACGGCTCGGGCGCGCGCGTGACCCAGCCGCTGCTGCGCGACGGCGGCGAGCTGCGTCCCGGTCTCCTGGGAGCGCGCCCTGGAGGAGGCCGCCGCCGGCCTGTCCCGCGCGGGCGAGCGCACCGGCGCGCTGGTGGGCGGCGAAGCCACCAACGAGGAGGGGTTCCTGCTCGCGCGCCTGATGCGCGAGGGCCTCGCCTCCCCGCACATCGACTCCCGCCACGCGGGGACGCTGCCGCTCGAGCTGCACCGCGCGCTGAACGATCCGAGGCTTCAGGCACGGGTCTCAGACCTGGAGTTCGCACACGCCGTGCTCGTGCTGGCCGCCGACCCGATCGAGGACGCGCCGATCCTCGACCTGCGCCTGCGCAAGGGCGTGCGCCGCCACGGCATGCGCCTGCACGAGGCGGACGCGGCGGCCCTGCTGGACGGCGAGCGCGCCGCCGAGCTCGAGCAGCGGCTGCGCGACGCGGGCGAGGAGATCGTGATCCTGTGGCACGAACGCCTGACGGGCGGCCCCGACGGCGCGGCGCGAGCGCGAGCGCTGCTCGAGCTGGCGGACGCACTGTCCCTCGCCGACACCGAGCGGCTCGGGCCTCTTGGAAATTCCCGCTCAGAGCAACGGCCGCGGCCTGCGCGAGACCGGCGTGCTGCCGAACGCGGGTCCGGGCCTGAGCGAGCTCGGCCCACTGGACGGCACCGACGGCCGCGACGCTCAGGGGATCGCCGAGGGGCTGGCCGAGGGTGAGCTGGCGGCGGTGCTCCTGCTGCAGGCGGACCCCCTGAGCCCGGAGCGCCCGAGCGCCGAGGAGACGCTGTGGGAGCGCGCCCTGGAGCGTGCCTCGACGGTCGTCGCGCACGCCACCTTCCTGACGGACGGGCTGCGCGAGCATGCGAACGTCGTGTTCCCCGCCCAGGCGTACGCGGAGAAGGAGGGCACGGTCGTCCACCCCGACGGGCGCATCCAGCGGCTGCGGCCGGCCGTCGCACACCCGGGCGAAACGCGCGCGCAGTGGCAGGTGATCGCCGAGCTGGCGTCCCGGATCGGGCTCGACCTGGAGGTGCTCACCGGCCCGATGGCCTCCCGGCTCGCTGTTCGACGCCGTGCCCTTCTACGCCGGCCTGACGCTCGAGGAGATCGGCGGCAGGGGCGTGCGCTGGCAGGAGCGAGCAGCGGCCGAGGCGTACCCCGGGCGGGAGCAGCTCATATGAGCATCCTCGCCGTCGTCGGCTACTACGAAGAATGGTGGATCCAGGTCCTGAAGGCGATCATCATCTTCGCCATCGGCCTGCAGCTCGTGCCCGTGGTGCTGCTCGCCGAGCGCAAGCTGCTCGGACGTTTTCAGTCACGCTACGGCCCCAACCGCGTGGGGCCCTACGGCGCGCTGCAGCCGCTGGCGGACATCCTCAAGCTCCTGACCAAGGAGCAGTTCCGCCCGACCACCTCGGTCGGCTTCCTGTTCGCGCTGGCCCCCATCATCTCGATCGTCACGGCCGTGGCCGCGTTCGCGCTGATCCCGTTCGGCAACGTGCAGAACATCTTCGGAACGCCGGTCGGGCTGTACGGGGTCGACGTCTCGATCGGGCCCCTGTACCTGTTCGCGTTCGGCGCGATCGCCTTCTACGGGATCATGCTCGGCGGCTGGTCCTCGGGCTCGAAGTACTCGTTCCTCGGCGCGATGCGGGGAGCGGCGCAGCTGATCTCATACGAGGTCTCACAGGGCCTGGCCCTGCTCGGCGTGATCATGACCGCGCAGACGCTCTCGCTGACCGGCATCGTCGTCGCACAGACGGGAATGTGGTTCATCGTGCCGCAGGTGTTCGGGTTCCTGATCTTCCTGACCGCGAGCTTCGCCGAGACAAACCGCGCGCCCTTCGACCTGACCGAGGCCGACGCCGAGCTCGTCGGCGGCTACAACACCGAGTACGGCGGCGGGCGCTTCGCCTCCTACTACTTCGCCGAGTACCTGAACGTGCTGGTCGTCTCCGGCATCGTCACCACCGTGTTCCTCGGCGGCTGGCTGATGCCGTTCGGCATCCACCCGCCCGGCTGGGTCGACCCGATCATCGTGCTCGTGAAGATGTCGTTCATCACGTTCCTGTTCATCTGGGCCCGCGCGACGCTGCCGCGGCTGCGCTACGACCAGCTGATGAGCTTCGGCTGGAAGGTCCTGCTGCCGCTGGCCACGCTCAACGCGCTGGTCACGGCTGTGGTCGTGGTGGTGGCACATTGAATACGCCTGAGACCCCCGAGCCGAGCGAGCCCCGCCGTGCCCGCCGAGGAGGCCGCTGCAGCCGTGACCGTCACCATGTGGAGCCCGGGCGACGACGTCATCGAGGTTCAGCGCACCCCCGCGCCGGGTCCCGCGCGCGGCACCTGGCGCACGTTCCGCGAGACCCTGCGCGGCCTGCTGACCACGTTCGGGCGCTTCCACGAAACACCCGTGACGGTCGAGTACCCGGAGGAGAAGACCGCCGTGTACCCGCGCTTTCGCGGCCGGCACAAGCTGCACCGCTTCGAGGACACCGACCTGGAGAAGTGCGTCGGCTGCTCGCTGTGCGCCGCCGCCTGCCCGGCCGACTGCATCCGGGTGGTCGCCGCCGAGAACACGCTCGAGAACCGCGTCTCGGCCGGCGAGCGCTACGCGGCGGTGTACGAGATCAACATGTCGCGCTGCATCTTCTGCGGCTACTGCGAGGTCGCGTGCCCGTTCGACGCGATCACGATGGGCCACGACTACGAGCTCTCCGACTACGACCGCACCGACCTGATCTTCACCAAGGAGATGCTCCTGGCCGAGCCCGCCGAGCGCACACCACTGAGGAACGAGGGCGAGTGAGCTCCGTCATCTTCTTCATCGCCGCCATCGGCGTGATCGCGGGCGCGATCGGCGTGGTCGCCCTGCGCGACCCCTTCTACAGCGTGCTCGCGCTGGTCGCCCATCTGGTGTCGCTGGCGGTCCTGTTCCTGCTGCTGCGCGCGGAATTCGTGGCCGCGGTGCAGGTGGTCGTGTACGCGGGCGCGGTGATGGTTCTGTACGTGTTCGTGGTGGCCTACGTGGGCGGCGACAGCGGCCCCCTCGGCGAGCGACTGCGCGGACCGGGTCCGGTGGCCTCGGGACTGCGCCTGGGCGGCGCGATCCTCGGCGGGGCGCTGCTCATCGAGCTGCTGATCGCGCTGCTCGGCACGGGTCTTGAGGCGATCAACGGAGACGGCGCGGGCTACAGCCCGGGTCCTCACGCGTTCGGCACTCCCGCCTACATCGGCCAGCTGCTGCTGACCCGCTTTCTGCTGGCGTTCGAGGTCGCCTCCTTCCTGCTGCTGATCGCCGCCGTCGGCGCGGTCGTGCTGGCCCGCCGCCGCCGCGGCCTCGGCGAGGAGGACGAGCGCGAGCTGCTCACCCCGCTCGACCTGATGCGCCCGCGGGAGACCGGAACGATGGCCGAGGGGGTCGGCCGGCGCCCATGAGCATCGCCTGGTACCTGACCGTCTCGGCGATCGTCTTCACCGTGGGCGCGGTCGGCGTGATCACCCGGCGCAACCCGCTCGTCGTGCTGCTGTGCCTGGAGCTGATGCTCAACGGCGGGAACCTCGCGCTGATCGCCTTCTCGCGCATGTGGGGCAACGGCGACGGGCAGATCCTGGCCATCGTCGTGATGACGGTGGCCGCCTGCGAGGTGTGCATCGGCCTCGGCATGATCGTCGCGATCTACCGCCGCCAGCTGCCGATCGACGTCGACGAGCTGCGAGAGCTGCAGGGCTGATGAGGAGGGGGAGCGGTGAGCACGACCACGTTCGGCTGGCTGGTGCTGGCCTTCCCCCTGCTGGGGACGCTCGTTCTGGGGCTCGGCTACCGCCAGATCCAGGCCCTGCCGCCCCGCACGGCCGGATGGATCGGCACGGGCGCGATCTTCCTCGCCTTCCTGGCCGCGGTGGGCGCGCTGATCTCACTGCAGGGCCACGCCCCCGCGCACCGCCAGCTCGTGTCCTCGCTGTGGAACTACGCCTACACGGTCGGGATCAACGCGCAGATGTCGATCCTGGTGGACCCGCTGTCGGTGTTCATGATCCTCGTCGTCACGGGCGTCTCGACGATGATCCATCTGTACTCGGTCGCCTACATGGACGAGGACCGCGGCTACACGCGCTTCTTCACCTACCTGAACTTCTTCGTCTTCTCGATGCTCCTGCTGGTGCTCGCCGGCAACTTCCTGCTGCTGATCATCGGCTGGGCGTTCGTCGGCGCCGCCTCCTACCTGCTGATCTCCTTCTGGTACCGGCGCACCACGGCCACGCGCGCGGGGATCAAGGCGTTCGTGATCAATGTCGTCGGCGACGTGGGATTGGTGCTCGGCACGTACTTCATCTTCAAGCACACCGGCACGCTCGACTTCCTGCAGACCTTCCACGCCGCCTCCGCAGGCGCCTTCGGCCCCGATCCGAACAACGGCGACCTCGTCGCCGGGTGCGTGCTGCTGCTCGTGGGGGCGTTCGCCAAGTCGGCGCAGATCCCGCTGCACACATGGCTTCCCGACGCGATGGAGGGCCCGACCCCGGTCAGCGCGCTGATCCACGCCGCGACGATGGTCACCGCCGGCGTCTACCTGATCGCGCGCATGCACGTCCTGTTCGAACTCGCCCCCGCCGCCCAGGACGTGGGCGCGGTGGTCGGCGCGGCGACGCTCCTGATCGCGGGCACGATCGCGCTCGCCCAGACCGACATCAAGCGCGTGATCGCCTATTCGACGATGTCGCAGATCGGCTACATGATCATGGGCGTCTCGGTGGGCGCGTACGCGGCCGGGCTGTTCCACCTGATGACCCACGCGTTCTTCAAGGCGCTCCTGTTCATGGCAGCGGGGTCGATCATCGGCGCGATGGCCGGCGAGCAGTCGCTCGAGAAGATGGGCGGCTTTCGCAAGGCGATGCCGTTCACCTACGGCTGCTTCATCATCGGCGGCCTGGCGCTGTCGGGCATACCGCCCTTCTCGGGCTTCTTCTCCAAGGACGAGATACTGCTCGTGACCGGCGAGCGCGGCGGCTGGCACTGGGCGCTGTACGTGGTCGGCTACGTCGGCGCGTTCCTCACCGCGATCTACACGTTCCGGATGATCTTCCGTGCCTTCCACGGCGAGCCCGTGTCCGAGGCGCGCGAGCTGGAAGGCGGCCATCTGCACCACGCGGAGGTCCCCACGAACCCCGCCAACGGCGAGGTCGAGGACACCGACGTGGGCTTCCCCGGACCGGTGCACGCGATCGCCGAACGCGCACGCCCGATGCGCGTCGCGATGACCGTGCTGGCGGTCGGGGCCGACCGGCATCGGGCTCATCCAGATCCCGAGGGTGGACTTCGTGGTCGACGACTTCCTGCGCCCGTCGTTCGCCGGATCGCATCTGTATGAGCCGCACACGCACAACGGCCTGCTCGCGATCGGGCTGGTGCTCGGCACGGTGCTCGGCCTCGCGGGCATCGCGATCGCCTACCGCATCTGGGTCGCCCGCCCGGGCACGGCCACGGCGCTGCGCACACGCACGTGGCTCGGGCGGAGCCTGTACACGCTGTTCGTGAACAAGTGGTACTTCGACGAGCTGATCGACCTGCTCGTCGTGCGCCCGGCCAGCGCCGCGGGACGCTTCGCCAACGACACGTTCGAGCGCCTGTTCGTGGACGAGACGCTCGTCGGCGGCACCACCGGGCTCGTCCGCGCCGGCTCGGCCGCCGTGCGGGCGGCGCAGAGCGGCTTCGTGCGCTACTACGCCGCGCTGCTCGTGCTCGGCGTGGCCGGCGTCGGCTTCTACTTCCTGCTGCAGACGTGATGCCACCGCTCTCGATCCTCATCTGGCTGCCCGCCGCCTGCGGCCTTCTGGGTGCCCTGCCGCCGCTGCGCAACCGGCGCGCGCCCGGGCGTGCTGGCGCTCTTCGGCTCGCTCGCCGCGCTGGCTCTGGCGATCGGCTACATCGTCGACTACCGGCCGGGCACCGCGGGCCTCCAGCACGTCACCGACGTGGTGTGGATCTCCGAACTGGGCATCCACTACAAGCTCGGGATCGACGGCCTGAACGTGTTTCTGGTCGGGCTCACGACGCTCCTGTTCGCCGCCGCCACGCTCGCCACCAACCTGCGCAAGAGCGCGCCACCAGGCCCTGCACACGCTGAGCCGGCGAGCGCCCGCGGCTCTTCTACTTCCACTTCATGCTCGCCGAGTCGGCCGTGCTCGGCGCCTTCCTGGCGCAGGACCTGGCGCTGTTCGTGGCGTTCTTCGACCTGATGCTGATCCCCTTCTACTTCCTGATCGGAGGATGGGGCCGCGAACCCGGTCGCGTGAAGGCGACGATCAAGCTCGTGATCTACACGCTCGTGGGCTCGCTGCTGATGCTCGCGGCGGCGATCGCCACGGGCGTGCTGGCGGCACAGCAGGACGGCGGGCACATCACGTTCGTGCTCTCGTCGCTTCAGCACATGCCGCTCAGCCGCGGCTCGCAGGAGTGGATCTTCCTGTTCTTCGCGGCCGCGTTCCTCGTGAAGATGCCGGCGTTCCCGCTGCACGGCTGGATGCCCGACGGCTACCGGGCGATGCCGATCGAGGTGCTGATGGTCTTCTCGGGCGTGCTCTCGAAGGTCGGCGCATACGGCTTCCTGCGGATCGTGCTGCCGCTGTACCCGCAGGCGGCCGCCCACTTCCAGACGCTGATGCTGCTGATCGCGCTCGCGTCGATCCTGTACGGCTCGGTGGTGGCCTTCACGCAGACCGATGCGCGGCTGATCGCCGGGTACTCCTCGGTGGCGCAGCTCGGGTTCATCACGCTGGGGATCTTCTCGCTGAACCCGCAGGGCGCCCAGGGCGCGCTGCTGCAGATGGTCAACCACGGGCTCGTGGTGGCGCCGATGCTGTTCATCGTCGCCCTGCTCGCCCGGCGCGCGGGAGGCTCGGAGGACATCCGCGAGATGGGCGGCATCGCGTTCCGCGCACCGGTGCTCGCGGCGCTGTTCCTGATCGTGTCGCTGGCCACGCTGGCGATGCCCGGGTCCGCGAACTTCGTCGGCGAGTTCCTGATCCTGCTGGGCGTGTTCAAGACCAAGCTCGCGATCGCGGTGATCGCGTTCACGGGCGTGGTGATGGCGAGCGTGTACGCGCTGCGGCTGTTCATCCGCGCGATGCACAACCGCGTCGGCCCGTCGGTGGGCTCGCGTGAGATCACGCTCTGCCGACGGCGCCGTGCTCGTGCCGCTGGTCGCGGTGATCGTGTTCCTGGCCCTCTACCCGCAGCTCGCGCTTCACCGCAGCGAACGCTCGGTCAGGGTGGCGGTGGCCCGGCCCAGGTGCTCTCCTCCGGCTACTCCCCGCTTGCGCGGCGAGGGGCGTCGACAGCGACCACGGCGGTCAGCTACCGCCCGCCCGCAGGATGCCGCGAGGACGGCACCGCGGTCGCCTGCTCAGCGACCCTCGGGGCCAAGCGATGAGTGGCGCGATCACGCTCCTGGCAACGGCCCACCTGAAAGGGCCCCACATCGACTTCGCGGGGCTCTCGCCGCTGATCGCGCTGCTGGGGGGCGCCGTCGTGGTGCTGATGGTCGGCCTGATCGGCTCGCGGTGGGTGCGCGCGCAGGTGGTGCCGGGGCTCAGCCTGGCCGCGCTCGGAGCAGCGCTCGGGCTGACGATCTGGCAGTGGAACGCGCAGAAGTCGATCGTCTCGGGCGCGCTGCGGATCGACGACCTCTCGCTCGCTTCTGAACGTGGTGCTGATCGCCGGCGGCGCCTGCGCGGTGCTGCTCGCCTGGCGCTCGCTCGCCGCACGCGAAGCGGCGCACGGCGAGTTCCACGCGCTGCTGCTGACCTCGATCGGGGGCATGTCGCTGCTGGCCAGCGCCCAGAACACGGTCGCGCTGTTCGTGGGCCTCGAGCTCCTGTCGATCCCGCTGTACGTGCTGTGCGCCACCGAGATGCGACGCGAGCATTCGCTCGAGTCGGGGCTGAAGTACCTGATCGTCGGCTCGGTGGGCTCGGCCACGCTGCTGTACGGCCTCGCGATGATCTACGGAGCGACCGGCGCGACGGACTTCAGCGCGATCGCGGGCGCGCTGACGGCGAACGGGAGCCTGGCGACCGACCCGCTGACGCTGACCGGGATCGCGCTGTGCGTGGCCGGCCTGTGCTTCAAGGCCTCCGTGGCCCCATTCCATCAGTGGACCCCCGACGTATACGAGGGCGCACCCACCCCGGTGACGGCGTTCATGGCGGTCGCCACCAAGGTCGCCGCCCTGGGTGTGTTCCTGCGCTTCTTCGACGTCGCGCTGATCGCAGCGCACGCCAGCTGGGGACCGGCGCTGGCCGTGCTCGCCGCGATCACGATCCTCGTGGGCAACGTGGGCGCGCTCGGGCAGACCTCGCTCAAGCGCATGCTGGCGTACTCCTCGGTCGGGCAGGCCGGCTACATGCTCGCCGGCGTGGTCGTCGCCACGCGACTGGGCGTGCAGGCGACGGTGTTCTACCTGGCGGTCTACCTGTTCATGAACATGGCCGCGTTCGCGGTGATCGTGGCCCGCGAGCGGGAGACCGACCTGGGCGACACGGTGGTCGCGATGCGGGGCCTGGGCCGGCAGCGCCCGTGGCTTGCCTGGCCGATGACGATCTCGATGCTCGCACTGGCGGGCATCCCCGGGACGGCCGGGTTCGTCGGCAAGTTCTACCTGATCGACGCGTCCGTCTCCGGTGGGTACACGTGGCTCGGCGTGATGATCGTGGTCGGCTCGATGATCTCGCTCGGCTACTACCTGCCGGTGATCGCGGCGATGTGGATGCGCGACGCGCCCGAGGAGGTCTCGAGCACGGGCGGCGCGACGCCCGGGCCCGCCCCCGCCGGCGGTGCCCTGCCCGCTCTCGCGGGAGGCTCACCCGAGCTCGATGAGCCCCTCGAGCCGGCCAGGGTCGCGCCCCAGCCCGAGGTGACCCTCGTCGCGGTCATCGCGGGCGCCGCGACGCTGTTCTTCGGCATCATCCCGCAGCCGCTGTTCAACCTCGTGCATGGAGCCGGCGCGGCGCTGGGGCTGCTCTAGGGCCTAGAGGGCCTCTGCCTGATACAGATCCTGATCGGGGATGCGGCGGATCCGCTTGCGCTTCGGCGCGCTGAAGCCCGCCGCGCGCACGTATTCGGTGAGCTCTGAGGGGCTGTGCAGATCGGCGCCGGAGGTCAGATGGAAGAGCAGGCCGAGCGCGGCGGCTGAGCCGCGCTGGCGCTTGGCGTCGACGCGGAACATGTCGAGCACCGCAAGCGTGCCGCCCGGCTTCATGCTCTCGCGCACTCGGCCCAGCAGCGTGACGATCTGCTCGCTTGAGAGGTGGTGGATGATGTCGAACACGAGCGCGCCGTCGTAGGGGCCTCCGAGATCGGCCTCGAACATGTCGCCCTCACGATGCTCCACCCGGTCTCCCATGCCGGCCCTGGCGATGATCTCCCGTCCCACCCGGGCGCTGCCCGGGAGATCGACCACGGTGGCCTTCAACGTCTCATGGCGCCTGCACAGCTCGGCGGAGAACCAGCCGTGCCCGCCGGCCACGTCGAGCACCGCCGCGGGGTTCGGTGCCAGGTTGATCGCCTTGGCGACCTCCGCGGCCGAGAGGCGGGCGATCTCGTACTGGCCGGTGATGTACACCCGCCAGTACTCTTGATCCTCCGCCGGCTCGCGGTGAATCTCAAAGCTTCCGCCCTCGCGAACGATCCGCTCCAGATCGCCGTACCACTCCCAGTAGGTGACCGTGTGCTCGACCCAGGTGCCGATATAGGTGTCCGAGGCCGGATCGAGCCACTTGCGCGAGCGCTTCGCGACGGAGAAGGTGTGGCCGTCCTGCTGCAGGAGCCCGAGGCCGGCCAGGCTCTCGCACACCAGCCGCGTGCCCGCCACCTGCAGATCGAGCTCGTCGGCCAGCCGCCCGGCGGTGGCCGGACCCTCCAGCAGCTTGCCGAATATGCCCACCTTCTGGGCGGTCCCGACCACCCGGCCCGCCGTCATCCCATACAGCACGTATGCCGCCGGGAGCGGCACCAGGTTCATGCGAATGGCGATCCGCTCGAGCGCGTCGTCCGGAGCGGGCCTGATTCGCATGGGCGTGCAGCCTATAGGCGGCCGGAGGCCTGCGCGGCCTCCTCGGCATCCTGCAACTGGCGCTCCACGAGGTCCAGCCCCGCCTCCCAGAAGCCGGGGTCGGCGAGGTCGATGCCGACGATCCTGCCCAGCTCCTGCGGACTGCGCGAGCCGCCCGCGGCCAGCAGCTCCAGGTAGCGTGGCACGAGCTCGGCGCCCGTCTGCTCATAGCGCTCGTACACCGACAGCGCAAGCAGCTGCCCGTATGCATACGCATAGACATAGCCGGGGCTGCCGATGAAATGGGGGACGTAGGACCACCACGAGCGGTAGCCCTCGGTCAACTCCACCGAGTCGCCCAGCAGCTCGGACTGGCTCTCGGCCCACAGCTCGCCGAAACGCTCCACCGACAGCTCCCCCTGCTCGCGCCTGGCGGTGTGCACGAGCTCCTCGAAGCGGTTCATCGCCACCTGGCGGAACACCGTGGCGATCGTGTCCTCGAGATTCTCGGCCAGCAGCGCCAGGCGCGAGGCGGGCTCGGTGTCCTCTTCCAGCAGCCGTCCGAACACGATGGTCTCCCCGAACACCGAGGCCGTCTCGGCGAGCGTGAGCGGCGTGCTCTGGTGGAAGATGCCCTGCCGGGCAGCGAGCGCGAAGTGGACCCCGTGGCCCAGCTCGTGGGCGAGCGTGAGCACGTCGCGCCGGCGGGCGGTGTAGTTGAGCAGCACGTACGGCTCAGCAGACGGCACCGCGGACGCGCAGAAGGCCCCTCCGCGCTTGGCCGGGCGCACCGGCGCGTCGATCCGGCGCTCATCGAAGAAGCGCCCCGCCACCTCGCCCAGCTCCGGGGAGAAGGATGAGTAGCAGTCGAGCACGATTTCTTTCGCCCGGCCGAACGAGAAGCTGACGTCGTCCTCGGTGACGGCCGCCATGCGGTCGTAGTCGGCCAGCCGCTCGACGCCCAGCAGCCTGGCCTTCAGCCGGTACCAGCGGCGAGCGATCTCATAGCGTCCGCGCACCGCCTCGATCAGCGCCCGCACGGACTCGTCGCTGGCCTCGTTGGCGAGGTTGCGCTCGGCCAGCCAGTGCGGATAGCGGCGTAGCCGGTCATCGGTCGACTTGTCGGCGAGCAGCGTGTTGAAGACGAACGCGCGCGTGCGCAAACCCGGGGCAAGGGCAGCCGTCACCGCTTCCGCGGTGGCCCGCCGGACCTCGCGGTCGGGCAGGGAAAGACGACTGAGCGCGACATCCAGGGCGACCTTCTCGCTGGAGCCCGTCCTGGGGATCTCGACCTCGATCGCCGAGGTCTGCTCCTCGAACAGGCGCGCCCACGCACCAGCGCCGGTGAGCGCCTTCTCGGCGAGGATCTTCTCCTCCGGCTCTGAGAGCAGATGGTCGCGATAGCGGCGCACGTTGCGCAGGTGGTGGCGGCAGAAGTCCAGGCCATCGCTGCCCAGCAGGACCTCGACACGCTCCTCGGGCAGTGCCGCCCACTCCAGCTCGAAGAACAGCAGCGTCGTCTCGATCGCGGTCGCACGCTCCTGCGCCTTCTGAAGCAGCGCGCCATTGGCGGGGTCGGCGGTATCGGCGGAGAAGCGCAGTGCCACATACGTGCCGGCGCGGCCGATCAGTTCATAGATCACGGCGAGCTCGCGCATCGCCTCCTCGAGGCTCTTCGCATCGAGCGCATCGAGCTTGCCGGCGTAGCGAGCGGAGAACGCCTGGGCCCGCTCGAGGGCCTCGCCGAGACGACGCTCGACGCCGTCCGGGCCCTCGCCGTCCAGGAGCGGCTCGAGGTCCCAGGCGGTCGCCTCCAGATCGGGGTCGGTCGACTCGGGTGAGGTCGAGGTGGCCATCGTCCGGCAGCTTACCCGCCGACTCCTACTCGTACTGCAGGGCCTCGAGGACGTTGAGCCGGGCGGCCCGCCGGGCGGGGAAGATGGCGGCGACGATGCCCGCGAGGATCGCTGCGAAGATGAACACGACGAGCGTGCCCACGGGGATCGTGAAGGCCGGGTATTCGATCGCCTGCCCGACCATCAGCGCGAGCACGATCCCTACGGGGATTCCCAGAGCGGCGCCGATCAGAGCGGTGATGATGCTCTCGTGGCGGATCATCCGGCGAAGCTGTCGTCGTGTCATCCCCACCGCCCGCAGCATTCCCAGCTCGCGGGTGCGCTCGAAGACCGTGAGGACGAGCGTGTTGACGATGCCGAAGAGGCTCACGATGATCGACAGCGAGAGCAGCACGTACAGGAGATTCAACAGCGTGTCGATCCCTTTCTCCTGGTTGGCCTTGAACTGGCTCTCGGTCTGGACCTTCGCGTCGGGAAACCCCCTCAGCGCGCGTTCGAGCTCGTGCGTGTTCGCTGCCGTTGCGCCGCCGGCCAGATTGATGAACGTGAAGACGTTCTGGGGGTTCTGATATTCAGCGTCGAAGCGCTGGGTCGAGATCGTCACGTCGCCGTAGGGCGCGCCGCCCTTCGGGGGCGCGAAGATGCCGCGCACCCGCAGGTGCATGACCTTCCCCGTCGTGGTCTCGACGTTGAGTGGGGAGCCCACGCGGAGGTGCTGGCTGTTCGCGTAGTCCTTGGACACGAAGGCGCCGTCTTCTGCCAGCTGGGCAGGGACGGCCGGCGATCCCACCTGCCACTTGACGTTGATGACCTTGCTTACATCTGGAGACACGCCGCTCACCTGGATTTCGCTGCCGAACGCGCGGCCCGAGCCGGCGCGCACGCCTGAGACCACCTGCACGCCGGGCACGCTGTGCAGCGCTTCCGCGGACGCGATCGAGATCGGCGAGAAGTTGTTGGTCGCGGTGAGCGCGTAGTCGGCCTTGAAGATCTGGTTTACGGAGCTCTCGAATCTCGACCTGAGCCCCGCCGCGAGCACCGCAACAAGCGTTACCAGCGCCAGGCCGATCATCAGCGCCGCCGCCGTTGAGGCCGTCCGCGTGGGGTTGCGCATCGCGTTCCCCCGCGCGAGGCTGCCAGCGGTCCCTCCGATCTTCGTCGCGGGCCAACCGAGCACCGAGGCGAGCGAGGGGACGAGCGTCTTCGCGAGCATCGCCACCCCTGTGAACATACCCAGCGCGCCAATCCCGATCGCCAGCAGACGCTGCCCCGTGGAGAGCCCCCCGAGGAAGAGCCCGAGCACCATCAGCGCGACGGCGGCGGCGATCGTGAGGAGGGCGATCGGTGCTCCAAAGCGCGCGAAGCGTGATGGCGGCAAGAGCGCTCCCTCCCGCACGGCGGCGATCGGCGGCACGTTCGTCGCGCGGAGCGCCGGGCGAAGCGCGGCGAGCACCGTGATCAGGACACCGACGCCGAGCGAGACGACGATCGTTCGCGTCGCAAACACCGTCGAGGCCTGCGGCAGGTCGATGCCGAAGGAGACGAACAGCGAGTTGAGGCCCTTGGCGAGCCCGAGGCCGAGGAAGAGGCCGATCACCGACGCGAGCAGGCCTATCACGAACGCTTCGAGCAACACGGAGCGCAAGACCTGCCGCCGCGTGGCTCCGAGCGTGCGCAGAGTCGCCAGTTCCCGCGTGCGCTGGGCGATCGTGATCGAGAGCGTGTTGGCGATGACGAAGCTGCCGACGAACAGCGCCACGCCGGCGAACGCGAGCAGGAAGTCCTGGATGATCGCGAGAAAGCTGTTGGTTTCTTTTGTTTCATGTTTCGCTTGCGCTTCGCCCGTGCGTACTTCCGCGTTCGGCGGCAGCAACGGCCGGACCTCGTTTATGAGCTGGGTATGGCTGTACCCGGGCTGCGCCGCGATCGAGATCGAATCGAGCTTGCCTTGCTTGTCGAAGATCGCCTGCGCGACGGGGAAATCGAAGATTGCCATCGTTGCGCCCCCGAGCGAGGACACGCCACCGAATTTCGCGATGCCGGAGATGCGTAGGCGCTGCTCGGCGCCGCGCGCGATCACGCCGATCGTTTCGCCCACCTTGTAGTGCTTCTTTTCGGCCGTGTTGGCGTCGATCGCAACTTCAGCGGGTCCCGAGGGCCACGATCCCGAGACGAGCTTCAGCGGGTTGAAGCGCTGGTTGCCGTTCGGATGCACGGAGAAGGCCAGGTCTGGGGCGCCCCCGACCGATATGACCTTGCCGTCGCGCCCCACGAGCTTGGCGGTGTCCGATACACCGCCCTCCGCTTCCGCCACCCCCGGAAGCCTCTGCACCGCCGGCAGAAGGGATTCGGCGAACGCGGGCGGCGTGGTGCCGTTGTTGTGTTCGTTCCCGCCGATCGCGCTCTTGCCGGTAATGGCGACGTCGGTGTTCTTGTAGACTTCCGTAAAGACGGTCCCGAATGCGGATTTGATCGTGTCGGTGAGAATGTAGGTGCCGCTGATCATCGCCACCCCGAGCACGATCGCCGTAGCAGTCAGCGCCGCCCGGAGCTTGCGGCGGGCGAGACCTTTGAGCGCGACCGCGATCACGTCGAGAGGGTCCCCATTACCGCGAGCACGTCCGCCGCGGTTGCCCGCATGAGTTCCTTGACGATCAGCCCGTCGGCGATGAAGAGGATCCTGTCGGCGATCGCGGCGGCCCGCGGGTCGTGCGTCACCATCACGGTCGTCTGCCCGTAGGCATCCACCGACTGGCGCATCAGCTCGAGGATCTCACCGCCGGTCTTCGAGTCGAGGTTGCCGGTCGGCTCGTCGGCGAGCAGGATGGTGGGCCGCGTGACGAGGGCGCGCGCGATCGCCACCCGCTGCTGCTCGCCCCCCGACAACTCGGACGGGCGGTGGCGGCGCCTGCCCTCGAGGCCGACCTTCCCCGTGAGCTCATCCACCCACGCCTTGTCGGGCTTCTCGCCGGCGATCGAGAGCGGGAGGGTGATGTTCTCCTCGGCGTCGAGCATAGGCAGGAGGTTGAAGAACTGAAAGATGAAGCCAATGTGCTCCCGGCGCAGCCGCGTCAGCGCTGCGTCGCCGAGGGCGCTCAGCTCGGTGCCGGCGACCGTAACCGTGCCCGAGGTCGGCTTGTCGAGGCCCGCGAGCAGGTGCATGAGGGTGGACTTGCCCGACCCCGATGGACCCATCACAGCGACGAGCTCGCCGGCACGCACCTCGAGATCGACGCCGCGAAGCGCATCCACCGCGGTCGTGCCCTCGCCGTACCGACGCGTCACCGCGCGGGCCGCCAGGGGGGCGCCGGGTGGCGCCGACGTGGCTGGTTCTTCGGTTGCCGCCATCTGACCTTCAAGCTACAACGCCGGCGCGAGTCGCGTCGTTACCAGGGAGGGACTCGAGGAGCGGCGGGGTCCGAGAGCCAGGGCCTCCTCGCCGGATGGCGAGCAGCAAGGCGCCGGCCGACGCCCGCCACGGTATGTAGCATCGTCCGCCCGATGCACGAGACAAGCCCCACAGTCTTCCTCATCGCGCGCCCGTCGATCGACGTGGATGGAATGCGCGGCTACCTGATGGATGTCGGCGGAGAGTCCTGGCTGGAGCGGCGCCTGCGCGAGGTCGACGGCGAGCTCGCAGGCGGCGAAACGCTCGTCGAGTTCGGCGGGCGCGCCTGCTACCGCAGCTGGGAGCCGGGGCTCAACCCGAACGTGAGCAAGGTGCGGACCGATCAGCGCGAGTACTTCGCCAACATCCTGCGCTCAGCGCACGGCAGTGTGCTCGAGCACGCGAACTATTCGTTTGCGCTGCGAAACGTCAGCAGGGTCCTCACACATGAGCTTGTTCGCCATCGCGCCGGATCGGCCTTCAGCCAGGAGAGCCTGCGCTACGTGCGACTCGCGGACATCGGCTTCCGCGTCCCCCCCGCCCTCGAGCCCGTGCGCGAGCAGGTGCTCTCGATCGTCGAGCAGCTCGAGGAGTTTCAGGTGAGCGCCGCCAAAGAGCTGGGGATCGACGAGGAGGGTGTGCCCTTCCACGTCAAGAAGGAGGTCACCTCGGCGCTGCGCCGGCTCGCGCCGATCGGCCTGAGCACGGACATCGTTTGGACGGCCAACGCGCGCACCCTGCGCCACGTGATCGAGATGCGAACCGCCGCGGGCGCCGAGGAGGAGCTGCGCCTGGTTTTCGACGAGATCGCCCAGATCATGCGCGTCGAGGCGCCCAACCTGTTCCAGGACTTCACCCGCCAGGACGACGGCTCCTGGGTGCCCGAGCACCGCAAGGTATAGGACCGCGCCTGCGCGCACACCGGGCCGTGCCGGCTAGTCCTCCTGCGCCTGCAGGTCCTTCACCCGCTCCTCCAGCTGAGCCGTGACGGCCGGATCGCGCAGCGTGGTCACGTCGCCCAGCGCGCGGCCCTCCGCGATGTCCCGCAGAAGCCTGCGCATGATCTTGCCCGAGCGCGTCTTGGGGAGGTCATCGGACCAGATGATGCGCTTCGGGCGGGCGAACTTGCCGATCCGCTCGGCAACCGTCGCGCGGATGCCCTCGACGGTCTGCTCGTCGCCTGCGAGATCGCCCTGGAGCGTCACGAACGCGACGATCGCCTGCCCGGTGTTCTCGTCGTGCTGGCCGATCACGGCCGCCTCCGCCACGTCGGGGTGCGCCACGATCGCCGACTCCACCTCGGCGGTTGACAGCCGGTGCCCGGACACGTTGACCACGTCATCGATCCGCCCGATCACCCACAGGTAGCCGTCGGCGTCGCGCCGGGCCGCGTCCCCCACGAGGTAGATGTCCGTGCCGAACCGGGTGAAGTACGTTTCGATGAAGCGCTCCTCCTCCTTGTACAGCGTGCGCAGCATCGACGGCCAGGGTCGAGTGAGCACGAGCAGTCCCTGGCCCTCGGTGACCGGCTCGCCCGTGGACTCGTCGAGCACCTCGGCGAACACTCCCGGGAACGGGTGCGTGGCCGAGCCGGGCTTGGTCTGTGTGATGCCCGGCAGCGGCGTGATCATGATCCCGCCGGTCTCCGTCTGCCACCAGGTGTCGACGATCGGACAGCGCTCTGAGCCGATCACCTTGTGGTACCACAGCCATGCCTTGGGGTTGATCGGCTCGCCCACCGAGCCCAGCAGCCGCAGGCTGTCGAGGTTGTATTTGTTCGGCCACTCCGCGCCCCACTTGATGCACGCGCGGATCGCAGTCGGCGCGCAGTACAGGATCGTCACGCCGTAGCGCTCGATGAGCTCCCACCAGATCCCCTTGTGGGGGTAGTCCGGCGCGCCCTCCCACATCACCGACGTGGCTCCGTTGGCGAGCGGGCCGTAGACGATGTAGGAGTGGCCGGTGACCCAGCCAACGTCGGCGGCGCACCAGTACACGTCGGTATGCGGCTTGAGGTCGAACACGTAGCGATGCGTGGACGCGACGCCGGTGAGGTAGCCGCCGGTCGTGTGCAGGATGCCCTTGGGCTTGGCGGTGGAGCCCGAGGTGTAGAGGATGAAGAGCGGGTGCTCCGAGTCCAGCGGCTCGGCCGGGCACTCGGCGGCGGCGGCGGCGACGATCTCGTCGTAGAAGACGTCCCTCCCGTCCTTCATCTGACAGGGGGTGCCCTTGCTCCTGACCACCACGATCCGCTCGAGCGTCGCCAGGTCGGCCATCACCTCGTCCACCCGATCCTTGACCGGCGCCGTCTTGCCCTTGCGCGCCGCTCCATCGGTCGTGATCAGCAGCTTGGCATCGGAGAACTCCATGCGCTCGCGCACGGCCTCGGCGGAGAAGCCGCCGAACACGACATTGTGCGGAGCGCCGATGCGCGCGCACGCGAGCATCGAGATCACGACCTCGGGGATCATGGGCAGGTAGATGCCCACCACATCGCCCCTGCCCACGCCCAGTCCTTTCAGCGCGTTGGCGAAGCGCTGCACCTCCGCGAGGAGCTCGGAGTAGGTGATGGACCGCTCCTGTCCCTCCTCGCCGCGCCAGTGCAGGGCGACCCGATCGCCGCGGCCCGCAAGCACATGGCGGTCCAGGCAGTTGTAGGACACGTTGAGCGCCCCGCCGGTGAACCACTTATAGAAGGGCGGGTCGTCGTCGTCGAGCACCCGCTCCCACGGCTTGAACCACTCGAGCTCCTCGGCCTGCGCGGCCCACCAGGCGAGCGGGTCGCGCGCGGCCCGCTCATACACCGCGGGGTCGTTGAGCAGTGCATGCTCGCGGAACTCCGCGGGGGGGTCGAACCGCTCAACGTCGAGCAGTCCCGCGAGCTCCCGGTCGAGCGCCTCGCCCTCCGCCGGCTTCACGGGCCGACTCCGTCCATCCACGGCAAGCGTCCTCCCCGTCCGTTCATCTGCGCGCCCCCCGCTTGCGCCGGCGCTTTCGCGAGCGGCCGTTCGCCGCCGGCTGAGCCGGCGCCGGTGCGACGTCCGGTCCGGCTCCTGACAGCGCCGGCTGTCCCTTGCCGGCGCGCTTGGCGGCTCGCTCGTCGCCGGCCTCGGCGCGGCGTTCGGCCGCAGTGGGCCATGGCCGCGCCTCACCCGCAGCCCAGGCCGGCGGCTCGCCGTTCGGCCATTTACCCACGTACAGGATCCCCATCATAACCAGCCAGAAGGCGGGCACGACCTCGAGCGTCGCCCCGCCGATCGGCAGGAAGATCAGTACGCCCGTGAACATGCCGAGGATGGCCATCCACCGCGGGAGCAGTCCGACGCGCAAGGAGTTCAGCACGGTCACGATCATCCCGGCCATCAGCGACAGGCCCGCCACGAGATCCACGTACGCGGTGATTTCGTTCGTGGCGCCCTTGGTGAGCGCGTGATCGACGGCGTGGTTTGAGAAGTCGTGGCCAACAGCGAAATTGTGCGTCTCGATCGCGCTGACCACCTGGTGACCGATGCTCAGGAACGCCAGCGCGAAACCCCCGAACAGGACCAGGGGACGCGCGGCCTGCCAGCTGTTGGGCCGGCGGAAGCGAGTGGCGTCGACGAGCAGCAGCAGGACCAGCGTGAGCACCACGACCGAGATCGCCGACAGAGTGCTCCCGGCGATCAGGGCGAAGGCGTGATGGCTGATGAATTTGACCTCCGAGGCCCGCGGGCTCAGCTGCGGGTTGACTTCACCGGAGAACGCCGGAGCGAGGCCCTGCACGAGGCCCACGGTCGGCGCTCCGTTGAGCGTCGAGCTCGCGATGATCCCGCCGAGTAGGTACAGAAAGCCGCCGGCAAACGCCGGAACGGCCAGGCGGGTGCGGCGATGGGTCTCGCGTGCGACCTGCTCGGAGATCTCGCTCGCGCTGGGCATGAGCAGGGGAGTCTATGATGCACACATGGAAAGCGGTGGACTCGGAGACCTGTTCGGTGATCCCGAGGAGCTCCAGCGGCGCCTGGCGGAGTTCGCGGAGCAGATGCAGGGACAGCAGCGTCTGGCGTGGGCGGACAACGCGATCAAGCTCGCCGTCGACATGACGGTCGCCGCCGTTGAGCGGGTGAACCTGCAGGGCAACGCCGAGGCCCAGGCGGACCAGATTCGCACGGTGATGGCCCGCGTGTTCCCCGAGGCCGTGGCCCTCGTGCGCGAGGCGCGCGAGGGCCTTCAGTAGCGAACCCGCCCGCCCCCGTGCGCGCCGCGCGGACGGCGCGGCCCCGGCGGCGGCGAGTCGTCATCCAGGGGCGGATCCTCCTCAGGGGAGTCCCGCTCGAGGTGCAGCACACCGGCACTCTCGGCTTCACGCTCGGCCTGGCGTGAGGCGCGGCCGGCGTACAGCACTTCTTTGAAGGAGCGGAAGCGGAAGATGAAGATGACCGCGCCGAGCCCCACGAGCGCAGTGAACACGGCGATCGCGATCTGTTGGCCCACCGAGTAGGCCGCCACCACCGTGGTGGGCGCGCTTCCCGCGAACACCTTCACGAGCAACGCCTGCTGAACACCCGCTCCGCCGGGCGTGAAGGGAACTGCTCCGGCTACCTGGTTCACGCCGAAGACGAGTAGCACGTTCTCTACCGAGCCGCCCACTCGGAATGCACCGAGCAGGAACCAGAACGCGGCGAACCGGCACAGCCATCCAGCCGCCTGCCAGGCGAACACCTCGCGCATGTAGCGGGGACGATCGTTCAGGATCGTCAGACCCTGGCGCACGCGTACCCAGAACGCCTGCACGCGCACCGACAGCAGGGCAAAGGCGAGCAGGGCCAGAACGGCCAGCGCCGTGATCAGAAAGAGCGTGAGCCGGAAGTGCTCGGCCAGGTAGGAGATGTCGAACGAGTTCAGCTTGGCGAAGTCCGGCGGCTTGGGAAAGACGCCCTGGGTGAACGCGAAGATCAGCACGAACACACCCACCGTCAGATCGAAGATCGACTCCACGAAGAACGCCGCGCCCACCGTCGGATAGGTGGATCCGGGGATGGATGAGCGGGCGAGGAACAGCTTTATGACATCGCCGCCGCGGGCCGGGACGACGTTGTTGAACCCGACCGCGGCGAAATAGGAGCCCCATATGCGCCGCCACTGAAAGCTCACGGCCGGGTAGGCCGCCTGCAGGCTGTGGAAGAACGCGCGTGAGCGCAGGGTCAGGTTGAGCCCGAAGAAGGCCAACCCCAGCAGCAGCAACCCCCAATGGACGGCCTCGAGGTCCGAGAAGAACTGCCCCACCGCGTCGAAGAACGAGCTGAGGCTCTCACCGAGCGAGGCCGATGCGGGCAGCGCGTACACGACATCAAGCGTACGGTGGCCGGCGTTGCAAGACGAGCACCGCAACGATCGAGCTGGCCCGGCGATGCGATACAACGGGGCAGATGCCGCCCGCCCCCTCCGCATCGGCTCCTCTCACCGTTGCCGTCACCGGACCCACCGGCGAGATCGGCCAGGCGGTGGTCGCGGCGCTCGAGCGCTCGCGCGAGGTGGGGCGGATACTGGGCATGGCGCGCCGCCCCTTCGACCCCAAGAGGCGAGGCTGGAAGAAGGTCTCCTACCGCCGCGGCGACGTGCTCGATCAAGTGGCGGTCGATCATCTGGTGAAGGACGCCGACGTGGTGGTCCACCTCGCGTTCATCATCATGGGTGGGGCGGAGGAGACTCGTTCGGTCAACCTCGCCGGCTCGCGCAACGTGTTCGATGCCACGGTCTCGGCCGGCGTGACGCGACTCATCTACGCCTCCTCGGTGGCCGCGTACGGCTTCCATCGCGAGAACCCCCAGCCGCTCACCGAGGCGATCACCGGCGCGCGGCACCTCAGGGCACTACTACTCGGCCCAGAAGGCCGAGGTGGAGCGGCTGCTCGGAGACACGCTCGACGGTTCTGCCACCGCGGCCTACGTCTTCCGTCCCTGCATCGTGGGCGGGCGCGACGCGCCGCTGCTCGTCGACAGCCTGCCGTACACGCAGATCTCCGAGCGACTCCCCCACCCGCTCGTGCGCCTGCTCGACGGCCTGCCGCTCCTGCGGCCGGTGCTGCCCGATCCGGGGGTGCCCTTCCAGCTCGTGCACCACGACGACGTGGCCGTCGCGATGCGCGCGGCGGTGCTCGGCCGCGGTACGCCGGGCATCTACAACCTCGCGGGGCCCGGTCAGATCACCGTCAAGCAGCTCGCCCAGGAGCTCGGCTGGCATTCGTTCCCGGTACCCGGAGTGGCCGTCGACGCGGTTGCTGAGGTTGTCGGTCGCCTGGGCTTCCTGCCCGCGCAGGCACAGTGGATCTCGGCCTTCACCGAGCCCGTGATCATGGACGTGGCCAAGGCCCGCCGCGAGCTTCGCTGGCGCCCCAAGCACGATGCGCTGCAGACACTGCGCGAGACGATCGCCGCCGCGCACTCTGCCCAGGGCTGAGTCGATCTGCAAGCGCCCTTAGGCTTCTGGCGGACGTGAGCGCATCCGAGGTCGACCACACAGGCGGACCGCCCAGGCGGGTGGCCGTCGTGACCGACAGCACGCCCTACCTGCCCCCGCAGCTGATCGAGCGCTGGCAGATCCACACGGTCAGCCTGTACGTGGGCTGGGAGGGTGATCTGCGGCCCGAGCACGAGTACGAGGACCTCGATGCCTTCTACGCGCGCCTGCGCGACTCCCCGCAGCTGCCCACGACGTCCCAGCCCTCGGTGGGCGATTTCCTGACAGCGTATGAGCCGCTCCTGAGCGCCGGCCTCGACATCCTCTCGATACACATCGCCGGCGGCCTGTCGGGCACCTGCGAGAGCGCGCGCGAAGCGGCCCGGATCGTGGCCGAGGAAGGGCAAGCCCGGAACGGTGGAGGTGCTCGACAGCCAGACCGGGGCGGGCGGCCTCGGCTGCCTGGTGATCGTCGCCGCGAGCGTCGCCGAGGCGGGTGGCGCGCTCGATGACGTCGTGGACGCCGTGCGCCAGGCCCGCGAGAGCCTTGACATCTGGTTCTGCCTGGACACGCTCGAGTACCTGCGCCGCGGTGGCCGGATCGGAGCGGCGCAGGCGATGGTGGGAACCGCGCTGAAGGTCAAGCCGATCCTGACCTTCGGCACGGAGATCGCTCCCGTCGGGCGCGTCCGCACGCATCGGCGTGCCTTCGAGCGGATGGTCGAGTACCTGCGCGAGCTGCACGACCGGGGCGCCAGCGACTGGGTCGTCCAGCATGCCCAGGCTCCAGCGGACGCCGAGCGCCTGGTCGCCGAGGGCACCGCCATCTTCGGGAGCGGGCCGCTGTTCTGCACCGAGGTCGGGCCCGTCCTCGGCGCCCACCTCGGGGCCGGGATGCTGGTCGGGGGGATGACCCGACCAGCGCTCCCCGCTCGGCCCGCCGGAGGCTCGGCTTCGCGGCGGGCCGAACGGCCCGCCCCGCCGCGGCGGGACGGGCCGTCACGGCGCGGAGCTCTCTACTTGGTGATCTTGATGATCCGCTCCATGCCCAGGCGCGTGTGGGGGCGCTTGTCCTGGGTTTCCATGAAGCACACCTGCACATACCAGCCCGGCTTGGCGGTGATCGTTTCCTGCTGGTAGGCGCCGGTCGAGATCGGTCCCGCGAAACCGATGGGTTCTCCGGCGACGAGCTTTTCCAGCCCCTTTTCCTTTCCCGCTCGCGAGCGCCTTGACGACCTTCTTCGCGGCCTTCTTGCTCTTGACCGGGAAGGCGAAGTCCATGTGCACGAGGAAGCCTTCGTTTTCAAAGCGCACGAGCTCCCCGTCGTGCAGGACGGTCGGCCCGCGGAAGCCGAACTCGATCGTGCGGATCGTCGCCTGCGGCGTGGGCAGCGCCACCGGTGATGCGGCAGCCGCGACCGTGAAGCTCGTGTGCACCTTGCCCGGGCCTTCGCCTTCGTTGAGCAACGCGAGGTACTGCCCGGCGGACAGGGTGGTCTGCGCTTCGCGCGTCTTGCCGGCGTTTATTTCCCCGTCGAACACGATCGAGCCGTACTTGCTCGCGCTGTTCGGCGTCCTTGCTCGCCTTGCTGTTCGAGGAACGAATAGACTTCCGCAGGCGTCACGCCGGGCTTCAGCAGGAACAGGATGACACCTGCTTCCTTGACGCCGGTGGCGGTCGAGACGACGTTCACCCCGCCGGACTGCGGCGTCCCGCCCGACGCTGATCGAGGTCTTGGTGATCGTGAGTGTGAGCGTGGGAAGGGTCGCTGCCTGCGCCGAGCCCGCGACCGCAAGGCCGCCCGGACGGCGAGCAGGGCACCGCCAGGGCGCCCGCAAAGCTCGCACCTCGGTGTGGCGCGAGACGGCTCCAGCTAGATGACATGCGGTTGATCCTTTCGTTTTGGGGCAGAGCAAGTTGAGCACATCGACGCGGGATCCGCGAAGGTTCCCGCCGGGCCGAATGACCCTCCCGCGCAGCGAGTTGGACCTCCTGAGCTCGCGTGAGTGCGGGCGATTATATGGCGTTCATGCCCACCTTTGACAAGCTATTGACAGGTCTGCGAAGCCGCGTGCAGCGCGTGCGCCTCAGCCCTGCAGCGCCTTCAGAACGCGCTCGTCGTGCTCGGCCGGCTTGACCTTGCGCAGCACGTGGGCCACCTTCCCGTCGGCAGCCGACGATGAACGTCGTGCGCTCGTTGCCGAAGTACGTTTTGCCGTACATCGACTTCTCGGCCCACACGCCGTAGGACTCCGCCACAGCGTGATCCTCGTCGGCCAGCAGGGGGAAGTCCAGGTCGTACTTCTCGTGGAATTTCTTCACCTTGGCGACGGGATCGGGTGACACGCCCAGCACGATCGAGGAGAGCTTCTGATAGTCGGCGCGATGATCGCGCACCCCGCATGCCTGGGTCGTGCAGCCGGGCGTGTCGGCCCTTGGATAGAAGTACACGACCACCGGCTGGCCGCGGAAGTCCGAGAGCTTGACCGCGCGCCCGTCCTGGTCGGGCAGCTCGAAGTCGGGGGCCTCATCGCCTTGCTCTACAGCCATCGTGCCTCCCGTTGGTTCAGGTCGCGGTTCGGGTCGGACCAATGTACAGGGCTCGCGATGGGGCGATGCGATGAGCGGGCGGCGTACCCGACCCGCTCAGCGCAACAGGCGCGAGAGCCTTCGGTCCTTGAGGACCCGCCCTTCGGTCTGGCAGGCGGGACAGTAGGCGATGACGTAGTCCTCGAAATGAACAGCGTGGAGGGTCTGCGAGCAGCGCGGACACGGCTCGCCCTGGCGGCGGTGGATACGCAGCGGCATCGGCAGCTTGTCGGGAATCGGCAGCTCGATCGCCTGCTCGTAGTGGGTGATCGCGGCGTCGAGCGTCTGAACGACCGCCTCGCGCAGGCGCTCGGCCTCCTCGGCGTCGAGGTCGGCGCCGCGCTTGTAGGGCGACAGCTCGGACTCCCACAGGATCTCGTCGACCCACGAGCGGCCGATACCGGCGATCGTGTGCTGATCGCGCAGCAGCGCGTGCAGCGGCCGCGGCGCATCGAGCAGCTCGCCGAGCGAAGGAGGCTCCGGCCAGGCTTCGGGTCCCAGCCCGGCCAGCGAGTCGTCCTGATCGAGCTCGCCCGCTCTCAGCAGCTTGACCCAGGCGGCCTGCTTTGAGCCGAACTCGCGCAGGCGCAGCTCGCGCTCGGTCTCGCCGGTGCGCACGCGGACGAGCAGCCGGGAGGTGCGGTCGCGCGGGCCGGCGCGCTTGTCGTAGAGCTGCAGGCGTCCGGCGGACATCAGATGGATCAGCAGCGCCAGCTCGCCGGAGAAGTCGAGGATCAGGTGCTTGCCGCGACGGCGCACCGCGAGCATCCGCTCACCCTCGAGCGCCGACAGCGGCGGGTCGAAGGTCTTCAGGGCGTTGATGCCAGGGGCCAGCGCCGACTCGACCTGCGCTCCCTGCAGGGCGCGGTCAAGCAGTCGCGCGGTGATCTCCACCTCCGGCAGCTCGGGCATCGTCCCTCACTCTAGGAGGGCGCCGGCGAGCGGCAGCTGCGCTCAGGAGGCTCCGATCGCCGGACCTTCGTACTTGGCGCCGGCGGGGCTCTTCCAGCGCACGCGCCAGTGGGTGCCCTGGGTTGAGGAGCTGAAGCCCCAGTAGCCCTGGCTGTTGGTGGAGACGGTCTTCAGCTTGCTGTAGTGCTTTGAGCCCTTGCGCTGTACGAGCACCGTTACCTTCGTGGACCCCGTTGCCGGGCGCACGAGGCCCCACAGCGAGAAGCCGTGCCCACGCTTTGACACGACGAGCGGCACGGGAAAGCCGAAGTACAGGGGCTTGGGCTTGCCGTTGAGGTACTCAAGGCCCGTCTGGAAGCCGATCGCGCCGCCGTGCACGCTCGCTCCGGGCGCCCCGCCGAGCGGGTCGTCTTTGAGCAGGTACTGCGAGAACGCCGCCACACGCGGGTTTGCCCACGCCATGCGCTCGGCCACGGCATCCGACTGGGCCTGCTGGGCAACAGACACGCCGAGGTACTTGTTCGGCTTGCTCTGAACCCCGAACTCGGTCAGATAGATCGGCAGATGTGCCGTGATCGCGTGGGCGCGCGCCGCCAGGTCCAGAGCTCGGCTGAGGCGCGAGAGCACGCCGATCGTGACGTTGTCGCGTTCCGGCGGAACGTACGACGGGCCCGCCGCGTTCGTGTAGGCGTGGTGGGCGAACCCGGACGCGGACAGCGCACTGCACGAGCCCGATTTCGCATAGTGCGTGTTCAGGCACAGCGCTCCGCGCAGGAACGCGAGCGGCGCGACCGGATGGAGCAGCGCCCTGGAGCCTTCACGATGAACGTTGACGGTGTCAGAACCCGTCGGCGCCGTCTCGCCGAACAGCACCTTCGGCTGCGGTATCCCGGCGGCCTTCAGCCCGGCATAGGCGGCCTGGTAGAGGCCGCGGTAGATGCGGGGCGAGGCGGGCGTTCCGTTGGAATTCCACTGCGGCAAGAGAAACGCCGGATGGTTGGGCTCGTTCCAGATCGAGTAGAGCGAGACCTCCGAGCCGTAGTGGCGCGCCACCGCGGTCATGAATTCCTGAAAGTCGAGGTCGTCCGGGCGCGTGAGGTAGGGAGCCCTGCCGTTGGACGTGGCCCACCGCGGCACGGGCGAGGTGACCGTCAGCAGCACCTGCCAATGCAGCCGCTGGGCTTCGGCGAGCAGTGGGTCGAACTGGCCCCAGTTGTAGCTGGCCGGGTTGGTCGCGTCGAACTTGGGCTTCGTCGCGCTGGTCGGGCTGGGCGCGACGTTGTACCAGTAGAGCTCGACCCGCAGGGCTTTCACGCCGAGCGATTGCAGCTGCACGAGCGCATGCGGACGCGTGGCCGGGCTCAAGAGGACTGTGGAGCCCTCGAAGTAGGTCACCTGGCCGTGCGAGGCCAGCGCCGAGGAGGTGCTCGCCACGCCGGCGAGGGACAGCGAGGCGAAAAGAGCGCAGAAGAGCTTGCGTGTGCGGGACATAGTCGCTTGAGACACGTGGGCGCTGAGAAGGTTGCGGTTGGGTTGAGCGTCTTTAGATCCGGCGTGGCCCGGCATGGCTCCTGTCCGCAGATGCCGGCACATCGCAGGAACCGTCCCGATTCCTGAACGTGGGATAGCGTTGTGGCAATGAGCATGACCATCGCGCCAGACGACATCGTCCGCACGCACGCCGACGCCTCAGCCAACGACCGCCCGCCCCTGCTGGTGCTTGAGCCGCTGCGCGAGTTCCTTGACGAGCACTCCCTCGGCGAGGGGGAGATCGAGGCGAGCCCGGTCGGCGAGGGGCACTCGAATGTGACCTACCTGATCGAGCGCGGTGCCTCCAGGATGGTCCTGCGCCGCCCACCGCGCCCGCCGTTGCCGCCCAGCGCCCATGACGTGCTGCGCGAGGCGCGTCTGTTGCGCGCGCTGCGGGATACCGCCGCGCGCGTGCCCGACGTGCTCGCCGTGTGCGAGGACCCCGCGACGATCGGCTGCCCGTTCTACGTGATGAACTACATCGAGGGCGAGGTGATCGTGGCGAGCATCTCGCAGGCACTCGACACGCCCGCCGAACGGCGCCGCATCAGCGACGAGCTGATCGACGCGCTGGTGGAGATCCACGCCGTGGACTGGCAGGCGGTGGGCCTCGAGGGCTTCGGCAAGCCCACGGGCTACCTCGAGCGCCAGTTGCGGCGCTTCAAAGGCCTGTGGGAGGTGAACAAGACGCGCGAGATCCCCGCCGTGGAGCGCGTCGGGTCCTGGCTCGCCGATCACCTGCCCGACTCGGGTCCGGCCACGATCGTGCATGGCGACTTCCGCCTCGGCAACACGATCTTCGCCGCGGACCCGCCCGCGCACCTGCTTGCCGTGCTCGACTGGGAGATGGCCACGATCGGCGACCCGCTGGCCGACCTCGGCTATCTGTGCATGATGTGGACCGACAGCAACGATCCCCAGGGCGGCATGCGCGAGCATCTGGGCGGGGTCACGCGTCGCGAGGGCTTTCCCACCCGGGAGGAGCTGATCGGGCTCTACGAGCAGCGCACGGGCCGCTCGATGCAGGACCTGCGCTGGTACACCACGCTCGCGCTGTGGAAGTCGATCGTGTTCATGGAGGGCAACTACAAGCGCGCCGTCTCAGGGAGTACCGATGATCCCTACCTGAAGCAGTTCGCCGACGGCGTGCTCGAGCTCGCGCGCCAGGCTGAGGAGGTATCCCATGGCAGCTGACGGCGACACCGAGACGCGGACGGGCCTCCTGATCGACTGGGGCGGGGTGCTCACAACCAATCTGTTCGCCTCCTTCCACGCCTACTGCCTGCAGGCGCAGATCGACCCCAAGAAGCTCCTCGGGCGCTTCAAAACCGACCCGGAGGCGCGCGAGCTTCTGATCGCGCTTGAGAAGGGGGAGCTGGCGGAGATGGATTTCGAGCAGCAGTTCGCCGGCCTGCTCGACGCCGAGCCCAATGGACTGATCGACGGGCTGTTCGCCGGCGTGGAAGAAGACGAGGCGATGGTCGGCGCCGTTCGCAGGGCCCACCAGGCCGGCATCCGTACCGCGCTCGTGTCGAACTCGTGGGGGGTCCACCGCTACCCACACGAGCTCTTCTCGCAGCTGTTCGATGGCATCGTCATCTCGGCCGAGGAGGGCACACGCAAGCCCTCGCGCCGCATGTATGAACTCGGCGCCGAGCGCGCGGGAGTACCGGCCGAGCGCTCCGTCTACGTCGACGACCTCCCCTTCAACCTGCCTCCCGCGGAGAAGCTCGGCATGGCGACGATCCACCACACCAGCGCCGCCACGACAATCCCGCAGCTGGAGAAGCTGCTCGGGATCCCGCTCGGCGCCGAGGAGACAGTCGGCTGAGGCTCCGAAGAGCGGAACGTGTGGCGAACCGCTTGCGCTCCCACGAGCATCCTCAGCCGGCACGCAACTCGCCGGCCAGGCGCCGCAGCGCATCGAGCTGCGCCGGTTCGAAGGGCTCACCCGCCGCGACGCTCGCGCAACGCTCGATGTGCCGCTGGCTGCCGCTCGCGAACAGGACGATGCCGCCGGGATTGGCGTCAAGCGCCTCGGCAACGAGCAGCGGACCGAGCTCCTCGGGCGAGGTGACATCGACGCCCAACTCGGAGCACCACCTCGCCGCGGCTTCGCGATCGCTGCCCACATGCCCTCCGATGGCTGCCAGCGCGCGCCCCAGCCAGCCGAATGTAACGCTCAGCGCAACGCCCGCTGCGGACAGCGGCGGCTCGAGCACGTCGGCTTCGTGCTGGAGCACCGTGGGCGCGGGCCCGGGGAGCTCCAGGATCCGCGCCGCGGCCTCCCTCCCTACGGCCGGCCCGAAAGCGCCGATCGTCCCCGCGGCCACCAGCGCCTGCAACTCCTCCCTCACGGCGCTCGAAGTCCGCGTCGAGCAGCGGCAGCGCCTGGCCGGCCCAGCGCGTGGTCGACCCGCCGAACACGCGAAAGCGCAGGTCGTGGACCCCGCTGTTCGACAGTCCCGCCACATCGGCTCGGTAGAGCTCCTGGACCTGCGGATCAATGGATCGCCCGCCGCCCTCGAGCACAAGCACGCGCAGCGGCGACCCGATCGAGGTCGCACGCAGATCGACCCGCGCGTCGATGAGCTCCCTGTGCACGCTGCTCGAGCGCGAGACCGGCCACGCCGAGCTCGCCTGAAGCTGCCGTCAGTCGCGCTTGCCGCGGCCGTACAGGAACTTGACAACGCCTGCCAGCATCCGGGACGTACGGCTCTTGTAGGGGTACATGTGGACCTCGCGCTTGAGCGAGAGCCGCGGTGTGACGACGATCGCCTGCTGGGCACAGTACTTGCGGATCCCTCCCGGGCCGTGACGCGAACCCAGGCCTGAGGCCTTGGCGCCGCCCATCGGCAGCTCGAGGGCCGTGTAGTTGATCATCGCGTCGTTGACGTTGGCCGCGCCGGCCTGAATGCGTCGTGCGATCTGCTCGCCCCGCTCGGTGTCCCGCGTGAAGACCGAGGAGCCGAGGCCGTAGGGCGAGTCGTTCGCCAGCCGCAGGGCCTCCTCGGCGTCGGCGACCCTCATGATCGGCAGCGTCGGCCCGAACGTCTCCTCGGTCATGATCTTCATGGTGTGGTCGACGTCGACCAGCAGGGTCGGCTCGTAGAAGCGCCCGCCCGCCTGGGAGGCGGCGTGGCCGCCCGCGAGCACGCGCGCGCCCTTGCCGACCGCGTCGGCGACGTGATCTTCGATCGTCTCGAGCTGCGGCGGGAACGTGATCGCGCCCACCTCCACCGACCCCGGGCCCTGGGGCGGCCCGACCCGCAGCGCGCGCACCTTCTCGGTGACCTTCGCGACGAACTCGTCATACACGGGCTCCTCGACGTACACGCGCTCGATCGAGATGCACGTCTGACCGGCGTTCTGCATCGAGTAGTAGGTGGCGAAGTTGGCCGCCCGCTCGAGATCGGCATCCGAGAGAACGATCATCGGGTCCTTGCCGCCGAGCTCGAGCGACACCGGGATCAGCCGCCGAGCCGCGGCCTCTGCGACCTTGCGTCCCGTGCGCGTGGAGCCGGTGAACATGATCATGTCCACCTCCTCCACGAGCGCCGCGCCGGTCTCGCCGCGGCCGGTGGCGATCTGCAGGACGTCCTCCGGCAGGCCGCACTCACGCAGCCCTTCGGCCATCAGCATCGAGGTCAGCGGGGTGATCTCCGAGGGCTTGAGGATCACGCTGTTGCCGGCCGCGAGCGCCGGGATGCAGTCGCCGAACGAGTTCGTCAGAGGGTAGTTCCAGGGGCCGATCACGCCGATCAGGCCCAGCGGCCGGTAGCGCAGGATCAGCTTCTTGCCCTTGACCAGCAGCTGTCCGGACTTGATCCGCTCATCGGCGAGGTACTCGGGCGCCTGCTTGGCCCAGAAGCCGAAGGCGTGGCCCGCGTAGGAGATCTCCGCCATCGAGGCGTCCTCGAATGTCTTGCCTGTCTCGGACATGATCGTGGCGATGACCTGCTTTGAGTTGTCCATCAGCCACTTCTGCGCGCGCAGCAGGATCCTTCCGCGACCCTCGAAGCCGAAAGCCTCCCAGCCGGGCTGCGCGGCACGGCCACGTACGGCCATCTCCGCGACAGCCTCTGCCCCGAGGTCGGGGACGGTCGCGACGATCTCGCCCGTGGCGGGATTCTCGACGGGGATGTCCGTGTCGGCGTGCGCGACGCCGTTGTGGGTCTCGGCTGGGTGCTGCTCGACGGTCGCCATCTCAATCTCCCCTTCTCGTTCGCTCGTAACAGACAGACTACTCCGACCGTGCATCCTTGCCGGAGGAGATGGCGGCAGCGGGCGGCTAGCTCTCAGACAACTCGATCGTGGCGATGCCGATGGGCTCGGCCGGCCGGTCCCCGGCGTCGGTGGCGACTCCCTCGAGCTTGTCCACGACGTCCATCCCGTCGGTGACCTGCCCGAACACCGTGTGCTTGCCGTCCAGCCACGAGCAGGCGTCTGCCGTGACGATGAAGAACTGCGACCCGTTCGTGTCGGGCCCGGCGTTCGCCATCGCGAGCGCCCCACGGACGATCTTGTGAGAGTTGATCTCGTCCTCGAACGTGTACCCGGGTCCGCCGGTGCCCGTCCCCTGCGGGCAGCCGCCCTGGATCATGAAGTCCTTGATCACCCGATGGAAGACGAGCCCGTCGTAGAAGCCCTCGGACGCGAGCTTGCGAAAGTTCTCGACCGTCTTCGGTGCGTCCGCGTCGAACAGCTCAAAGGCAATGGGGCCTTCAGTGGTTTGCATCGTGGCAGTTGACATGGCCCCTACCCTACCCGCTCAAGGGTGACCGCCTGCCCCCGCACCTCACGTCCGTCGAGCGCGTCGATCACCCGGTCGGCCTGGGCGGCCGGGACCGAGAGGAAGGAGAAACGGTCGAGCACCATCACATCGCGCACGGCCTCGCCGTCGAGCCCGGCCGAGGAGGTCACGGCGCCGACGACGTCCGCCACGCGCAGGCCCGCTGCCCGTCCACCCGAGAGCACGAGCTTGACGTAGGGCTCCTGGTCGTCCCGTCTTGAGATGCGCGGCTTGGAGTGCCTGCGCGGGCGCGTCTGCACGGGCGTGGGCGCGGCCACGGCGCCCTCCCGCCATTGGGCGATCGACGTGCCGATGTGCCGTTCGATCGCCGCCAGCTCACGCTTCTGACGGTCCTCCACAAAGGTGATCGCCCGGCCCGAGCGGCCCACCCGGCCGGTGCGCCCGATGCGATGCACGTAGGTGTCGGGGGAGACCGGCACGTCGTAGTTGATCACGTGCGTGACCGTCGAGATGTCAAGGCCCCGGGCGGCCACGTCGGTGGCCACAAGGATGGGAACGCGTCCGCCCTTGAAGGCGAGCATCACGCCGTCGCGCGATCCCTGGCTCATGTCCCCGTGCAGCGCCCGCACGTTCATGCCGCGGTCGCGCAGCGTGCGAAACAGCTGATCACAGCGGATCTTGGTGCGCACGAACACGATCGCCTGCTCGGGTTCCTCGGCGCGCAGCACTTCAACGAGCTTGTCCGGCTTGCCCTTGGTCTCGACGGGCAGCTGAAACTGCGCGACGGTGTCGATCGTGAGCGTCTCCGCCTCGACCTGGATGATCGTGGGGTCGTACATGTAGCGGTCGGCCAGCGTGCGGATCGGCGGGGGCATCGTCGCCGAGAACAGCGCCGTCTGCCGGCTCGAGGGCGTCAGCGAGAGGATCTTCTCGACATCCTCGAGAAACCCCAGATCGAGCATCTCGTCGGCCTCGTCGAGGACGAGGAAGCGGCAGTCGTGCAGGACCAGCGAGTGGCGGGAGATCAGGTCGAGCACCCGCCCCACGGTCCCGACGACGACGTGCCCGCCCGCGCGCAGTTGGGCCTGCTGGGTACGTATGGGGGCGCCGCCGAACACCGCGACGACATCGATCCCGGTGTGGGCGCCGTAGGTGCGCAGGGCCTGCGTGACCTGGATGCACAGCTCGCGCGTGGGCGTCAGCACGAGGGCCTGCACGTTTGGCTCCGAGGGGTCGACGTACTCCATGATCGGCAGCCCGAAGGCGGCCGTCTTGCCCGTGCCCGTCTGCGCCTGACCGATCACGTCGCGGCCCTGCAGCAGTGGTGGAATCGCCTGTTCCTGGATGGGGCTGGGCGACTCGTAGCCGACGTCGCGCAGGGCGTGCAGGGTGGACTGGGAGAGCCCGAGATCAGCGAAGGAGGTGGCCACTATCGGAGGCGAAGCTTACGCGGAGGGGTCGAGCAGCAGCTTGCCGGTTGTGCGCCTTTCGCGCAGGTCGATATGCGCCTGGGCGGCCTGCTCGAGTGGGTATGTATGCCCTACGACGGCCCTGAGCTCGCCCCGTGCCGCCCGCTCGAACAGCTCGGACAGGGCGTCGGTGAACATCGCGTGGCCGCTCCAGGCAGTGGAACAGGTAGAAGCCGACCACGGCGCGCGAATGGCGCAGCAGCGAGCCCGTGGAGCACCGGTTGGGCTGCTGCGAGGAGATCCCGCAGACGACGATCCGCCCGAATGGCGCAAGCGCCTCATAAGAGGCGTCGAACACCTCGCCACCGACCATCTCGAACACCACGTCCACGGGCTCGCCCCCGTTGGCCTCGATCAGGCGCTCGGTCAGGCCCTGCGGCGCGGGATCGATCGCCACGTCCGCGCCCAGCGCGAGCGTCAGCGCGCGCTTCTCATCGCTCGAGGCGGTCGCGATGACGCGGCCCGCCCCCAGTTGGTGGCCCAGCTGCACGGCCAGCGAGCCGACGCCCCCGGCGGCGGAGTGGATGACGACGCTCTCCCCCTCGGCCACCCGCCCGGAGGTGCGGTACAGATGCCACGCGGTCAGCCCCTGGATGATGATCGCCAGCGCCGTGCCGTCATCGAGCTCCGCCGGGATCGGGAAGACGAGCTTCTCCGGAGCAGTGGCGTACTCGGCGTAGCCGCCGTTGCCCACCAGCGCGACCACCCGCTCGCCCGTGTCCTCACGGATGCCCGCCACCTCGCCGCCGGGGACGAGTGGAAGCGCGGCCTTCTGCACATAGGAGTTCGTGCGCGTATGCGTGTCGGCGAAGTTGAGCCCTGCCCGGGTGACCCGGATGAGCACCTCCTGCGGTCCCGGCTCGGGCCGCGCGAGCTCGGTCAGCTTGAGCACCTCCGGGCCGCCGAACTCTGTCATCTGGATCGCGCGCATCGATCGTCACCTTAGCCGAGCCCCGCGGCCGCCCTGCGTGCTCTAAGGTGCGCGCCCATGCCAATCACAGTGGTCGGATCGATCGCCTTTGACGCCGTCAAGACGCCGTTCGGCGAGCGCGAGCGGATGCTCGGCGGTGCCGCGGTGCACTTCGCGCTGGCAGCCTCCTTCTTCGACGACGTGCACGTCGTCGGCCCGGTCGGCGAGGACTTCGGCGAGGCCGAGCTCGAGGTGATGCGCGGCCGCGGCGTGGACGTCTCCGACGTGGAGCGCGTCGCCGGCGGCAGGACGTTCTTCTGGCGGGGCGAGTATGGCTGGGACCTGAACTCGCGCGAGACGCTCGACACCCAGCTAGGCGTGTTCGAGGGCTTCCAGCCCAAGCTCTCCGAGCAATCGCGCGCGAGCGACGTGCTGTTCCTCGCGAACATCCAGCCTGACCTGCAGCGCGAGGTGCGAGCGCAGCTGCCGGATGCGCGCTTCGTGGCGCTCGATTCGATGAACCTGTGGATCGACATCGCCCGCGACTCGCTGGTGAGCGCGATCGCAAGCGTGGACTGCGTGATCCTGAACGACGCCGAGCTGCGCCAGCTGACCGGCAAGCCGAACCTCCTGACGGCGGCGCGGGAAATCTTCTCCTGGGCCCCGCGCGCCCGGCCGGAGTCGGCCGGCGGGGTGCGCGGCCCCAGCGTCATCGTGGCCAAGCAGGGTGAGTACGGCGCGGCGCTGATAACGCGCGACAGCTTCTTCGCGCTGCCGGCGTATCCGCTGGAGACGGTGATCGACCCCACCGGTGCGGGCGACACGTTCGCCGGGGGCCTCGTCGGCTATATCGCGGCCCATCCCTCCCAGGAGCTTTCCGACGAGCTGTTGCGACGCGCGATGGCTCACGCGACCGTGCTCGCGTCGTTCAACGTCGAGGAGTTCGGCACCGAGCGCGTCGAGCGGCTGACCGGAGCCGAGATCGTCGAGCGCACCGACGAGCTTCGCGCGCTCACCCAGTTCACCAGCACCCGGCTCGAGTTGCGGGGCTGAACCGGCGCAAGCGTGGGGCGAGGACCGGGGTTTCCACGGATAGGGTCTGCGGGGTTGTACGGATGCCGCGACCCGTATACGATCAGCCCAAGTGACCACTTGGACCTTCATCTGGTTGATGGTCTTGTTGAAGATCCCGATCGTCGCGCTGTTCCTGATCGTGCGATGGGCTGTGCGTGCCCCCGAGACCGCACCCGAGCAGGATGGCGGGATCGGTCCGCGCTCGCGCCCGCGCCACCCGCACCACCCCCGCTCCTCCCCGTCGCGCCCGCGCCGGCGGGGACCACACGGCGATCCCACTCCGGCCTCGCCCGCGCGCATGCGTAGCCGCTGCCAGGCGCCCGCGCCTGCCGCAGGGCTGAGCGCCCTGACTGGAGCACGCAATGCCTGCAGGCGAGCGACCGCCAGGCGAGGGCCTGCGGAGCGGCACCGGCCGGACAGAGGCCGCGTTGTCGCATAATCGGAGGTAGAGCATCCGCAACCGTCGATGGGAGAAGCCGATGAGCATCGAGACTAAGGCGAGCAGAGGAGGCAAAGCCGTGGGCCAGCAGACAGACGCCGGCGGCAGCACGCCGACCGATGCCGGGGCGCCCAGGAGGGACACGCTCACCGTGACCGACGACCGCACCGGTCAGACCTATGAGCTCCCGATAACGGACGGGACCGTGCGGGCGATGGACCTGAGGCAGATCAAGACCGACGATCAGGACTTCGGGCTGATGACCTACGACCCGGCCTACACGAACACGGCGTCCTGTCGCAGCGCGATCACCTACATCGACGGCGCGGCCGGGATACTCCAGCACCGGGGATTCCCGATCGAGCAGCTGTGCGAGCAGTCGAGCTACCTGGAGGTCGCCTTTCTCCTCATCAACGGCTGGCTCCCGACGAAGACGCAGCTCGACGGTTGGGTTGAGGAGATCACGATTCACACGTTCGTGCACGAGAACGTGAAGGACTTCATGCAGGGCTTCCGCTACGACGCAAACCCGATGGGCATGCTCGTGGCCTCGGTGGGCGCCCTCTCGACGTTCTACCCGGATGCCAACCGGATTCACGACGAGCGCGTGCGTGCGGCCCAGATCATCCGGCTGCTCGCGAAGATGCCGACGCTGGCCGCGTTCGCCTTCCGCCACAACATGGGCCAGCCGTACGTCTACCCCGACAACGACCTCACCTACGCGGGCAACTTCCTCGGAATGATGTACAAGATGACCGAGCTCAAGTACACGCCGGATCCTCGGCTCGAGCGCGCGCTCGACGTGCTGTTCATCCTCCACGCCGACCACGAACAGAACGCCTCGACAAGCGCCGTTCGCTCAGTCGGCTCAACCCAGGTGGACCCCTACACGGCGGTGGCCGCCGGAGTCGCGGCGCTGTATGGCCCCCTGCACGGCGGCGCCAACGAGGCCGCGCTGCGGATGCTCGAGCGGATCGGCAGGGTCGAGGACATCCCCGACTTCCTCGAGGGCGTCAAGGCGGGAAATGAGCGGCTGATGGGCTTCGGGCACCGCGTGTACAAGAACTACGACCCGCGCGCACGCATCATCCGCAAATACCTCGACGACGTGTTCGAGGTGCGCGGCAAGAGCCCGCTGCTGGACGTTGCGACCGAGCTCGAGAAGAGGGCGCTCGACGACGAGTACTTCACCTCGCGCAAGCTCTACCCCAACGTGGACTTCTACTCGGGGCTCATCTATGAGGCCCTGGGGCTGCCCGTGGCGATGTTCCCCGTCATGTTCGCGATCGGTCGCACCAGCGGTTGGATCGCCCAGTGGCTCGAGATGGTGCAGGACTCCGAGCAGAAGATCGCCCGTCCCCGGCAGATATACACGGGCGCGCGCGACCTCGACTACGTACCGATTGCTCAGAGGGGTTAGAGCACGAGCGTCGCGCCGTTGCGCCGCAGCCAGTCGCGGTCGTCCCGGTAGCCCGGCCAGCGCCGCTCGAGGAGCGCCCAGAAACGGGGTGAGTGGTCGAGGATGTCCAGATGGCAGACCTCGTGCCAGACCACGTAGTCGAGGACGCGCTCGGGAGCGAGCAGCAGCCGCCAGTTGAAGCTCATGTGCCCGTCCGGCGAGCACGAGGCCCAGCGAGTGCGCTGCGCGCGGATGGCCAGGCCGCTGTAGGAGCTTCCCGCGAGCGCGGTGGCGCGGTCCAGACGCGGCGCGATCTCAGCGCGTGCGGCCCGCCGGTAGAAGCGCTCGAGCGCCGGGCGGGCATCGCCGGCGGGGACCAGCAGGCGCCCGCCCTTGCGGTGCACGCGCGTGCGCCCGGGCTGCGGGGTCAAATGGAGCATCCTGCCGAGGTAGGGCAGGCTGCTCCCACGCGCGCTGATGCTCGCGAGCGTCTCCCGCGCCTCGTCCAGCCGTCGCTCGATCCACGGGCGCAGCTCGCTGACCGCCGCCGCCGCCGCGCGCTCGGGGGCGCGGGCCGGGAGCACGACCTCCACCCCGGTGTGGACGTGCACGTTCACACGCACCCGCCGCGCGCGCTCCGAGCGGCGCACCGTGTATGGGATGTCCTCGGCCGGGCCGGCGCTCACCTTCTCACGCTCACCCGCTCAGAGTACGCGTACGATCGGGTGCATAATCCCGCGGGAATGCCAACCCGTCGTCCGCGTTGACTCGAGCACCCCGTTCCAAGGTGAAGCTGCCGCGCGATGTGCGCGAGCCCTACGAGGTCTATCTGAACGGCGTGCCCCAGAGGCTCGGCGTCGACTTCTCGATCCGCGAAGGCTCGCTCGTGTTCGACATGGACCTGCGCAAGGACAAGATCAGCGGGTGGCGATGGCTGCTCGGCGCCTGGGGCGTGGGCACCTACCGCCAGAACGACTCGGTCGATGTGCGCTACGAGGCGCCCGACGGCTCGCCGCGGGTGGCCGAGGGACTCGAGATAGAGGTGGAATAGATCGCCTTCTCCCAGGGCCTCGCCAGCTTCAACGCGCTGAGGATCGCGCGGGTCGCGGGAGAGCGGTTGAGCGTGTAGAAGTGGATGCCCGGAGCGCCGGCGGCGAGCAGCTCGGCGCACTGCAGCGTGGCGTAGGCAACCCCGAAGTCGCGCACCGCCTCCGGATGGTCCCTGCGCGCCTCGAGCTCCCGGCGCAGCCCCTCGGGGATCGCGGAGCCCGACATCTTCGCCATCCGCTCGACCTGACCGGCGTGGGTGATCGGCATGATGCCCGGGATGATCGGCACCTGGATCCCGATCCTCCGCGCACGGGCGAGGAAGTCGAAGTACAGGGCGTTGTCGAAGAACAGCTGGGTGATCAGGAAGTCCACGCCCGCGCCGACCTTGGCGGCGAGGTGTTCGAGGTCCGCCTCGGGGCTCTCGGCATGGATGTGGGTCTCCGGGAAGCAGGCGGCACCGATCGCGAACGGGTAGTCGCCGGCGATCAGCTCGACGAGCTCGCGCGAGTACTCGAGACCCCCCTCTGTCTTGGTCCAGTCCTCCTGCCCCACCGGAGGGTCCCCGCGCAGGGCGAGCACGTTGTGGATTCCCGCCCGCTGCATCTCGTCCAGCGTCTCGCGCAGCTCGGGCACGGTGGCCCCTACGCAGGTGAAGTGGGCCATCGCCTCAAGCCCGTACTCGTCCCTGATCCGCTTGACGATCTCGATCGTCTTCTCCCTTGTGGAGCCCCCGGCCCCATAGGTCACCGAGACGAATGACGGCTCCAGCGTGCGCAGCTCGGCCAGTGCGCCGTACAGGTTGCGCTCGCCCGCCTCCGTCTTGGGCGGGAAGAACTCGAACGAAAACACCGGCTCGCCGCCGGCGAGGATCTCATCGATGCGCATCCACTGATCGTATGCGACCGGCCTGCTCAGGCGAAGGCGGCGCAGGCCGTCAGCGGGGCGGTCCGTACGGGTCGGTGCGGGCCCAGCGCTCGGGCTCGCCGGCAACGCGCAGCGCGCGGCCGGTGGCCTCGAGGTGGCGAAGCATCGCCAGCGTTTCGGTGAGCAGCCAGGGCGAGGCGCGCGAGAACGGCTCCTGTCCGTACACGCGCGGCACGATCTCGAACGCCGTCGGCTCCTCGCCCTCCCCGATCGCGGCGAGGGTTTTCTCCAGCCGATCTGCGACGAGCTCGCGGTTGCCCTCGATGTGGGCATGGACGTCGGCGAACGTGCGGCCATGACCCGGCAGGCACAGGCGGGGGTGCAGCGCCTCGACGACGTCGAGTGAATGGACGAATTCGCCGACCGGGTCAGGGGAGTAGCCGTAGTCGAAGTGCAGCGAGATGCGTCCCAGCAGGTGGTCTCCGGAGATCAACAGGCGCCGCTCGGCCTGGAACAGGCACACGTGCGAGGGAGCGTGGCCGGGCGTCTCGTGGACGCTCCATGGGCCGAGGTCGGTATGGACCACCACTCCGGGCAGGAGCGCCCGGTCGGGCTCGACGATCGCGGCGACCCCCGATTCCTGTGAGTCCCGCTCGGCTGCGTAGCGCCGCAGAGGCTCCTCCGGGACGCCGCTCTGGCGAGCCACCTCCAGCCGGCGTGCGATCGCGGCGCCGGGGTCTTCGGCCCAGCGGCGCATGTGCTCGTGGTTGGGGTGCATCCACAGCTCGCAGCCCGCCCGCTCGACGATCGAGGCCGCCTGGCCATAGTGATCGGAGTGGGCGTGCGTGCACACCAGCAGGCGCACGTTCTCGAGGCTGAGGTTGCACATGCCGAGCGCCCGCTCGAGGTTCGCCAGCGAGCCCGGCTGGTGCATGCCGGTGTCGAACAGGACGACCCCGTCTCCGGCCGCGACCGCCCACGCGTTGCAGTGCGGGACGCCCGGCCACGGAAGCGGCAGACGCAGGCGGAAGACACCCGGGAGCACCCGTTCGCCGCGCCCCAACTCGCGTTTGACCGCCTGGGCACCCACCCTCACCGGGGCGGCACCCTGCGCACGAGCGGGCCCTCCAGCCTGCGTTCCCGTCGGCGGCGCTACCCCCGATCTCTGATCGGTCCGCTCGGCCATGCGGCGGAGACTAGACTACGCATTCCGAGCCATGCGGTAAAGGAGACGGAGATGGTCGAAGAAGAGAGCACCTCAGAGACGGCCACGAAGGTGCAGGCCGTCGCAGCGAACGTCCGCCAGGCAAGGACGCGGCCGCGACGCGCGGGCAAGAAGGACGCCGAGACCGTGGCGCGACGCTACTTCGAGGCGATCGATGCGCGCGATCTGGACGCCGCGGTTGCGATGTGGGCCGACGGCGGCCGCGAGACCGTACGCGGCCAGGTGGATGTCATTGCTCCGGACGGCGTGCGCGACTTCATCGGCGAGCTGCTCGGCGCGGTGCCGGACCTGCGGTTCGAGATCGTCTCCACCACCACCCAGGACGAGCGCTGCGGCGTGCAGTGGCGGCTCACCGGCACCTTCGCGGGACCGGGGTCGCTGAGCGGGATCGCGCCCACGGGCGATCCGATCGTGATCGAGGGCTTCGACCTGCTGACCGTGCGCGACGGTCTGATCGAGTCCAACGACGCATATCCCGACTCGATCGCGCTGCCCCGCCAGCTCGGGATGATGCCTCCGCAGGGCTCGACCGCGGACCAGCGCCTGACCGGCGCCTTCAACGCCAAGACCCGCCTGACCTCGCGGCTGTCCGGCAGTGAGGCCGAGCTGGTGGCCGAGGGCGTATGGGTCGTGCAGGGCCAGCCGGGGCGCTGCAACGTGTACCTGATCGAGGACGACGGCGGGGTGACGCTGTTCGATGCCGGCGCACGCACGATGACGCGCGCGGTGGCACGGGCCGGCGCGAAGCTGGGTGGCATCCGCCGGGTGGTGCTCGGCCACGGACACACCGACCACCGCGGGTCGGCGCCGGCGCTGGGCGTCCCGGTGCTCTGCCACCCCGACGAGGTCGTGGACGCGGAGGGCACCGGCGGCTGGCGCTACTGGCCGGCCGACCTCGCGGGCCTGCCGTTCGGCACGCGTCAGCTCCAGCGCCTGCTGCACCGCTACGCCTGGGACGGCGGGCCGGTGAAGATCTCGGGCACGCTGTCGGAGGGGGATGAGATCGCCGGCTTTCGCGTCGTGCACCTCCCCGGCCATGCGCCCGGATTGATCGCGCTGTGGCGCGATTCCGACCGCCTGGCGCTGAGCACCGACTGCTTCTACACGGTCGACATGTGGGGGCGCGACTCCGATCCCCACGTGCCCGATCCGGTCTACAACTGGGACACCGATCAGGCGCGCGCGAGCGTGCGCAAGCTCGCGGCGCTCGATCCCGCGGCCGCATGGCCCGGACACGCCAAGCCGTTGACCGGCGATGTGCGCTCGCAGCTGGAGCGCGCGGCCAGTCTCTGATCCGCGCGGGGATGCCCGCAGGGCGGACGAGCGCGGCGCAGGCACCCGTCGGGCGGTGCTGGCGGCGTGGGTAAGCGCGGGCGGCGCAGGCACGGTGAGCTGAAGGCGCCGAGCAGCGACTACGCCGACGACCACGGCAACGTGCTGACGCTGCGGGGCTCGCTCACGGCCGGATCGCGGGCCGAGTACGCCCGCACGCTCGCGAGCCTCGAGGGGCGGGCATCCGATACACAGGAGGACGCCTGGCAGCGGGCGGTGGAGCTTCTGTTCGAGCGGTTGGCGGTGCGCTGGACGATCGCCGGAGCGCCGATCGATCGCCAGCGCGAGCTCCTGGCACGCTTCCGCGCCGCCAGCGCCGAGGAGCGCGCGTCTGTACGAGAGGCGCTGCGTGCGCACTGCGCCCAGCACTTCCCCGACGTGAGGGCGCCATGAGGCTCAGGAGGGGGTGGGCGGGCCTTCGATCAGCTCGAGCCGCGGGCCGTGGACGCTCCCGGCGAACACGAACCGCGCCGTGGCGGGGCTGAGCACGAACTCGAGCACCTCCCCTCCCTCACCCCGCACCTCCAACCGCCGTCCGTCTTCGTGCACCGCGAGCACGGTGCCCCTTTCGAAGCCGCCGCCGAAGTGCGCGATGCGCGCCTGTGCTCCGACGCGGGGAACGGGTCGTGAGGGACCGAGCACCGAACCGATGCTACGCGGTGTGAAACGCGCGGCGGTCACGACGTCCCGGCCCGACGCTCGCGATGACGCCATCACATCGGCGTGACACACCACGACCACACCGACCGATACCTTGCCGTCGATGCGCCGCACCAAGATCGTCGCCACCATCGGACCAGCCTCGCGCGAGCCGGACACGCTTCTGCGGATGATCGAGGCGGGCATGGACGTGGCCCGGCTGAACTACTCGCATGGAACGCTCGAGGAGCACGCCGAGACGGTTCGCCGACTGCGCGACGCAGCGGGGCGGGTGGGGCGGGCGATCGCGATCCTGCAGGACCTCCCCGGCCCGAAGCTTCGGATCGGCCCGCTGCGCGATGACCTGGTGGAGCTGACGCCCGGAGAGCGGCTGACATTCCACTGCGGAGACGACGAGCGCCCGGGGGACGCCCATGACATGAGCATCTCCTGGGGCGGCCTTGCCGACGTGGTCGAGGCGGGCGCGATCCTCTACCTCGCCGATGGCTCCGTGCGCCTGCGCGCGGTCGACGTGCGCACCCAGTCTCACGAGATAGAAGTGGAGATCGAGGTCGGCGGCGCCGTCGCCTCCCGCCAGGGCCTGAACATCCCTGGACCGGTGGAGTCGCTGCCCGCGCTCCCGGAGGAGGACCTCGAGCTGCTGCGCCACGGAGAGTCGATCGGCGTGGACATGGTCGCGCTCTCGTTCGTGCAGCGCCCGCACGACATCGAATCCGTTCGCGACCACACGCGGCTGCCGCTGATCGCCAAGATCGAGAAGCCGCTGGCGGTGCAGCGCGCTGCCGAGATCGTCAAAGCGGCCGACTGCGTGATGGTGGCCCGCGGCGACCTGGGCATCGAGCTGCCGATCGAGCGGGTGCCGATCGTGCAGAAGCAGCTGCTCGAGCTGGCCGGGTGGATGGCGCGGCCCTCGATCACGGCGACCCAGATGCTCGACTCGATGGTCGCCTCATCGCGCCCCACCCGCGCCGAGGTGGCCGATGTGGCGAACGCGATCCTCGACGGCACCGACGCCGTGATGCTCTCCCAGGAGACGGCGGTCGGCGCCTACCCGGTCCAGGCGGTGGAGATGATGGCGGCGGTCGCGGTGCAGGCGGAGTCGATCGCCCCCTACGAGCGCTGGAACGAGTCGCGCGTGCGTCGCACCGAGTCAGACCCGTCCTACACGATCGCCCACAACCTCTGCAACGCCGCGCGCGAGCTGCGCCTGGACGCGCTGATCGTCCCCACGCTGTCCGGTCGCTCAGCGCGCCTGGTGTCGGCCCACCGCCCGACGGTGCCGATCTACGCGCTCTCGCCCGGGAAAGAGACGGTCAGGCGATGCGGTCTGATGTGGGGGGTGCAGGCGGCATCGATGCGCCGCCACGAGACGACCGAGGCGCTGATCGCCGACGCGGCGCGGCGCGTGGTGGAGCTCGGCTGGTGTGAGACCGGCCAGCGGGTCGGGATCACAGCGGGACTTCCCTCCGGCCGGCCCGGAACGACGAGCCTGTTTCAGATCCAGGCTCTCGGCTGATCTCGCCTGCCGCTCACGGCAGGCTCAGCGGCACTCCGCGCGCCGCCTCCTGCAGGGCCGTGTAGGCCGGCTTCTTGGATCCGTTGGGACCGGCCGGGTTTCCCCAGCGCTCGATGCCACAGAAGGTGTTCGAGCCGTAGTCGCGGTAGTCGAAGACCGTCACGCCGCGACGTATCCCGTGCTCCTCGCCCAGCGTGATGAAGTTGTAGATGTTCGCGGCCTGTTCGTCCTCGGTCCACTGAAGCGAGTCGCCGGTGGCTGGTTCGGCCACCGCCGTCGGCCATCCCATCTCGGTGACATAGACCGGCTTGCCGGTCTGGGCGTGGGCGGCTTCGACGCTGGCCCTGTGACCCAATGCGGATCCTGCCCGCGCACCGACGCCGCCGTAGGGATGAACGGTCGACACCGTCCACGTAGTCGTTGACTTTGATGCCGCCGTTGGTGGTTTCGTTCCAGACCTTTTCGCCCCAGGAGACCTTGCTGGTCGTGACCGCCGTCGTAGGAGGCCAGGATCAGGGGGCGAGCGGAGCCGAAGTTCGCGACGAACGCTTCATGGACCGCCTTGAGCAGGCTCGCATAGGCGGCCGCGTTCGCGGTGGATTCGGCTTCCGGGCCCCAGAACCATTCGCCACCAGGCTCGTTCAGGACCTCGACCGCCGCCGCTTCCGGGTTGGCCTTGACCCACGCCACGGCATTATTCACCCATTCGGTGATGTTAAGGGCCTGTACGCCGCCCCGGTTGTATGGACCGGATATGTCGTCGATGACCCTCACACCCGCGTCGGTCCATCCGCTGATGTCGGCGGTCTGCGAGTTGCACCCGTCGAGTCGAACGTAGTCCACCGCGCCCTTCACGTCGGCGTACTGTTGCTGAGCCCCAGCCGCCTGCGTTGAGGCCGACCCACATCCCGCTCGTGGATACCGGAGGCGGCGCGGTCGGTCGTGAACGTCTGGTCGGCGCCGTAGCTGGTCCCACCTTCGTTGCTCGCGACGACGCGCACGTGGTAGGTCGTGTTTTCGCCGAGGCCTGCGAGCGACGCGGAGACGGCCACCGGGATGGTCCCCGACCCTGGAAGCGAGGCGCAGGGCACGCTGGACCCGTAGGACAGGGTGGTGCCATAGTCGAAGTGGCAGTCGTTGACCGTCGTGCCGTTGGGGTTCACCGTCGCGCGAAGGGTCGCCGAGGTCTGCGTAACGGACGACGCACCTCTTGTGAGGACGGTCGGAGGCGGGTCCGGCGCGGGCGTCCCGGCCGGTTCGAGTAGCACCTGCCCGATCTGGCCGGTTTCCTCGGTGAACCACAGGCTGTCTTCCGGCCCCGCCGTGATGCCGGCCGGTTCGCTGCCCGGGCGTGATGCCTTCGGAGAACTCGGTCACGACGCCCGCGGGCGTGATCCGCGCGATGCGGTTGCCGGCGCGCTCGGTGAACCAGATGTTGCCGTCCGGGCCGGCCGTGATCTCCTGCGGTTCTGAGCCGGGGCTGATGCCGCTCGAGAACTCCGTGACGACTCCCTGGGGGGTGATGCGCCCGATCCTGTCGCCCGCACGCTCTGTGAACCAGAGGTTGCCGTCCGGCCCGGCAGTGATGCCCCGCGGTTCGCTACCGGGGCTGATGCCGCTCGAGAACTCCGTGACGATTCCCTGGGGGGTGATGCGCCCGATCTTGGATTCGTCGGTGAACCACAGGTTCCCGTCCGGGCCCAGCGCGATGCCGGAGAGGTTCGTGCCGGTTATGCCGTCGGAGAACTCGGTTACGAAGCCGCCCGTCGTGATGCGCCCCACCTTGCCGTCGTTCTGGGTGAACCACAGGTTGCCGTCCGGCCCGGCGGCGATCGCCGCCGTCTGGCCGGAGATGCCATTCGAAGCGAACTCCGTCAGGGCGCCTGAGGTGGTGATGCGCCCGACGGTGTCGAAACCCGGCTCGCTGAACCAGAGCCTGCCGTTGGGTCCGACGGTGATGCTCTCGGGGCTGCTGTTGGGCGTGAGGAAGTACTCGGTCAGTTCGCCCGCCGGAGTGATCTCATCGATGCTGGCCTGGTTGTGCCCGGTGAACCACAGGTGGCCGTCTGGCCCAGCGGTGATGTGATTGGGGGAGCCGGTACCCACGAGTCCGGTATAGAACTCACGTATCGTCACTGCTTGAGCCGGCGCGGCCGCCCCGGCCAGGACGACCCCGAGCAGAATGCTCAGCGCTGCCGCGCGCGATCCTGTTCGTCCAGCTGCCTTGCCCATCTGTCCCTTCCTCCTTTAGAAGCCGCGCTCCCGTCCAGGTGCTCTTCCCTTCCGCGACTGGGTCCAAACCGCGTTCGGCGGGTTGGTCTACCGACGTGCCGCGTTCGACTATACGCGCCGAAATAAAGCTCATGTCAAGAAGGTGTTTTCAGGGCTCGGATCGTCAAGCCTGGGCGGACTCGGTCTGTGACATCATCCATCCCGCCTTTGGGAGGGTCGCGCCTTCAGGAGGTATGTCCAGGCCAGATGCGGGCCACGGCCGCGATCGAAAGGACCGGGAGCATGAGCAGCGCCACACGAGCTGTCGGGGAGACGGCAGGGCCCGAGCACAAGTCCGGCGACACCGACCTGGCCGACGCGCTGGTCGTCTTCGGAATCACCGGCGACCTCGCGAAGGTGATGACCTTCCGCTCGCTGTATCGGCTGGAGAAGCGCGGCCTGTTGCACTGCCCGATCGTGGGAGTCGCGGGCGACGATTGGACGCTCGATCACCTGCGCAAGCACGCCCGCGAATGCATCGAAGGGACCGGCGAGTCGCTGGACGAGGATGTGTTCGACCGCTTTGCCGCGCGCCTGTCCTACGTGAGCGGGGATTTCACCGAGGCCGCCACATACGAGCGCCTGGCGGCGGCCGTCGCTGACGCGCACAGCCCGGTCTTCTACCTGGAGATCCCGCCGTTCCTGTTCGGGCCCGTGATCAAGGAGCTCAAGGACGCCGGCCTGACCAGCGGCGGCCCGCGTGGTCGTGGAGAAGCCGTTCGGCCACGACCTGCTGTCCGCCCGCGCCCTCGCCCAGGAAATCCATCAGTACATCGACGAGTCGCAGCTGTATCGGATCGACCACTTCCTCGGGAAGATGGGCACCGACGAGTTCCTGTACCTGCGCTTCGCCAACACGATGATCGAGCCGATCTGGAACCGCAACCACATCGCGTGCGTCGAGATCACGATGGCCGAGGACTTCGGCGTGGAGGACCGCGGTCACTTCTACGACCCGGTCGGCGCGCTGCGCGACGTCGTCGTCAACCACCTCATGCAGGTGGTCGCGCTCGCCGCGATGGAGGCGCCGGCGGGCGATGACGCCGAAACGCTCAAGGACGCGAAGTTCGCGCTGTTCCGGTCGATCGACGACCGCCAAGCCGGCCCACTACGTGCGCGGGCAGTACGACGGCTACCTCGACATCGACGGCGTCGCCAAGGACTCGACCACGGAGACCTACGCGGCGCATGCGCCTGGACATCGACAACTGGCGCTGGTCGGGCGTGCCGTGGTTCATCCGCACCGGCAAGCGGCTCCCCGCCACGCAGACCGAGCTGCGCGCGGTCTTCCGCGACCCGCCGCGCCTGGGCTTCATGGGGCACATGCGTCGCCGCCCGGAGCCGAACCAGTTCATCGTCAAGCTCGATCCCTCGACCGGTACGCGCGTGATCCTCGACGCGCACCGCGCCGACGCCGGCGGCGCCGAGGCGATCACGTTCGACGTCGAGTTCGCCGAGCAGGGCGGCGAGGCCCCCACTCCCTATGAGGTGCTGCTGCTCGACGCGATGCGCGGCGACAGCACGCGCTTCACCCGCCAGGACGGCGTCGAAGAGACGTGGCGGATCTTCCAGCCGCTGCTCGACAACCCACCGCCCGTGCATCCCTACGCTCCGGGCACCTGGGGTCCGGCCGAGGGTGACGAGCTGGTGGCGGGGTTCGGAACCTGGCGCGGCCCGTGGGTGCTGCAATGAGCCCGGCCAGGTCGAGCAGGGCCAAATCCAGCGCCAAGCCGAGCGCGACGCGCAAGCACGAACACCGAGGACTCGGCGCCCGCGATGCCCCAGAGCGCGGCGATGCCCTCGCCCTTCCCCCCGATCGCCGACTACGCGTTTCTGTCGGACTGCCACACCGGCGCCCTGGTCGCGCCGGACGGCACGATCGACTGGCTGTGCGTCCCGCGCTTTGACGCGCCCAGCGTGTTCGGCACGCTGCTCGACCGCCAGGCGGGCGCGTTTCGCTTCGGACCCTTCGGCATCAACGTGCCCTCGGCGCGCTTCTACGAGCCCGGGACCAACATCCTGCTGACCACATGGAAGACGACGACGGGCTGGGTGCTCGTGCGCGAGTGCCTGACGCTGGGACCGCGCCGCGGCGAGGATCTCGTCACGCCCCACACGCGTCCCCCGGCCGACCAGGACGCCGACCACCTGCTCGTGCGCGTCGCGATGTGCCTCGAGGGCGAGGTCGAGATGGAGCTGACCTGCGAACCGGTCTTCGACTACGGGCGCACTCCTGCCGAGTGGACGGTCGACGAAGGACGGCCACCGGGCCGACGCGAGCGGCGCCGATGTGACGATCCGCCTGCAGACGGACATGGCGGTCGGCGTCGAGGGCGATTGGGTCCGGGCGCGCCATGTGCTCAAAGGAGGCGAGCGATCTACTGCTCGCTCTCCTGGGCGGAGGAGCTGGCCGCTCCCCAGAACATCGACGAGGCCAACGGACACCTGGCCGCGACCACCAGCTTCTGGCGCGGCTGGCTTGCGCGGGCCCGCATCCCCGATCACCGCTGGCGCGACCCGATCCAGCGCTCCGCGCTCGCGATCAAGGGCCTCACCTACATGCCGACCGGCGCCACGGTCGCGGCGCTGACGACGTCGCTGCCGGAGACGCCGGGCGGCGAGCGCAACTGGGACTACCGCTACACCTGGCTGCGCGACTCGACCTTCACGCTGCAGGCGCTGCACTATCTCAACCTCGACTGGGAGGCCGAGGAGTTCATGCAGTTCGTCGCCGACCTCGAGCCCAACGACGACGGTGCCCTGCAGATCATGTACGGGATCGACGGGCGGCGCGACCTGACCGAGACCACCCGCGACGACCTCTCCGGCTACGCCGGCGCGAGCCCGGTGCGGATCGGCAACGGCGCCTTCGACCAGCGCCAGAACGACGTGTTCGGTGCGGCGCTTGACTCGATCCTCCTGCACACGCGTCGCTCAGAACGTCTCCCGCGGCGGCTGTGGCCGCTCGTGCAGACGCAGGCGGAGTGCGCGACCAACGTCTGGCGCGAGCCCGACCAGGGCATCTGGGAGGCCCGCGGCAAGCCGCAGCACTACGTCTCCTCGAAGCTCATGTGCTGGGTCGCGATGGACCGGGCGGCGAAGCTCGCCGCGATGCGCGGCGACGCCGCGCAGCAGGAAGCATGGCACGCCACCGCGGAGGAGATCAGGGAGGACATCCTCACCCACGGGCTGAGCGAAGGACGGCGTGCTGCGCCAGCACTACGAGACCGACGCGCTGGATGCCTCCAACCTGCTGGCGGCGATCTTCGGCTTCCTGCCCGGCGAGCGACGAGCGCCTGCGCGCGAGCGTCCTCGCGATCGCCGAAGACCTGACCGAGGACGGCTTCGTGCTGCGCTACCGCACCGATGAGACCGACGACGGCCTGTCCGGCAAGGAGGGGAGCTTCCTGATCTGCTCCTTCTGGCTGGTCTCCGGGCTCGCGGTGGTCGGCGAGCACGCAGCGCGCCCGCGACCTGATGGAAAAGCTCCTGCGGGTCGCCTCGCCGCTCGGGCTCTACGCCGAGGAGTTCGACACGAGCACGGCGCAGCCACCTGGGGAACTTCCCACAGGCCTTCTCCCACCTGGCGCTGATCGAGGCCGCCGGGCGCATCATCCTCGCCGAGCGCATCGCGGAGATCTCGTGAGCGACTCCTACGACGTGATCATCATCGGCAGCGGGCGCGGGCGGAGGCACGCTCGCGCGCCACCTTGCCCCCTCCGGCAAGCGCATCCTGCTGCTGGAGCGCGGCGACTGGCTGCCCCGCGAGCCGCAGAACTGGTCGGCCGGCGACGTGTTCGTCGAGAACCGCTACGTCTCAGCGGACACGTGGTACGACGCGGACGGCAAGCCCTTCCAGCCGCAGGTGCACTACTGCGTGGGCGGCGCGACCAAGCTCTACGGCGCGGCTCTCTACCGCTTCCGCAAAGAGGACTTCTGCGAGCTCCGCCACCACGGCGGGATCTCGCCCGCCTGGCCGATCTCCTACGAGGATATGGAGCCCTACTACACCAAGGCCGAGCAGCTCTATCAGGTGCACGGCGCGCGCGGCGAGGATCCGACCGAACCGCCCGCCAGCGCGCCCTACCCCTTCCCAGCCGTCTCGCACGAGCCCCGCATCGCAGCAGCTCTCCGAGGACTTCGCGGCGGCGGGATTGCACCCGTTCCACGCGCCCTGCGGCGTGATGCTCGACGAGGGCAACATGCCCTACAGCGCGTGCGTGCGCTGCTCGACCTGCGACGGCTTCCCCTGCCTCGTGCACGCCAAGTCGGACGCCGAGGTGCTCGGCGTGCGCCCGGCGCTCGAGCATCAGAACGTCACGCTGCTCACGAACGCCACGGCCGTGGCGCTCAACACGAACCCGGCCGGAACCGCGGTGAGCGAGGTCGTGGTCGAGCGCGACGGCGCCCGCGAGACCTACGCGGCCGACATCATCGTCGTCTCGGCCGGCGCCGCGAACACGGCCAAGCTGCTGCTCAGCTCGGCCAACGACCGCTTTCCCAACGGGCCTGGCGAACGGCTCCGACCAGGTCGGGCGCAACTACATGTTCCACAACAGCCAGGCGGTGCTGGCGATCTCCAAGGAGCCCAACCCGACCGTCTTCCAGAAGACCCTGGGCGTCAACGACTACTACTTCGCGAGCGACGCGTGGGAGTTCCCGATGGGGAACATCCAGATGGTGGGCAAGTCCGTGGCGGAGATGTACCGGGGCGAGAAGCCGCTCATGACCAAGCTGGCGCCCACCTTCACGCTTGAGGAGGTCGCCGAGCACGCGATCGACTTCTGGCTCTCGACCGAGGATCTGCCGCTGGCCGAGAACCGCGTGACTGTGGACGGCAAGGGCAGGCTGACGCTGAGCTACAAGTCCACCAACGACACCGCCCGCGATCGCCTGTTCAAGCAGCTGCGCTCGCTGCTCGGTCACCTGGGCATGCACGAGCAACACCTGATCCCGCGCTGGGCCTACCTGGAGAACAAGATCCCCGTCGCCGGCGTCGCCCACCAGGCCGGTACCTGCCGCTTCGGTTCCGATCCGGCCTCCTCGGCGTTGAACACCGACTGCAGGGCACACGAGCTCGACAACCTGTACGTGGTCGACACGAGCTTCTTCCCGAGCATCTCGGCCGTCAACCCGGCGCTGACGGCGATGGCCAACGCCGTGCGCGTGGGCGACCATCTGCTGGAGCGCCTGGGCTGAGGCCCAGCCGTTCGACCGCGCGGGCATCGGCGGCGGAGCCCTTGACTAGGTCATGATTGCGCCGTGAGAGCGCTCGATAGGAGACTGCTCGGCTACGCGCGCTCGACCCGCACGTTCCTCGTCGTCTCGGTCTCGCTCGGCGTGCTCAGCGCGATCCTGATCGTCACACAGGCGTGGCTGCTCGCCGATGTCGTATCGCGCGCGTTCATCGGCGAGGAGCAGCGTCGCGCACCTGCACGCGCCAGTTGGCCGCCCTGCTCGCGGTCGTGCTCGCTCGTGCGTGCGTCGCCTGGGGCGCCGAGCTGGCGGCGAGCCGGTCTTCGGCGCGCGCCAAGTCGCAGCTGCGCGCGGCGCTCGCTCGACACGAATTCCGGCGCTCGGGCTGGACACCTCGCGCGAGCAGCGCACGGGCGAGCTCGCGATCCTCGCCACTCGCGGAATAGACGCGCTGGACGGCTACTTCTCGCTGTATCTGCCGCAGATGTTGCTCGCCGTGATCGTGCCCGTCGTGGTGATCTCGGCTGTGGCTCGCGAGCGACTGGATCTCGGCGGCGATCATCGCGCTCACGATCCCGTTGATCCCGGTGTTCATGGCGCTGGTGGGCGCCACCACGCGAGATCGCATGGACCGCCAGTTCCGCACCCTGGAGAGATTGGGCGGACACTTCCTCGACGTGGTCGCCGGACTGCCCACGCTCAAGGTCTTCGGCCGCGCAAAGGCCCAGTCGGCGGCCATCCGCGAGATCACCGAGCGCTACCGCGTGACAGCGATGTCAACCCTGCGGACCACCTTCCTGTCGTCCCTGATCCTCGAGCTCGTCGCGACGATCGCGGTCGCGCTCGTGGCGGTGGCGATCGGCCTGCGGTTGATGAACGGGGATCTGGACCTGCGCACCGCGCTGTTCGCGCTCGTGCTCGCCCCGGAGGCCTACCTGCCGCTTCGACAGCTGGGCGCCAACTACCACGCAAGCGCCGAGGGCATGGCCGCCGCCGAGCAGGTGTTCGCGGTGTTGGAAGCGCCTGCGGACATCGGGGGCACGCGCACCAACTTTCCCGATCCGGCCGTCGCCGACCTCGTCGATCGACGGACTGCGGGTCACCTACCCCGGCCGGCCCGAGCCGGCGCTCGAGGATGTTTCGCTGACCGTGCACGCCGGTGAGGTGCTCGCGCTCGTGGGTCCCAGCGGGTGCGGCAAGTCCACCCTCCTGAACGTCCTTCTCGGGCTGGCCACGCCTGAGGAGGGCTCGGTTCGGATCGGCGGCGTGGAGCTCGCCGATCTGGACATCGACGCCTGGCGGGCCCGGCTCGCGTGGGTACCGCAGCGCCCGCATCTGTTCAAAGCGTCCATCGCCCAGAACGTGCGCCTGTCTCGCAGCGGGGCATCGAGGGAGGAGGTCTCGGCCGCGATCTCGGACGCCGGATCTGACAGACGTGGTCCTCAACCTGCCCCAGGGCCTTGACACGGTGCTCGGCGACCATGGTGCGGGACTGTCCGCGGGAGAGCGTCAGCGCATCGGGCTCGCTCGGGCGTTTCTGCGTGATGCACCGTTGCTGCTGCTCGACGAGCCGACCGCCAACCTCGACGGACAGACCGAGCGCGAGATCGTGCACGCCATACGACGCCTGTCGCAGGGGCGCACCGTGTTGCTGGTCGCCCACAGGCCTGCCCTGATGAGCCTCGCCGACCGCGTGCTCCCGCTGGCTTCAGTTGAGGTCGCGGCGTGACCTCGACGCTCGACACGGACCCGACGCCGACGCCGACGCCGACGCTGTCCGAGGATGAACGCGGGCCAGAGGCCCCGCTGTGGCGCACGTTCGCCATCGCTCGCCCCGCCGCCGGGCGGCTGGCGCTCGCGACGCTGCTCGGCGCCGGGGCCGTGGCCGCGGCGATCGGCCTGATCGCGACGTCGGCTTGGCTGATCTCGCGCTCGGCTCAGCATCCGCAGGAGTCGGCCGTCGCGGTCGCGATCGTCGGCGTGCAGTTCTTCGCCCTGGCTAGAGGCCTGTGCCGCTACGCAGAGCGGCTGGTCGGTCACGACGCGGCCTTCCGCGTGCTCTCTGAGCTGAGGGTCGAGCGTGTATGAGCGACTCGAGCGCCTGGCTCCGCTGGGCCTACCGGCGTTTCGCAGCGGCGATCTGCTCGCACGCCTGATCCACGACGTCGACGCGCTGCAGGATCTGCTGCTGCGGGTGCTGCCCCCGTTCGCCATCGCGGTCGGCGTCGGCGCGGTCGACGGTCGGCCTGGTCTGGGTGATGCTGCCCGCGGCCGGCCTGATCCTGCTGGTCGCGCTGTTGGTCGCGGCAACGCTCGTGCCCTGGCTGACGGGGCGACTGGCCGCTCGCAACGAGGCGCGCCAGGCGGCCGCGCGCGCGGAGTTGACCTACAGCGTTGTCGACCTCATCGAGGGCGCACCCGAGCTGGCCGTCAACGGAGCCGACAGCGGAGCAGCTCGAGCGCACCCTCGCCGCGGACGCGGCGCTCACGCGCATCGCCGCAGCCACCGCGCGCACGGCCGGCGTCGGCCAGGGCCTGACGAGCCTGTGCTGCGGGCCTTGCGATGTGGGGCGCGCTGCTGGTCGGCGTCTGCGGCCGTCCACGCGGGACGCATGAACGGCGTGCTGCTCGCGGGCCTCGCGCTGATCCCGCTGGTGGCCTTCGAGCTCGTCGCCGGCCTTCCCGCCGCGACCCAGACGCTCCAGCGCGTGCGCCGCTCGGCCGCGCGGGTGCTCGAGGTGATGGACACGCCGGCGCCCGTGGCCGAGCCCACGCGTCCGCTCGCGCTCGCCGCAGCCGCCATATTCGCTGCGCGTGCGGGGCCTGCGCGTCTCAGCTACCCGGGCGCGGCCGCTGGGCTCTCGACGGGGTCGACCTCGACCTGAGTCCCGGGCAGGCGCGTCGCGGTCGTCGGCCCGAGCGGCGCCGGCAAGTCGACGCTCGCGGGAGTGCTGCTGCGCTTCCTCTCCTACGAGGCCGGCTCGGTCACGCTCGATGGCGTGGAGATCGCCGATCTCGACGGCGATCGCGTGCAGGGAGGTGGTCGGGCTGGTCTCGCAGGACGCGCACGTCTTCGACAGCACGCTCGAGGAGAATCTGCGGCTGGCCAGGCGCGGGGCGAGCCGAGGATCAGCTGCGCGCGGCCCTGGCGGCGGTCCGGCTGCTCGACTGGACCGAGGGGCTGCCGGCCGGGCTGCAGCACCGAGGTGGGCGAGCGCGGCGCGCGCATGTCCGGCGGTCAGCGCCAGCGCCTCGCGATCGCCAGGGCCCTGCTGGCCGACTTCCCGCTGCTCATCCTCGATGAGCCCGGCGAGCATCTCGACACGCCGACGGCGGACGCGATCGTCGCCGACCTGCTGGCGATCACGCGCGAGCGCGCCACGCTGCTGATCACCCACCGGCTCGCCGGCCTGCAGGACGGTGGACGAGGTGCTCGTGCTCGATCGGGGCGTGGTGATCGAGCGCGGCTCCCACGCACGAGCTCCTGGCGCGCGGCGGGCGCTACGCCGCGCTGTGGCGGCGGGAGACCGAGCTGGTGTCTGTCAGGCGCCGCTGCGGCTCGTCCACGAACCGTGAGAGGTCTTCCTCGCCGGGTTTGACGCCGGCCTCGCATCGCGATGATCCGGGCGGAGGCCTGGTGCATCGTGATCGTGCGCTCGTCCCGGGAGCTTGCCCACGAACGCGCTCAGCCACTTGAACAGGGCGATCCAGCGGTTCTTGAAGCCGGTCAGGAACGTGAGGTGGACGAACGCCCACATCAGCCAGCCGATGAACCCCCCCACCTTGATGCCCTTGAAGCTGACGATCGCGCGGAAGCGCGAGATCGTCGCCATGCTGCCGAGATCGCGATACACGAACGGCTTGGCCGTCGAGTCGCCGTCGATGCGATGTTTGATCGTGCGGGCCGCGTGTATGCCCGACTGCATCGCCACCTCGGCGACGCCCGGCAGCCCGTTCAGCGACATCATGTCGCCCGACGGCGAACACCTCCGGGTGTCCGGGCAGCGTGCAGTCGGGGAGCACCTCGATGTGCCCGGCGCGATCGGTCTCGGCTCCCGTGGCCTCGCGCCAGCATGCGCCGCGAGAGGCGAGGCCTGCACGCCCGCCGACCAGACCTTCGTGTGGCAGGCGATGCGTTCCTCGCCGTCGGGACCCTGAACGACGATCGCAGTCGGGTTTGACGTCGGTCACGCGGCTGCGCATTCGCAGCTCGACGCCGGTGCGTTCGATCTCGCGTCGTGCGCTTTCGCACGACAGCTTGTCGCCGAAGGTGGCAAGCGGCTCTCTCGCCGCCGTCGAACAGGAGCACCTGCGCGCTGGCCGGATCGATTCGGCGGAAGTTCTGCTTGAGCGCGCGCCGCGAGAGCTCGGCGATCTGCCCGGCCATCTCGACACCGGTGGGCCCGGCGCCGATCACCGCGAACGTCAGCCACAGCCGCTGGGCCGCGGGATCCTCCTCCATCTCGGCCATCTCGAAGGCGCCGAAGATGCGCGCGCGGAGCTCGAGCGCATCGTCGACCGTCTTCATCCCCGGCGCGAACCGCCCGAACTCGTCATGCCCGAAGTAGGACCCGGTCGCACCGGCCGCGACGATCAGCGAGTCGTAGGGCACCGATCAGCGCCGGCCCCAGCGGCCCCACGGCCGTCACCGTTCTCGCCTCGCAGGTCAAAGCCGGTCACGTCGGCGAGCTCGACGTGGACGTTGCGGTGCTTGCGCAGCACCTCGCGCAGCGGCGGCGCGACCGCGCCCTCCGAGAGGATCCCCGTGGCGAGCTGATACAGCAGGGGCTGAAAGGTGTGGTGGTTCGTGCGATCGATCAGCGTGACCTCGACGGGCGCGCGCCGCAGGAACTTCGCCGCGAACAGGCCGCCGAAGCCGCCGCCGACGATCACGACCCGATGCGGCAGATGCGTCACGCTGCATGCCTGCGGCGCTGCGGCGGGCCGGCGCGGATCGGCTCGGCGGCGCCTTGACGCGACCGCGGAAGACGTGGAAGGACCAGCCCTGGTAGATCAGCACGACCGGGAAGAAGACCACCGCGACGATCGTCATCACTTTCAGCGCGTAGTGAGCCCGAGGCCGAGTTGTTGACCGTGAGGTTGTAGGCGGTGTTGGTGCTCGAGACCATCACGTTCGGGTACAGGTCGATGAAGATCGAGCCGACCGTCGCGGCGATCGCGATCGCCGAGGCCGTGAACGCCCAGCCGTCGTGGTCGGTGCATCGCCAGTCGCGCGGCGAAGATGACGGCGATCAGCGCGAGGACCTCGACCGGGCTCGGGGACGTCGGGACCGCCGGCGACGCTGCGCGTCCAGATCACGCAGCCCACGACCAGCGCGATCGCGGCCCACCCCAGCGGCCGCGCGAGCGACGCGCGCGCGCTCGCGCAGGACGATCGGTGGTCCTGCAGCTTCAGGAAGGTCGCGCCGTGCAGCAGGCAGAGGCCCAGCAGCGTCACGCCGGTCCACAGGCCATAGGGGGTCAGCAGGTCGAAGAAGTTGCCCGTGAAGTCGTGGCTCGAGTTGATCGGCAGGCCGACGAGCAGGTCGCCGAGCCCGACGCCGAGCAGCAGCGGGATCAGCAGGCTGCCGAGCGTGGTGCACCACATCCATGTCGCGCGCCAGCGCTGACCGTCGCCTTTGCCTTTGAACTCGAACGCCACGCCGCGCGCCATCAGCGCGACGAGCACGAGCAGCAGGGCGAGGTAGAGGGCTGAGAACATCGTGGCGTACCAGCCGGGGAAGGCCGCGAACGTGCCCGCGCCGGCCACGATCAGCCAGACCTCGTTGCCGTCCCACCAGGGGCCGATCGTGTTCAGCGCGACCCGCCGCTCGGCGTCGGTCTTGCCGACGATCGTGTGCAGCACGCCGACGCCGAAGTCGAAGCCCTCGAGCACGAAGAAGCCGACCCAGAAGATCGCGATGATGACGAACCAGATGGTGTGAAGGTGCACCGTGACTCCTAGTAGGTCAGCGCCGGGATCGTGGTCGGCGCCCGTGCCGGGCGCGCCGGGCTGATCTGCGTCATCGTCCGTCATGCTCCAGCTCCTTTGCGCGCGTAGCGCAGCATCAGGACGCAGATCGGCGGCGCCGAGCGCGATGTAGATCAGCACGAACGCGATCAGGCTGATCCAGATATCGGTCGAGCTGACCGAGGGAGAGTTGGCGTTGATCGTCTTCATCAGTCCCTGCACGATCCATGGCTGGCGCCCGTTCTCGGTCAGCATCCAGCCCGCGGTGTTCATCAGGAACGGCGTCACGACGGCCCACAGCGAGACGCGCAGGAACCACTTCGAGCGCTCGAGCGTGCCCTGGTGCAACGAGCCAGGCGCCCCACAGCGCCAGCAGGGCGATCAGCGACCCGAGGTAGGCCATCACGCGCATCGACCAGTACTGGATGAACACGTTCGGGATGTAGTTGCCGGGCCCGTATTTCTTGACGTCTTCGCGCTGCAGCTGGTTCAGGCCGACGACCGCGCCGTTCCAGGTCCCGGTCGCGAGCACCGAGAGCAGGTGCGGGATCGCGATCATCTTCGTCGGCGTCTCGTCGTTTGTTGCCGCCGCCGATCTGGAACACCGAGAACGAGCACGGCTGGCAGTTTTCCCACTGGGCCTCGGCGGCGGCGATCTTCATCGGCTGGTAGGTGGTCTCGATCTCGCCGAGCTTGTTGCCGACGAACATCTGCAGCATGATCGCCGGCAGCAGCACGATCACCGAGATGCGCGCCGCATGGCTGAAGGCCTCCACCTCGCGTTGCTTTGCGCAGATGCCACGCCGAGACCGCGAGCATCACGAGCGAGCCGGTCACCAGCGAGGCGAGGATCACGTGGACGTAGCCCCACAGGAACGTCGGGTTCGTGAACAGCGCCCAGACGTTGTTCAGTTCCGGCTGGCCGTGGCTGTTGAGCGCATAGCCGACCGGGTGCTGCATCCACGAGTTGGCGGCGAGGATGAACATCGCCGAGAGCATCGAGCCGACCGCGACCAGCCAGATGCAGGCCAGGTGGACGCGCTTGGGAAGCCGATCCCAGCCGAAGATCCACAGCCCGAGGAACGTGGACTCCAGGAAGAACGCCGCGAGCCCCTCCATCGCCAGCGGGGCGCCGAACACGTCGCCGACGAAGCGCGAGTAGGCCGACCAGTTCATCCCGAACTCGAACTCCTGCACGAGGCCGGTGACGACGCCGACGGCGACGTTGATCAGCAGCAGCGTCCCGAAGAACTTCGTCAGGCGCTTGTACTCCGGCTTGTCGTTGCGGTACCAGGCCGTCTGCAGGACAGCGCACGAGAAACGCGAGCCCGATCGTGACGGGCACGAACAGGAAGTGGTAGATGCTAGTCGTCGCGAACTGCCAGCGTGCGAGGTCGTTGGTCATACGGCGAATGCTCCTTCAGCGACTGGCCCGCGCGGATCCTACCGTCTGCGCTATACGCGTACCATGGCGACATCGAACGTCCGGCTTCCCCCTTGAGGCTGTATGAGCACATCGAGCAGGTGGCCGCCGGCCCGGCAGGCTCGCTCGTGACGATCTGGCCCGCCGTGCGTAGGGACACGTGAGCAAGCAGGCAGTGGATTCGCAGAGCGGGGAGGCTCTTCAATGGAGCCCGCAGTTGCCGCGCCTGCGGCTCGTGCGCGTACTGGTGTCGTGGCTGGTAGCGACGATCGCGGTCCTCGTGGCGGGAGCGATCGTTCCCGGCGTGAGCGTTGGGGGGTTCGGTGGCGCGCTCGTCGCGGCCGCCGTGATCGCGCTCCTGAACGCGGTCTTCCCACCGGTCGTGGCCGCGCTGCGCCTGCCGTTCACCCTGGCGCTGGGCTTCGTGCTGGTACTCGTCGTCGACGCGCTCATGCTGCTGCTCGTCTCAGAAATCACTCCCAGCGCGATCACCGTCAATTCATTCGGAGACGCGTTGGCGGCCTCGCTGGTGATGGCCGCGGCGAGCGTGGTGCTGGAGGTGATCTTCGGCGCCGACGACGACGACAGGTACACGCTCCGGGTCATCCGGCGGATCGCGCGGCGCGAGGGTGAGCCGACGTCGACTGATGTACCCGGGATCGTGTACCTCGAGATCGACGGGCTGGCCCTACCAGTGCTGCAGCGCGCGATGCGCGACGGCCACGCGCCCGAGCTTGCGCGCTGGATGGAGGAGGGTACCCACCGCCTCGTCGAGTGGGAGACCGATCTCTCCTCGCAGACGGGGGCAAGCCAGGCCGGCATCCTGCTCGGCTCCAACGAGGACATCCCCGCGTTTCGCTGGGTCGAGAAGGAGACCGGCCGGCTGATGACCTGTTCGGCGCCGGCCGACTGCGCGGAGATCGAGGCTCGCCATGCGAGCGGTCGCGGGCTTCTCGTCAACGGGGGCGCGAGCCGTGGCAACCTGCTCTCCGGCGAGGCCGACGAGGTGATCCTCACGGTCAGCCGGATGGAGGCCGAGAAGCAGGCGAACCCCGGATACCGCCCGTTCCTGGCAAACGGCTTCAACGTCACGCGAGCGCTCGTCCTGTTCGGGTGGGAGGTGATCCTCGAGCTGCTCGCAGCGACACGTCAGCGCCGGCGCGACATCCGGCCACGCGGGCATCGCGGCGGGTATTACCCGTTCCTGCGCGCAACCCTGTGCGTGGTCGTGCGTGACCTGATCGTCTTCGGCGTGCTCACCGACATGATGCGTGGGCGCCCGGCCGTGTACGCCACCTTCTCGAGCTACGACGAGGTCGCCCACCACTCAGGGCTCGAGCGCCCGGACACGCTGGAGGCCCTGTTCAACCTCGACAAGCACTTCGGGCGCATCGCGCGCGCGTGTCGCTTTGCGCCGCGCCCCTATGAGCTCGTCATCCTCTCCGACCACGGCCAGACGCAGGGTGCCACCTTCAAGCAGCGCAACGGCTACGGCCTCGACGAGCTCGTCGAGCGCTCGCTCGAGCGCGGCAGCGTGGCTCGCCTGACGGGCGGCGACGAGAACGACGCCGCGGCCGGCCAGGCGTTCAGCGAGGCCACCGGACGCTCCTCCTCTGCGAAGAAGGGCTCGAAGGATGAGGTCGGCGACCGCGAGGTGATCGTTCTGGGATCGGGGAACCTCGGCCTCATCTACCTGATGGAGGAGCCGCGGCGCCTGACCCTCGAGGAGATCGAACAGCGCCATCCCCGCCTGCTCGGAGCGCTGCGCGAGCACCCCCATGTCGGCTTTCTGCTGGTGCACTCGGCCGAGCATGGACCCGTGGTGCTCGGCGGCGGCGGCTCCTCCTACCTGGCCAGCGGCCGCATAGAGGGCGAGGATCCACTGGCCGGCTTCTCCAGCACCGCCGCCTCGCACCTGATGCGCACCGACGGCTTCGAGCACGTCGCCGACATCATGGTCAACAGCTTCTACGACCCCGACCTCGACGAAGGCTGCGCCTTCGAGGAGCTCATCTCATTCCACGGGGGCATGGGCGGCGTCCAGACCCGTCCCTTCCTGCTCTACCCCACCGCGCTGCCGGCCCCCCGCGAGCCGATCATCGGCGCCGCTTCCGTACATGAGATCCTCAGCGGCTGGCGCCAGGCTCTCCAGGCCGAGAGTCCGGCGCCCGAGCCGCACCTGGACGGTGCAACGGGATCCTCAGAGGTGGACTACGCGCAGACGCGAACCGAGAAGCGGGCGCGGTAGCGCTCGCCCGCTGCGAGTAGCCGCAGGCCGTCACCACTGCACAGCGCGTTGGTGGGCGCGGCCATCGGCTCGAAGCATATGAACTGCCCGGCTCGCGGGGCGAACACCTGAGCGCAGGGATAGCCCCGCTCGAAGTCAAGCTCGACCCGCCGCCGAGCGTCCGCGACGCTGAAGCGGGCGGGCTCGGGCACGCTGTCGAACCCGTCGTCGAACTCCCGCTCCGAAAGCTCGAAGCGCTGGATCGCCGACGCCTGCCCCGAGCCGGTTGGAATCTGCTTCTGATCGAGCGCGAGATGACGCATCGCCGGCAGCTCGACGAGCCAGCGCTCGCGCGGGGCGCCCGGGAGCGCGATGTAGGGGTGAAAGCCGAACGCCAGCGGAACGGCGTCCTCGCCGCACGCGTGCACGGTGATCTCGATGTCCAGCCGGCCGGCGCTGAGGCGGGCCCCGTAGAGGAGATCGTGGCGAAACGGGAACACCTCGAACAGCTCGGGCTGAGACTCGCTCCAGCTCAACCGCGCGGAGAGCGACTCGGCGTCCGGACCCGATGTGCCCGCCGGCTGCCACGCCAGTCGGCCGCCTATCACGCCGTGGATCGGCAGGCCGTTGTCATCGAGCGCGATGCGGCTGGGGTCGTGCGGGACGTCCACGGTCTGACCGGCAGCGCTGTACTGGAAGCCGGCGAGCCGATTCGCCCAGGGATACAGCAGCGGAATGCCCATCGTGGTGCCGCGCTCTGCATAGGTGTCAATACCGGCGTTCTGCGCGAGCAGCTCATCCCCGCGGTGGCGCAGCGAGCAGCAGATCATCCCCGCGCCGGGCACGAACGTCGCCTGGAGCTCGGCCTCCTCGTCGCACAGGCGCAGCGTCGCCAACGGTGAACCGGTCATGAGTCCGGCGGCTGAAGAGTTCTTGGCGAGATGCTCATGCGGAGGTCACAGGATCGCGAGTGGGTTGACGGGCGAGCCGGTACCGCCGTCGATCCGCAGGGGGGCCGTCACGCATAGGAACTCCCATCGGCCCGCCGCCTCACATGCGCTCTGCAGATCCTCGAACTGCAGGTAGTCGAGCAACAGCACGCCCATCGCGTTGAGCGCCAGCACGTGGATCGGGAAGGCGACACCCTCTGTGGTGCTCGGAGCGGTGTCGCTGTTGCCGTCGCAGCCGAGCGCGGCGACCCCACGCTCGGCGAGCAGGGGCATGGCCGTCGGGTGCAGACCGGCCTTGCTGTGCGCGGTGTCCCAGGGGCCGAGCTCTGACAGGCGGCGGACGTGCCCGGTTCGCACGAGCAGGATGTCGCCCTGACCGAGCTCCACGCCCTGCTCGCGCGCGGCGTCCTCGAGGTCGGCGCGAAACACGTGCTCGCCGGGCTCGAGCCAGGAAACGCCCCTGAGCCGCGGAATATCAAGCAGCACGCCGCGGCCGACGAGACCGTCCTTGACCACGTCGATCGCCTCGGCCGCGGCGCCCTCGCTGGTGACCGAACCCGCCGCCACGCCGTTGTACAGCCGGCCCTCGTAGGCGACGTGGCACAGCGCGTCGATGTGCGTGTGGCCGTCGCTGTGGTAGTCGACTCCGACGAAGTCCTTGGCAAAGCCCATCGAACCCAATCCGACGTCGGCATCGTTGTGCTGGGTCATCCGGAATTCGGCCGGAGTCGGACAGTTGAGCGCCGTGCTCGTGTTCAGAGGCAGGCTGAGGCTCACCACGACACCACTGCGCGCGAGGCGCGCAGCAGCCACCACGTGCTCAGCGGTGAGCAGGTTCAGCGCCCCCCGCTCGTCCTGCGTTCCCCAACGCCCCCAGCTTCGGACGGTCTGGAACAGCGCTGCGAACTCCGCCGCCGTCACGTCCACAGCTCCTCGGGCGCCCTGCTCCTCCACGCGCGGGTTTCTAGCAGACCGGCCGCTGCTGCCCGCGGATGGGTGCACACCTCTTCATCGGTCGCCGTCCGAGGAGAGCCTGCGTTGCACGACGAGCGCGATAGAGCCGCCGGTGAGCATCATCGCGATGTTGACCGCGAGCACGCTCAGCGCACCAAGGGACTTCGAGAGCTCGCCGATGCCAGCCGCAACGCCGAGGAACGCGGCGGCGGGGATCGTCGTCACGGAGATCGCGACACCGACGCCCATGCTCGCCCGCGTCTCCACCGCGAGCATCCCGGCCACCCCGGCGGCGAGAGCGACGAAGATCGTCTCGGCTTCGACGTGCTGCTGGGAGGCGAGCCCGATCTCGTGGATCGCGAATTCGCTGGGTAGCAGGTCGAACAGGTTGAGGAATCCGGTGATCGCCGCGGCGAACAGGCACGCCACACCCAGCCCCACCAGCAGCGACAGGAGCCCCTGGCGGATCAGCCGCCGCCGGCGCAGGACGATGCCCGTGCAGGCCGCGGTCACGGGGAGCAGGTCGGGGGAAACCGCCATCGCTCCCACGATCAGGATCTGGTCCTCGTCGATCACCCCGAATGCCGCGATCACACCGGCGACCGCCATGAACACGAGGTAGCGAACGGCGGTCCGCGCGTTGACCCGCGCCTGCCCGAGCAGATCGGCCCAGACGAGGGCGACGGGCTCGTCGGTCGCCGACGCAGGGTCGATCGCGTCCAGTCGCAAAAGCGAAATGTCTTCAGCCGGTATCCCGAGTCCGCGGACCAGCTCGAGCGCTCCGTCGGCGGCCGCGCCGCGGACGTCGGCCGTCACCAGCGCGCTCCGAGAATCCCCGCCGCCGGTGACGCTCACGTGCCGAGCGCCGGGCAGCGCTCCGAGCCGCTCGACGACCTCGCCCATCGCCGAGGACTCTCCAAACACGCGCAGCTGCAGCATCAGCCCGGTGCAGGTTCATGCAACCCCCGGACGGATCGCCGCAACAAGCGCGCAGCCGCTCCACGCGGTCCGGCGGAGGTAGGGTTGCCATACACTCACGACCCCGTGGAGGTGTGGATCCCGGATCAGGCGGGTCACGACGCGGTCGGGGAGCTGCCGCCGGATGTCTCCCTTCGCCTCATCCCACGTGACGGCGAGCCGCCGGATGCGATCCTCGGCGCGGAGTTCCTCATACCCGGCGCCGGCGACCGGCGCATACGCGAGCGGCTGGCGCAGATGTCGGGGCTGCGCGTGGTTCAGACCCTCTCGGCGGGCGTCGACTGGCTGCTGCCGTTCATCCCTGAGGGCGTCACGCTCTGCGACGCCGCCGGGACCCGCGACGTCCCGGTATCCGAATGGGTGCTCGCCGCGATCCTCGCCTCGATGAAGGAGCTCGGAGCGCTGCGCGACAGCCAGCGTGAGCACCTCTGGGAATGGCGCAGGAGCAGCGAGCTGGCCGGCAGCACCGTGATGATCCTCGGCTACGGCTCAATCGGTGCCGCAGTCGAGCAGCGGCTCGCCCCGTTCGATGTGGAGGTGATCCGTGTGGCGCGGCGTGCGCGTGCGGGCGTGCATCCCGTCGAGGAGCTCCAATCGCTGTTGGGACTCGCCGACATCGTCGTCGTGCTCCTGCCGCTCACGCCGGCGACGTCAGGGCTGCTCGACGCTGAGGCGCTCGGGCGCATGCGCCCCGGTGCGCTGCTCGTGAACGCCGCACGCGGGCCGATCGTCGACACCGGGGCGCTTCTCGAGCTGCTGCGCTGCAAGCGCATCAGGGCGGCGCTCGACGTGACCGACCCGGAGCCGCTGCCCGCCGATCATCCCCTGTGGGACACCCCTGAGGTGCTGCTGACTCCCCATCTCGCAGGGGACACCCTGGCTGCGGAGCGCCGCGCCTTCGCTCTCGTCGGCGAGCAGGTCCGCCGCTACGTCCGCGGCGAGCCGCTGGCGAACATGGTGCACAGCGGCTACTGACGCGCCTCAGCTCTGGCCCGGCGGAGAGCCTGAGAGGCGTTGGTTAGGGTGCCCTAACTATTGTGGTACCTTGCCACTGCAATCCCGATCTCCCGGATCGGATATCGAGACTGACGACCCCAACCGCGCCATCCCGCAGAAGCTCGCGAATGCACAAGATCAAGCCCTTTATCGCCACTGCAGTGGCGCTCGCGACGGTGTCCGCCCTGATCGCCTGCGGCGGGTCCGCGCGGCGGCTCGCCGAACAGCAACGGCTCGAACGGCGAGCCCGCGTCGGGCTCGCTGGCGGGGCAGACGATTACCCTCTACAACGGCCAGCACGAACAGACGACCGCATTGCTCGTGAGCGCGTTTGAAAAGCACACGGGAGTGAAGGTGAAGGTGCGCTCTGACGACGAGGCCGCGCTGGGCAACCAGATCATCCAGGAGGGTTCGAGCTCTCCGGCCGACGCCTTCTATACCGAGAACACGCCGGTGCTTGAACACCTGAACAGAGAAGGCCTCCTCGCCCAGGTTGACCGCTCTACCCTCGCGGCCGTCCCCGCTCGCTTCAGCTCGAGGAGCGGCAACTGGGTCGGGGTCTCCGCGCGCGTGTCCGTGCTGGTGTACAACACCCGACTGCTCTCCGGAGCCGAACTGCCCAACTCGATTCTGGAACTCGCGCAGCCCAAGTGGAAGGGCAAGGTCGGGATCGCCCCGTCAGAGACCGACTTCCAGCCCCTGGTCACGGCGATCACGAAGCTCGACGGCGCGGCCGCGGCGGAAAAGTGGCTGAGCGCCATCAAGGCCAACAGCAAGATCTACCCCGACAACGAGGCGGTCGTCACGCAGGTCAACAATGGCGAGAGCACGGTCGGACTGATCAACCACTACTACTGGTACCGGCTGCGCGACGAGGTGGGACAGAGCGGCCTGCACTCAGCCCTTCATTACTATGCCCCGCGCGATCCCGGCTATCTGCTGAACGTATCGGGCGCAGCGGTGCTGAAGTCGAGTTCCCATCAGGCTGCCGCACAGGCGTTCCTCGAATTCCTCGTGAGCAAGGAAGGCCAGGAGGTGATCGCCCACAGCCACAGCGAGGAGTATCCGCTACGGCCGGGGGTGAGTTCGGCGGCCGGGCTGCGCCCGCTCGGTGAGCTCCAGCCGGCACCGGTCACCCTTTCAGACCTCGGGGACGGCAGCGCGCCGCTGGAACTGGAGCAGAAGGTCGGGCTGCTCTGATGCCGAACCGACCATGAGCCGCATCGTGATCGAAGCGATCTGACCCCCCGGGCAGCATCGATGGCGAGCCTATGAACACCCTTGCTCCTCCAAAGCCCGGCGCCGCTCCCGGGCGGTTGCGGGGTGTCTTGCGACGAGGTCGCTGGCCGTCGGTCACCGTGCTCGGCGCCGCGGTGGCGGCTGGCCTGGTGCTGCTGCCGCTCGTGTTCCTCGTGGTCGAGGCACAGCAGTCCGGCTGGGGCGTGGTCTCGCGTCTGCTGTTCCGACACGACACGGCGGTGCTGCTGTGGAACACATTGCGCCTGGTGGCGGCGTGCACATTGCTGTGTGCGGTGATCGGAGTGGCGGCAGCATGGTGCGTCGAGCGAACGGCGATCCCGGCTCGACGCGTGTGGGCGGTGTTGCTGGTGCTGCCGCTCGGCGTCCCGGACTTCGTGGTCGGCTTTGGCTGGGTCTCGTTGGAGCCAAGCCTGCACGGATACCTGGCGGCCGTGATGATCATGACGCTATCGCTCTACCCGCTCGTGTATCTGCCGGCGATCGCGGGCCTCGCGAGCGTGGACCCGGCGCTCGAGGAGGTCGCGCGCAGCCTCGGACTCGGGCCGTGGAGGGTCTTCTGGAAGGTGACCCTGCGGCAGATGCTGCCGGCGGTGCTCGGCGGCTGTTTGTTGGTGACGCTCGGACTGCTCGCCGAGTACGGAGCCTTTGAGATCGTCCAGTACCGGACCTTCACGGTGGCGATCTTCACGGAGTTCAAGCTCGGGTTCGATACCGCTGCAGCGTGCGCCCTGTCGCTCGTGCTGGTGGCGCTCGGAGTGCTAGCGCTCGCGGGCGAGCTGAGCGTTGCCGGTCACGGCCGTTTGACGAGGGGCGCGGGCGGCGCGCGGCGCGCGGTCGCGAGGGTGAGGCTGGGGCGCTTCACGATTCCCGCGCTTCTCTGTCTGCTCGCGCTGAGCGGCCTTGGACTCGGCGTTCCGATCGGCTCGCTGATCTACTGGATGATCCACGGCGGCTCGACCACGCTGCCGTCGGCGTCGATTCTCAGCGCCGCTGCGCACACAGCCGCGTTCAGCGCCGCGGCCGCGGCACTTGCGACGGCCCTGGCGATCCCTGTGACGGCGGCGGCAATGCGCCATCGCAACAGGCTCACGATCCTGACCGAGCGACTGGCCCTGCTGCCACAGGCGCTCCCCGGGGTGGTCGTGGCGCTGGGCCTCGTGTCATTCACGGTCAAATATGCGCTACCGCTGTATGAGAGCTCGCTGGAGCTCATCGTCGCCTACGCGATCCTGTTCCTGCCGCTCGCAGTCGTGGGGGCGCGGGCGGGCCTGGCGAACGCCCCGCAACGCCTGGAGGAGGTGGGCCGCTCACTCGGACGGCGGCCGGCGTCGGTCTGGCTGCGCGTGACCCTGCCGCTGATCGCCCCTGGGCTTGGGGTCGCGTTTGCGCTCGTGTTCATCTCCTCCTGCACCGAGCTCACTGCGACTCTGCTTCTGAGACCCACCGGCGTGAACACGCTCGCCACCCAGTTCTGGTCCTACACGACCGACTTCTCCTATGGCGCAGCGGCTCCCTACGCGGGGCTGATGGTGCTGATCTCGGCGGTGCCGGCATTTCTGCTCACCCAGCGGATGGCGACGCTCGCACGAATGAGACGCTCGTGAGCTCGGCCACCGACCTGTGGGTGCTCGACCTGTGGAAGAGCTATCAGCCGGGGAAGCCCGTCCTGCAAGGCGTGAACCTGGCCGTTCCGGCCGGCTCGCTGAGCGCAGTGCTCGGCCTGTCGGGGTGCGGCAAGACGACATTGTTGCGGGCGATCGCGGGCTTTGAGCGGATCGAGCGCGGCCGTATCGCGCTCGGCGTGCGGACGCTCGATGACGGGCGCACCTACGTGCCGCCGGAGCGTCGTGGGATCGGGTATGTGCCTCAGGAGGGGGCGCTGTTTCCCAACCTCACGGTGCAGGCGAACATCGCCTTCGGCCTCTCGCGCGCCGAACGGCGCACGAGCGTCGTGGCCGAGCTCCTGGAGATGGTCGGACTCACCGCTCTCGCACACCGCTATCCCCACCAGCTCTCGGGTGGCGAGCAGCAGCGGGTGGCGCTCGCCCGGGCGCTCGCGCGACGGCCGGAGGTGCTGCTTCTCGATGAGCCGTTCTCCTCGCTTGACGCGTCCCTGCGGGCCACGGTGCGCGAGGAAGTCGGCGGGCTGCTGCGCGAGCAGGGCGCCACCACGATGCTCGTCACACACGATCAGGAGGAGGCGCTGTCGATGGCCGACTCGGTGGCCGTGCTGCGTGACGGGGTGATCGTCCAGCAGGGAACCCCCGCGGAGCTGTACAGCAAGCCGGTTGACGCGCGTCTGGCGGGCTTCCTCGGCGCCGCCAACCTGCTCGATGCCACATTCAACGAGGATCATGCGCGTACGATCCTCGGTCACCTTGCGCTGCATCCGGACAAGAACCGAGCGCCCGGCCTCACGCGCGGAGTTGTGGTCGTGCGCCCAGAGCAGCTGCAGGTGAGCCCGCGGGGGGAGCGACACGAGGGCCTGCCCGGCACCGTCGAGCGCTGCCGCTACTACGGACACGATGCCCTGCTGCACATCCTCCCCGACGCGCACCCGGACGCGGCGCCGCTGATCGCGCGGGTGCACGGTGAGCAGGCGCTCGAGCCAGGCACAGCGGTGGTGGTTGCAGCCCGAGGGCCCGTGAGCGTGGTCGGCGAGGACTAGAGCTCGGACTCGGTGAGCTGCCGCTCGTAGGGCCCTCTGCCCGTGAGGCAGACGGCGCCGCAGCGGGCCGCGAGGTCCAGGGCAGCCGGCACGTCGAGGCCCGCTCCCAACCCGTAGGTGAGGCCGGCCGCGAAGGAGTCGCCGCAGCCGTAGGAGTCCACTCGAGCGGCGGGCGGGGAGACGGCCGCCCAGGTACCGGATCTGCCCGAGCGCTCCCGGTAGCTGCCCCCGCGGGAGCCCTCGGTGAACACGACAAGCCGGGCCTCCTGGAGCGCACGGGCGGCCTCGCCGCGCTCGACCTCATCGTCCCCGCTGAGCACCAGCGCGTCCAGCTCGATGCCCTGTCCGAGAGCGTCCACCGCGCGCGGGCTGGCGACGAGCACCCGGGCGGCGCGGGCGGCGCGCAGGGCGTCAGGGTCGCCGGCCGTGAAGTAGACCGCGTCGGTACCCGTCGAGCTCCTCCCAGGGCAGGCTCTCGTCGTCCCCGCAGGCCTCAAGGCGCGCGCCGATGGTCGTGATCGTGCGCTCGCCGTCATCGTCGACGAGCGTCACCGCCGTGCGGGTGGGCTCCGCGCGCCGGGCTGCCCGCACGTGCACGCCGAGCTCATGCAGACGAGCCACGGACCGGCGGGCGTGCTCGTCCTCGCCCAGGGCGGTGATCAGGGTGGCCTCACCCGCCAGCCGAGCGAGCTGAACGGCCGCCACCGCTCCGCCTCCGGCGGGCTCCTCGAAGGAGTCGCGCGCGTGCATCACCTCACCGGCTCGCGGCACGTGGGGTACGCGCGCGAACTGCACCCACTCGATGTGGCCCACCACCGCCACCCTGGGCCGGCTCACATGCATGGCGGCAGTCTCACACAACCGGCGCGGGCTGCAGCTGAGCCGTCACGACGATCGGCGATCCCGCGCCACCGCTATGCCTCCGCATCACCCGTCGTGCCATCGGAGTGCCTGGCCTCCCTCCTGGCCTGCCTCTTCGCCTTGCGGGCCGCCGACTGCTCGGAGCTCTTCTCGCGCGCCTGGCTGTAGGACTGCGAGACGAGCGTCTTGCCCCCGGTCCAGCCGAAGGCGCGGACGACCACCACGATCGCGAACAGCAGGCCCCACGCGGTGACCACGAGCTGCTGGGCTATGGAGTAGGCGTTTGCGTTGGCCGCGCTCGTGACGCCCTTCAGCGAGAGGACGTTGAATCCCTGCGTCACGCCCGCTCCGCCCGGGGTCACCGAGGTCACGTTGGCGATCGAGTTTCCGGCCACGACGCGCATCAGCGTGTGGAAGCTGACGGGAATGTTGTAGGCGGTCAGGAACACGGCGATGATTCCGAGCATCGCCACCCAGCTGATCGCCTCGGGGAACACGACGCGTCCGAAGTACGCGCGAGGGTGAACGAGTATCTGGCCCCCCTCCTTCGCCTCTTCCCACCACTTCTCGATTCGCTCCCGCAGCATCCGGGACACGAGGACCAGGAGCATGACCAGGCCCGCGAACAGGATCAGCAGCGCGATGGGGTGTTCGCTGACGAACTTGAACTGGAGGTCGAACGACCCGCCGACCGTCACGAACAGATACACGTAGCAGGCCGTCCCGATCACCGTGTAGAAGATTTTCTGGACCGCGAAGCCGGCGAGGATGCCCGCGAAGGCGGCGGCGGCGATGATCGAGGTGTACATCAGCATCATCGTCAGCGTGCCGAGGTTCGCGGGGAGCACGGAGTTCAGCGCGACCGCCGCGGAGTAGCAGGCCAGCACCTCGATCCAGCGGACGTTCGAGTCCGGATATCCGAAGCGGAGGATCGAGTACCAGGCGTACGCGGTGGTGGTCGTCTGCACCGTGACGAGCACGATCGCGGCGATCAGGTACCCGACGGAGATGCTCGTGATCGTGTTCCAGAGGTTCTTGAACCAGCCGCTGATGTCCCACCCGAACAGGACGGCGGCCGCACCGATCACGACGATGACGAGGGCCACGATCGCCAGCCGGCGCAGGTGAATCCGCCCGCGCGCCGGCGCGACTGCCTGCTCGGTTGCCATTCGCCGGATGTTACGCGCCATCGGTGGCGCGGCCGAGACCGCGACCCGGGCGTCGTGGGCGCGGGAGGGTCCACCCCAGGGCATGTCATCCGACCGCCACGCACGGGCCAAAACGGTTAGCGTGCCCGCTGCGAACCGCTCGAGGCAGACCGACGAGAGGAGGCCTGTGGCCGACGCAGCTGACGCGACCGGAGTTCCGGCGCCCGAGCGAGGAGCGGGTGCCACGCCGCAGCAGAGCGAGGTCTCGAGCGCGCCCGACCGTCAGGGTCTGGTGTTGACGACGCTGATCCTGGTCGCGGCGGTCGCCAACCTCAACCTCTCCGTCGCGAACACGGCGCTGCCGGACATCGGCAAGGCGTTCAACGCATCGCAGACGGCCCTCGATCTCATCGCGGTCGGCTTCTCGCTCGGCCTCGCCGCCTCGGTGCTCTACCTGGGGGCGCTCGGCGATCGCTACGGACGCAAGCTGATGCTCGTCCTGGGCACGGTGCTGTCGATTCCCGCGTCGATCGTCGCGGCCACCGCATCGAGCGTCGGCGTCCTGATCGGTGCCCGCATTTTCGGCGGGCTTGCGGCCGGCATGGCCTACCCGACGACGCTCGCGCTGATCACGGCGCTGTGGTCGGGATCCGGGCGGACGCGGCCGATCGCGCTGTGGTCGGGGATCGGTGCGTCGATGTCCGCGCTCGGCCCGCTGCTCGCGGGAGCGCTGCTCGAGCATCACGCATGGGGCTCGGTCTTCCTGCTCACACTGCCCCTCGCGGTGGTTGGGGTCGTGATGGCGGTCGCTCTCTGGTGCCGAGCCATGTCCACGAGACCTCCGACCCGGTGGACAATCTCGGCGGGATCCTGTTCGATCGTGATGATCTCGGGGCTCGTGCTGGCGATCAACTTCGCCCCCGTCCCCAACAAGGGGACCCTCGCCGTAGGGCTGGCGGCGGTGGCGGCTGCGGCGCTGATCGCCTTCTACGTGCGCCAGCGACGAGCGAGGTTTCCGCTGTACGACCTCCAGGTGGCGGCGCGCCGGGTCTTCTGGGTGGCGGCGGTCGGCGGGATCGTCGTTTTCGGGAGCCTCATGGGCGCGATCTTCGTGGGCCAGCAATTCCTCCAGAACGTGCTCGGCTACTCAACGCTGGATGCCGGCGCTTCGATCCTGCCGGCCGCCTTCCTGCTGGTGGCGATCGCGCCACGGTCGGCCAAGCTGGTCGACACTCGCGGGGCGCGATTCACACTGCTCGTCGGCTACTTCTTCTGCCTGCTCGGGTTCCTCACCATGCTGCTGCTGTGGAAGCCGGGAATCCCCTACTGGAAGGTCGGTCTCGCGTTTGCGTTCATCGGGACGGGCGTCGGCTTCGCCGGCACGCCGGCTTCCCACTCGCTGACGGGGTCCGTCCCGGTCCGGCGCGCGGGCATGGCTTCGGGCACCGCTGATCTGCAACGCGATCTCGGGGGGGCGATCATGCAGTCGATCATGGGCGCGCTGCTCACCGCCGGCTTCGCCACGGCCATCTCAAAGGCGATCGCCGCGGCCCCGAACAAGGCGCTGGTCACGACCAACGTCGAAAACGAGCTGACGAAGTCCTTCTCGAGCGCCGAGTCGGTGGCCCAGCAGTACCCGCACTACTCGAGCGCGATCACGGCGGCGGCCAGGTCCTCCTTCGTGTCCGGGTCCGACTGGGCCTACGCGGTGGGCATGATCGCGATCGCGATCGGCGCAGCGGTGATCTTCTTCCTGTTCCCGGGCAAGGAGGACGAGCAGCGACTGCTCGCCGAGTACCACGCGCAGGACGCCGAGCCGGCAGCCGCTGCGCCCGACCCCTAGGGGGTCGCGCCCGACGGAGCCGGAGTCGAGCCGGTGGTCGACGCTTTGCCGCCCGCCGGAGCCGTCGTCGTCGGAGTGGACGTCGTGACCGTCGTCGTCTTGGCCGGCGCGGTCACCGTCGTCGTCGGCGTGGTGATCGTCGTCTGCTGGGGGTGGTCGTCGTCGGCTGCACGGTCGTCGTCGTATGGCCGATGCTGAGCGACTGGCTGGTGACCGACGGCGTTTTCTTGGAGTTGTTGTTGGAGACCAGCACGATCACCACGACGATCAGCGCGATCACCAGCGCGACGCCGCCTGCGATCGCCCAGCGGCTGCCACTCCCTTCCGGGGGCGGAGTTCCGCCCTGCGAGGGATCGGCAGGATACTGGCTGGTCGGGGGCGTGCCGCCGGGCGGCGGCGGGTAGCCGGTGCCGCCGGAAGAGGGAGGGGTGCTGCCGGGCAGCGGGGGAACGTCTCCGGGCTGGTCATAACCGTCGTTCATCGCTGGCTCCTTTGTTGTGATGAGGAGACGAGCACGTCGCTCATGCGGTCGCCTCCACTGCAAGTGGATTGAATGGCCGCTGCTCGTGCACCCCGCCGGGAGACACGATCAGCGCGGTCGACTCAGCGATCTCGTGCCACGCGCCGGGAAGGTCCACGAGCGGCTCTGAGACCACGAGCCGGTCCTCGTCGTGCAGAAGCTGCAGGCGGGGGTTCTCGGGATGCAGCTGCTTGAGCGCATGAACGTCGGCGGACGCGAACAGCGTGCGCGAGTTGCCCTCGGTCGAGTACCGAACAGCCCACAGGCGCTCGCCGTCGCTCACGCCGATGCTGGCCTGCACGGCGTGCTCGATGTCCCGCGCTGCGCATGCGGCCTCCACGAAGCCGATCGCATGCTCGAGCGCCGCAAGCGGGTCCTCTTCGAGTCCGTAGGTCAGGGCCAGGTGGAAGAGCAGCTCGGAGTCGGTCGTGCCCTGGATCTCGTCGAACGAGGCAGGATCGACCGCGAGCATGAGCTCTCGCCGAACGGTGTGGAACCCGTTGATGAGACCGTTGTGCACGAACAGCCAGCGACCGTGACGATAGGGGTGGCAGTTGGTCTGCTGCACGGCGGTACCCGAGGTCGCCCTCACGTGGGCGAGGAACAGGGGCGTCTCGATATGACCGGCGAGATCACGAAGGTTCGCGTCCCCCCATGCCGGCGAGACGCTGTGATACACGCCCGGTCCCTCCCCGGTGCCATACCAGCCGAGACCGAAGCCGTCGCCGTTGGTGGTCTCGGCGCCCATGCGGGAGTGCAGGCTCTGATCGATCAGACCGTGTTGGGGCTTGAAGAGCAGCTCCTCGATGAGCATCGGCTGCCCATGCCACGCCATCCACCGGCACATCGTGTCTCCTTTCGTCCGCCGCCTGGGCTCCGCGCCCGCACGGCGTCGCCCAATCTAGAGCATCGCCCCTGCCAGGGCGAAATAGACTCCACAACTCTGCTCATGTGCCCCGGGATCGCTGAAATTCGAACGGCGCGACACCACCGCCATCGCGTCCCCGTGAGCTCCTACCTCGAGGTGCCCGAGGGGTGGGAGCGTGTCTCGTCCCGCGGGCCCGGGCCATTCGTGACGAGCGAGGTTCTGCGCCGGCCCGACGGCACCGAGGTGCGCTGGCGCTCGCGCGCGCACCGCAAGGGAAGCCCCGCGTCCCTCCGGTCGCCGCGACGGCCGGGAACCGGTCTGGTGGCGCCCGCGCCGGCGCGGCTGGTGGATGAGCGTGCTGTTCGCGCTCGGGTCGCTGTGCTTCACGGTCGCGGCCCTCGCCTCGCAGTGGGGATCGAGCTCGCGTCCCGCCATCGGCGTGACGTTCTTCGTCGGCTCGATCCTGTTCACCTCCGCCTCCTACCTGCAGTACTCCGAGACGGTCAACGTCGAGCACCGTCTCGGGTCGCGAGCGCGCTCGCGCTGGCGTCCCGCCTCGTGGGAGCCGCGGCGGATCGACTGGCTCGCGGCGGCCGTCCAGCTGGTCGGGACCGTCTTCTTCAACGTCAGCACCTTCACGGCGATGAAACACGGCCTGAGCACGCACCAGAGCAACGCACGCGTGTGGGCGCCCGACGCCCTCGGGTCCGTCTGCTTCCTCGTCTCCAGCGAGCTCGCCTACGCCGAGGTGTGCCACCGCTGGGTCTGCCTGAAACTGCGCTCGCTGTCCTGGCGGATCGTCGCCCTGAACATGCTCGGCTCGATCGCGTTCGGCGCGGCGGCGATCGCGTCGCTGCTCGAGCCGTCGAGCGGGGAGCCGATCAGCGCCCGCATCGCGAACGGCGGTACCGCCCTCGGTGGACTCTGCTTCCTGGTGGCCGCGCTCGCGCTGATGCCCGAGGCGGCGGCCGAGGAGAGCTCCGCGCCCGCGGACGCTCAGGCCGCTGTCACGGCGCCGGCGTGAGAGCGAGCGGGCGCCTATAATCGCCGCCCCGACGCCCACCCTTGCGTCCGACGCCAACCTTTTGCTTTTTGCGCGTATCGGCCGACGATCAGCCCGCGGCGGCCCGCCCTGCGGTCTACAGGAGGTTTCCCAAGCATGCCATCCCATGAGCCACGCGGCGACCGTCCTCCTGCCCCGCCCCCGCCTGAGCTGACGCGCCAGCAGATCGAGAGCCTCGAGGCCATGTACGGCAACCGCTACCTGCTCGAGCCGGCCCCGAGCGAGAAGCTGCCCAAGACGGGCATGACCGCCGAGGAAGCGATGGGCCTGGTCCAGCAGGAGATGGTGCTCGACGGCCTGCCAGCCCGCAACCTGGCGACGTTCGTGACCACCTGGATGGAGCCCGAGGCAGACCAGGTGATCCAGGAATCCCTGCGCGTCAACTTCATCGATCACGCGGAGTACCCGCAGTCGGCGGAGATCGAGCAGCGCTGCATACGGATGCTCGCGGACCTCTTCAACGCGCCCGGTGAGACGACCGGCGCGCGTACCCAGGGGTCCTCCGAGGCGATCATGCTCGGCGCGCTGTCGCTGAAGTGGAAGTGGCGCGCCCGCAGACAGGCAGCCGGACAGTCGGTCGACCGTCCCAACCTCGTGTTCGGCGGAGACGTGCACGTCGTGTGGGAGAAGTTCTGCCGCTACTTCGACGTCGAGCCGCGGATCGTTCCGCTGAAGCCCGACAAGTACACGATCGGACCCGAGGACGTCGAGCCCCACATCGACGAGAACACGATCGGCGTCGCCGCCGTGCTCGGCACCACCTTCACCGGGCACGCCGACGACATCGCCGGGATCAACGACTTCCTTGTGACGCTCAAGAACGACCGCGACCTGGACGTGCCGCTGCACGTCGACGCCGCCAGCGGCGGCTTCGTGTGGCCGTTCCTGTACCCCCACTCCGAGTGGGACTTCCGGCTCGAGCAGGTGCGCTCGATCAACGTCTCGGGCCACAAGTTCGGGCTCGTCTATCCCGGCGATCGGATGGCTGGTGTTCAGGGAGAAGGACGACCTTCCCGAGGACCTCGTGTTCTACGAGAACTACCTCGGCAAGCGCGACGCCACGTTCACGTTGAACTTCTCCACCGGCTCGGCGATGGTGCTCGCGCAGTACTACAACTTCGTGCGCCTCGGACACGATGGCTATCGCTACGTGATGGAGACGATGAAGTACAACGCGCGCACGCTCGCGAAGGAGATCGCTGCGATCGGCGAGTTCGAACTGATCGGAGGCGAGCAGGACGAGCAGCTTCCGCTCGTCGCCTTCAAACTCGCCGGAGAGCACAACTACGACGAGTTCGACGTCGCCGCGCAGCTGGCCGCCGAGCGCGGCTGGATGGTGCCCGCCTACACGCTGCCGCCAGACGCCGAACACGTGAAGATCATGCGCGTGCTCGTCAAGGAGACGCTCGGCCATTCGCTGACCATGACCCTGGGTCAGGACATCGCCCAGGCGTGCGAGACGCTCGCTGCCAAGGGCGGCCTGCACGAGACGGACCGCAAGCGCGTGAAGACGAACACCGGTTTCTGAGCGCGAACGCGGGCTTCTGAAGGCCCGCCTGCGCGCCGGTCGCATCTAGAGGATTCGGTGCCTTATAGTCGAACTCCTGCCATGGCGCCATCCGGCGCCTGTTACCGGAAGGGGAGCAAATGCGAGGTGTAGGCAGCGCGTTGTTCGTGGGGATCCTGCTGATGGTGGCGGGCGTCCTGAACATCGTCTACGGCATCGCAGCCGTGGGAGATTCAAAATTCTATGTCGGAGAAACCCACTACGTTTTCTCGAGCCTCCACACGTGGGGGTGGGTCACGATCATCCTGGGCGTCATCCAGTTGACCGGCTCTTTCTCGCTGTTCGCCGGCAACGTCTACGGGCGCGTGGTCGGACTCGTGGCGGCGACGCTCGGCGCGATCGGCGCGCTACTGGCGATAGGCGATAGCGGGCACCCGTGGTGGTCGCTCGGCATCTTTGCCATCTGCTTGGTCTGCATTCACGGTCTCATCGTCCTCGGCGAGCCCGAGGAGGTCTGACGTAAGGTTCGCGCAGGGAGTCCGGGCACACTCGGGCTCCCTGCTTCGGCCGCCTGCGCGTCACGATCGTAAACCGTGACCTCGATTCAGATCGAGCTGGTACTGGTCGCGCTGGCTGCGATGCTCTCTCCGACCACGCTCTCGTTCAGCGTCCTGGCGCTCGTTCTGGGCGAGCGGCCGCTGCGCACAGGCTTGTGGTTCTACGCCGGCGCGTTTGGCTTGACGCTCGTGATCGGGATCGTCGCGGCGTTCGTGATCGGGAACGCCGCCGCCTCTCCGCAGCCGAGCGAACCGAAGACGTGGGTCGCGATCGTCGACGTCGTCGCCGGCGTGCTCCTCCTCGTCTACATCTTCCGCCTCATGCGCCGGCCCCCAAACCCCAAGCGGACGGCCGGCATGATCGAGCAGATGAGCAAGGTCGCCTCCTCGCCCGCGATCGCGATCGTCGCCGCCGGGGCCACCCTCGCCAACCCCGGTGGGTTCATTCCCCTCGCCCTGAAGGACATCTCCGAGACCAACCCCAGCGCGGCGCAGTACGCGGGCGAGTGGGTCCTGTTTGCGCTCATCTCGCTCCTTCCTCTGTCGATCGCGCTCGTGATGCTGGCCGTGTCGCCCGAGCCGACCAAGCGCACGCTGGCGGGCGCCCGCGAGTGGCTCGAGCGGCATGCGAGGACGCTCGCGGCGGCGATCCTCATCCTGCTCGCCGCCTCGCTGCTGAGCCACGGCATCGCCGGGCTCACCAGCTGACGCGCCGCCGTCGGGCTCGCTCGCGACCCGTGACACCATGACGTCCCAGATAGCTGTAAGGCTGGGCACCATGAGCGGTTCAACCGTGACAAAGACCGCCGCCGCCAAGGGTGCTCAGGTGATCCTCCTGACGCTGGCCGCCGGCCAGTTCCTGATGGCGCTCGACAGCTCGGTGATGAACGTCTCGATTGCGACGGTCGCCGAAGATGTCGGCACGACGGTCACCGGGATCCAGGGGGCGATCACGGCCTACACGCTCGTGATGGCGATGCTGATGATCCCTGGGGCGAAGGTGGGCGCGATAATCGGTCGCAAGCGGGCGTTCATGATCGGCTGCGTCATCTACGGTTGCGGCTCGTTTACGACGGCGCTGTCACAGAGCCTGCCGGTGTTGCTGTTGGGTTGGTCCTTCCTCGAGGGCGTCGGCGCCGCGCTCATCCTGCCGTCGATCGTCGCACTGGTCGCCGGCAACTTCCCGGCGACACGCCGTCCCGCGGCCTACGGGCTCGTGGCCGCCGCCGGGGCGATCGCGATCGCCGTCGGCCCGCTGATCGGCGGGCTCGCGACGACCTATGCGTCCTGGCGCTGGGTCTTCGCTGGTGAGGTCATCCTTGTGTTGGTCATCCTCGTGCTGGCGCGTCGCGCCGAGGACGCTCCCCCCGACCGCCGGCCGAAGATTGACCTGATCGGCGCCGTCCTGTGCGCCGCGGGCCTCGGCGTGTTCGTCTTCGGCGTGCTCAAGTCCGGCTCCTGGGGCTGGGTGGCGCCGAAGTCGGGCGCGCCTCAGTGGTTTGGGATGTCGCCCGTGCCGTGGCTGATGGTCGCCGGGCTCCTGTTGGTCTGGTCGTTTCTGTATTGGGAGGCGAGCATGGTTAGGCGCGGCGAGGAGCCGCTCGTCGATCCGGCGCTGCTGCGCAACGAGCAGCTCGGGGGCGGGCTGACCATGTTCTTCTTTCAATACCTCCTGATGATGGGGGTTTTCTTCCTGATCCCGCTCTACCTGTCGGTGGCACTAGGGCTGTCAGCGATCGCCACAGGGGTTCGGATCATGCCGATGTCCCTCACCCTGCTGGCGGGGGCGCTGGGAGTGCCGCGGCTGTTTCCGGACGTCTCGCCGCGGCTGGTTGTACGCGTCGGGATCCTCCTGATGCTTCTCGGGTTGCTGGTGCTCCTGGCCGCGATCGATATCCATGCGGGGGCAGAGATCGTGACCGTGCCGTTGCTGCTCGTCGGGCTCGGCCTTGGCGCAATCGCGTCGCAGCTCGGCGCTGTGACCGTCTCGGCCGTGCCCGACGAGCAGAGCTCGGAGGTGGGCGGGCTGCAGAACACGGTGACCAACCTCGGGGCCTCGCTGGGCACCGCCCTCACGGGGTCGATCCTGATTGCCGTGCTGACGGCGTCGTTTCTGACACACATCGAGACGAACAACGCGGTCCCTCAGGACGTCAAGGACAAAGCGAACATCGAGCTGGCCGCGGGCATACCGTTCATGTCCGACAAGCAGCTCGAAGCCGCAACGAAGGAAGCCGGCGCGAGCTCGGAGGTGACGCAGGCGGCGCTCGACGCCAACGCCCACGCGCGCCTCGACGGGCTCCGCGCCGGGCTGACCATCCTGATCCTGATCGCTGCCGTTGCGCTTTTCTTCGTCGGGCGAATGCCGACGCGACAACCCGGCTCCGAACCGGCACCGGCCCGGGCCTAGGCCTATGGCGCCGGCAGCTGAGCTGATCGGCGACCGGGGCCAACGTCTGTGACCTCGAATGTCTATCTAGGCGTTGAGGATCTTCGCCTTGGCGGCCGCGAACTCCTCGTCGGTGAGGACACCCGACTCGTGCAACTGGCCGAGCTCCTTGAGCTTCTCCATCGGGTCCTCTTCCGGCGGAGGCGGGGCGGCGGCGGCCTGTTGCTGTTGCTGAGCGGCCATCTGCTGTTCTTCCTGTTGCGCCCACTTGCCCTGCTGGTGATGCTGCACGGCCCCGGCTGCGCCGCCCGCGACGGCGCCGACGGCGGCTACACGGGCAACACGGCGAAGTAGTGGCATGCTGGTCTCGCTTTCTCTCTAAAGATGACTAGGGGGCGTCGAGGGCTTGAATGGCGGCGACGAGCTCCTGGGTGGGTACCCGCTGGAAGTCCAGCAGCCGGCCGCCGTTGCGGCGAACCGCGCTGGCGAAGGGACCGGCCCAAGCGTTCTCGAAGCAGATGAGCACCGCCGCCTCGCCGGGCTCGAGCGCCTCTCCCGCCAGGGCGGCGTCCTCGTCGCCGAGCATGCCCGTCCGCGCCCCTTCGAACAGGAGAATGTCGCCCGCGCCGTCACCGTCGAGGTCGGCGATCTCGACGCCCGAGACGGTACCCTGCTCGTCCTTCTGGACCACCAGCACATCCAGGACGCGGATGATCCCGCGGTCCACGAGGTCCACGAAGATCGGTATCGCCTCGCCGGTTCTCGGCGCATCCGGCGGAAAGCCGATCACAACGATGTCTACCGGACCCATCTCCAAATCCTCGGCGCTCACGGCTTCTCCTGTCGTCGCTCTGTCGCCGGCCCCCTGATGGCGGAGCGCTCGGCTCATGCCCTTCCAGCGCCGCAGTCTAGCGAGCAAGCAGCCCCACGGTCGTCAGGCGTCGGCGTCGGGGTCGCGTGCTGTGTTCCGCGCCCTCGGCCGGCTGCGACCAAGGTTCGCCACGATCAGCGAGACGACCGTGACCAGGTAGATCTGACCAAGCAGCGCCTCGGACACGGCCAGGGTGTGGCCGAGATTGGTGCGCGCCGTGAAGTCTCCGTAGCCGACGGTCGTCAGGCTCGTGAAGCTGAAGTACAGGCAGTGCGGGACGCTCGCAAGCTGGCCTTCGGCAAAGAACGGGTGGCCGCCGAGTTTGTCGATCGAGCCGTACGTGAACGCGAAGAACATGCCTACCAGGAGGTACACGCACAGCACACCGAACACCGCCTCTAGCGTGACCGCCTGTCTGGCGCGCAGGCTGCGGATGACCCCGATGATGATCGAGGGCGGGGCCAGCAGCACCAGGAGCGCGTTTATCAGCCGCGTCGCCCCACTGTCGAGATCGCCGTTGAGGGCCTGGACGACACTGGCGGTGATCGCGGCCACCACGACGATGAAGGTCGTTCGCATCACCCAGGTTTTGGCTTCCGCTGCCCAAAAGGCCAGCAGCAGCGTCACCCCGAGAAGCACGCTCGTGACTATCTGCTCCCACTCGGCCGGTTCGGCGATGCCCTGGATCGAGAACGCGATGATGATCGCGCCCAGCAGCAGTCCATAGCGCTCTCGGCGACGCTCGCTCGCCGAGTCCCGGTGACGCTCGCTCGTCGAGTCTTGGCGCTCGCTCATGGCGGCCCGGGCAGGCCGAGCAGCTGGACGACCGCGAATACGAGGATCAGCGTGCCTACCACGATCAGCGAGTAGCGCGCCTGGCGCAGGGGAAAGTGGCTTGAGATCCCGACCAGGAAGAGCACCGTCGCCAGGAACACGGTGTCGCGCACGTACTTGTCGCCGGTAGCGCCGGCCTGAGAGCCCTTGGCGAACTCGGCGTCCGCCTTTGCGTCATACGCGGTCGCGGCGACTTCCTGCGGGATCACGTACTGGGGCATATAGGACGGGCCCGGCGGCGCCTTCGGGTTGTGGGCCGGATCGGTGGCCAACCAGGCGTGGAACGCCGGGCGGTAGCCCGGGCGAAGCCGCTTTTCGGCAAGGCGCTCCGCGTCGGCGTTCCCCGCCGTGAAGGCGGCGAACCAGGCGTTGAAGGAGACCGAGTCGAGCGTACGGATCTGAAGGCCCTCGAGGTCCGCCCGGTTGGCCTTGGTGCGCGCGGCCGACGCCTTCGCCAGCGAGACCGAGGACTCGGTGCCCCACTTGGCCGCGGCGTAGCCCGAATAGGCGGCGAGCACGGCGACCAGCGACAACAGAAGCGCCTCGGTGATCGACAGCAGGCGGTCCCGTCGGTCCTCCGCGTGGGAGTCGGCGGCACGCTTTCCGTGCTCGCCGATCTCCTTGCCCACCTCGGCCGCCGACAGACCCTCGGCCACTCCTCACACTCCCCCGCTATGAGCAGTTGATCGGCGCGAGGGTCTTCTTGAAGCTGGTGGCGAGCTGGGTCAGCGCCGATTTGAACTGTGTCTCTGCGTTGCTGAGAGACAGGTTGGAAGTGATGCCGGTCAGGATCGAGCTGAGTTCCTTTTCGAAGGCCTGGGTAGCGGCCTGAACCTGTTCCTTGCGCGCCGGCGCGAGGTTGGCCTGGGCGTTCTTGATCTTGGTCAGGTCGTTGGCGATCGATTCAACGCCGGTCTTGACCTCGGTCGGAGAGACGGTGGACGCCGTCAGCGAGGTGAGCGTGTCGACCTGCTTTGAGATGTCGGCGCGGGCGCTGCACACTTCCGCCTTTGCCTTGTCCTGGGCGGATTCGCCGCACGCGGCAAACGCCGAGGCGATGAACAGCAGCGCAGCGACGGCGAGAGACCTGCTGAGGGCGGTTGACGTCAACAAAGACCTTCCCAGTAACTCGGTTGCGGCCTGGCTCCAGCCGGATGCCTGCGCAGTGTACAGCCGCGTCGAGCGCCTGCGTGAAATGATGGGCGCGCATGGCGCGCGTCAGCTCTGCTGTGAAAGCCCCACGCTCGCGACGCTGGACGATCAACGCGATCTTCGCATGTGCGGTCGTGGTGGGGGTCTTCGCGGTGCTCGCGGTGTGGATCAACAGACAGCTGCTCAACACCAACAGCTGGACCAACACGAGCTCGCAGCTGCTCGCCGATCCCAAGATCGAGGCGGCTGTAGGCGGCGTGCTGGTCAACGAGCTGTTCAGCTCGGTCGACATCTCCACCGAGATCAAGAGCGTGCTGCCCTCAAATCTGTCAGGCCTCGCCTCGCCGGCGACGGCGGGGTTGCGTGCGCTGGCGACCCAGGTCGCCCCGCAGGTCCTCTCGACCGCGACGGTCCAGAACGCGTGGCGGTCGGCCAACCGCGGTGCGCAGCTCGAGCTGCTGCGGATCCTGAACGGAGGCAGCAAGGCGGTCTCGACCAACAACGGCGTGGTCGCCCTGCAGCTGCACCCGCTGCTCGTCCAACTCGCCTCGCAGCTCGGCCTGCAGGAACAGCTGACGAGCGTGCAGTCGAAGCTGCAGGGCTCCTCAGGTGCGACCGCACGCAGCACCGTCCAGCAGAAGCTGGGCGTGACGCTGCCCCCTCTGAGCGGCAACATCGTGATCCTGCGTTCATCGCAGTTGAAGACGGCGCAGAACATCGTCAAGGCGATCAAGGGCCTCGCGCTGGTGCTTCCTCTGATCGCCCTCGGCCTGCTCATCCTGGCGGTGTGGCTGGACGAGGGCCGGCGACGAGTGGCGGTGCGCACGGCCGGATGGTGCCTGGTGGGCATCGGCCTGATAGTGGTGCTCGCCCGGCGCCTGATCGGCGACGCCGTGGTCAACTCCCTGGTCACGGTGCCATCCAACAAGCCGGCCGTGCACCAGGCCTTCGCGATCGGAACAAGCCTCCTCTACAACGCCGCGATCGCGCTGATCACCTACGGCGCCGTGCTCGTCCTCGCCGCCTGGATCGCCGGCTCGACACGGCCCGCATGCACGCTTCGCCGCGCGGTGGCGCCCACGCTGCGCGAGCACGTGCAGTACGCGTACGCCGCCGCAGGCCTGGCGCTTCTGCTCCTCGTCATCTGGGGACCGTTCCCCTCGACGCGTCAGCCGATCCCGGTCATCGGCATCGCCATCGTGCTCGTGCTCGGCATCCAGGCTCTGCGTCGGATGACCGCACGCGAATTTCCCGATGCGCAGCTCGGGGACGCTGCGCGTGCGTGCCGCGGCTGGCTGGTGGCGCGCCGCCAGTCGGCCCTCGCGGCGCTGTCAGGGGCACGACCATCCGGCGCGGACGGCGGCGAGCAGAGCGCGCGAATCGCCGATCTCGAGCGTCTGGCCAACCTCCATCACCGTGGGGATCTCACCGACGAGGAGTTCCGCGCCCACAAGGCGGCGCTCCTGACCCCACACTCCTGAGACCCCGGCCTGCTCGCCCTCAGCCCGCCGCGAGGGCCCTGTTGGCGGATCGCAGGACGAAGGCGGACACGCACTCGAGAATCCCGCGCAGCACGAGGGCGATGCCCAGGATCACGGCCAGGGAGGTCAGACCGAACTGCGGCCACGCGACGATCACGACGCCGATTGCCAGGTCGAGCACGCCCCCGAACAGCAACCATCCGCGTCCGACGCTTGCCTCGAATGCAGAGACGAGCTTCATGACGCCGGCCAGCACCAGGTAGATGCCGACGGCGAGCGCGATCACGACGAGGCTTCCACCGGGATGGCGAATCACGATGAGGCCGGCGATCCCGGCGAATGCCCCGCGCAGGAGCGGGCCGGTGCGGGTCCCCGAGGGCTCACCGAATGCCAGCCCGATCTGGATGGCACCGACGAGCAGCAGATCGATGCCGACGAGGATCGCGACCACTTCGAGGGTGCGGCTCGGCCACACGAGCAGCAGGACGCCGACAACGACCGAGACGAAGCCGCCCAGGAGCAGCAGCCACCACAGTCTCGTGACTTCGCCCACTTCCCGGGCGAGAACCTCGTCGTCACGTATATCTCCTCGAGCCTCAGGGGGATTCATACCTCGCGTCCTTCGCCGCTCACACCCCGATTTCCTGCCTCGAGAGTGGTTTCCTCGCCCGGTGCGAGGATGCGGACCTCGACGCTCGGCGCCAGACGCGCGACGTTCTGGGCGAACAGGCGGGGTGGGTCGCCCAGCCGCGCCCGGTGGCGCCGCGCCATGCCGATCGGGAGCAGAGTTCCCCAGTGCACCGGAATCGCAAGCCGCGGCAGGAGCAGCTGAGCGGCGCGTGCGGCGTCGAGCGGATCCATGTGGCCGGGACCGAGAGTCGGACCCCATCCGCCAACCGGTAGCAGTGCGACGTCGAGCCGCGGTAACTGGCCGGGCATGTCCTCGAAGAGCTCCGTGTCTCCCGCGAAGTAGATCGCGCTCGTGCCACGCACCAGATAGCCGAGGGCCCTGGCTCGCGGGCCGCGTGGGCGGCGCCGGCCGTCGTGGCGAGCCTCCACCGCGGTCACGGCCAGCGTGCCGACGTGCACCGTGTCACCGACATTCAGCTCGGTCACCACCTTGAACCCGCGGCGCCGCAGCCATGCGCCGGCGCCCGCAGGAACCAGCAGGTGCGTATCGCGACCCAGGAGCCGCAGCGAGGCGAGGTCGAGATGATCGTGATGAAGGTGTGAGATCAGCACCGCGTCAAGGCCGGCGGTCACGCTGCGGTCGACCAGCGGGACCTGCCGGCGCAGGTGCGCGACACGACCGACGAGCAGCGGGTCGGTTAGCAGACGCACCCCGTCCAGCTCGATCAGGACGGTGGCATGGCCGAGGAAGACGAGCCGGTCCGTGGCGGTGCCCGGATGATGGGCGCTAACCGCGTTCTGGACCATTCCTGGGAAGGTAGCAACCGGTATATTTTGAGCATGGCGGCCACGAGCGACGCGACCCGGGTGGTAGCCCATCTCAGCGCGGCCGAGCGCGCTGCCCGGGGCAAGGCGGCGCGCAGCGAGGTTCCGCGCTCGAGCCATGCCGTCTATGAGCCGGTGGCGCGGCGGACCGACCCGGTCAGGCTGCTCGAGCGCCAGGCCAAGACGCGCGTGCCGGAGCTCGTGCCGATCCGCTACGGGCGCATGCTCGTCTCGCCCTTCACCTTCTACCGGGGCGCGGCGCTGATCATGGCCAGCGATCTCGCGGCGACGCCGCGCTCGGGGCTTCAGGTGCAGTGCTGCGGCGATGCGCACCTATCGAACTTCGGCGTGTTCGCCTCACCGGAGCGCCGCCTCGTGTTCGACATCAACGACTTCGACGAGACGCTCCCCGGCCCCTGGGAGTGGGACGTCAAGCGCCTGGCCGTGAGCATGCTCATCGCCGCTCAGTACAACGGCTTTCAGGTCAAGGAGCAGGAGCAGGTGGTACTCGACACGGTCGCGGAGTACCGCACCGCGATGGCGTCCTTCGCCGCGATGAAGAACCTCGAAGTGTGGTACGCCCACCTCGACATCGAGGCCACGATCGCGGAGCTCGGCTCGCAGTTCAAGCCCAAGCAGGTCAAGCGCACCGAGAAGACCCTCGCCAAGGCGCGCACGCGCGACAGCATGTCGGCCTTCTCCAAATTGACAACGATGGTCGACGGGCTGCCGCGCATCGTGGCCGATCCGCCGCTGATCGTGCCGATTGACGCACTCGCCGAGGGCGAAGCGCGCGACGAGCTGTTCGAGGGACTGCACGAGCAGCTGCGCGCGTACCGCTCGACGCTCCCGCACGACCGGCGCGTGCTGCTCGAGGAGTTCGAGCTGGTCGACTTCGCGCGCAAAGTGGTCGGCGTGGGAAGCGTCGGCACGCGCGCCTGGATCGCCCTACTCCTGGGCCGCGACGACAAGGACCCGCTGTTTCTGCAGATGAAGGAGGCCGAGGCCTCGGTGCTCGAGGGATTCCTCGGTCCCAGCGGGTTTGCAGAACCACGGCGAGCGCGTCGTCAGCGGACAGCACCTGATGCAGGCCGCGAGCGACATCTTCCTCGGCTGGGTCCACGTCGAGTCCGGCCTGGACGGCCGGGAACGGGACTTCTACGGCCGCCAGCTGAAGGACTGGAAGGGCTCGGCGGAAGTCGAGCAGATGGTCCCCGAGGGCATGGCCACGTACGGCAAGCTGTGCGGCTGGACGCTCGCGCGCGCACACGCCCGCAGCGGCGACCGCATCGCGATCGCCGCCTATCTGGGTCAGGGCACGAGCTTCGACCGCGCCATCGTCGAGTTCTCGAAGGCTTACGCCGAGCAGAACGAGCGCGACTACAAGGCCCTGCTCGCGGCGGTCGAGTCCGGGCGGATCACCGCCGAAACCGGGTCTCTAGCTCACGCCGTCAGGAGCGCAGGACGCGCGCCGTCTGTGTCCTCGAACTCATCGCCGGTCAGCGTCGCCTTGGGCCTTGAGCATCGGCAAGTTCTCCGAGTTGCGGCGATCGTCGTCGCCTCATCAGTCCGGGAACTCGACGGCGGTCTGGCGCCGCAGCACCTCGGTCCCGAAGAGAGCGAGAGCGAGGAACACGATGATCCCGGCGGGTTGCGAGTGGCCGGGATCGGCCCCCAGATGAAGATCAGGGCGAGCAGATGAAGGCGACGATGCCAGTAGGCAATGCCGGGCTGATCGCGCAGGAAGTGGGGCGATCGAAAGCGCCGAGCAGAGACGGCCCAGCGCGCCGGGCCGGCGAACCAGGCCGGCGGCGATCACCGGGATGCCGACGATGATCGAACGCGCTCGCGACCTGCACGAGCAGCGAGGTGGCGACCGAGTAAGCGTCTTGGCAGCGGGTTCGATCGAGCGTCGATGGTGATCGCCGAGATCAGCTGACCCTGTCCGATGTTGCGCGACCCAGCGAGCACGATCACGCCGGCGAAGATCACGAGGCTCGAGCCGACCCACATCAGCGTGCGACGCCGGCGTCCGCGCGCCAGGAACATGGCCAGCGCGTAGAGCGCAAACACGATGATCGTCAGGAGCAGGGCGAGGGCGTGAAGCGCTTTGGCCAGGTCTGCGCGCAGCCCGAGCTGGTCTGGAGGTGACGATCTTCAGGTTCGCCACCGAGGCGGGCAGCTTTTCGGCAGCTGCCGGCGGGCAGGCCGAGGCGTGTGGTGAGTTTGGCCACGATCTCGCGCAGGTTCAGCGAGACGGTTCCGCCTTGATCTGCACGCGCGAGCCGCCGCCCTTGACGATCGAGACGAGCGCCTGATCGGCGGTGCGGTTGGCGTTGCTCCCAGGCGTTCTGCACGCGCGGGGCTTGCGAGCGCCTTCGGCGCCCTGTTCGGCGAGGTTGTGAAGCGCTCCGGAGATCGGGCCGGCGAGCGGCGCGAGCTGCGGGGGCAGGCCCGACTTGAGCTGGGCCTGCGAGACGTCGACGTTCGCGTACAGCTGGTCGATCAGGTAGCCGGACAGGGCGGTGCGGATGGTCGCTTCTGCAACAGCGTGGTGCTCGTTTTCGCCCAGTTGGTCGGGTTCAGAGCTGGCGGTTGGCCCAGATCGCGAAGATCGCGAGGATCGCGAGCACGCGTCGCGACCACGAGGATCACGCGCACCCAGATGCGCCGTGCGCGCCTGCGTCCATGGCGCGTCGCGCGGCCGCGGGGGAAGCGCCCCCGCGCGCGCCTACGCCGCCGGCGTCCGCGCCGCCAGGACCGCCGCCGGCGGGCGAGCCCGCCGGCGTGCTGGATTCAATCTGCCCGCCATCCCTGGCCCTCTGCTCAGGGTCCTCGGTCACGATCGGCGAGGCTATCAGGCCTAACCCGCCGCGGCTTCCTTCTCGGCCGCCTCGAGCTCGCGCTTGAACTCCTTGTTGTCGGCGTCGATTTCCTTCTCGATGGACTTTTCGGCGCGCGTGAGCGCCTTGTCGAGCTGCTCTTCGACCCGCGACTCCCCGATCACGATCAGCGCCGCCTCTCCGTCATCGAGCAGCTCGCCGAGCTCCTTGGCGTCGCCGCGCGCGATGCCCTTGCGCAGATGCGCGCCGACGCCGCCGACGACGCCACCGACCACAGCCGTCCCGACGATCGACGGCGGGAATATCACCCCGACCAGTGCTCCCACCGCTATCCCTCCCCAGGCGCCATGCTGGGTCGGCTTCTCGTGCTTTGCGACGTGGACCTTGCCGTCGGCGTCCTTGACGATCAATGCGACGTCATAGGTGCCCACCAGCTTCGCGGCGTGGAGTTCCAAAAGGCCGTCGTAGTCGGCAAAGGCGTCGGCACGGTCGGTGTAGGTCGCGGCGTAGATGAAAACGGGTCTGTCGCTCATCCGATCTCCTGTTCTGGGCGTTGACGGGTAGGGCACGCCGGCGGCGCTCGATGCTGGGAGCGTACCCGCCGCGCCGCGACGTGGCGATTTGGCCTAGCCGAATATGCTGTACGCTGCCCACGGCCCCGGGGCCGCCGGCGTGGCGGGAAGGGGGGCGTTCACTTCTGTTCCTCGATCGATAAGGACCGCAACCATGATCCTCGCCACCAGCTATCCGTTCCTCGAAATCTTCTGGACGATGCTCATCTTCTTCGCCTTCGTGGTGTGGATCTGGATCCTGTTCACCGTGCTGGCCGACATCTTCCGCCGTCACGACACCTCGGGGTTTGCCAAGGTCCTGTGGATCATCTTCATCATCATCATTCCCTACTTCGGCGTCTTCATCTACCTGATCGCCGAGCACAAGGGGATGACCGAACGCGCGATCAAGCAGCAGGAAGCCGCGCAGACGGAAGTGGACCAGTACGTGCAGTCGGTCGCCGGCAAGGGGGACCCCGCCGAGCAGATCGCGAAAGCCAAGCAGCTGCTCGACAGCGGCACGATCACCCAGGCCGAGTTCGATCAGATGAAGCAGAAGGCGCTGGCGTAGCGCCCGTCGGCGAGGTGGAGCGGTTCCCGCTCCACCTCAGCCCGCCGCACCCACGCCGCTGCGCCCGTAGAACGCCGCCTCCTCGCGGCCCAGCTCGGTCACGGGCTCATCGCCGTACATCCACTCGCGGGCGATCCTGTGCCAGTTCGCGTGCGCGCGCAGCTGCGAGAGAACGGCCAGCGTCAGCATCTCCATGCGCCGGCCGAACAGATGCTCCGGGCGCATGTCCTGGTGGCGCATCTCCCGGAAGTGGCTCGAGCGCGGGTCCGAGCTCTCGATCATCACGTGGGTAGCGACCTCCGGTGTCAACTCGACCGTTTCGTCGGCCGTCGTGTACCACCAGATCGTGTCCTCGATGAACGCCAGCAGGTGATCGGGGTTCACCCGCTCTGGTTCAGGCAGGAAGCCCGACTTGGCGAGCAGCGCGTGCAGCGCGGGCGCGTCGCCCTCCACGACCGCTCGCTGCGCCGCCAGCTCGAGCTCGACCGGCAGCGGGATCCATGCGCTTGAACAATCCGAAGTCCAGAAACGCGACGCGGCCGTCGTCCTGCAGCAGGAAGTTCCCGGGGTGCGGATCGCCGGAGAACTGCCGGTGCCGATACAGGCATCCGAGGAAGAACCGGAACACGATCTCGCCGATGCGGTCGCGCTCGGCCTGCGGACGGCTCTTCAGCTCTTCGAAGCCCACGCCGCGCACGAACTCGCTCACGAGCACCCGCTCGCGCGAGAGCGAGGCCACGACGTCGGGCACGACGATGAACGGGTGGCCGGCGAAGATGCGCGACAGCGAACGCTGGTTCTGTGCCTCCAGCTCGTAGTCGAGCTCGTCGCCGATCCGCTCGCGGATCTCTTCGGTGATCGCCTTCACATCCAGCCCCGGGGTCATCCGCTTGAGCACGCGCATGATCATGTCCAGGTTCTGCAGGTCCGCCCGCACCGCTCCGGCAACTCCCGGATACTGGACCTTGACCGCGACCTCGCGGCCGTCGTCTCTCAGCGTCGCCCGGTACACCTGCCCGATCGACGCGGCCGCGATCGGCTCCTCGGTGAAGGAGGAGAACACCTCTGAGAGCGGCTCTTCGAGGTCGTCCTCGATCACGCGCCGCATCTGCTTGAACGACACGGTCGGCGCGGCGTCGCGCAGCTTGGCCAGCTCGCGCTGGAACTCCTCACGGTGCTCCTCGGCCACGAGGCCGACGTCCAGGAAGGACATCACCTGTCCGAGCTTCATCGCCGCGCCCTTCATCGTTCCCAGAACCGCCACGATCTGCTTGGCGGTCTTGAGCTGGCGCCTGGACATCGCCTCCTTCGACGCCTCATCCCCGCGCGTGATGTTGGCTGCGCGGGTCCCGAACTGCTTGACGGCCTCGCTCGCCGCCAGGTTGGCGACGGTCGCCGTGCGCTGCACGCGCGAGGTCGGGATCTTCTCGCTCTCGCGCGCCATACCTTGAATCCTACGAACCGCAGCGCGTACGGACGCTTTTCTGCAGTCCGGACGGCCCGTCCGGAGGGGCCTTCACACCGACCGCTCGACCTGCGACCCGGGCACGATGTCGTCGGAGCCGTCCGGCCAGCGGACCCAGGCCTTCTTGCCGCCGTCGTAGTCGTCCCCGAGCAGCACCAGCGTGGCGGGCTCGCCCAGCGCAGTGCAGGGCTCGGCGCCCTGCGGGTCAAGGCCACGCCAGATGCGGATGAACTGGTTCGAGTCCCACTCCTGCGCGACCGTGCTCGGGTCGGCATGTCCCGGGTAGATGATCGTGTCGGGCGGCAGCTCCATCAGCGTTCCCATGATCGAGTCACGCAGATCGGTGTAGGTGGTGTGCCCGGGCGCTCTGACCCCGCCGACCGAGTTCTTGAACAGGGTGTCGCCGGTGAACACGACCGCCTGCCCGCCGGGGAAGCCGCCGGGCGTCGCGCCCGTGGAGCGCGCCTGGGGATTGCGGCTTGCCGTGGCACCCGCGATCTCGAAGCGATCCCCCACCAGGAATGAGAGCATTCCGGCCGTGTGTCCCGGCGTGTACAAGGGGCGCACCTCAAGCGTTCCGAGCTGCAGCGTCTGTCCCGCCTCGACCGTTCCCGTCACGACCGCGCCGGCGTCCGCGCCCCCGGCAGCGAGCATGTCGCGCTCGAGCGGGCTGATCAGCACCTCGATCTGCGGCCAGCGCTCCCGCAGGGCTCCCACCTCGCACACGTGGTCGAAGTGGTGGTGGGTGAGCAGCACATGCGTGGGCGTCAGCTCGTGGCGCTCGGCGGCCTCGATCAGGGACCCGACGGGCCCACCCGCGTCGACGAAGAACGCGGGACCGCCCTCGTGGTCGGCGACGAGGTAGGTGTTCGACAGGAACTGCGGATGGGAGGCGGTCTCGACGATCATCGAAGCCATACTCGCACGTACGACCTCACACCGGCACTCCTGAAACCAACGCGCTCAGGCCGTTCCAGATAGCTCTCGTCTCCCACGTCCCTGCGCCACTCGAGCACGCCCACCGAACCCGCGCTCTGCACGACTCGCTCCTTCGCCTCCCTGAGAGTGGGTGCCGTCGTGGCCAGCGCGACGGCGCGTGAGGTCCCCACCGTGGAGTAGCGATTCTCGCCGATCTCGACGGCCGAGGCGAAGAACACATGACACCCGGCCGCTTCGATCGCGCGGCGGTCGAGGCCGAACTCGTAGGGCTCACCCGCGCGCAGGGCATAGTCGGGCGAGACGAGATACAGGACGAGCGACGCCTCCTCGGTCAGCCGCACATCACCCTTCTCCAACTGTCCCCGGGACATGCGATCCATGACTTCGGGCCAGTTGCCACGAAACAGGCTCATGATGTTCATGCACTCGGGATCTCCGAAGCGGGCGTTGAACTCGATCACCTTGACGCCATCGGCCGTGGCGAAGAAGCCGCTGTTCATGATCCCGGTGAAATGGCGTCCCTGATCGGCGAGACGCTCGATCACCCGCTCGATGATCGAGCAGGCGCGCTCGTAGTGCGAGGCGGTCATGAAGGGCAGGGTGGGCGCGGCCATCGACAGCGAGCCCATGCCGCCCGTGCCCGGTCCCTCGTCTCCGTCGAAGCGGAACGGGTAGTCGTAGGTGGCCGGGGGGAACAGGACGGTCCTGCCGTCGCTGATCGCCTGAATGGTGAACTCGGCTCCGATGATCTTCTCCTCGATCAGCACCGACTCCCCGGGCTTGCCGCGCGCAAGCAGGCTCAGCGCGTACCTTCCCGCCTCGTCGTGGTCTGCGAGATGCGGGCCCATGACCTTCACGCCCTTGCCGCCGGTCAGCCCCGAGGGCTTCACCGCCACCGGCGTTGAGCCGAAGGACTCGATCGCCTCCCGCACCTCGTGCTCGTGCGCCACCACGCGCAACATCGGCACCGCCTCCGGCGCCACGTCGGCGAGCAGGGTGCGCGCGAAGACCTTGTTCCACTCGATCTCCGCGCCGTCCCGCGTCGGACCGACGGCGCGCGTTCCCTGGGCCAGCAGCGCATCGACGACCCCCGCCGCCAGGGGTTCGTCGGCGCTGACCATCGCGAGATCGATCTCGTGCGCGCGCGCAAAGGCCGCAACCGACTGCGGGTCGCAGACGTCGCCGATCGCGTGGCTTCCCCCCGACGCCTCGGCGTAGCGCACGAGCGAGGGATTGGCGTGGCCGATGAAGGCGTGCAGCTCGCTGTGCTCGGACATACGAAGGGCCAGAGCGCTCTCGCGCCCGCCGTGACCGACGATCAGGGTTCGCACGCGCTTGAGTCTAGACAGCGAACGACCCCGGCCGATGGCCGGGGTCGCTGTGCTGCGAGGCCTTCGCGGACTGCCGCGCTGTCACACAGCCCGGCGTCCGTCCGCGTTTGACCCTTTGATCGTCGTGTTCAGACCCTCAGGAGGTTTTCAGGCAGTAGCCGTAGGCTTCCACTGTCGATGCGATCATTGCTTGTGTTTTCGGCGAAGTATTCCCAGGTGTTACCAGTTGCGGTCCGACGCGACACGACCATCTCAACGCCGATTGCTTCCGACCAGAATCCACCCGAGATGAGCTGGCTCCCCGCGGGACACGCTGGCGATGTCAGAGTGATGGTGGCGTTTTTTTCCGCTGTTCGGCAGTCGCTGCAATCTGTTTCTTTGTGGCGACCGTCGTCACCGAGCCGACGGTGCCGGTGACTCCGGTCGCTCCGGTCGGTCCGGTCGCTCCGGTCGCGCCGGTCGCGCCGGTTGCTCCGGTCACGCCTTTGGCTCCGGTTTCTCCGGTCAGCGCCTGTTGGCTCCGGTGGCTCCTCGCGTTGGCGGCGGCTCCGGGGGCTCCTGGGGCTCCGGCGGGTCCGGTCGCTCCGGCGGCTCCGGCTGACGCCGGCGGGGCCGACCGCTCCGGTCAGGCCGGCGGCACCGGTCGCGCCGACCAGCCCATCGCGCCCGCCGCGCTCACGCCCAGCGACAGCTTGCTTTCACCTTTCTTGCACTTCTGTTTGCTCGTCACTACATGGAATGTGCCGCCGACCTTCTGGCAGACATAGATGGGCTGCGCGTCGGCCTGCGGCGCCGCGGCGAGCACGCCGAGCAGCAGCGCCCCGGCTGACGCGAGGCTGGTTGCCGCACGGCGGCTGATGAAAGTGGACATAGAACGGATTCCTTTCCTCCAGTGTCAAGTTGAGCGCCCCGGGGGCCAGCCCCGGGACGCGATCGCTGCTGAATAGGACCCAGTGAGTGTCCGCGCTCTACCCACGCCCACCAATGGGCCGTATGTACCTCTTGTGTTCAGTGACCTGAACGCCGAGGACCGGACAGGCTCGACCGCCGGCGTGCGCCGCCGGCAGGCGTGGTCGCGCCTGATGGCGACTTTTCCTAGACTCCAGCCATGGCCCTCATCCACACCTGTTACCGCATCACCGACATCGACCGCTCGGTCGCCTTCTACAACGCCCTGGGCTTTGAGGAGATAGGGCGCATCCCGATTCGCGACGAGGCCGTCAACGTGTTCATGAACCAGCCCGGCGACGGCGACATGCCGCGCCTCGAGCTGACCCACAACTTCGGGGTCGACTCCTATGAGCTGGGCACCGGGTACGGCCACATAGCGATCACGGCCGAGGACCTCGACGCCACGCTCGCCCGTCTGGCCGAGCAGGGCATCGAGCCGGAGAAGCCCCCCTACTCGATCCATGACGGCGGCTCACGGCTCTGCTTCGTGCGCGATCCCGACGGCTACCGAATCGAGATACTCGAGGGCCAGCGGCCGTCCTGACGCAGGGAGCGGGCCCCGAGCCAGTTCGTGCAAACGCCGTAGGCCCAAGGTCGCACCCCCCGCGCTACCCTCAAGCCAAGCAATGGCGGACACTCACAAGATCGCCAAGAACCTCGAGCGCTTCGCCCAGGCGGTTGCCTCGCACGACCGCGAGAACCCGACGCACACCGCCCACGGGATCGGCCTGTCCCACTTCGACATGGAGCGCCTCTCCTTCGACGAGGGCGAGGAGATCCTTCCCGGCATCACCATCCATGCCGACAGCGGTGTGACGGGGAACTTCCGCGTGCTGTGCGACGGCGAGCACGACGAGGGCCAGACCGAGGTCGAGGAGGAGGCGGTCGAGGCGGTCTCCACGCAGTCGGTCCCCGTGGCCTGGCCGGGCCGCTCTCCGTTTGAAGAGCAGTAGCCGGCCCCTAACCGGCCGGCGAGGAGACCGCGGTGTTGATACGGGCGGCGATCATCGCCACCAGTCGCTCGATCGTCGGGCACTGAAGTCCGTGGCGCGCGCCCGCGCGCAGCACCGACCCCGGGATCGCGTCCAGCTCCGGGGGCCGCCCCGCGGCGATGTCCCGCTGCATGGAGCTGCCCAGCGTGGCGTGCGCCGCGGTGAGCTCGGCGAGGGCCTTGGCCGGGTCGACATCCTGCGCTCCCTCGGCGCGCCCGACGGCGCACCCCTCCTCGATCGCGGAGACGAGGTCCGCGCGCAGTGCGGGCGTGGAGCGGATCTCACCCAGCAGCTTGTCGTACGCGCTCGTGGTGCAGGCGAGCGCGTTCAGGCGCACCAGCTTCGACCACATCACCTGCGCTTCGGAGTCCAGCACTCGCGCCCGCACCCCCGCTTCGTTGAGCGCATTCTCGAGCTCCCGCATCCCCTCGCGCGCGCGCGCGTACCGGCTGGCCATCTCCACGAGCAGGAACGGGCTCGTGTGCACGACGACGCCCGCCTGGGGACGATCCGCCTCCACACGGATCGAGCCTGCCACGACCGAGTCGGCCGTGAAGTGCTCGCGCAGGAGCGCGATGTGGTCAAGCCCGTTGAGCAGCGGCAGCACCAGCTTGGGCGGTGTTGCGATGCGCTCGAGCGCCGGCGCCAGCCCCGCCGCCTTGGTGGCGACGATAAGCGCGTCCACGGGCTCGGCCAGCCGCTCGAGCACGCGCGGGCGTGCCACGAACTCCCCCAGGCTCACGCTGCTCACCCGCAGGCCGTGCTCGGAGATCACCGCAGCAGTCGACTCCCGGGCCACCACCACCACCTGGGCACCCGCCCGGTCCAGTGCACCTGCGAGCAGTCCGCCCACCCCTCCGGGCCCGAGGACCGCGATCCTCATGGCAGCGGATCGATCAGCACGCCCGGGTTCATGATCCCGCGTGGGTCGACCGCAGCCTTGGCGGCCTGCAGAGCCTCGGCGAACGGCTCCGGGCGCTGTCGGTCATACCACGGCCGATGGTCGCGCCCGACCGCGTGGTGATGGGTGATGGTCCCGCCCCCGCCGAGGATCGCGTCCGAGACGGCGCGCTTGATCTCGGCCCACTGCTCGACCTCTTCTCCCCGCCGCGCGGGGGCCAGCACGGTGAAGTAGGGCGCCGGCCCGTCCGGGTAGACATGGGTAAATCGGCAGAACACCTTCCCCGCAGCGTCGCACTGGCGCAGCACCGCCTCCTCGGCCGCGGCCGTGACGCTCTCGTGGAAGCCGGGGAAGCGCTCCCACGTGATCGACGTCTCGAACGTCTCGGCCAGGACTCCCATGGCAACGAACGCGTCGCGCATGTAGGGGGCCCCGAGGAACGCCTCGCGCCAGGAGCTCACCGCATCCCCGCCCGGACTGTCGCTCCGCTCGGCGAAGCTGCCGCCGTGCTCGGCGCAGATCTCCAGGGCACGCCCCATCGGGCCATCGACGGGATGGTCGGCGGACTCGAAGCCGAGCACCAGGAGCGCGTGCGAGCCGTCGCCGGCCATCGTCATGCGCGCCTCACCGGGATCGAGCAGACGGCAGTTCGCGGGGTTCAGACCCGACTGGCTGATCGCACGCACGCACTCGGCCCCGGTGAGGAAGCTCTGGAAGCGCACCCCCGCCGAGCGCCGGTGGGAGGGGCGGGGCTGCACGCGCACCCACGCCTCTGTGATCAGCCCCAGGGTTCCCTCCGAGCCTGCGAGCATTCGATCCGGGCTCACACCCGCTCCCGATCCGGGCAGCCGTCGTGATGCCCATACGCCGGCGGGGGTGATCGCTCGCACGGACTCGACGAAATCCTCGATGTGCGTCCACACCGTCGCGAAATGGCCGGCCGCGCGCGTGGCGATCCAGCCTCCGAGGGTGGAGAACTCAAACGACTGGGGGAAGTGACGCAGGGTCAGCGAATGCTCGGCCAGCTGGGCCTCGAGGCCCGGGCCGAGGGCGCCGCCCTGGATGCGTGCCGCACGCGATAGGAGATCAACCTCGAGCACGCGATCGAGCGCTTGCAGATCGATCGAGATCGCACCGTTGTAGGTGGGCGCCACGTCCGGGCTGACCCCGCCGACGACGGAGGTTCCCCCGCCGTACGGAATCGCCGCGACGCGCTCGTCCGAGCACCATTCGAGCACCCGCTCGAGATCGGTCTCCTCGCGCGGGCGCACGACGAAATCCGGGGGATGATCAAAGCGCCCGCGAAAGCCGCGCACGACATCCGAGTAGGACTTGCCCAGCGCGTGGGAGGCGCGCGCATGGTCGTCGCTTTCGCAGATACCCGCGAGCGCCCTCGGCGCCAGCACGCGCGGCGGCGCGAGTCGGAGCTCGCCCAGCCCCACCGGGGCCTCGACCTCGCCGAGCGCGATCGGCAGCTCAGCGAGCGCTCCTGCGGCCATCGCCCTCAGCTCCGCAACTGACGGCTGCTGGTCCTCGAAACCCCAGCCCCAATGCTTGCGTCGGCGGATCTTCACAGGGGCGAGTCTATGCTCACTAGCCTTCTCTGAATACCCACTAGCCTTTCTCACGCGTGTCCGCCCAACCTGAACAGACCACCGAGCAGCCCGAGATCCTCGCGCGAGGACCGTGGCCCATCGAGCGGGTGAAGGCACGCTGGCGCGATGAGCACTTCGAGCCCTCCCGGGCGCACGTCGAGGCCGCCGATGCGGCGATCAAGGGGTTGCAGGATCGAGGCTCTCCCAGCCACGACGGGGTCGCGGCGCGCCTCCTGGACTACACCCAGGAAGAGGATGGCATCGCGATCGAATTGCAACCGCTTCGCTGGGCTCTGCGACTGGTTGCCGGCGACGCCTCCTCAAGCGTGGCGGCTCTGTGCGTGACGCGCTCGGCCGACGGCCGCTGGCTGGCCGGCCGCCGCGCCGGATGGGTCTCCACCTGGGCCGGTCGCTGGTCACTGGGAGCGGGCGGCGCGGTCGACCTCGGTGAGAACCCGGCCGACACGCTCGTGCGAGAGCTGAGGGAGGAGTGGGCCGTTTCCCCCGAGCGGGTGACCGGTGAGGCACTGATGCGGCTACCACACGAGCTGGTCATGTTCGTCGGGCAGGCGTGGCTGGCCGAGGGCGTCGAGGACACGGTCACGCCGGACCATGAGCACGACGCGTTTGCCTGGTGGCCGCGGAAGATCGAGGACTGGCCGCCCGAGGCCGGAGATGCGTTGCCCCGCATGGCCCGCTGGCTGTCGGGGTGAGCGTGCCCTCGCAGGTGAACGTTTCGCCACGGGCCGGCTCGGCGCCCCAGGGCGGCGGTGAGCCGCGGGACGCCGCGGGACCACTGACATTCACCAGGCTGAAGTGGACTTCGTTCTTTCACTCGGTCGTCTACCTCAGCCTGATCGCCTGCGCCGTGGCGGGCTTCGCCGGCCCGACGCTTGTGCTCGGTTGGACCCACGGGATTCTCTGGATCGTCATGTCGCTGGCCTGCATCGCTGCCGTTCGCCAACGCGTGATCTCGCTGCGCATCGGCGTGGCCGTCGCCGTCCTCGGCGGGTTTGGCCCGTTCATCGGAAGCTACGAGTTCATACGCGAGCAGGGCCGGCGTACATCCCGTGCCTCCGCACCGGATCACTGAGCTATCGATCAGCGCTAGAGTGAAAGTGACATGGCAATGGGCACCGCGGCGCAGCGGGCAACAGACGTTGTGACCCCACCCGCCGGTGAGTCGGACAGCGACGAAGCCATCTTCGGATGACTGCACAGCAGACAGTCGACGTCGTCACCCCGGCCGCCGGCGAGTCGGTCACCGAGGGAACCGTCCTTGAATGGCACGTGAAGGTCGGCGACCCGATCAAGCTCGACGACACGATCGTCGAGATCTCCACGGACAAGGTCGACCTCGAGCTGCCGTCGCCCGCTACCGGAACGGTCAGCGAGATCCTGATCGAGGAGGGCGAGACGGTGACCGTCGGGCAGGTGATCGCCCGCATCGCCATGAACGGGGCGGGCCCCGCCGAGGCGCAGAGCAACGGCGGTACCCCGGCGGAGCAGACGACGGGCCTTTCCACTGAGGGCGCCTCCGGCGCAGACGGCGCCGCGCGCGCGGACGGTGCCTCTGCCCCGGCTCCCTCCGCCGCCGGGGCACCCGACGGTCTGAAGGTCTCCCCCGTGGCCGCGCGCGCCGCGGCGGTCGAGGGCGTGGATCTCGCAAACGTGCCCGGCAGCGGTCCTGCGGGGCGCATCACCAAGTCTGACGTGCTGAGCACCGCCTTCGGCGGCGGCACCCCGCCGGTGAGCGGAGCGGCGCCACCCGCCGGCCCCGCCAACGGCAGCACGGCGAGTGCGGCCTCTGCGGGCGTCCGGCCATTGCGGGGCGGAGCCGCGGCGCTCGCGCGCTACATGGAGGAGTCGCGGGCGATCCCCACGGCCACGAGCTTCCGCACGCTCACCGTCACCGCCCTGGACGCGCGCCGGCGCGAGCTGAAGGCGGCCGGGCGCAAGGTGTCCTTCACGCACCTGATCGCCTATGCGATCGTGCGTGCGGCCGAAGACATGCCGGTGATGGCCAATCACTTCGCCGAGATCGACGGCAAGCCGAACCGGATCGAGGACGGCCAGGTGAACCTCGGCCTGGCGGTGGACGTGGAGAAGCGCGACGGCTCTCGAACGCTGATGGTCCCCGTCGTCCTGGACGCCGGACGCCAGCCCTTCGACCGCTTCCTCGAGTCCTACGACGCGCTCGTGGAGAAGGCGCGCACGAACACGCTGACCGCCGATGATCTCGCGGGCGGCAACATCACGCTCACCAATCCCGGCGGGCTGGGGACGGTGGCCTCGGTCCCCCGGCTGATGACGGGCCAGGGGACGATCGTGGCCACCGGCTCGATCGCATACCCGGTGGGCCTCGGCAACGTCGGCGCGATGATCGGCGCCGAGAAGGCCATGACGATGACCTCGACGTACGACCACCGCATCATCCAGGGCGCCGAGTCCGGGCGCTTCCTCGCGCTGATCGAGGAGTACCTGCAGGGAGAGCACGGCTTCTACGAGGATGTCTTCGCCTCGCTGGGCGTGGAGCTCGGTCCCGCACCCACGCTGCCCGCGCCCGCCGCCGCGGCGGTCGCCGCCTCGACCGCGAGCGCGAAGGAGGCCCCCGGCGCCGGCGCCGAGGAGCTGCTGCAGGCGGTGCAGGCGGCCAGCACGCTGGTCACGCGCTTCCGCAGCCATGGCCATCTGGCGGCGCGTCTTGACCCGCTCGGCTCAGAGCCCGAGGGGGATCCGGGGCTCGACCCCGAGCCGCTCGGCCTGACAGGAGAGCTGCAGGCCAAGATCCCGGCCAAGATCTTTCACATGTATGTGACCGGGGCCACGCTCGCCGACGCGCTTCCGCACCTGCGCGAGACCTACTGCGGCACGATCGCGTATGAGATCGAGCACATCGCGTCCCACCGCCAGCGCGTGTGGCTGCGCGAGCACATCGAGTCGGGCGCCTTCCGCCAGCCGCTCACGGTCGAGGAGCGCAAGTGGCTGCTGAGGCGCCTGGTGAAGGTCGACGCGCTGGAGCGCTTTATGCACAAGGCCTACCTCGGCCAGCACCAGTTCTCGATCGAGGGCCTGGACATGGCGGTGCCCATGCTCGACGAGCTGATCCAGCTGTCGGCGGCCAACGGTGGAGACGAGGTCGTGATCGGAATGGCCCACCGCGGGCGGCTGAACGTGCTCGCCCACAACCTCGGGCGCGCTTACGACACGATCTTCGCCGAGTTCGAGGGCGCCTCGACGCTCGAGGCCGTGACCACGATCCCCCAGGGAGGCACCGGCGACGTCAAGTACCACCACGGCACCCAGGGCTCCTACGAGCTCCCCGACGGCGGGACGATCCGGGTCAACCTCGAGTCCAACCCGAGCCACCTCGAGTACGTCTCACCCGTGGTCGAGGGTGCCACCCGCGCCGCACAGACGACCCGGGTGGGGCCGCACGCCCACCAGGACACGGACGCGGCTGTGCCGATCGTGATCCATGGTGACGCGTCCTTCCCCGCCCAGGGCGTCGTGTCCGAGACGCTGAACCTGCAGGCGCTCGACGGCTACAAGGTCGGTGGGACGGTCCACCTCATCACCAACAACCAGATCGGTTTCACCACCGATCCCGACGACGCCCGTTCCACCCGCTGGGCCTCCGACCTGGCAAAGGGATTCGACGTGCCGATCATCCACGTCAACGGGGACGATGTGCCCGCCTGCATGAGCGCCGTGCGACTCGCGTTCGCCTTCCGCAAGGAGTTCGGCCACGACGTGCTCATCGACCTGATCGGCTACAGGCGCTTCGGACACAACGAGTCTGACGAGCCCGCCTACACCCAGCCTGAGATGTACGCCAAGATCAAGACCAAGAAACGCGTGGCCGAGCTGTGGGCCGAGCGTCTGGTGAGCGAGGGAGTCGTCACCCAGGAGGAGGTCGAGCGCCAGGCGCAGGAGGTCTGGGACAACCTCACGATCCTGCACCAGCGCCTGAAGGCGAAGATCGCCGCCGCCGCCGAGCATGAGGGCGAGGAGCACACGACGGGCGAGTATCAGCTCGACCGCTCGCCCAGCCCCGAGGTGGACACAGCCGTTCCCGCCGCGCGACTGCGCGAACTGGGCGAGCAGCTGCTGCGGGCACCCGAGGGGTTCACGGTCCACCCCAAGCTCGTCAAACAGCTGGAGCGCCGCCACGAGGCGCTGGCCGCGGAGAACCCGTCGGTTCCGATCGACTGGGCGCATGCCGAGGCGCTCGCGTTCGCGTCCCTGCTCACCGAGGGCATCCCCATCCGCCTGACCGGACAGGACACCGAGCGCGGCACCTTCAGCCAGCGCCACATGGTGCTGCACGACGCCAAGACCGGGCAGACGGTGTGCCCGATCCAGAGCCTTCCCGACGCGCAGGCGCCGCTTGAGCTGCACAACAGCCCCCTCTCGGAGCTTGCGTGCATGGGCTTCGAGTACGGCTACAGCCAGGAGGCGCCCGAGACACTCGTGCTGTGGGAGGCGCAGTTCGGGGACTTCGTCAACTCCGCGCAGGTGATCGTCGACCAGTTCATCGTCTCGGGCCTGGCGAAGTGGGGCCAGACCTCGCGCATGACGCTGCTGTTGCCGCATGGGTATGAGGGATCGGGACCGGAGCACTCCTCAGCGCGCCTTGAGCGCTTCCTGACGGTCGCCGCCGAGGGGAACATCCGCGTCGCCAGCCCCACCACCCCGGCCCAGTACTTCCACCTGCTCCGCCGCCAGGCGCGCGTGGCAAAGCAGCGCCCGCTGGTGATCATGACCCCCAAGTCGCTGCTGCGCCTGCCGCAGGCGACCAGCTCGGTCGCCGACCTGGCCGAGAACACGCGCTTTCACCCGGTGCTCGCGGAGCCCGGAGTGGACGATTCGCAGGTTACGCGCCTTGCCCTGTGCACCGGAAAGATCTACTACGACCTCGTCGGCCACCCGGACCGCCCGGCCCACCCCGGACTTGTGGTGGCGCGCGTGGAGCTGCTGTACCCCTTCCCGGAAGGACAGGTCCTGCAGCTGATCGAGCGCTACCCGAAGCTGCGCGAGGTCGTGTGGGTGCAGGAGGAGCCGCGCAACATGGGCGCGCGCGCACACATGTTCCCCCGGTTGATGCAGATCATGCCAGAGGGGATCCGGTTCGGCTACATAGGGCGTCCCGAGCGCGCCAGCCCGGGCGAGGGCTACCCGGCGGCGCACATCGACGAACAGAACCGCATCGTCACCACCGCGATCGACCTCGGCGAGCCGATCTCCCAGTACCCGCGCAAGGCGCCCGGTGATCGCTGATGCGGGCGCTGTGGAGACGATTCCTTGAGATACGCCGCCAGCGCAAGCGCAAGCGCCGCGGCGCGTAGTGCTAGCGCCCGCGCCAGACGGGGTCGCGCTTCTCCTTGAACGCGTTCGCCCCCTCGCGCGCGTCCTCGGAGGCCATCACCGAGCCCGATATCTCACCCTGGCGCTCCCACATCTCCGCGGTTGACCAATCGAACTGCTCCTGCAGGATGCGCTTGGATGCAGCCAGCGCGAGCGGCCCGTTCTTGGCCAGTGCCCCAGCCAGCTCCAGAGCCACGTCCAGGGCAGAGCCGGGCTCTGCCAGGCGGTTGACGAGGCCCAGCTCGTGGAAGCGCTCGGCGGGGAACGGATCGCCGGTCAGGGCCAGCTCCATCACCAGGTGGTAGGGCATGCGCCGGGGCAGGCGCAGCAGGGCGCCGCCGGCGGCGACGAGCGAGCGCTTGGCCTCGGGGATGCCCATTTTTGCGCCCTTGGCGGCGACGATCAGATCGCAGGCGAGCGCGATCTCCATGCCCCCCGCCACCGCGAAGCGCTCAATCGCGGCGATCAGCGGCTTGCGTGACGCGCGCTGGGCGATTCCGGCGAAGCCACGGTCGCCGAACCAGGGTGCCTCCCCCTTGACGAACGCTCCCAGGTCCATGCCGGCGCAGAAGAAGCCCCCGGCTCCCGTCAGCACGCCGACCGAGAGGGAGTCGTCCTCGTCGAGCTGGTCCAGGGCTCCCGCGACGCCTGCCGCCACCGCGGCGTTGACGGCGTTGCGCACCTCGGGGCGATTGAGCGTGATCAGCAGGACGTTCTCGCGCCGCTCGGCGAGAACCACGGGAGCGTCGTCATCGGCCACGAGCGGCACTATGGCGCAAACAGCGTCAACTCGGCGTGTCGTCCGACCGTGCCGGCTCGGTCGGATCCGCCGGATGGGCCGGCTCCACCGGGTCGGTCCCGTTCGCCGTGCCTGCGATCGACTCGCGGAACTCGCGGATCCCATCGCCCAGCGCCCGGGCGAGGCCGGGCAGGCGCTTGGGTCCCAGCACGATGAGCGCGACCGCTGCGATGAACAGCAGATGAACCGGGTTCTCGATGCCCACGACATCAGGCTAGCGCAGGCGAGCTGGTCCAGATCCCGATCGTTCCGACGTGCCCCCTACCCTCCCAGGCATGGCCGCCGAACCGTCAGTGCAGGCCGGCCGTCCCTATCCACCGCGTGCGGCGGCCGAGCCGTTCTGGCCCGCGCAGCTCACGGTGCTCGTCGCCATCGGCCTGCAGGTGCTGCTGCCCGAGCGCCTGACGATCGGCCCCGCATGGCTCATCCCCGGCCTGGAGGGCGCCCTGCTGATCGGCATGTTCATGGCAACTCCCAAGCAGCTCGAGCACGAGCACCCGCGCCGGCGCTACGCGGCGCTCGCGCTCACGGCGTTCGTGAGCGCGGCCAACATCTACTCGCTGGGAGCTCTCACCCATTTCCTGCTGCACCACAGCACACCGAACGCGCGCGCGCTGATCGTCGCCGGCGTGCTCATCTGGCTGACCAACTTCCTCATCTTCGCCCTCTGGTACTGGGAGCTGGACCGGGGCGGGCCGGGCAGGCGCGCGGCGGGGCATGACGCGGCCCCGGACTTCCTGTTCCCGCAGATGACCGACGACCGCATCGAGCCCGTTGAGTGGCGCCCGGTGTTCATCGACTACCTGTACGTCTCGCTCACCAACGCCACCGCCTTCTCGCCCACCGACACCATGCCCCTGACGCACACAGCCAAGAGCATCATGGGCGTGCAGGCGCTGGTCTCGCTCGTGACCATCGGCCTGATCGTCTCGCGGGCCGTCAACATCCTGTAGGGCCCCACGTCCTGTCAGGACCGGCTTCCCGCGGGAGTTCACACCCTGCGGGGATCTACGTCACTCACGCCACGCTCGGCTCGATCGCCAGCGCCTGTGCCAGCAGATCGCGCACGTCCTGCCCGGCGCCCAGCGCCAGCGCGCGCTCCAGCGCCTTGAGGGCTCCCTCGCGGTCGCGCAACCGCAGGCGCAGGCGCCCGAGCCGCTCCCATGCCCCCGCGTCGGAGGTGCCGCGCTCGGCGGCGCGGGCGGCCGCCTCCTCGGCCAGGTCCATCGCGCCGATGTCTTCGTAGATGCGCGCCGCAAACCGATGGGGAGCGGGACGCGCGCCATCGACCCGCGCCCAGTCCCGCACCGACCGGGCCGCTGCATCGAGGTTGCCGGCCTGCCAGAAGGCAAGCGTCATCTGGCGCAGCACCGTCACGTTCCTGGGTTCGGCATCGCGTGCGTACACGAGCCGCTGGGCCGCGAGCTCGTATTCGCCCTCGGCCATCGCCCGCTGGGCGGCGATCATGAAGCGCTCGACGCGCTCCTCGGCCGGATCGGGCTTGGAGAAGTCCACGAACCGCATGCTCCCCGCCGGCACCGTGCGCACGCCGTGGCTGAACCGCACGCGCGCCCACTGCAGGGAACCGTCCGTGCCGGGGCTGCCCCCGCCGTCGCCCTGCTGGCCGTCCGGCCCGGAACCGTTGGCGCGATCATCGTCGGGAGTGCCGGTGAAGTAGATCCCGGCAACGGTGCCCACGCCCCACTCCGGGTAGGACAGGCAGCGAGCATAGCGGTGCACCACGGAGTGGTCGGGCACGCGGCTGGCGAAGGGGTCGTGTTTGGCGCGCTCGTCGGCGTGGGCCCGAGCACGCTGCTCGGCCTCGTAGGCGCGTTTGCCCGCCTCCGCGCGCGCGGAGCGTGCCGCGGCGGCGCTCGCGCGCACCGCGTTGCGCGACACGTTGCCCCCTCGCGAGCCCTCGGCCAGGCGCTCGAGCTGGTCGGCCGCCTCGTTGATCGCCTTCAGGTGGCGCTCGTGTTCGAACTGGCGGCCCTGGGGGGCGACATCGGGGTGCCAGCGCTTGGCCATCCTGCGGCGAGCCAGCTGCACGTCGCGCTTGTCGAACGGCGCCTGCAGCTCCAGCAGGAGCAGATGCTGCTCTATGTCGAGGATGGTCGTGGGCACAACGCACCTACGTTAGCGACCCGCGCAGGCCCCTGTTTGAGCTCTGGTGGCTGTATTGCTCGAGCTCCAGCCCTTCTATGCTGCCTGACGATGTCCTCTCAATACATCTTCACGATGCACCGGCTGTCCAAGCTGCACCCCCCGGACAAGACCGTGCTGAACGAGATCACCCTGGCGTTCTACCCCGGCGCCAAGATCGGCGTGCTCGGCTACAACGGCGCCGGCAAGTCGACGCTCTTGCGGATCATGGCGGGGGTCGATCAGGACTACCGCGGCGAGGCGGCGCTCGCCCCGGGAGCGACGGTCGGGATGCTCGAGCAGGAGCCGGCGCTCGACGAGTCCAAGAACGTCAAGGGCAACGTCGAGGACGGTGTCGCCGAGAAGAAGGCGCTGCTCGATCGCTTCAACGAGCTCGCCGCCGACTACTCCGATGAGACGGCGCAGGAGTTCGGAGAGATCCAGGCGAAGATCGACGCCGCCGACGCCTGGAACCTCGACACCCAGCTTGAATATGCGATGGACGCCCTGCGCCTACCCCCGCCGGAGGCCGAGGTCGCCACCCTCTCCGGCGGCGAGCGACGGCGGGTCGCCCTGTGTCGCCTGCTCCTGCGCGCACCCGACCTGCTGCTGCTCGACGAGCCCACCAACCACCTCGATGCCGAGTCGGTCGGGTGGCTCGAGCAGCATCTGGCCGAGTACAAGGGCGCCGTCGTGGCCGTCACGCACGACCGCTACTTCCTCGACAACGTCGCCGGCTGGATCCTCGAGCTCGACCGAGGCAAGGGCATCCCCTACCAGGGCAACTACTCCAGCTGGCTCGAGCAGAAGCAGGCGCGCCTGGCGCAGGAGGAGCGCTCGGAGAAGGGCCGTCAGCGCACGATCGCCGCGGAGCTCGAATGGGTCCGAACCAACCCGAAGGGACGGCGCACGAAATCCAAGGCCCGGCTTGCCCGCTACGAGGAGCTCGTGGCCGAGGATCGCAACATCAAGTTGGACGAGGTCCAGATCCACATCCCCCCCGGCCCCCGCCTGGGCGAGCGCGTGCTCACGGCGAACGCCGTCAGCAAGGGGTTCGGCGACCGGCTGCTGATCGAGTCGTTGTCGTTCGAGCTGCCACGCGCGGGCATCGTCGGCGTGATCGGCCCCAACGGCGCGGGCAAGACGACGCTGTTCCGCATGATCACCGGCGAGGAGTCCCCCGACTCGGGGACGCTCGAGCTGGGTGACACCGTCCAGCTCGCGTACGTGGACCAGTCGCGCGACGCACTCGACCCTGCGAAGACCGTGTGGGAGGAGATCTCAGAGGGTGTGGACCAGCTGAAGGTCGGTGATCGGGTCGTCAACTCGCGCCAGTACACGGCCGGTTTCAACTTCAAAGGCACAGATCAGCAAGCCCGCATCGGCGGCCTGTCCGGCGGGGAGCGAAACCGCGTGCACCTGGCCAAGCTGCTGCGCACCGGCGGCAACCTGCTGCTCTTGGACGAGCCCACCAACGATCTCGACGTGGACACCCTGCGCGCACTCGAGGACGCGCTCGTGGCGTTCCCCGGGTGTGCGGTGATCATCTCCCACGACCGCTGGTTCCTGGACCGCGTCGCCACCCACGTGCTCGCCTTCGAGGGCGACTCGCAGGTCACCTGGTTCGAGGGCAACTTCGAGGCCTATGAGGAGCACCGCCGGGCGATGCTCGGCGCGGCCGCCGATCGCCCACATCGGATCACCTACAAGCGGCTCGTGCGTGGCTGACTCTCCTGCGCCCGGCTCCTTCGACCGGGACACGGCCGTGCAGCGTCTCGGAGGTTCGGCATCGGAGGGCCTGTTCACAGCCGACATCTCGCCTGACTGGCGAGCGGGTCGAGGACCGCACGGCGGCTACCTGGCGGCGATGCTGCTGCGCGCGCTGATCGAGACCGTCGCCGATCCCGCCCGGGCGCCGCGGTCGCTCACGATCCACTACGCGCGCGCGCCGGAGCCCGGTCCGGTCAGCATCCACACCGTCGTCGAGCGGGCCGGTCGCTCGCTGAGCACGCTTTCGGCCCGCATGGAGCGGGACGGCGTGATGTGTGCGCTGGCGCTGGCAGCCTTCTCCGTTCCCTGGAGCGCGCCCGAGGTCTCCGACATCGGGATGCCCGAGGTCGCACCGCCGGACCCGGTGGAGGAGGTGGGAACGATGCGACACGCCGGCGCCCCGCCGTTCACCCGCCAGCTGGTCTTTCAGCAGCGACTGGGCACGGTTCCGTTCGCCGGCTCTGAACAGCCGATGGAGATCGCCGGCTGGCTCGGCATGGCCGACCCGCGCCCGCTCGACGCGCTCTCGCTCGCGTTCCTCTGCGACGCGCTCTTCCCCGCACCGTTCGTCCGTCTCAAGGGCCCGGCGGTCAGCCCCACGATCGACCTGACTGTCCATTTCCGCACGGTGCTTCCGCGCACCGAGGACCCGGAGGCTGGCAAGCTGTGCCTCGCGCGCTTCCGCGCAGGCGTGCTGCACGAAGGCTTCTTCGAGGAAGACGGCGTGATCTGGGCGGCCGACGGCACCGTGCTTGCGCAATCGCGCCAGCTCGCGCTCCTGATGGGCGCGCCGACCGTATAGGATGGCGCCCGCATGGCCGACTACACCGCAAAGCGCATCGATGAGATGGAGACCGGCTACGGCGGAGGGTTCGTCAAGGCGCGGGCAGAGCTGGGCGTGACGTCGTTCGGCATGCAGGTGATCCAGCTGCCCCCGAACTTCACCGATTACCCCGAGCACGACCACGCGGAGACCGGTCAGGAGGAGGCGTTCCTCGCGATCGGCGGCTCCGGGTGGATCGACATCGAAGGCGATCGAGTGGACCTCGACCGCGACACGTTCGTGCGGGTCGGACCCACGACGAAACGCAAGATCTACGCAGGACCCGATGGACTGCGCGTGCTGGCGCTCGGGGGCTCGCCCGGCGAGCCCTACACGATCGTGCCCGTCACCGAGCTCGGCGCACCCAGCTGATCATCAGCGCGGCTGAGCCTCACTGAGCCTCAGCGCGCGAAGGAGCTCTCAGGGCCCAGGCGCAACGCCGCGGCCGCGATCAGGCGTGCGCAGTTCTCGACGTCGTCGAGCTGGACGAGCTCGACCGGCGAGTGCATGTAGCGGATCGGTATCGACACGAGCGCCGTGGGCACTCCGCCGCGGCTGAGGTGGACCGCGTCGGCGTCTGTCCCGGTGGTGCGAGCGGCGGCCTCGACCGTGAAAGGGAGCTTCTCGTCGGTGGCCGTCTGGAACAGCAGCTCGAACAGCCGGGGGTTGACGATCGAGCCGCGCGTGAGCACCGGCCCCGAGCCCAGCTCGTGCTTGCCGGCCTCCTTCACGTCGATGCCCGGGGCGTCGGTGGCGTGGGTGACGTCCACCACGATGGCCGCGTCAGGCGCAAGCGCGAACGCACTCGTGCGCGAGCCACCGAATGTGATCTCCTCTTGGGCGGCGGCCACGGCGGTCAGATCCCACTGCGCGCCGCCGGCCTCGGCCACCAGCCGCGCGGCCTCCAGAGCTATGTAGGAGCCCAGGCGATTGTCCAGCGCACGCGAGGTGAGCCGCCCGTTGGGAAGCTCGGCCGGCACGGTGTCGATCACGGCCACGTCGCCGATCCGCACGCGCTCGTGCGCCTCGGCGCCGTCACGTGCGCCGATGTCGATGTGCATCTCGCGGATGTCGGCGACCTTCTTTCTGTCCTCCTCGCGCAGGAGGTGGATCGGCTTCTTGCCCACGACCCCCGTCACCGTCCCGTCGCTGGTGTCCAGGACCACGCGCTGGCCCACGAGGATCTGCGCGTCCCATCCGCCGACGGCGCGAAACCACAGGCAGCCCTCGTCGTCGATGTGGGTGACGATCAGCCCGATCTCATCGATGTGGCCCATCACCATGAGCCGCGGCGGCGCCTTCTCGAAGCCGTGCCTGGCTGACACGTGCGCCAGCGGGGTGCCGACGACGTCGGTGCTGACCGCGGCGAATGCGCTCGCCGCGTTACGCCATACGGCCGCGGGAGCGGTCTCATAACCTGAAGGCCCGCGCGCGAGGAGCAGGTCGAGCAGGACCTGCGGGGCACCGGCCCCGCGCGGGCGCTCCGCGGGCGGCTCGCCTGCCGGGTCGCTCATGTGGCCAACAGGGTTCGCAGGACGTACTGGAGGATGCCCCCGTGGCGGAAGTACTCCGCCTCGCGTGGCGTGTCGATGCGCACGCGCGTATCGAACCGCACCGGCTCGGCGCCCTCGCGCTGTGCAACCACCGAGACAGCCGGCGGTGCGGCGCCGCCATCGGCCATGGCCTCGGCCAGGCCGGTGATCGAGAGGACCTCCTCGCCGGTCAGCCCGAGCGACTGCGCGCTCTGCCCGTCTCCGAACTGCAGCGGCAGCACGCCCATGCCGATCAGGTTCGAGCGGTGGATGCGCTCGAAGCTCTGGGCGATCACGGCGCGCACGCCCAGCAGGCTCGTGCCCTTGGCCGCCCAGTCGCGCGATGAGCCCGAGCCGTACTCCTTCCCCGCGAGCACCAGGAGGGGCACGTGGCCGCGCGCATACAGCATGGCCGCGTCGTAGATCGACATCGTCTCAGCCGCCTGCGCTCCGCCCTGCGGACTCGCCGCCGGCGGCCCGAGGTAGCGGGTCACGCCGCCTTCCGGAAGTGGATCGCGCCCACCCCCCAGCTGGTTGCGCAGGCGGATGTTGGCGAACGTCCCGCGCATCATCACCTCGTGGTTGCCGCGGCGGGAGCCGTAGGAGTTGAAGTCCTTCGGCGCGACCCCCAGCCCCTGCAGGTACAGGCCCGCGGGCCCGTCGCGCTTGATCGACCCGGCCGGGGAGATGTGGTCGGTGGTGACGCTGTCGCCGAGCAGCGCGAGCACACGCGCCCCGCCGATGTCGGTGACCGGCGCGGGCACGGCGGGCATGTCCTTGAAGTAGGGCGGCAGGCGCACGTAGGTCGAGCCCGCGTCCCAGGCGAAGCGCTTGCCCGCGGGAACCTCGAGCCCGTTCCAGCGCTCGTCGCCGGCGAACACCTCGCCGTAGCTCTTGCGGAACATGTCCGAGCGTACGGCCTGCCCTATCGTCTCGGCGATCTCCCGCCCGGATGGCCAGATGTCTTTTAGATATACGTCCGTGCCCTGCTCGTCGCGGCCAAGCGGCTCGGCGAGGATGTCTATGTCCATCGTGCCCGCCAGCGCGTAGGCCACGCACAGGGGCGGCGACGCAAGGTAGTTCATCTTGACATCCGGGTTGATGCGTCCCTCGAAGTTGCGGTTGCCCGACAGCACCGAGACGACCGCCAGGTCGGCGTCGTTCACCGCTTGGGAGATCTCCTGCGAGAGCGGGCCGGAGTTGCCGATGCAGGTGGTGCAGCCGTAGCCGACGAGGTTGAAGCCGAGCGCCTCGAGCGGCTCGGTGAGGCCGGCGCGGTCGAGGTACTCGGTGACCACCTTCGACCCCGGGGCCAGCGATGTCTTGACCCAGGGGGCCGAGCGCAGGCCCCTGGCAACCGCGTTGCGGGCGAGGATGCCCGCGCCGACCATCACCGACGGGTTGGATGTGTTCGTACAGCTGGTGATCGCCGCGATCACCACGTGACCATGGTCGATTGACACCTCGGTGCCGTCGGCAAGGGTGCACGGCGCAGCTGTGCTCGCCTTCACCGTCACGCCGCCGTGTGCTGCCTCATCGACATAGCTGGGACCCCCGTCCTGGGGGGTGGGCCCGTCGTTGCCGTTGGCCGGGGGATCGCTCGAGGGAAAGCTCTCGGCGGAGGCCTCATCGCGCCCGTCGTAGGCCTGCACATAGCCACCCAGCGCCTCGCGGAACGACTCCTGCGCCCCCGTCAGCGGGACGCGGTCCTGGGGGCGCTTGGGACCGGCGATGCTCGGAACGATCTCCGCAAGGTCGAGCTCGAGCGTCTCGGAGAACGTCGGCTGCTCGGAGTCCTCGTCGTGCCAGAGGCCCTGCGTTCGCGCGTAGGCCTCCACGAGCGCGATCTGCTCGGGCGGGCGCCCGGAAAGGGCGAGATAGGTGAGCGTCTCGGAGTCGATCGGGAAGATCGCACAGGTCGAGCCGAACTCCGGGGACATGTTGCCGATCGTCGCCCGGTCGGCGATCGGAAGGCCCTGCAGGCCGGCACCGTAGAACTCCACGAACGAGCCCACCACGCCGTGCTCGCGAAGCAGCTGGGTGACTGTCAGCACGAGGTCGGTCGCGGTCGCGCCCTCGGGCAGCTCGCCGTGGAGCCTCACGCCGAGCACGCGCGGGATCAGCATCGACAGCGGCTGCCCGAGCATCGCGGCCTCGGCCTCGATCCCGCCGACGCCCCAGCCGAGCACGCCCAGGCCGTTGATCATCGTCGTGTGGGAGTCGGTTCCCACGAGCGTGTCGGGATACAGCTGGCCGGTCCTCTCGTTCTCGAACACGACCCGGGCGAGGTACTCGAGGTTGACCTGGTGGACGATCCCGGTGTCGGGGGGCACGACCGAGAAGTGTTCGAACGCGCCCTGTCCCCAACGCAGGAAGGCATAGCGCTCCCGGTTGCGCCCGAACTCCTTCTCGGCGTTGACGCGGAAGGCGTCGCGCGTGCCGAACGCGTCGACCTGGACCGAGTGGTCGATCACGAGCTCGGCCGGGGTGAGCGGGTTGATCTTCGCGGGATCACCGCCCATCTCGGCCATCGCGTCGCGCATCGCCGCCAGGTCCACGACCGCGGGCACGCCCGTGAAGTCCTGCATGAGCACCCGCGCGGGGCTGAAGGCGATCTCCCTGCTCGGCTGGGCTCGGGCGTCCCAGCCGGCCAGCGCCTCGATGTCGCCCGCGCTGACCGAGCCGTTGCCCTCGGTGCGCAGCAGGTTCTCCAGGAGCACCTTCAGCGAGAATGGCAGCCGGGCCACGTCAAAGCGCTGCTGCAGCGCGTCCAGGCGGAAGATCTCATGCTCGCGCCCACCGACCTCGAGCGTGTCCCTGGCGTTGAAGCTGTTCTGCGACATGGGCGTCTCCCGGGCGATCCAGTGGGTGGATGAGGCCTACCCCCAGTCTCGCAGAGTCGTCCGGGGATGCGTCTGCGAGAGTCGTCGCGTCGCGGATCTGGCGTGGCCCTAGCGGGTGGCCTGCGAGGCGCTCGTCACGCGCCCCTTGCCCTGGCGCTTCGAGCGCAGCAGCGCGACGTCACAGGCGGCCAGGAGCTCGTCGGTCGTCATCGGCGCCTGCCACTGCGCGACGCCGATCGAGGCTGACACACCCGGCTCCTCCTCCTGCAGGGAGGGCAGCGCCCGCAGCCGCTCCAGGGCCCGCGTGGCCGCAGCCGTGCCGCTGTCCAGATCGGCGTTCGGCAGGATCACGACAAACTCATCTCCGCCGTAGCGTGCAACCCGGTCGAAAGCGCGGAACTCGCCCACCAGCGCCTGGACGACCGAGCGCAGCGTCGCGTCGCCGGCCTGATGGCCGTGACGGTCGTTGACCAGCTTGAAGTTGTCGAGGTCGATCAGCAGGCACGAGAGCGGACTGCCGGTCCGCGCGGCACGGACGATCTCCTCGTCCAGACGGCGGCGCATCGCGCGGTGGTTCATGCAGCCGGCGACCGGATCGGTGCCCGCCTCGGTGCGCGCACGCACGAGCGCGAGCGCCGTGGCGGCCTGGTCGACCAGCGTCCTTGCAAGCTCGATCGAGCGCTCGTCGAAGGCCACGGAGAGCCGGCGGACCAGCATCACGACCGCCGCCACCTCACCCCGCTCGCCGAGCGGCACCAGCAGCGCACAGTTCGTCTGACCGGTTGCCGTGAGCCGGGGCACGCTTGCCGCGAGCTCGCGGTCATCGGCGGCGAGGAAGCTCTGGCCGGTGCTCGCGACCCAGCTCACCCCCGGCGGCCGCTCAGCGCTGGGGAGCAGGTAGCTCAGCCGCCCATCGGCTTCGAACAGGTAGACGGCCACCAGGTCCTGCCCTGCGCCGGGAGCGCCGAGGTGGTGCACCTGGACCTCCTCGGCACCCGGTACCGACAGAAGCTCATGGGCGAGCGCACGGAAGATCGACTCCGAGTCGGGCGTCTCGTCGGCGAGCAGCGTCAGCCGCCGCACGCCGGCCAACAGAGGGTCGACGCCGGCGGGCGTCGCTTGAGTATCCGTACCCGTCACCACTCCCATGCATGCAATCTAGGGCATCCACCGCCGTCTGGCTAGGCCCACGTTCCCGCGCGCCTGCAGCGGTGGGCGCCGATTCGTCGTTCGCCCAAGCGGCGGACCGCCCGTGCAAGAGGGGCCGCCTGCCGTGGTGCTTGAATCAGGGGACGGCGCGCTGCCGCCCCCTGAACAGCTGCTAGCGGAAGATCACGGTCGTGTAGGCCACCGACGTGGGAGCGCCCTTCTTCTTGGGGAAGAATCCCACGCGCACACGCGCGCTCAGAGGACGGCCCTTGCTCTTGCCGCCGCTTGACAGCGGGACTTGGAGTGAGGCTGTTTTCTGGGCTTGCTTGAGGTGACGGTAGACGGTCGCAAGGTTGCCCCCGCTGCCGCTGATCCGTCCCGCGGAGTACGTCTGGATGGTGAGGAAGGCCGTGTTGCCGACGACCTTCTTGCCCGCGATCCTCACGGGGCAGTTGGATACGGCGATTTTGGTGTTCTGTTTTATCTGCTTGCCGTTCTGTCCGGTGATCGTCGTCGGCATCACCAGCGAGCTGGTGCAGAGATTCCCGTTCGCCGCGAGCAGGGAGTGCGCGCCCATCGGGAGGTTCACGGTTACGCTCGAAACCGGCACGTCGGGAGTCGCCGCGAAGTTCGACGTGGTGATCCCTTTGGTGATTTTGGTGTTACCGGCCACGATCACGCGCACGCCGTTGGCTTCGGTAACCAGATCGAGGTCGGGGAACGCCTCGCCGCCGTGTGAGACCAGGATCGCCGGCCCAGTCATTTTGCTCGGCAGCACTGGCGTGTTCAGCCTCACGCCGCCGACAAACGAGCCGCTGGGGCAGTGGTAGGGATTCGAGGCGAACGTCTTTTCCGGACACGCTTTGTTCAGCGTGGTCAGCCGCGAGGGCAGCTGCTTGGGCAGCTGGACGAGCACCGACTTGATGTTCGCCTGTCCGGCCGGCTGGTTGATGGTCGTTTCAATGCTCGCGCCGTTGGCTTTTGTCGGTTTGCCGCCGGTCGTCGCCTTGAACGAGGGCTTGAAGCCAAGCGAGCTGCAGCCTTCCACCTGGAACGGGCTGGACACATTCTGTGTGGCGCCGAATGTGGACGTCAGGACCGATTCGGTCTTGAACGCGCTGCAGTTGGTGGGATTGAGGATGTAGTTGGGGGCGTCGACCGTCACGGCCAGCGACCTCAACCGCACCGGGATGCCACCCCTGATCGTCGGTATTTCAGGGGTGGTCACGATGACCCGCGCGGTGTGTTCGTCGATTTCGATCTTCGAGCGGGTGATCTCGGTGCCGAGGTTGAACGGCCCGGACACCACGGGTACCTCAAACGCGAGCCCGTAGGGCGCTCCCTTGTAGGGGCCCGTGAGATAGACGTTGCCCGGGAACGGGTAGGGCGAGGAGCCCGAGCCCGCGGTCGCGACGACGGTGCCGATTTTGCTGTTGGCAGGGCAGTTCCCGGCCGTGGCCAGCGCTTCGGTGCACTGGGCGACAGCCGGTATCTTGCCGACCAGGCCGGGCGGGAGCGTCACCTTGGCCTGTTCCAGGTACTGCTGTCCGTCGGCCCTGGCCAGGTTGAACGTCAACACCGGGCTGGCGCCGGCTTTGGCCGGCGCAGTGGACTCGCTCTGAGTCCAGTTGAACGGTATCGGCGAGGCGCACGCGCCTTTGGCGTTGTTGCTGTCGACGACGAACTGGCTGAACGGCGACTTCGCAACGCCGCTGGAGTACGGCGTGAGGGTCGTTTCGGTCGTCGCCGTGCCGCACGTGAGCGGGTTGGCGATCGGCGCGAGCGCCCCGCCGTTGAAGTGCAGGATCGCGTTGCTGAAGGGCTGTTCGGGGTTCTCGGAGAACGTGGTCGTCACCCGCCCCGTCGTTTCGTCGGGCGTGGCCGAGCCTTTCAGGCGTACAGAGATCCCGTATTGCGAGGACTCGGCGTCGAGGTAGATCGTGTACGGCGGTCCCGTGATCGGACCGGATTCAGGTCCGCCGAGGTAGATGTTTCCCTGGAGGGATCCCGCGGGAAGGCCCGGGACTTCCAGTTTGACGGTGCCGATCTTCGAGGCTTCCGGACACGCGACGCCTTCTTCTTCGCTTGTGATCCTCGCCTGGGCCGGCGTGCAGGCCGCCAGGCCCGCGGCGGCCGACGGGTTCATCGTCATGCCTTCCGGCAGCGTAACGCTCGCCGTTTTCAGCTGCGAGGTGTCGAGGGCTTCATGGTCGGGGTCGTGCGGCAGCGACAGTTCGGTCGTGATGCCGTCGGGCTGATCAGACTGGGTGGTTTCCGGCGTCAAGGAGAAACCCGGTTCAAAGGGCACGAGGAAGCAATTTGCGATGGCGATCGGCGTCGTGTAGGTCGCTTTCGCGGGCGAACCTTCTTTGGGCGTCAGCGTCAGCCCGCTGGTCGTCTGGGGTGCTCCCACGCCGTTGCAGGAGGTGGCGTTGGTGAGGAAGCCGCCCGTGCCGATGTTGCCTTTGAAGATGAGCCGCGAACTGATCAGCGGCAGCGACGGCGAGACGTTGATCTCGAAGTAGTCGTGGTAGTCGGCCTTGCCGGTCCCCCGCGCCTGCGCACCCCATTCGACGTTGCCTTCGATCAGGGTGTGCGCGAAGTACTGCGCTTTTTCGATTGCCGGCTGGGAGCCTTTGAACACTTCGAACAGCTCGGCTTCTGTCAACGCTTTCGGGAGTTTGAGCGCAACCCCGAAGTCGGAGGCGAGACCTTTGGGCTGGACGAGGTTGTAGACCTTGCCTTCCAGCGGCACGTCACCCGCGGCACCGGCGAAGACCACTGCCTGGTTGATGCCGATTTCGGTTTCGGCTTTGCAGGCGGTTTCGAGGTAGAGGCCGGTTTTGGGCAGCGCTTCTCCGCCGAATTCGGCAAACGAGCACTTCGGCACGGCCTCAGGGTTGGTGCTCACGCCAGGGGCGACGTCGGTGCGGACGTGCGTGACGATGCCGCTCGGCACTTCGTTGGGAAAGGTGCCCGTCGTGTTGATCTTGAAGTCCGTGATTCCGAAGTTGGGGTGTCCCGCCGCCTGGGTGAAGCCTTCCGCTTCCGCGTGTGCTTTTTCTTCCGCCGGGCTTTCGCCGACCACCCGTTTGCAGGTGTTCACTTTGCAGTTCGAGGCGAAGAAGTTTTCAACGCCGAACGCGGCCTGGGCGGCGGCCGGAGCCATGACGGCGATGATCGCGCCTGTGATCAGTGCCAGAAGCGAGAAACGGACATGGGACCTCACGGCAAACCTCCCTATCGGAATACGGCTATACCTCTCGGGACTCCAAATACCCCCAAAAAGTTGCGGCGAATCAACGCCTGTATTACACGTCTCGGCCCAATTTCCTTCCACCTGAAGGGCGGAGAGCCCGACTCGGCGGAAAGGCTTTTGGGGGCGAAACGCCTCAGTCCTCCGCCGGCGTGAAAGCGAGCGGCGGGCCGAAGCTGACCCGCAGGAGCGCGCCGCCGCCGGGGGCGTTCTGGGCCTCGGCGAACCCGCCGCTGGCCTCGGCGGCCTGCCGCACGATCGCGAGGCCCAGGCCCGAGCCCGGGAGCCTGCGCGCGTTCTGCGCACGGTAGAAGCGGTCGAACACGAACGGCAGATCAGAGGCCTGGAAGCCCGGGCCGTGGTCGCGCACGGTGAGCACTCCGTCCTTCAGCACCACCTCGACGGTGCCCTCGGACGGGCTCCACCTGCGGGCGTTGTCCAGCAGGTTCGACACGGCGCGGTTGACCCGGTCGGCCTGTGCGGAGACGAGGGTCGGCTCGAGCTCCTGCTTGAAGCGCACGTCGCCCCGGCGCGTGGTGCGCTGCACCGCGACCTCGACCACGTGGTCGAGGCGCACGTCGTCGGCCGCCGCGTCGGGGGCGGCGCCACGGGCCAGCTCGACCACGTCGCTCACGAGTGCCGTCAGATCGTCGAGCTCCTCGACGATGTCGCTGCGCAGGCCCTCCAGCTCCTGCGCGGGGAGGTGCCCGGACTCGCCCAGAATCTGGATGTTCGCCCGCAGCGAGGAGATCGGCGTGCGCAGCTCGTGGCTCGCGTCGGCGATCAGATGGCGCTGGGCCTGCACGGAGTGCTCGAGCGCCTCGAGCGTGGCGTTGAAGCTCTCGGCCAGACGCGTGAGCTCGTCGTGGCCCTCGACCTCGAGCCGGCGAGACAGGTCGAGGTTGCCGGTGAGCGTCTCGGTGCGCTGCGTGAAGCGCGCGATCGGTGCGAGCGCGGTGCGCGCCACGAGCGCGCCGAGCATCGCCGCCAGCACGATCCCACCGCCCCCGATCAGCGCGAGTATGAGCAGCAGCCGGCTCAGCTCGCGTTCGACCTCCGTGAGCGGACGGGCGACGAGCACCGCACCGCGCGGGCCCTGACCGAGCGTGAGCACGCGCAGCTGGGTTCCCCTCACGCTCCTGTCGGTTACCGAGCGGCCGCTGCCGCGCGCGGCGATGGCCCTGTCCATCGGCGTGGTCAGAATCTTGGTGGGCGAGGCGCCCTGACCACCGGGCACGACGACCGTTCCCTGGGGCGAGATGAACTGCACGTATCCCGATGCCGCCCCGAACGGGGCGGGCTGGATGCTGCCGGGAAAGCGCTCGGGGCCGCCATCCCGTCCGCGGCCGGCGTCGCCCCGTCCCGCACCGCCGGATGCTCCCCCACGGAGGGGCGTGACGCCCCCCTGCGAGCCGGCGACGGGCCCGCTCGCGGCGGGCGAGGACGGCGTGAAAGCCGGCGCGGCGGGCGGCGCCGGGCCGCTCGGGCCGGTGAACGCCTGGGCGCGCTCGTTCAGCGCGCGGTCGATTTCCCCACGCAGGTCCGAGCGCACGGCCACGTACAGGCCGACAGCCGCCGCGAGCACCGCGAGCGCCACCGACAGGCTCGCGACCGCCGCGATCCGGGTCCGCAGCGTCATCGCGAGCGCCGGCCGCTCACGGCTCGCGCAGGACGTAGCCCACGCCGCGAACGGTGTGGATCAGCTCACGCGCGCCCGCGCTCTCGAGCTTGCGGCGCAGATACCCCACGTACACCCGCATGGCGTTCGAGGCCGGGCCGAAGTCATAGCCCCACACGCGGTCGTATATGAGGCTGTGCGAGAGCACGCGCCGCGGGTTCAGCATCAGCAGCTCGAGCAGCTGGTACTCGGTGCGCGTGAGCTCGACGAAGTTCTCGCCGACCCAGGCCCCGTGACGCGCCCGGTCGAGACGCACCTCTTCGAACGACAGCTCGTCCGGATCCCCCTCGGGGCCCGTGCGGCGCAGCAGCGCACGCAGGCGCGCCTTCAGCTCGCCCACGTCGAACGGCTTGACCATGTAGTCGTCGGCCCCCACGTCCAGGCCGTCGATGCGGTCGGCCACGGCGTCGCGCGCGGTGAGAATCAGTATCGGCACCCGGTTGCCCAGGCGGCGCACCCGCCGGCAGACCTCGAGGCCGTCGATGCCCGGGAGCCCAACGTCCAGCACCACCGCCTCCGGTACCGACTGCGCGATCGACTCCAGCGCCTGCTCGCCGTCCTCGGCGAGTTGCACCTCGTATCCGCCCAGCGTCAGCGTCCGGCGCAGGGCTTCGCGCACCGCTCGGTCGTCGTCGACGACGAGGATCCTCACGAGGCTGATTGTTGCGCGCCCGCGCTCAGCAAGCGCATTCGCGCGACCCTGACAGTCATACAGCGTGCTTTCAGAGCTCGTCCCGGCCGTCCCGCTCGCCGCGGTCTGAGCCGTGCTCGAGCTCGTGGACAGCTTGACCGCCCGGCACACCTTGGCCACCGCGGCCAGCGCCGCGCTGGAACCGGTGCGGGTGTCGCCCGCCAGCCGCGGGCCGCCCTGGGCGCCGCCCTGTTCGACCAGCACCCAGCGGATGCTTCCCGGCGCGCACCTTCTGCGCCAGCCATGCCACGCCCACGTCGCTCTCGCGGCCCGAGAACCCGCCGATCCCGGCGACGTCGGCGTCTTTGCTGATGATCGCCTGGGAGGCGCTCGACTGGCTGGACACCGCGATCGTGCCCGCGCCGTGCTGCTTGATGTAGGAGAGCGCCTTGCGCAGCGTGGCGCTGTTTCCCATCGGCCCGCCGATGGCTCCGCCCGGTCCGCCTGCGGCTCCTCTGGCGGCGGCGGAGCCCATGCCGAAACCGGGTGCGCCGGCCGCGCCGGAGCCCGGAGGCGCGCCCGTCGGGGCTCCGCGCGGAGCGCCGGCCGGAAGAGCTCCACCCGGTCCGCCCGGTCCGCCCGGTCCGCCGCTCGGGGCGCCGCCCGCACCTGGGACGCCGCCCGCACCTGGAACGCCGCCCGCGCTTGAGGCGCCGCCTGCGCCGAACGGCTGCAGGCCGCCGGGGCCGCCGGCTCGGAGGCGAGGAGCGAATCGGCCGAACCCTCCGCCCATGCCCGCGGTCTGCGCGGAGGCCGGGCCGCCCGCGGGGAAGGTTCCGTTGGTCGCGTATCCGAGCGTGTCCACCGCCCATACCGAGGGGGCCATGAGCAGCGCGGCGACGGCTGCACCGACCGCCGCCATGCGCACGCGCCGAGCGCTGAACGCGAGCAGCGCCAGCGCCGCGAGCACACCCACGGCGATCAGGACCGCGGGCAGCCAGGTCAGCTGTCCCGGGTACTGGCCCAGGATGATCAGCTCGCAGGCCACGCCCGCGACGATCGCCAGCGGCCCGAAGACTCGTGCGCTGAGATCGCCGCCGATCAGCTGGGCGGCGCCCGCTCCGAGGAGCGCCGCAACGAACGGTGCCAGCAGCGAGACGTAGTAGGGATGGAAGATCCCGCTGGCGGCGCTGAACAGGACGGCCGTCGTGAGGGCGGCGCCGCCCACCGCGATCAGCCAGCCGGTGCGCTCATCAGAACGCCGCAAGCGGCTTGCCGCGAGGATGCCGAGGCCGCCGAGGAGAGCGAAGCCCAACAGCCAGCCGGCCTGTCCGCCGAGGGCCGAGTTCAGCAGGCGCAGCGGCCCGGGTGTGCCGCCGAACATGTTGCCGCCGATGCCTCCCGGACCCCCCGTCTGCCCGTCCACGCGTCCGAGCCCGTTGTATCCGAAGATCAGGGACAGGACCGTGTTGTCAGAGGTGCCCGACACCCACGGGCGGTCGGCTGCCGGGGTCAGTTCGACCAGCGCCGGCCACGCCCCTGCGACGAGCACCATCGCGCCGCCGCCGGCGAGCAGCTGGCGCAGCGCGTGGAGCCGTCCGCGCGCGCGGGGAGCAGCCCACAGCCAGGCGGCGGCGATGCCCGGCAGGACCGTCAGCGCCACGCCCATCTTCGTCTCAAAGCCCAGCCCGACACACACACCGGCGAGCACGAGCCAGCGCGTGCGCCCGTCCTCGAGCGCCCGCACCGCGAACCACACCGCGGCGACGCAGCAGAGCACGAGCAGAGCGTCGGGGTTGTTGTGGCGCGAGATACCCACCGTGATCGGCGTCGTCGCCAGCGCGAGTCCGGCCACGAACCCGCCCATCCGGCCGAAGCGGCGGCGGACGAGGTCGTACACGAGCACCACGCTCGCCACCCCCATCAGCGCCTGCGGCACGAGCACGCTCAGCGGGTGGTACCCGAAGACCCGCACCGACAGCGACTGCACCCACAGCGCGAGCGGCGGCTTGTCCACCGTCATCACCCCGCTGCGGTCGAGCGAGGCGAACAGGAAGTTGTGCCAGCTCGAGCTCATCGAGCGCACGGCCGCGCTGTAGTAGTCGTTGGCCCAGCCGTTGCGGCTGAGCGCCCACAGGTTCAGCACGCCGGCGAGCGCGATCAGCGCGACGAGCTCAGGCCGCGGACGCCGCACGGCGAGGGCCCTCGCCCGCGCCCTCGCCGGCCATGCAGTGCCGAAAGGTGTGGCGACCGGCGCCGCCGAGGTTGTCGGTGAGGCGGCCGAACGTGTCTCCAATGAGAAACTCATCGGCGGAGCATCGCCGACGGTTGTAGGAGCAGTGTGAGAGGGATCTAAACCTTGATAAGCGCCCCGGCGGTGCTGCTCAGTCGATCAGCCGTTTGCCGAGCTGTGAGATCGCGAGCCTCCACATCAGGACCGCGAATGCGAGCAGGAACGCAAGGTGGTACAGGTCGGCGGGCCCCAGCGCTCCGAACGAGGCGTCACGGACGAGCTGGTTGCAGTGGTACAGCGGGTTGATCTGAGCGACCGCGCGCGCGCCCGCCGGCAGGGCCGAGACCGGGAAGAAGGTCCCCGCCACCAGGAACAGCGGCGTCAGCACCGCGCTGGTGACGTAGTTGAAGTTGTCGATCGTCTTTGCCACCGCGGCGATCGCCACGCCGAAGGACGCGAAGCCGAAGCCGGTGATGAAGCCGATGAACGGCACCAGCAGCATGCCCGGCATCGGCTCGAGGCCGAACGCGATCCCCACCAGCAGCGGCGCCATGCCGTACACGCCGGCCCGCAGTGAGATCCACAGCACCTCGGCGGTGATCAGCTCCTCGACGTCGACCGGGGCGGCGAGCATCGCATCGTAGGTGCGCTGGAACTGCCAGCGCACGAACGTGTTGAACATGCCCGGGAACGCCGAGGAGAACAGCACCGCGGTCGCCACGACGCCCGTCGCCACGAACTCGACGTAGGGGTGGCCTTCCACGTGGGAGACGAGTACGCCGACGCCCAGCCCGAAGGCCAGCAGGTAGATCGTCGGCTGCACGACCGAGGAGAACGTGGTGGCCTTCCAGTAGCGGCTGAAGATCACCACGTCGCGGCTGATCACCCCGGCAAGCGCCGCCGGCTCGAGCCGTTTGACCGTCCGCGCCGCCGCGTCGCCTGCGGGCGGTGGTGCGGATGCCGCCTGCGCGCTCATTCGATCTCCTCGCCGGTCAACGCCACGAACGCGTCCTCCAGGTTGGCCGGGCGGCGCACGCCCTCCGGCGCCTTACCGTCCAGCGACTCCGCGCGCATGATCGCCAGCGCCGGGCCTGAGCGGCGGCTCTTCCAGCCCTGTCGCGCAACGAGCTCGCTCAGCTCGGCCAACTCCGCGGGCGGCCCATACACTTCGAGCACCTGCTCGCCCGCGTGCTCGAGCACCAGTTCGGCCGGCTTGCCCTGCGCGACGATCCGCCCGGCCGACATCACCGCCACGACGTCCGCGAGGCGCTCGGCCTCCTCGATGTAGTGGGTGGACATCAGCACCGTCACCCCGCTCGTGCGCAATCCATCGATCAGCGACCACAGCTCCTGGCGCACCTGCGGGTCGAGTCCCACCGTCGGCTCGTCCAGCAGCACGAGCCGCGGATTGTGGATGAGCCCGCGCGCGACCAGCAGCCTGCGGCGCATTCCGCCGGACAGCTCTCTCACGATCGTGTCGGCCCGGTGGCTCAGGTTTGCGAGCTCGAGCGCAGCGTCGACGGCTGCTCTGCGCTCGGACCGGGGCACCCTGTACAGGCGCGCGAACACCGTCAGGATCTCGCGGCAGCTCAGCTCGACATCGAGGTTGTCGAGCTGAGGCACCACGCCCATCTCGAGTCGTGCCTGCTTGGACTGCCGCGGCAGCTCATAGGAGAGCACCGAGATCTCGCCCGCGTCGGCGAGCGCCTGTGCCGTGAGCATGCGCATCGTCGTCGACTTGCCCGCCCCGTTCGGCCCGAGCAGGCCGAAGCACACGCCGGCGGGCACCTCGAGGTCCAGTCCGTCCACCGCCACGATCGAGCCGTAGCGCTTGACCACTCCGCGCAGCGAGATCGCCCGCTCGCTCATCTGTGGGGCCGCCCGGTGATCGGGTGGTTCGCCATCCCTCGACACTCCATCGATCGACACTGTATGCGGCCCGTGCACCCGAACCTGATCGTACGGCCGCGATCCCATGGCCGCGTGTCGATCGCCGGGCGGGCGAATGTCCGACGAGCGTCCATACCGAGGCAGCCGGCGCTCGGGCAGGCTGATGAACGCTGCGCGTGGTGCATCCACGCCGAGCCAAACGAGCCATGCGACCAAGGAACCCCCAGATCGTCGCCCTCGGAGGGGGCGGCTTCTCGATGGAGAAGGACGGATCGCTGCTCGACGAGTACGTGCTGTCGCTGATGGACGCGCCTCGGCCGCGCGTCTGCTTTCTGCCAACTGCGTCCGGCGACGCGGACCATTACGTGGTGCGCTTCTACCGCCGCTTCTCCCCCACCTGCGACGCCAGCCATCTGTCGTTGTTTCGCCGCGACCAGGGCACGGGCGGAGTCGAGGACGACTTCGCCACCCATCTGCTGGGACAGGATCTGATCTACGTCGGTGGCGGCAACGTCGTCAGCATGCTGGGCGCGTGGCGTGCGCACGGGCTCGACGAGATCCTGCGCAGGGCCTGGCGCAAGGGCATCGTGCTGTGCGGGCCATCGGCCGGATCGCTGTGCTGGTTCGCCGAGGCGCTCAGCGCGTTCCACGGCGCGCCCCGGCCGGTGCAGGGACTGGGCCTGTTGCCGTACTCCAACTGCGTCCACTACGACGCCGAGCCCGCCCGGCGCGCGGAGTACCACCGCTTCGTCGGCGACGGCATGCGCCCTGGATTCGCGGTCGAGGACGGCGTCGCGCTGCACTTCCGCGCCACCCGCCTGGCGGCGGCCGTGAGCTCGCGTCCCGACGGCTGCGCCTACCGCGTCAAGCCGGCCAGAGACGGCGTCGTCGAGACGCCCCTGGACGTGACCTACCTCGGCCGCGACGCAGCTGCCCGGCCACCGGTTGTGCCCGCGGCCGGGCCGCCGGCTCCCGCCGCGAACGCGGTCGCGTCAGAGCCCAAAGCTCATCAACCCGTCGCCGCGTGAGCCCGCCGGCGGCCGTGGAGCATGCAGGAGCGGCTGATCTTCGCGATGGGCGGAGGCGGCTTCACGATGGAGCCGAGCAACCCGCTGCTCGACGACTTCGTGCTCGGCCTGACCGGCGCCAAGGAGCCTCGCGTCTTGTTCCTGCCCACCGCCTCCGGGGACACAACAGCCCAGATCAATGCCTTTCGGGCGCGGTTCTCCGACCGCACGTGTGTAGGAGAGCACGTGTCCCTGTTCCGCCTGCGCGAGACCAGGCGCCCGCTGGAGGAGGTCGTTCGCGGCGCGGACATCGTGTACGTCGGTGGAGGATCGATGCGCAATCTGCTCGCCATCTGGCAAGCCCATGGGCTCGACCGCCTGCTCGTCGAGGCGTGGCAGGCGGGCACCGTGCTCGCGGGGTTGAGCGCCGGCGCGATGTGCTGGTTCCAGGCGGGCATCACGCGGTCGAGCGGTCCACCGGAGCCGATGCCCGGGCTCGGCCTGCTGGACGGTTCACTGACCGTCCACGCCGACGGCGAGCCCGAGCGCCTGCCCGTGTGGCTGGCCAAGGTGCGCGACGGCACGGTGCCCGGAGGCTGGGCCGTCGACGACGGCGTCGGGCTGCTCTTCCGCGGGCGCCAACTCGATCGCATCGTCAGCTCACGGCCGGGTGCGGGCGCCCAGCGGGTCGATGCAATCGCCGGCGAGCTCGTACGCCAGCCGACCGTGCCGGACCTTCTCGGGGACGCGGAACAGGGGGCCCTCGGTGGCATCGACGAGGCGGTCGCGGAGCTTCGCCGCGTGCACCGGCTGCGCCGCGGGATCGCCGGAGGGCGCGGCTGAGCGGCCCGCCGACGCCGCTCAGCTCGAGAGCGAGAGCACGTGCGCCTTCGCGGGGTCGATGCGGCCATCGAGCAGATCCAGATAGGCACCTTCCAGGGCCTCGGGCCCCTCGCCGTGGATCACCTCGAGCCAGCCGGCGGTCCACTCCACATATGCCCGCCAGGCCTCGGCGATCCGCTGCCCCAAGCCCTCCGCTCCCCAGTCCTTCGTGCGCTTGACGGCCTGGTTGGGCGCGAAGAAGAACACGGGCCTGGGACCGGGAAGCGAATCTGGAAGCTCGCCCATCTGGTCGTGGTGGGTCGCCCCGACGACCGCGGAGTGGGCCAGCTGATCGCCGTAGTGTGAGTGAACGCCATCGCGAACGGCCGCGTCTCCGGCCATGTCGACGTAGACCGCACGCTCGCGCTCGAGCGAGCTGAGCTCCTCATAGGCCACGACTCGGTCGTACACGCCCGAGCGAGCGAGCGAATTCGATGCTGCGCGGCGACGTCAGCCCGACGACCTCGACCCCGGGCCGACCGGCCAGAAGGAACGCGAGCGCGCTCGCGGTCTTGCTCGAGGCGCTCGACAGAACGACCGTGCTCGCGCCGAAGAGTCCGCTGTCGGTGAGGAAGTCGTCGATCAGATACGACGTGAAGAACAGCGGTCGCAGCAGCATCTGCTGATCCTCGGTGTCCACGTCATAGACCGGGTCTGAGTCGACGCGCAGATACGCGTTGTAGACCGGCGGAAGAGTCGATCGGTGGGCCGAAGCGTCGATGAACCCGTGCGCGCCGAGGCGCTCAGGTGCGACGACGACCTCGGTCGAGGGCGGCAGATAGCCATACACCCGCGTGCCGGGCTCGACCGCGTCGTGGCGGCTCGCCGTGACCTCGGCGAAGCCCCACACCGGCATGCGCCCCCAGCCCTCCTCGGCAGGAAAGAAGCCCCAGTAGGACATCGCCTCCCCGAACATCGCGTAGGTGATGTTGTTGGAGGTGAGTCCGAACGCAGCGACGGACAGCCTCGCCTGGCCGGGGCCGAGCTCGAGCGCGGGCGCATCGACGAAGCGACAGCGATGCAGGTCGTCCCTGGCGATGAGGAAGTCCATGCACCCGGGAGCCTACGCCAGGCGGTATCGTTTGCGTCGCTCGCTTCGGATTTCTATCCACATCGTGTCGAGGGGGTTTGATCAGGATGCCGACGTTGCTCGAGCTGACGAGTCAGGGGGATGTCGGCACCATGTCCGACGACTCGCAGCTGTCCTCGTTCAAACTGATGGAGCCGCAGCAGCTGTATGAGCTGTGGGAGCGCCAGAACTGGCAGTCGCACACGATCGACTTCACCAAGGACAAGCAGGACTGGGCCGCGATGGATGACGAGCTGCGCCGCAACCTGTCGTGGAACCTGTCGTCGTTCTTCATCGGCGAGGAGCGGGTGACGACGCAGTTCTCCGGGCTGGTCATGTCCTATGAGAGCCAGAGCGAAGAGGCGTTCCTTCTGACCCAGCAGGTCGACGAGGCCCGCCACGCACAGCACTTCAACCGCTTCTACGAGCAGGTGCTCGGGCTCAACGGAACCTTCGAGGATCGGCTTGCACAGGCGCGCAACGACCTCAACGCGGCGTTCATCGAGATGTTCGACGGAGTGCTCGTGGACTGGGGCCAGCGCCTGATCGAGAACCCGCGCGACATCGAGGCGAAGGTCGACTTCGTCACCCTCTACCACATGATCATCGAGGGCACGCTCGCACTCACCGGGCAGTGGTTCCTGACCGACTACATGGAGCGCCACGAGATCCTTCCCGGCTGGGTGGAGGGGTTCCGGCTCATCTCCCAGGACGAGCACCGGCATGTCGCCTACGGCACCTGGTTCCTGCGCGAGAAGGCAAAGGATCCGGCCCTGAAGGAGCGCATCATCGGACGCCTGGCCGAGCTGCTCCCGCTCGCCACCGGGGTGCTGGTGCCGACCGGCGCCGACCCCAATGACTTCACGATGCTCGACTACACGATGGAGGAAACGAACACGTTCGCCTTCAACGCGCTGGGCCGGCGCCTGAAGGTCATCGGGATCGACATGGCGAGCCTGGCGGCGGCCGCGGCCTAGCCTCCCCTCACCCGGCTGCGTCCTTCGCGGTTCTGCGTGTGACGAGGATCGCCCACCGCTGGGTGATGTGAAGCTTCCCGTCGCGCATCAGCGGCCGCAGTCCGGTGGGGGCGCCGCCATCCAGCTCGGCCTGGAGCTCGCCGGTGATCGCGCCGGCGATCTCGGGCGGGCTCTGTGCCTGCGACAGCCACAGATCGACCGACAGCGGCTGGTCGTGGAAGGTCTCGTGTTCGATCGGCGCACCCGCGTCCTTCAGCAGCTGCGACAGCTCGGAAACCGGCAGCGCGCGAGTGTGGGCGGGGTCGCGCATACGCTCGAGCCGGTCGTGCGCAGCCGCGACCGCCTCGTCCGCGGCTACCAGATCGATGATCGCCACGCGGCCGCCGGGCCGGCAGACACGCACCATCTCTGAGATCTGACGTTCAGCATCAACGAAGTGATGCACGGCAAAGCGGCTGATCACCAGGTCGAAGGACTCGTCGAGAAAGGGCATCTGCGCCGCGTCCCCGAGCACGAACACCAGGTTGCGCATGCCCACAGCCTCCGCCTCGCGCCTGCCCGCGGCAAGCATCTCCGGAGTGAGGTCGAGCACGACCGCGACCGCGGCGGCGTCCGCGTAGGTGCGCGCCATGTGTCCGGTTCCACCGGCGACGTCGAGCACGCCACCACCGCGCTCAGTGGGCACGTGTTCTGAGATCCAGCCCAGCAGGCGGCGATCGGCAAACGAGTAGCTCGGATCCTCAAAGGTCTTGGCCTGCCGGGCGAACTCGCGCTGAACGGTCTGCTCATGCTCGGGCATCGGCTGCGAGCCTAGCCCATCGTGCGGGCCCTGATGCGCCCGTGAGAGCCCCGCATGCGCCTACATCCAGCCCTTGCGTTTGAAGAACCGCAGCAGGAACACGCACGTGATCAGCAGGCTGCCCAGGCCGAGCACGAAGAACGACCACGTGGAAGAGATTCCGTCTCTCACCAGCCAGCCGAAGTTCATGCCGAAGAACCCCGTGATGAACGAGAGCGGAAGGAAGATCGTGCCGACGATCGCAAGCTGCTTCATCACCTCGTTCTGCCGGTTGCTCACGGTCGAGAGATACAGATCGGTTGCACCGCTGAGCAGGTCTCGATAGGAGTCGATGAGATCCGAGATGCGGATCAGGTGGTCGTACACATCGCGGAAGTAGTCGCGCTCGTCGAGCTCGAGCCCGGGCAGTCCGGCGAGCTGATCGATCGAGCGGGCAAACAGGTCGCGCTGCGGCGTCACCACCTTGCGCATCGCCACCAGCGTCTGCTTCATCTCGAACAGGCGCCGCAGCGACTCGTCGCTCGGCCCCGCAAGTACCGCGACCTCGAGCTCGTCGATCTCATCGTCCATGCCGGCCATCACCGGGAAGAAGCTGTCGGTCAGCGCATCGAACACGCGGTAGAGCAGAAACTGCTCGCTGTGCAGCACGAGACCATCGAGCCGCGAGCGTTGATCGTCCAACACTGCCAGCCTGTCCTGGTGAAGGGTCACGAGGTATTTCCCGGAGATGAACATCTGCACCTCGCGCAGCGGATCCGGGTCCTCGGGAGTCGGTTCCCGCGCACCGTAGAACACGAGAAACACGTAATTCTGGTAGTCGTCGAGCTTCGGTCGCTGGCCGAAGTGCAGCGCGTCCTCGAGCGCGAGCGGGTGAAACCCGAACAGCTCGCGCAGCTTCTCGATGTCCGCGCCCGTGGGCGCGGTCAAGTCGAGCCAGAAGAAGACATCGCGCGCGAGGTGGTCCTTGATGACGGACTCCTCGACCTCCCGCAGGCAGGGAACCACGCAGCTGAACCCCGTCGCCGATGCCCGATCGGGATGCTGCGCCTCGGCCTTGCCCACCGTCATCGTCCACCTCCACCGTCGTAGTTGAGCCCCGCGCCGGCCGGCCGTCGAAGGCCCGCAGAGGAAGGCGGCCGGCGGGAACCCCGCCATACATCCCAGCGCTGGGCTCGGACAGAGCTAGACTGCGTGGGTAGAGCATCCGACTTCGGGGACCCGATGGCAGGAGTGCCGCGGGCCGAGTCAAGCTCTCAGGAGAGGAAGGAGCGAGACATGTCTCAAGCGGCGTCCCTCAATGCCATGCCCGGTTCCGCGACGTCGGCGACTGAGGATCCAGACAACCTGTTTGCGCGCTGGCAAAGGCACGGCGACCGAGCCGCCCGAGACGCGCTAGTGCAGCGCTTCATGCCGCTCGCGCGCCGTCTCGCACGGCGCTACGGGCGCTCCTCGGAGCCATTCGAGGACCTCCTGCAGGTGGCGTCGTTAGGTCTGCTCAAGGCCCTCGATCGCTTCGATCCCGAACGCGGCCACCCCTTTCACGCGTTCGCGGTCCCCACGATCCTCGGCGAGATGCGACGGTACTTTCGCGACGCCGGCTGGGCCGTGCACATGCCACGGGGGACGCAGGAGCGAGCGCTGAGGGTGCGCGATGCCCAGGACCGTTTTGCGAAAGAGCATGCTCACGCTCCGACCGTGGGACAGCTTGCGGAGTTTCTCGAGCTGGACACGGAGGAGGTCATCGATGCGTTGCAGGCCATCCAGGCGTATGAGACCCTGTCGCTGGACGCCCCGGCTCCCGGCGGGGAGGACGAGGCCATCACCTACGGCGACGCGATGGGAGGCGAGGATGAGCGGTACGAGCTCGTCGAGCTGGATGTCACCGTCACTGCCGCGCTGCATCATCTTCCGGCACGTGAGCGCGCCGTCCTTCATATGCGTTTCGTCGAAGATCTCACGCAGACCGAGATCGCGGCCCGCGTCGGCGTCTCACAGATGCAGGTCTCGCGCCTGTTGCGGCGCTCGCTGGATGAGCTGCGAGCCCTCACGGAAGCCTCCACGGGGGCGCGCTGAAGGGTGCCCTCCACGCCCGTGTCACACTAGGGCACACAGGTGGTCACACGGGGGGGATGGTCTTGTCGGTTCAGGTTGATCGCACAGGGCCTCCCAACATCCGGCTGAGCCTGTCGAACAGGCCCGAGAACGTCATGCTCGTGCGGCAGATGCTCGCCGGCGTCGCGGAAGCCGTCGAGCTCGAGGCCGGGGATCTCAATGACATCAGCACAGCGGTCACCGAGGCATGCAACAACGTCGTGCTCCACGCATACGGGGGCCAAGAGGGACCGCTCGAGGTCGAGTTGTATGCCTGCCCCCCGGCGATCGAGGTGGTGGTGCGCGATCACGGTACGGGAATCCGCTCACCGGCCGGGCACGCCCGGGAGACCGTCGGCATCGGGCTGTCCGTGATCAAGGCGCTCGCCGAACGCGCCGATTTCCGGGGCGCAGGAGACAGGGGAACCGAGGTGTGGATGGCGTTCGGAACTCCCTATGCACGCGCGCTGCCGCCGTTCGCGGCGGACGAGCCCGAGCTGCTCTCGACCGAGGAAGGCGAGTCGGACACCGCGATGGAGATCACCATCGCGCCCGCCCCGCTGGCATGGACCATCCTTCCTCGACTGCTGAGCGCCCTGGCGGCACGTGCGCACTTCAGGACCGACCGGATGGCCGACATGCAACTCATCACCGACGCCCTTACCGCACACGTACCGGAGTCGATCCGGGGCAGCCATCTCAGCATCGGCATCAGCGTCGAGCCTCGCGACCTGGAGCTGCGGATAGCTCCGCTACGGGCCGGGCGCGCGGAGCATCTCGTCGTCGAGTCAGCTGTCGGCGACCTCGGACCCGTGCTGGGCAGGCTGACCACCCATCACCGCGTGGCGACGGTCGGGTCTTCGGGCGATGAGATGCTCGCTCTGCGCCTGGAGGATCGACGCTAGAGCAAGGCTCCAAACCTACGCAAAGGGTGCGGTAGCATCGGTGTGTGGCCATTCAGGATCAGTTGCTCATCGATGTTCGACGTGAGAAGGACAGGGTGGTGCTCAGCCTGCGCGGGGAACTCGACCTTGCCAGCGCCTCGCTGCTGCAAAGCGAGATCGAGAGCGGGGAGATCACGACTGCGACCACGGTCGTGCTGGACCTCCAGGAGCTCACGTTCATCGATTCGACGGGTCTGCGCGTCCTGCTCAGCGCCCACGATCGCTCACGCCAAGCTGGACAGGAGTTCGCCGTGACGCGGGGCTCGCAGCAGGTTCAGCGCCTGCTGAACATCACCGGCGTGGACGAGCACCTGCGGATCATCGCCTCCGCCGACGAGATCCTCGTCTGACTGGGGCGGCTGCGGCCGAGGCGACCGCGAGAAGCTAGTTGGTCGCCACTATGACCAGGCGCGTGTCGGCCTCCAGGGGCGTGGCGTCGAGCGCTCCGTAGCACTTCGCCTCCTGGAAGCCGGCACCCATCAGCATGGCCACCAGCTCTGTCTAAACAGAACCTGACGACGCCTCCACGCGCGCGACGAGGACCGCGATGTCGTCGCGCACATCACTCTCGACGTTGACCACATCGAGCAGCGCATCGACGGTGTCCTGAGCGAGGCTTCCTGGCGAGCGTTCCAGGCGTTCGATCATCTCCGGCACCGTCACCATCCTGCCGGGGGCGTGAGCCTCCAACAACCCGTCCGTGTAGAGGGCCAGGCTGTCGCGCGGCTTCAGGATGGTCGAGGCCTCATGGATCGCCGGATCGGAGAAGACGCCAAGGAGCCTGCCGCGCCCACCGCACTCCTCAACACGTCCGCCGGCCCGCGCGAGGAGCGCCGCCGGGTGACCCGCGCACGCGATCGTGACCGCGACGTCGGTCCCGAGAAACCGCATGTGAGCCAGGATCGCCGTCGCGAAGCGGCCGTCGAAGTCCTGGTCCAGCATCGCCCGGTTGACCCGCGTGAGAACGGCTGCGGGACTCATCCCTTCGCGCGCGTGCGCAACGGTGGTGTGGCGCAGGAACCCGGTCAGGGCGGCTGCCTCGGCGCCCTTGCCGCATACGTCCCCCACGACGAGCCAGAAGCTGTCACGATCGCCGAACGCGTCGTAGAAGTCGCCGCCGACCTCGTTGCCGGTGCCCATCGGCCGAAAGCAGCTTGCAAGTTCGAGCCCCGCGATCGCAGGCAGTGCCGCGGGAATCAGGCTGCGCTGGAGCGTGCGCGCGACGTGGGCCCGTTCGGCGTACAGCCGAGCGTTGTCAAGCGCCATCGCGGCGCGGCCCGTGAGGTCTTCCAGAACTGCCAGCTGGTCGGGCCCGTAGCGAACATCGCCGCCCAGGTGCAGAAAGGAGATCGTTCCGTGGGTGCGACCCCGCGCGATCATCGGGAAGACGGCCGCGGAGCGATATCCAGCGTCCTGCATGAACCGCTGATGCTCTTCACTCTGCGCAACCTGCTGCACCGTGCTCTGCTCGGTCAGGTCAGCGATGACGTACGGCGCGCCGCTGACAAGCACCTGGGCCACCGGATGGCTGCCGTCCATCTGCAGCGGACGGGTCCGGCGCAAGCTCTCAATCCTCGCCGCCACCGTTGGATCGGCGGCGGCCGCGATGGTGTTACCGATCGATCCGTGTCCATCGAGCAGGTCGACGATGCACAGCTCGGCTAGTCCCGGCACCGCCGTACGGGCGATTGTCCGGAGCGTTTCCGCCGGGTCCAATGAGGTGTCCAACCGGGCGGTCGCGCCGATCAGGAACTCCAGGCTGTGACGCTGCGCGCGCATGCGGTTGAGCGCAATATGGATGACCAGGGCCGTGAGCAGCGCGAGGACGACTGCGACACAGGCGATCGCGCCGAACGTTTCCGAGACGCCTTCATAGGCCAGCGGCGCGAGGAAGGCCAGGAGCGCGGCGATCGAGACGACGACCAGCCTGCCGCGCGGCTGAAACGCGGCGGCATGGCCGAGCGCGAAGAAATAGATGAGCCCGAACGGGCTGCTCGCACCGCCGGTGGAGGCGCACAGGAGGGCGATCAGGACGATGCCCCACAGGTCGGCAAGCCAGGCGAGCCCGAGGCCGCCGCGCCGGCGGATGAACGCGATCACGAGGCCGCCCGCCGTCAGCAGCGCCGTCGCTGCGACGGCGGCGGCACCGGCCGGCGAGCTTACGTCCGGCAGCAGCACCGTGGTTGCGACGAGAGCCGCGCCCACCACGTACAGCGCGGCGGCGATGCCCACGGCCGCACGCGCTTCGCGGGCGCTCGTCTCGTTCTCTACGTGCCTGCTCCTACCACCCTCAGTGAGCGACATACCAGCGCGACCATCCTCCTCGCCATCTCGGCTCGACAACGGAGGGGGAGGGATTCGAACCCTCGTCGGAGGAATTTCCCCCGAAACGGTTTTCGAGACCGCCGCATTCAACCGCTCTGCCACCCCTCCTGGGGGAGGGTCCAAGGCTAGATGATCTCCTCATCGCCCACCGGCGCAGATCGCCCACCGGCGCCGGTGCCGGCGGCGCATCAGGAGCGTCGCGATGCAAAGAACGCACCCAGGAGATCCCCGCACTCCTGCGCCAGCAGGCCCCCGGCAACCTCGGGGCGGTGGTTGAGACGAGGCTCCGAGAGCACGTCCAGCACGCTTCCGCACGCCCCGGCCTTCGGGTCGGATGCTCCATACACAACCCGCGGCACGCGCGCGAGCACGATCGCCCCCGCGCACATCGCGCACGGCTCGAGCGTCACGTACATCACCGAGTCGAGCACCCGCCAGCTGCCCGCCACCCGGGCCGCCTCGCGCAGCGCGATAAGCTCCGCGTGGGCGGTTGGATCCTGGCGCAGCTCGCGCTCGTTGTGGGCCGCTGCAACGACCTCTCCAGCGCGCACCACCACCGCGCCGATCGGCACGTCGGCGTGTTCAAGCGCATGCTCCGCCTCGCGCAGGGCCAAATGCATGAAGTAGTCATCGCGTGGGAAAAAGCGCTCGCTCATCGATCTCCTCGCGGTCTCTGCGAGAGTGCACCCGCCCAATACGGCCACAGCGCACCATCATTGCTCAAACCACGATGCTCCCCGGCCAACACCGCCCATTCCCCAGACTCCACGTCGCCACGCGAGGGCTGGCGCTGGCCGCGTCCTTGCTGGCAGTCGCGGCCATCTGCGTGAGCAGCGCCGCAGCTGCCGCGCCGGGCGAATACTCGCCCAACGAGATACTCGTCTCCTACGCCTCCTCCGCGGCTGCGAAGGCACGCGCCGCGACGGCTCGAGTCGCAGGCGTGGTCACTCCGGCGGCTGCGGGCGCTCACACGAGGCTTCTGCATCTGAAGCCCGGCGTGAGTGTCGCTCACGCGCTGCATCGCCTGCGGCGACGCCAAGACGTGCTCTGGGCCGTGCCCGACTTCCGTGCGCGCGCGGCCGGCGGCTGGGTCCCCAACGACCAGGGCATCGCCAGCGCGCCCGGCGGCTGGCAGCAGCTGCAGTGGAACTTCACCGGACCGTTCGGCGTGAACGCGCCGGAAGCATGGAAGAACGTCGCCGCCGACGGGGCGCCGGGCGGCAAGGGCGTGATCGTTGCGGTGCTCGACACGGGCGTCGCCTACGCCAACCGCGGCCGCTTCCGCCGCTCCCCGGACTTCTCCCCGCACGAGTTCGTCCAGGGCTACGACTTCGTCGCGAAAGACCCGTTCCCCAACGACCGCAACGGCCACGGAACGTTCGTCGCATCGACCATCGCCGAGGCCACCAACAACCGTCGCGACCTCACCGGCCTGGCTTTTGGCGCCCACATCATGCCCGTCCGGGTGCTCAACACCCAGGGTGAAGGCGAAGCGTCGACGATCGCCGAAGGCGTGCTGTACGCCGTCCGCCACGGCGCCCGCGTGATCAATCTCAGCCTCGAGTTCTCGCCCAACGTCACCGCCTCGGACATCCCGGAGCTGATCGAAGCCATCCGCTACGCGCGCCGGCGCGGAGTGCTGGTGGTCGCGGCCGCGGGCAATGAGGGGCACAGCGCAATCGCCTATCCGGCACGCGCGCCCGACGTGATGGCCGTCGGCGCCACGACCGAACACGGCTGCCTGGCGGCCTATTCCAACGACGGCAGCGGACTCGCGCTGGTGGCGCCCGGTGGCGGCGCCGACGCAAACCTTTCCGGCGACCCGAACTGCCACCCGGATGACCCCCCGGGGCGGGACATCTACCAGGAGACGTTCACCGGGTCCTCGGTTCGCCGCTTCGGCCTTCCCTCGGGCTATGAAGGCACCTCGATGGCGGCGCCCCACGTCGCGGCGATCGCCGCGCTGATCATCGCCAGCGGCGTGCTCGGCCACCAGCCGACGCCGGCGCAACTCACCGCTCGCCTGCGAGCCACCGCCCGAAAACTCGGGGATGCGGGCGATCAGCGCCTGTACGGTGCGGGCCTCGTGGACGCTGCCGCGGCCACCGCCCCCGGCGGTCCCGGCGCACGGTGACGTAAAGTAGCGCGGATCACCGAGAGAACCACTGTCGCGCACCTGCCGTCTTTGGACGCATTCGGCCAGCAGGCGCCGCAAAGCTGTGATCTCGCGATCGTCGGCGGCGGGATTGTCGGGCTGGCGGTGGCGCGAGAGCTGATCCGGCGCCGCCCACGGGCCTCGATCTGCGTGCTCGAGCGCGAGGCCGAGCTGGGAACGCATCAGACCGGCCACAACTCCGGGGTCATCCACGCCGGCGTCTACTACCAGCCCGGCTCGCTGAAGGCGCGCCTGTGTGTGGAGGGCGCGCGCGAGCTGTACGCATACTGCGAGGAGCGGGGCATAGCCCACGAGAAGTGCGGGAAGGTGATCGTCGCCACCGACTCCTCCGAGCTCACCCGCCTGGACGAGCTCGAGCGCAGGGGCAAAGCTAATCAGGTGGCCGGCCTGCGCCGGATCGACGCGGCCGGCATCGAAGAGATCGAGCCCCACGCGCGGGGGATCGCGGGGCTGCACTCGCCGGGCACCGGGATTGTGGATTTCCCGGCGGTGGCCCGCGCCTACGCCCACGATGTGCTCGAGGCGGGCGGCGCGATCGCAACCGGCTGCGGAGTTGAAGACGTAAAGATCAGTAGCCGCTCGCTGCTCTTGGTGCACGCCCGCGGAACCACGGAGGCGAGCCATGCGATCTTCTGCGCCGGGGCCTGGGCCGATCGACTGGCGGTGGCGGCCGGCGCCGACCCCGACCCGCGGATCGTCCCCTTCCGCGGCGCCTACCTGCGGCTGCTCGCAGAGCGCAGGCATCTGGTGCGCTCGCTGATCTACCCCGTGCCCGATCCGTCGCTGCCCTTCCTAGGGGTCCATCTGACCAAGCACATCGATGGCGAGGTCCTGGTCGGACCGACGGCATTGATCGCATTGGCCCGAGACGCGTACCGTCTCGGAAAGGTGCGACGCCGCGATGTTCTGGAAACGCTCAGCTGGCCCGGCACCTGGAAGATGCTCGCCCGCTTCTGGTCCACCGGCGTTGGCGAGCTGCGCAATGCCGCGCTTCGCTCGGCGTTCGTGCGCGCGGCGGCGCGCTACGTGCCCGAGCTTTCGGTGTCGGATGTGGAGCCCTCCTTCGCCGGTGTACGCGCCCAGGCCCTCGGCCGCGACGGCCGGCTGATCGACGACTTCGTCTTCTCGGAGACCGAGCGGGCCCTGCACCTGCGCAACGCCCCCTCGCCCGCAGCCACGGCGTCGCCGGCGATAGCCCGCCATGTTGCCGAGGAGGCGGTCCGGGCGTTCGCATTGGAGGGTTGATCGCTCGTGTCCGCTGAAGCGGCACCCCTGAGCCCAGCGCCGCCGGACACGCCCGCGGTCGCTTCGGTGAGGCGCGAGCCGCTTGAGTCGATAGGCCTCGTCGCACTTGTCCTGCTGGCGCCCGCGGCGCTCGTGTACCTCAGCTTCGAAACCGGCGGCTACTTCCCCACGGCACCCGCCTTCGTGGCGATCGTCTTCGCCCAGGCGCTCGTCCTGAGAACGACCCTCGCCGAGCGGCCGTTCGAGGGGTTCAGCCGGGCGCTGGCCGTTCCGCTCGGCGCGCTCACCCTCTACGCCGCCTGGGAGCTGAGCTCGGCGCTGTGGTCGCACGCCACGGCGCGCACGCTGGACAGCTATGACCGCACGCTGCTCTATGTGCTCGCGCTCGTGCTGTTCGGCTCGGTCCGATACAGCCGCCACCACGCGGCCTCGCTTCTGCGCGCCGTGTTCGCCGGCCTTGCCGCCGTCTGCCTCATCGGTCTGATCTCACGCGTGCTCCCGCATGTGTGGCCGACCGCCAGCAGCTTCTTCAACGACCGCCTGAACTACCCGCTCACCTACTGGAACGCCGAGGGCATGGTCGCCGCGATGGTCTTGATCCTCGGCTTGCACCTGTCATCGGACCGCGCCGAGCACTGGAGCGTGCGTGTCCTGGCCGCCGCGCTTTTCCCGGCCGTGGCCGCGACCCTGCTGCTGACCTTCTCGCGCGGCGCCATCGGAGCGGCCGTCATCGGACTGCTCGCCTACTGCCTGCTGACGCGCGCCGTCACGCTCGCCACCACGCTGCTCGCAATCGCGCCGGCCACGGCGATCGCCCTGCACGCTACCTGGGACGCGACGCTGCTCGCCAGTCAGCATCCGAGCAGCCCCCATGCCATCTCCCAAGGCCACCATGTGGCGGCCGTGGTCGCGGTGTGCATGCTGGGAGCGGGCCTGCTGCGCGCCGCGCTCCTTCCCGCGGATCGGCGGCTCGCGGATCTCGCGCTCGTGCGAAGCCCTCCGTCCCGGGTGGTGCGCATCGGCACCGGCGCGGCCGTCATCGTCATCCTTCTGGCAATCGCCCTCGCCGCGGGCACGGCGCGATTCGCCGCGCACGAGTACGACAACTTCGTCAACCGAAACACCGCACCGAGTGCGGTGCAGACCCGTGAACGGCTCACCGACCCGGCCAATAACGGCCGCCTGCCCCTGTGGCGAGCTGCGGTGCGCATCTTCGACACGCAGAAGCTGCGCGGGACCGGAGCAGGCACCTACCAGCAGCGCTACTTTCGATACCGGTCCGAACCGGCCTACGTCACCGATGCCCACTCGCTCTACCTGCAGAGCCTGGCCGAGCTCGGAATCGTCGGCTTCGTGCTGATCCTCGTCGTGGTGCTGGGAATCCTGGTCGGCCTGGCCGTGAGGATCCGCGGCCCCGACCGCGCGCTCTACGCAGCCCTGTTCGCGCTGGCGCTGGCGTGGGCGGTCCACCAGGCCTTCGACTGGGACTGGCAGATGCCGGCGGTCACGCTCGGCCTGTTCATCCTCGCGGGCATGGCCCTCGCCCGCCCCAGGGACGGCAGGACGGGCCGCCTGGGCCTGCCCGCCAACCGCACACTCGTCGCGTTCGGATGGCTCGTTCTCGCGGTCGCCCCCCTCTTCATCGGCATCTCCTACGCACGGGTGCAGCGCAGCGGTCAGGAGCTCAGGCGCGGGAACTGCGTGGGTGCAAAGAGGGAGGCGCTCTCGTCGCTGTCGCTGTCGGTCAAGCGGCCGCAGGCGTACGTGATCATCGGCGTGTGCGACCTCGAGCAGGGCTTTGCCCAGGCCGCCGTGCCGGCGATGTCCGAGGCGGCATCGCTTGAACCGGAGAGCTGGGAAGAGCAATACTGGCTCGCGGTCGCCCGCGCCGGCGCCGGCATCGACCCCCGTCCCGCGATCCGGCGGGCACTGGCGCTCAACCCACTCGAGCCCGGCCTACAGGCCGCCGCCCGCCTCCTGAGCTCGGGCAACCCCCATGAGTGGGAACGGATTGCCCCGAGCCTCAGCCGCCAAGCATTGACCTCAGGACACTTCTCGGTAACAAATCTTTAAGGAACGCTGTCGGAAAAGCAACCGCCCGTTCGTATAGGGGGGTTGAAGGCATTTCCGCCAACCCACGCCAGGAGGTAAGGAGACCAAATGTGGCGTAACAAAGACCCACGCAAGGATGAGGTGGACAGCGTCGCTCAGCGCCTGCGCTCCGAGCGTCCTGAGCCCAGCCCACTAGAGCTCGACCGCATCAAGACCACGGCCATGTCCCGTGCGCGAGCCGCCAGCGGGCGCGGCAGTACTCGCCGCCGACTCGCTGTCGCGGGCCTCACCGTCGGCCTGATGGCCGCCGGCACGGGCGGCGTGATCGCGGGTGGCGGTGCCAGCAGCAACCCGGGTAACGCAGCCACGGCGCAGTACGGCCAGAGCGTCCCAGGCGAAGGCGGCGTCCACGGCACCAAACATCACGGGTTGCCGATGAGCCACCGCCACATCACGATCCACCTGAACGTCCCGCGCAGGGCGACGCTCGCGCTGGTAACGGTCAAGATCAACGGCAAGACCCTGTTGGTGCTGAAGGGCAGGCAGGCGTCCTCGAGCATCGACCTCCCCAACCTGCCTTGCGGCAGCGGGGTCACCACGATCGTCGTAACCGCCGTCACGCGTAGCGGCACCACGATCACGGAAAGCCGCCAGTTCCACCTGTGCCAGGCGACGGCCTCGAGACATTCCGGTCACCCGGCCAAATCCTGACGAGTAGGCGCATGGGCTCCGGGGAGCGCTCCCCGGAGGCCCTGGCGCCGAGGAACCTCCACCCCTTCTGACACGCATGCTCTCCCGCAGAGTCCATGACCACGCCCTGACGCCTCCCTTCGGTCGTGTCGCCCCCCGAGACGCCAGAATGTCGCTCGGCATGCGAGCGGACACCTTCGAGCGGCTGTTTGAGGAGCATGCCGAGCGCCTCTTCTCGTTTCTGGCCTATCGCACAGGCAACCGGACCCTGGCCGAGGATCTCCTCTCAGAAACGTTCGAGCGGGTGCTCCGCTCCCGCCAGCGCTTCGACCCGCGACGCGGAAGCGAGCGCCGCTGGCTGTACACGATCGCCCTGAACCTTCTCCGCGATCACGCCCGGCGGCACGCCCACGAAGAGCGGGCCCTGCAACACGTGGGCGCCGGCACGCCGCAGCAGGAGTCCGACCCCGGACTGGCCGCGGTAGAGGGTCGCGACGAGCTCCAGCGTGCGCTGGCACTGCTCAACGTCGACGAGCAGGAGGCCATTGCGCTGCGCTTCGGCGCCGACCTGAAGCTTCGCGATGTCGCGCGCCTGCTGGGCGAGGGCGAGAGCGCCGTCGAGGGCCGAATCTACCGCGCCCTGCACAAGCTGCGCGACGAGCTCGAGTGAGCCCAGGCGACCATGCGGACCGCTACGGTCCGCCCACGCAACACCCTCTGACGGTGAGCGCGCCCCGCAGGGGACGGCCTTCAGGCTGACCCGACCCCGAGATCGAACGGTCGGCGTAGACGGTCACCCGGTAGCGAACTCGCGGAAGTCGCGGATATCGCACCACGCAGGTCCAGGGGTTTCCGAGCCCGCCCGCCGTCGCCGAGCTGCAGCGCGCGCCCCGCGCTCGCCCGTCGTATCCCGGGCGGGGGTCGCTGGTCGTGAGGATGAGCCGCTCCAGAGCGGCCCCGCCGACAGGGACGAGATCCTGCTGGCGGGCGACGAATTGGGTGTCGCCTTCACGGCTCTTCAGGGCGACCGCGGTCCCGGCGATGCCCACCGCCAAGACCAGCGCCACCAACGCTCCTGGCCGTCGCATGCGTGGAGCTAACCGTAGCTCAGCCGGCGCAACTACATGCCGCGGCGGCTGAGCACGTACGGGACGGTCCTCGCGAGCGTCTTGATATCGCTCCAGATCGTCCACGTGGCTACGTAGCGACAGTCGATTGCGACCATCTCCAGGAGCGGGATGCGCGCGCCACCGAGAACCTGCCAGTGGCCGGTCATGCCTGGCGCCGTCTTCAGGCGCCCCCGCTGCCAGCCCACGATCTGGCAGTCCTCCTCGGGGATCAGCGGCCTCGGACCGACGAGACTCATCTCTCCTCGCAGCACGTTGAAAAGCTGGGGCACCTCGTCCAGGCAGGTCTTTCGCACCAGGGCCCCGACCCGGGTGACACGCGGATCGTCGGCGATCTTGAACAGGCCCGTGGCTTCGTTGAGATCGCGCAGGCTCTCCTTCATCGCGTCGGCCCCCACCACCATCGTGCGAAACTTCACGATCCGGAACGGCCTGCCGTCACGCCCGATACGCGTCTGGCGGAAGAACACCGGTCCGCCACCCTCCAGGCGGATCGCCGCCGCAACGATCAAGAGCAGCGGCGCCGCGAGGATGAGCAGGAGGCTCGTGCCGAGAAGATCGAACGTCCGTTTGAGCGCGCAGGCTGGGCGAGAGAGACCCTGGACATGTGACCGTTCGCCTCGGCGCAGGCGCCGCGCGGCGTACCCGCGGCGATCGGTGAGACTCTCGAGGACCCCGTTCGCGAACGTGCCCTCGCTCGCGAAGATGGCTTCAGTCTCCATGCCGCCATCGCTCACAACCGAGGCCGCGGCCGCGGCCGCACCAGGGCTCATCGGACCCTCGAGGACGCGTCGCCCGGCATCGGAATGATGGGCGCGTCACCGCAGTGAGGAACACGTCGTCTCATCGCAGTGAGGCTGGCGATGCCCAGGCGTCAGGTCAATAGCTCAGTCGGGTGTTCCGCGTTCATGAGTTGAACGTGAAAAGGGCCACGCGGTCGATTGACCGAACCTGGCAGTGTCAGCACCCTGTACTCATCTGAGGCCGCACATCCGTATCCGACCCTCGAACATCCGGTTGCCCGCAACTCCTGCCCCCCATCACACGCCGGTCCACCACGGCCCCGACTATCTCCGCAGGCAAGCCGAGACGCTGATCCGTACCTTGTCGCAGGAGGATGCGTTCGTGCACCCCACGAAGAGCTCGCTCGAGTTGATCGTGGATGGCTATGCGCACGTCCTGGCGCTGGACGTCGACCGCCTGAGGATGGAGCGGGAAATCGCTCGCCTCGCCGAGTCCGGCGATCCGACGGTGGCCGAAGAACTCCGCGAGCTCTCCGTCGTGCTGCGGTGCCTGACCCGCACGAGCAAGAAGCTTCGCGATCTGCTCGCCACCGTGCGCGCGCGGATCGAGCTGCGCGGATAGCTCCGCGCCGGCGCACCCCCCGGAGCTGTGAGCTCAGATCAACGAGTCGCGCACGGCGCGGACGGCGGCCTGCAGCCGATTCTCCACGTGGAGCTTCAGCAGGATGTTGGAGATGTGGTTCTTGACCGTGTAGGGACTGATGAACAGCTCTTGCGCGATCGTTGCGTTGTCCTTGCCCTCGACCACGAGGCGAAGAACCTCCCTCTCGCGTGTGGAGAGGTTCTCGACGTCGGGACGCTTGTCGCCACTTTCGTGCTTGCGCAGCTGCTCCAGGAGCGTTTTTGCCATTCTCGGCGACACCATCGACTCACCGATGGCCGCCGCCCGCACGCCACTTGCGATGTCTCCGACCGAGGCGTCCTTGAGCAGATAGCCGCATGCGCCGGCGAGCACCGCATCTGTCACGTCCGCCTCGTTGGCGGAGATCGTGAGAACGAGCACCTGGGTCCGCGGCGCGATCGTCGCTATCTGACGGATCGCGTTCTGACCTGACATGCGAGGGAGATTCAGATCCACGATCGCCACGTCCGGCGCATGGCGCTCGATGACCTCCAGACCGGACTCGGCCGTCGATGCTTCTCCGACCACTCGAATGTCCTCCTGCTCCAGCAGCTCGCGCAGTCCGGTGCGGAACAGCACGTGGTCGTCGATGACGACGACTGTGATCGGTGCGGACATCGAGCAATCAGTCTAGGTCGACGGTCGGTCGAGCGCCCGCTCGCGTTCACGGGCTGAACGCATGGATGAGTCGGGGGGGCCATTGACCGCAGCCTGCCCCGGGCGTGTAATTCAACTCCGGTTCGCGTCGAGCGATTGAGCTCGGTTCGGACGGGGGTAGGACCGGCCACCTGGCCCGGATCCGAGACAGCCAAAAAAGGGAAGGAACCCAACCACCGTGTGCGGAATCATCGGATATGTCGGCCATCGGCCGTGTGAGGAGATCCTGTTGCGGGGACTTCAGCGCCTGGAGTACAGGGGCTATGACTCCGCCGGCTTGGCCTTCCACGAGGGAGGGCGAATCGAGTCGGTGCGCGCAGTCGGCAACCTCGCCTCGCTGAGCGAGGCGCTCGCGGCGCGAACACTGCAGCGGGCCCATGGGCGCAACGGCAACGGCAACGGCAACGGCAACACGGCGACCGCCATCGCCGAGCCGACCACGGGGATCGGACACACCAGGTGGGCCACCCACGGCAGGGTCACATGGGAGAACGCGCATCCCCATTCAGACACCGACGGCCGCGTGTCCATCGTTCTCAACGGGATCATCGAGAATCACCTCGTCCTTCGTGATGAGCTGAGCCGTGCCGGCGCGGAGTTCCGCTCCGAGACCGACGCCGAGGTGGTCGCTCACCTCATCTCTCACCACTACCAGGGCGATCTCGTGGCCGCAGTGCAGGCCGCCCTGCAGGACCTCTCCGGCCATTTTGCCGTGGTCGCGGTAAGCGCCGATCATCCGAACCTGCTCGTCGGCACCCGGCGCGAGTGCCCGCTCGTGGTCGGCATGGGCGCGGGCGAGCACTTCATCGCCTCGGCGATCCCGGCCTTCCTGCACGACACCCGCCGCGTCCATGTGCTGGGCGAAGGAGAGATAGCGGTGCTCGAAGCCGACCGGGCCAGGTTCCTGGATGCCTCCGGCGCACACGTGCCGGTGGTCCCGATGAGCGTCGACTGGGACGACGACGTGGTCGAGAAGTGCGGCTTTGAGACCTTCATGCTGAAGGAGATCCACGAACAGGGATCGGCCGTGGCCGACACCCTGACGGGCTGGCTCGATCGCGACGGCACGCAGCCGGACATCGGGATCACCGACGATCAGCTGCGGCGGATACGCCGGGTGGTGATCGTGGCCTGCGGCACCTCCTATCACGCCGGGCTCGCCGGCCGCATCGCGCTCGAGCGCTGGGGGCGGATTCCGGTCGAGGTCGACCTCGCCTCGGAGTTCCGCCACCGTGCACCGCTGCTCGAAGATGACTCGCTGATCATCGGCGTCACGCAGTCTGGAGAGACCGCCGACACGCTCGCGGCGATGAGGGTTGCCCAGGCCCGGGGCGCCATGGTGCTCGCGCTCACGAACGTGCCGGGCAGCCAGGCCACGCGGGACGCGGACGGCGTGCTGCTGACGCGCGCGGGAATCGAGATTGGGGTCGCTGCGACCAAGACGTTCGTCGCCCAGGTGGCTGCGCTCTATGCGTTCTCTCTGCGGATGGCGCGACTGCGCTGCTCACTTGCGCCGGCCCGGCTCGACGAGCTCCGCGACGAGCTCGTGTTGCTGCCCGGACGGATCGACGCGGTGGTGAACTCGGTGGAGCCCGTCGTGCAGCAGCTTGCCGAGCGCCTCGCGGGCTGCGAGTTCTTCCTGTACCTGGGACGCCTGGCCGGTCTGCCGGTCGCCCTGGAGGGAGCGCTGAAGCTCAAGGAGGTCTCCTACATACCCACCGACGCGTACGCCGCGGGTGAGATGAAGCACGGCCCGATCGCCCTGCTGGGCGAGCGCACGCCGGTGGTATGCGTGGCGACCGATGTGAGCGTCCTTGACAAGATGCTCTCCAACATCTCCGAGGTCCGCGCACGCGGCGCGCGCGTGTTCGCGGTCGCCAGCGAGGGGAGCAAGGAGGTGGCCGAGCATGCCGAGCAGGTCGTCTACATCCCGCAGACCGATGTGCTTCTGCAGACGATCCTCGCGGTCGTCCCGCTGCAGCTGCTGGCCTACTACATCGCACGCGAGCGTGCGCTGAATGTGGACCAACCGCGCAACCTGGCCAAGACGGTGACCGTGGAGTAGATCCTTGCGCGGCTTGACACCCCGGCGGGGTGCTGCAAGGATCGTCCTGCTCGCGTAATAGCGCGAGGCAGTGCAACACCGTGACGACAATGCCGTCGGGCCGCAGGATGCGGCCGGGCACTGTAGCCAAGAATGGCGCGTCATCCAAAGGAAAGGACTCCTGTGCCTGCATCGACGAGTGCGAACGCGCCCGGCGCGGACGAGCGCCGGCGACCGCCGTCCAGACACGACGCCGAATCACCCAGCGCTGGCCATCCTGCACCCGGGCTCAGCCGTTGCGGGGGCGGCTGCTCCAATGACGCCGCTGCTCATCAGCGAGACCGAGCGCAGATTCAAGTTCCAGGGATTGCCCCAGGCCGTCGGAGCCGCTCGCCGCGTGCTTCGAGATTGGGAGAGCCATTTCGAGCCGGACATCTTCTATGACCTGTCGCTGTGCGTCTCAGAGCTCGTGACGAACACGGTCAGGCGCGGTGAACCCGCTGCAGGCGATGAGCTCGAACTCGCCGTGTGGCGCTCGGCGATGCTGGTGCGCGCCGAGATCAGGCAGCCCCGGCCCGACGCCGTGGTAACCAACCCACCGGCGATGGACCCCAGCGACTGGGGCATGTTCATCGTCGATCGCGTGGCCGACCGCTGGGGTGTCGATCGCAGTGAAGGGACGCTCGTATGGTGCGAGATCGACCTCGCAGGCGACCGCCGCTCGCTGGGCGCGGTCAGCTGATTGCGGTTTGACCGTGAGCTGCGCCGTCGCCGGCGCCCGGCACCCGCGAGCGCCGGTGGCTCACTTCGCCGTCTGGCCGGTCAGCCGCAGTGCCGTGCCGCGGTCGGGAACCCGCAGCTTTTTCAAGATGTCCGAGACATGCCGTCGCACGGTTATCGGGGAGATGCCAAGCCGGTGCGCGACCTGCTTGGTTGTCAACTCGGTGCGCAGCAGCTCGAGCACCTCGGACTCTCGCTCGGACAACGTGACCATGTCGCCGTCGACATCGGGGATACGGCGCTCCTTGCCGCGCCGGCGAAACTCGGTGATCAGGCGAGCGGTGAGGACTCGCGGCAGCGGCGCCTCGCCGTTCAGCACCGCGCTTAGGGCGTGGGGCAGCCGTTTGGGATCGGTGTCCTTGAGCAGGTAGCCGCAGGCGCCGGCGCGCAGAGCTTCAAACAGATCGTCATCGCTGTCGGAGACGCTGAGCATCACGATCGGCATATCCGGCATGGCCTCGGTCAGCTCGGCCGCCGCGGTGATTCCCTGTCCCGGCATGTAGACGTCTATCAGGCACAGGTCCGGCCGGTGCTCCAGGGCCGCCTCGACCGCGCCCTGCGCGTCGGCGGCCTCGGCGACGACGTGGAAACCGCCTTCCTCCAGCGCGAGACGAACGCCGAGACGGGTGGCGGCGTGATCATCGGCCAGCACGATGCGAACGCGCTCGTTCATGGCAGCGCGACCTCCACGATCGTGCCGGTACCCGGCGAGGACACGACGTTGAGGCTACCGCCGAGCAGTTCCGCCCGCTCGCCCATGCTCGTCAGGCCGAGGCCCCTCCCGGCGCTGACGACGGTGGCCGGTACGTCGAATCCGCAGCCATCGTCTGAGATTCTCAACAGAGAGCCGCCCTCGCCCCCCGTCAGGCGTACGAGAATCCGTTTGGCCGAGCCATGGCGTATGGCATTGATCAACGCCTCGTGAAGGATTCGCAGCAGCGAATTGCGCCGCTCGGCAGCGACGCTCACGTCTCGCTCCAGTTCGAGGTCGATCTCGACACCGAAGCGGGACCTGAACGACTCCACGGTGCGGGCGATCAGCAGGTCGAGCGGCGCATCATCAGGTGAGGTGAGGACCGCTATCGTCGTCCGCGAATCGTGAAGAGCCCGCTCGGCGGCGGCCCGCAGATGCACTGCGATGTCGGCGTCCGCGCCGGTCTGGCTGAGCCGCTGGGAGTGGGTGGCGATGAAGGCGAGCTCCTGGGCCAGGCCGTCGTGCATGTCGCGCGCCATACGCCTGCGCTCATCGACAGCCACGCGTTGCGCCAGCCTGCGCTGAAGGGCGCGGAACTCGAGCAGGCATCCGTACAGGATCAGCGCGAATGCGCCCAGCTTCAAGATGTCGCCGGCATAGAGCCGACCGGTGTTCAGGGAGGGGGCGAGGAAGTAGCTGAAGCGGGCGACCGCCAGCACCGTGACGCCGGCCGCGATCGATCTCTCCAGCCCGTCCCGCTCGCGTGCCGAATGTCGGGCGAGTCCGACAGCGGCGCACGCCGCCAGCAATGTGCCGGAGATCTGCAGGTAGCTCACCAGCAGGTGTCCGCCAGGCCTCACAGTGCCGTGAGACGGATCCAGGACTTCGCCCCCGAGCAGGGTGGGCAGATGCGAATGCCAGGCGAGCATCGCGCCGGCGATGAGGGCAAACGCACTCACCGTGGCGATGACGCACGTCTTCGGAAGGCGGGGATGATCGCTCAGGTCGACCTTCGCACAGAAGGCCGCGCCGATGAGGACGCCGCTGGCAACCAATCGAGCGATGAGGGTGGTCCATTGCCAGGCGTGACCGGGGTTGGCGTTGATGAGCGATGGTCCCGCCGCGAGGATCAGGTCGGCGGCGCTCAGCATCCCCAGCGCGAGCGCGATCAAGAAGTCACGCAGCTGGTGCGTGGCGTGCACCCGCTCGGCGAAGACGAAGGCAGCGAGCGCTCCGATCAGGCCCGTCGCCGTGGACACCATGGCGTGTCCCGAGGAGCTGTCAACCGACACCGAGAGGATGCGCAGCGCGACCGCGAGGCTCACCGCGAGCAGGGCCACGCCGAGCAGCGACGCCTGGGCTCGCACGGCCGCCCACGGCGGGACGGCAACGCGTCTGCTCAGAAGGCGCCCGGGAGCGTGTTCGGAAGCCAGCGGCCGAACAGCCGCGGAAACACCGTCCGCGAGGTCAGTCACGACCGCGATCCAATGTCCAGCCGGTCTGGGTTCCAAACATCCTTGTTTACCCCTGTATTTCTCTTGTCCGGAGCCTTTGTCACCTCCATGACTTGGGCTCCGAGCGTTTCGGCGGTCGCTCCGAGGTCGGTTTTGCCCCTCAGGGCGGGAACACCGAAGAGAAGCATCCTAACACCCCATATCGTCCATTGCCAGGGCTTTGCTTGCTCTGCAAGGTTCCATTCGGCCTGATGGCGCTGCGGGCGTTCAGTGCGCTGAACGCAAGATGAGGCATACGGACCATTGGGTGGCGGGCCGGAACCTAAGACACTAACCAGGCCGAGCGGCGGGCTCACCGGAGCCTCGAACGCATAGGCAGGCTCCACGGGACGATCTGCGCGGCACCAGTCGCTCAGATGTCCGTCAACAGGAACGAGCGCAACTAGCATGGATGCACGTGAAGCACTAAACGCCGACCCGCTGCAGCGGCTCGAGGCCGAACTCGAGGCGACGGGCGAGCCGCCGAGCTCCACAGGCCAAGAGCAGCCGGACGGGGCGCAGCTCTATGAGGAGGCCCAGAGATTGCTCGAGGAGGCCTGGAGCATCTTCACGGAGTGCCAGGTCATGCGCGACGGCCTGCTCGCTGCCTGTGAGGAGATCGATCGCACGATGGAGGGCATTCAACAGCAGCTCGGCGGGTCACCCATCGCAACCGAGCCGAACGGCAACGGTCACCTGGAGAACCCCAATGGTCACTCGAACGGCAACGGTCGCCTGGAGAACGGCAACGGTCATGCGAACGGCAACGGTCGCCTGACGGGCGGCAAACCTGCCGCGGCCGGCAGCTCCAACGGCTCGGGGCCCCACTGATGCCCACACCCCGACCAGCGACGCTCGTGGATACCGCAGCTTCAGACACCCGCCCCACCGAGGCAGCGACGCCTGCAACATTCCCGGACGGCGGCGGCTCAGGGATTCGCGCCCGCAGGGCTCGGCGCTCGCTCGCGGCGCGACCGGCGCGGCGACCACGGATCCTGATGACCACCGAGGGCACCTACCCCCACGCCATGGGGGGAGTCAGCTCGTGGTGCGATCTTCTGATCGGCGGACTACCCGAGTTCGACTGGCAGATCCTCCCGATCAGGGCGGGCGACCGCAACCACTCAGCGATCTTCGAGCTGCCACCCCATGCCGCTGTCGTCGGGCAGATCGAACTGTGGTCCGAGCAGCTGCCTCGGCGCCGCTGGATGGTGCGCGCTGACGCCCGTGCGCGAGAGAGCCTGCCGGCCAACCTGGTGCGGTCGCTGATGGGCTGGGAGGGAAGCTACGACGCTCTGCTCGACGCACTCGTATGGTGCAGGCGCCGACCCCACGCCGTGCGCCGCGCCTTCCGCGGAGCCGGCGCCTGGGAAGCCTTTCTCTCCGCGCTCGAGGACGTACTCGGTGAAAGTCATCCGGACGCCGGGCCGGCTCCGCAACTCGATGCTGTAGAGGCCGCCAGGCTGTACCAGACGATCTACTGGATCGCTCGCGCGGCCGGAGTCCCAACTCCACAGACCGACCTGCTCCACGTGACCGCCGCCGGTTGGGCCGTCATCCCAGCTCTCGTGCACAAGCAGCTGTTCGGCACCGACATGCTGCTCACCGAGCATGGCGTGTACGTGCGTGAGGCATACCTGGCGGCCGCGCGGAGCCCCTCCTCGCAGGGCGAGCGGTTTCTGAGCAGCCGCCTCGCGCGGGGCCTGAGCCGCGCGGCCTACGCCGCGGCAGACTCCGTGGCCCCCGTAACCGAGGCGAACGCCGCCTGGGAGCGGGGGCTGGGTGTGGATCCAGAGAAGATCCGGGTCATCCAGAACGGGATCGAGGCTCCAACCAGCTACACCGATCCCCCCGGCAACCTGAAGGTGGTCTCCGTGGGCCGGATCGATCCCCTCAAGGACGTGCAGACCATGCTCCGCGTTGCCGTGGAGGTGAGCCGCCGCGTGCCCGGAGTGCAGTTCGAGTATTGGGGTCCGCCCACCAAAGGCCAGGAGGCGTATGCGCGGGCATGCGAAGAGCTGGCTCGTCGGCTCGGCGCTGAGTCGTGCTTCCGCTTCATGGGCAGCACGCGCGACCCGCATGGAGTCGTGCGCAATGCGGACGTGGTCCTGATGACGAGCATCTCCGAGGGGCTCCCCATGTCGATTCTCGAGGCGATGGCCCAGGCGCGGCCGGTTGTCGCCACGGCTGTCGGCGGGGTGCCCGAGGTCCTGCGCGGGTGCGGCATCGTGCCGCCGCCCGGCGACGTCCACGCGATCGCCACAGGAGTGGCGACGCTGCTGTGCAACCCAAAGCTCGCGGCGCGACTCGGGCAGCGTGGCTTCGCCCGCGTGCACCGTGTCTATACGCAGAAGGCCTGCCTCGATGGATATCGCGACCTGCTCGGGCAGCTCGCGGGCGCGAAGGTGACGGCGTGAGACGCCCTGTCCGCAGCCTCACTGCACCGGCGATCGCCGCCGCCCGGCGGGTGGTCTGACCACATGGAGACCCCAGGACACCAGTACGCGGCAGGCGTCATCGAGGCGCGACTCGGGCGCGGCGCGCAGGACGTGCTCGAGGCGGCCGTCGTGCTCGAGGCATGGGGCGGCGTGCGGGCCGGCCGGGCGCTCAGCCTCGGCTCGCGGGTCGTGCCTCCGAAGCCGCCGCGCTGGACGCCCGGGCGATTGGCGACCGAGGAGCCGGGGCGGCGCGACGGCATCCTCTCCGAGGCCATCGCCCTGATCATGGCGATCCTCGCGGTTGCGTCGTGGGCGGGACCTCTGAGCGAGCAGATAGGCACCGTGGTGCTCGAGCAGGCCATCGTGATCGCGCTGCCGCTGACGCTGGCGCTCCAGTGGGCGGTTCGCAGCCGTTATCTCAGCCGTCGCAGCGGCCTTGCCTGCCTGGCCCACGATCGCGTGGTGCTCTGGGCCGTGTTCCTGATCGGTATCGAGCTGCCGCTGATGCTCCTGCGTCCGTACGGGCCCCTGGCGGGCATGTTCATCGCTATCTGGGTCGGGGGAACCATCCTGGCTCGTCGAGGCTGGGCGCTGGCCTATGGGTTCCTGCTGGTCGCAGCGGTGGTCGGTTTGGCGGCCCAGGTCCCCGCGTATCCGCTGCTCGAGGGGCTCACGGCCATCATCGTCGTGACCGGCGTGATCGCGGTTCGGTCCGGCGGGGAGGGCTGGAACGAACCCGCCGGCCGCGTCGGACGAGCCCTCTGGGCAGGCGCGATCGGCGCTGCTCTCGGCGGGCTGCTGGTCGGCGACCCGAGCCTGGGTTGGGGGGTGCACGGCGCCTTCCCGGCCCTCGCGCTGCTGCCGTCGGTGCTCGGCAGCTTCTGGGGTGGCTATCACCTCTGGAAGTTCTACGACGCCGTTCCTCGCGGGCTTCAGGGCGTGGGGCTCAAACAGGCAAACGAGCGTGACGCGCGGGGCGCAGCGCTGGGGATCTTCCTCGGGGCGCTCGTGCGGCTGCTGGGCACGACGGTCGTGCTCTCCGCCTTGGTGATCGCGATCGGGCAGTGGACCTCGGGCACCAACAGATTGAGCCTGTTCGTGGGCTTCGGCTGCGTCGCGCTCGTCACCCTGCTCGTCAACATGCTCGAGTCCCTGGCGTATGCGCGCTGGGCGCTGCTCGCGGCGGCGGCGAGCGTCACGACCGAGTTGCTCATGAGCGACCTCGTCTTCGCACGCACGCCCGTGCCCGGAGGAGCGCTGATCGCCGGTGCGCTCGTCGGCGTCATCGTCGCGCTCCCGCCACTGATCAGGCTGCTCGTGCGACCGGGGCGTGTCCTCGCTACCAGCCTGTGGATCCAATAAGCTCACCGCGTGGCAGGTTCTCCATGAGCTGGCCTCGCCGCGAGCTCCGCAACCGGGTCGGGGCGGTCTTGGGCGCCCTGATCACAGCGGCCCTCATCGCGAGCTGCGGCAGCAGCAGTAGCACGACTTCGACCGCGGGCTCCCAGACCGCCGCGATCCCGACCACCAGCACCGGCTCCACACAGAAAGCGGGGACCGGGGCCGCTACAGGCACGTCGGCTACGCAGACCGCCAAGAGCACCACGACATCAAAGGCCCCACCGCCTGCCGCTTCGGTTCAGGTGCGACCCGCGCCGGGCGGGCACCTGCTGCACCGATACACCGGCCATGGCAACAAGCGACTGGGCACGATCGTGCTGCACGGTCGCAGCCTGCTCGTGTGGTACACGCGTCATCCGGGAATACAGATCTTTACCTCGAGCGGTTTCATGCTCGTGAAGAGCGGGGCACCGAGCGGCACCGTCCGGCTGTCTCGCGGGACCTACCGTGGCGTGCGCGTCGCGTCAGCCGCGAACTGGTCGGTCGAACTGCGATCCGCCACCTCCTGAGAATGGCCGTAGCGTGCGTGGTGCCGCGGCGAGCCCTGCGGCGCGCCGGCAATGGCCCGTCCCTCGCTGCACCACTCTGACGGGCCTGAGAACCATCTGGCATGCTGGGCGCATGCGCGCTTGTGCCCGCACCCGCCTGGCGCTGATAGTGGGCCTGGCGGTCATCCCGGCGGCCCTCGCCCTGAGCGGAGTGGCCGGCGCGAAGAAGCAGTCGCGGCCGGCGCATCCCGGACCGCGAGTGGCCCTGACGCCCCGGTCCGGGCCCGTGGGCACCTCGGTTTCGGTCCGCGGCTCAGGCTTTCGTCCGCGGGTGAAGGGCATCGTCGTCCTGGCCAGGCGACGAGTCGCCTCCTTCAGGGCCACGCGCCGAGGTACGTTCGACGTGACGTTTGTTGTGCCGGCCGGCGCGAGCGGCCAGATCCGGCTCGCCGCGGAGCAGATCACCCGCGGGCGAGGAGGCTCGGAGCACCGGCTCAGGCGGGCGGGAGCGCGCTTCCGGGTCATTCGCGCCAGCTCCAGGGGTGGCACCACCGGAGGTTCCAGCGGCGGCTCGAGCGCGAGCCGGTGGATCCCGCCGAAGTCCCTCACCTGGTACTGGCAGCTGCAGGGGGCCGTCAACAACTCAGAGCCGGTGGCGGCTTATGACATCGACGGATTCGACAACAGCGCCGGGGAGGTCGCCACTCTTCACGGTCAGGGCAAGCACGCCATCTGCTACATCGACGTCGGCACGGCCGAGAACTGGCGCTCGGACAACGCCTCCTTCCCGGCCTCGGTGCTGGGCAGCTCAAACGGCTGGCCGGGCGAGCGCTGGCTGGACGTCCGCCAGCTCTCGATCCTCGAGCCGATCATGACGGCGCGCTTTCAGATGTGCAGGGCAAAGGGCTTCGACGCCGTCGAGCCGGACAACATGGACGGCTTTGAAAACAGCACCGGATTCCCCCTCACCGCCGCCAACCAGCTGAGCTATGACGAGTGGATCGCCGGCGAGGCGCACACCCTGGGGATGGCTGTCTTTCAGAAGAACGACGGTGAGCAGACGGGCCAGCTTCAGCCCTATTTCGACGGTGCGCTGGACGAGCAGTGCAACCAGTATCACGAATGCTCCAGCTTCCAGCCCTATCTGGCGGCGGGCAAGCCGGTCCTGAATGCCGAGTACAGCGTCGCCACCAGCTCCTTCTGTGCGGCCGACAACGCGGCCGGGATCATGGGAGCGCGCTACAGCCTCGAACTCAACGGTTCGAGCTTCGAACCCTGCTGGTAGACGGCAGCGCTGCTCAGTCGCCCGTGCTTCGGCGTTCAGGTGCCTGAACGCAAGATGAGGCACGTGGGCCATTGGATCTCGAGGGTCCCAGCCAAGACACTCGATCGACACGGGATCCAGTTCGTCGGCATCACTGCGACCAGCGGACCCGGACAGGAATCGAGGAGCGCCGGCGATCGCCGGCGTCCCTGCGTAATCGACGAACCCAGAGAGCACGGAGGCCATAGTGTTGAGAAAGCCGATCGTTTTGATGTTGACCCTCGCATCGGTCCTCGCGGCCCTCGCGTTCACCGCGGTCTCGGCTTCTGCCGCGCAGCGCATCGACATGAAGGTGCTGCTGCTCGGAACCTCGTCGACCGAGCCGGACTTCGTCTCCTGGCAGGCCGCGCTGAAGCGCGAGGGGGTCCCGTTCGAAACGATCGTCACCTCGCCCGGACACGCGCCGATCACCGCCGCGACGCTCTCGGGCACGCTGGCCAACGGCACGCCCGAGGCCAAATACCAGGGAGTCATCGTGTCGGTCGGGGCACTGCCGGAATGCACCGAATCGGGATGCATCTCGACGCTCACGCCGGCCGAATGGACGGCGCTTGAAGAATACGAGCACACGTTCAACGTGCGCCAGCTGACCGGCGACGTCTTCCCCGGCTCCTCCTACGGGCTGAACAGCCCCACGACCTCCGGCGCGCTCGACGGCACCCAGGCCACGCTCACGAGCGAAGGCAAAACGGTCTTCTCCTATCTGAACGGGCCGGTCGGCATGGACACCGGCACCTACGGCTACCAGGCCACCCCGCTTGCGACCCAGGTCGCGGGGGCGAGCTTCCAGACGCTCGTCGCGGGACCGAACAGCTCGGCCCTCGTCGGCGTCTACACGCATCCGAACGGCGTCCAGGAAATGGTGGAGACGTTCAACCAGAACCAGTATCAGCTGCAGGCCGAGCTCCTGCGCCACGGCGCGCTGAACTGGGTCACGCGGGGCGTGTACTTCGGCGACCAGCGCAACTACTACGAGGCGAACATCGACGACAACTTCCTCCCCGACGACTCGTGGAGCACGACCGAACACACGACCGACTACAACCCCGCAGACGCTCTGCGCGAGACGCCGACCGACGTCGAATACGCCGCGAACTGGTCGGCGCAGAACAAATTCCGGATCGACATGCTGTTCAACGGCGGCGGCAGCGTCCAGTACCAGGCCGAACACGGGTCAGACCCGCTGCTGACGGCGTTCCAGAAAGACAAGAACTCGTTCGGCTGGATCAACCACACCTGGGATCATCCGAACCTCGACGTCGGCTGCGCCAGCCAGAGCTACATCGAAGCCGAGCTCAACCAGAACAACGCTGGGGCACGAGCACGCTCGGGCTGACCGCGAGCACCAGCCCGACGGCGGCGCTCGGCAACGACAACCCCTCGGCGATCGTCACCGGTGAGCACGCGGGCCTCGCGAACCTGCTGCCGGGCAACCCGGGAGTCGTCGATCCGCCCGACCTCGGCAGCGCGGAAACAGCGGAAGGCGGAGCACTCGCCCCGGGCACCTACGTGTACGCCGTGACCGACGACTTCGCCCCCGGTGGTGGCGAATCGATCGCATCGGAGTCGGCTCCGGTGACGGTGACGGGCTCTGAAGGCTCGGTCACGCTGACGTGGTCGGCGGTCTGCCATGCCGCGCAGTTCAAGGTCTACCGCGAGCTGGCCGGCAGCGAAGAATGGAAGCTGCTCACGACGATGTCGGCACCGACAGCAGGCGCCGCCGAACAGCTGGTTCGCCAGCCCGACCACGAACACGCTCGTCACGGGTGGCGGCCCGCTCGATCTGACATACACCGACACGCGGCGCCGCCGGTACCGGCGCCTCGGAACCGCCCGCCTCGAGCCAAGCGGTGGAGACCGCCTACCCGCAGAACCCCAACCTGATTCCCGCCTTCGCGGGTGTCGGGATCCAGTACTTCGGCTCGGACGCCTCCAAGGCCTACCCGGACCCGAGCATCCCGGGCAGCACCGCGCCGGCGTACCCGGCAGGCTCGACGTTCACCGACGGAACCGGCCAGGCGATCCCGCGCTACCCGACGAACATCTACTACAACGTCTCGACCGAGGCGGAAGCGGTGGACGAGTTCAACACGCTGTACACGCCCGTCGCCCAGGGCGGGAAATGCGTGGCGAGCGCGACCACCACATGTGAGACCTCGCCCGCCACGTTCGCCGATGTCGTCCGCAACGTCGACACGAACATGTTCCAGCACGTGATGGGCAACGACCCGCGCCCGCACTACTTCCACCAGCCGAACCTCATGGGCTCGCCGCCGCCCGGACCGGCCACCACCGGGACGCCCCCGGCGACCCCGAAAAATGTCGGCGACGGGCTGTTCTACTCAGTGCTCAACCCGCTGCTCGAACAGTACTACCAGTACTTCAACGCCCCCATCGAACAACCGACGATGGCGCAGATCGGACAGCTGCTCGCCGAGCAGACGGCCTGGAGTAACGCGCTCAGCTCCGGAAGGGTGAGCGGCTACATCGAAGGCAACCAGGTCACCGTCAGCAATTCCGACCACCGCGGTCAACGTCCCGCTCACCGGCGTCACCGGGGTCGGGTCCGTATATGGCGGGGTCCAGTCCGGATGGACGAGCCTGCCGGCGTCAGGGAGCACCTACTCGGCCCCGACGTCGTGGCCGGCAGCCGTCGAAGCGCCGAAGATCACGACCAACCCGTCCAGCAAGACCGTGACGGCCGGCGAAAGCGCGACCTTCACGGCAGCAGCCTCCGGCGGTCCGGCGCCCACCGTGCAGTGGCAGGTGTCGACCAACGCCGGCGTCACGTTCGCCAACGACACGACCGACGCGGGCAACACGACCGCCACGTTGACGGTCGCGAGCACGACTGCTGCTCTGAGCGGCCGCCAGTACCGCGCGGTGTTCACCAACCCGACCGGGTCGGCGACGACCACGGCGGCGACGCTGACGGTCAACGCGAAACCTGAAGCGCCGAAAGTCACGACCAATCCGGCCAGCAAGACCGTGACGGCCGGAGAAAGCGCGACGTTCACAGCGGCCGCCTCCGGCCTTCCGGCGCCGACCGTGCAGTGGCAGGTGTCGACCAACGGCGGCGTCACGTTCGCCAACGACACGACCGACGCGGGCAACACCACCGCCACACTGACGGTCGCAGGCACGACGACTGCTCTGAGCGACCGCCGCTACCGCGCGGTGTTCACCAACGCGAGCGGCTCGGCTACGAGCACGGCCGCGACGCTGACTGTCAACCCGAAACCCGAAGCTCCGAAAGTCACGACAAACCCGGCCAGCAAGACCGTGACGGCCGGTGAAAGCGCGACGTTCACGGCGGCGGCCTCCGGTGTCCCCGCGCCCAAAGTGCAGTGGCAGGTGTCGACCAACGGCGGCTCCACGTTCGCCAACGACGTGACCGACGCGGGCAACACCACCGGCCACGTTGACGGTCGCGGGCACGACGACCGCTCTGAGCGGCCGCCAGTACCGCGCCGTGTTCTCCAACACGGCCGGCTCGGCGACCAGCGCCGCGGCGACGCTGACGGTCAAAGCGAGCACGCTTCCGGTCGTGAGCAGCCTGTCCCCCAGCTCCGGGGCAGCCAACACGCTCGTGAGGATCACCGGCAAAAACTTCACCAACGCCCAGGCCGTGTACTTCGGTTCGCGCTCGGCGGGCGGTGTGGTGCTGTCCAGCACGCAGATCCTAATAGTGGTTCCCGCGGGCAGCGGCACGGTCGACGTGACCGTGAAGACACCAAGCGGCACCAGCGCGACATCCAGCGCTGACCGGTTCACCTACGTCGCGACGCGTCGCGGTTGAGTCGGGGCGATCCGGTGATCCGTTCAGTGGCTGAACGCAAGATGGGACACCCGGACCATTGGGGATCGGGGCCCAAACCAGGACACTCGGTAGCGCTGCAGGGTGCCGGCAAGGAGACTCGGCAAGGCAGCGCAACCAACGTGAGAACTGACATGGAACCCAAGACACGACAGCGCATGGTCAGCCGGCTTCTGCGGTTTGGAGTCTCAGGCACCGCACGGTCCTCCGCGGACGATCCGACAGCTATGGGAGAGCTCGAGACCGAGCTTGCGCTGCTGCGCGAGGAGAACGCCTGGCTGAAGGTCGAGCGCCAGCGCCCGGCCGATGCCGGCCGCGTCGTCGAGCGGATGCGCGAGCTCGGCAAGGCATCCCAGCAGCCGCGCGAGAGCCAGGATTCGCACACCAGCGAGGACGCACAGGTGATGCTCGAGTGCCTCTCGATACGCGACGGACTGCTCGAAGCCTGCAAGGAGATACAGCAGGCCATGCAGGGGATACGTACCCGGCTCAGCGGGCTGTCGGTCGACCTTCACGGCAAGAGTGACGGTCGAGCGGCATCCGCTCCGGTGCCCGCGCCCACAAACAGCGGGGTCGAGCCGGCACTTAGTGCTCGGGTCACCCCGGACATGTCACAGAACGCCGCCTGAGGTCTGAAATGCTGAGAAAACCGATCATCCTGACGATGGCCCTCGCGGCGATGCTCGCCGCCTTTGCACTCAGTGCCGTCTCGGCATCTGCAGCCCAGCGCATCGACATGAAGGTGCTGCTGCTCGGAACCTCAACGACCGAGCCCGACTACGTCTCCTGGCAGACGGCGCTCCAGCGCGAGGGGGTGCCGTTCGACTCCATCATCACCACGCCCGGGCACGCGCCGATCACCGCCGCGACGCTCTCGAGCACGCTGGCCAACGGGACCCAGGAAGGCAAATACCAGGCGATCATCGTGTCTGTCGACAACCTTCCCACCTGCACCACGACTTGTGTATCGACGCTCTCGCAGTCCGAATGGGCGGCGATGGAAGAGTACGAGCAGACCTTCAACGTGCGCCAGCTGAGCGGGGACGCCTTCCCGAGCGCGGCCTACGGCCTCAACAGCCCGACGCTTTCCGGCGCGCTGGATGGCGTCCAGGCGACGCTTTCCACCGCCGGCAAAACGGTCTTCCCCTACCTGAAGGGACCGGTGGCCATGGACACCGGCACCTACGGCTATGAGGCCACCCCGCTCACGACCCAGGTCGCGGGTGCGAGCTTCAGCACGCTCGTCACGGGACCGAGCAACTCGGCGCTCGTCGGCATCTACACGCATCCCAACGGCGTCCAGGAAATGGTGGAGACGTTCGCGCAGAACCAGAACCAGCTGCAGGCCGAGCTGTTGCGCCACGGAGCCCTGAACTGGGTCACGCGTGGCGTGTACTTCGGCGATCAGCGCAACTACTACGAGGCGAACATCGACGACAACTTCCTCCCCGATGACTCCTGGAACACGGCGGCCCACGAAACCGACTACACCCCGGCCGATGCGATACGCGAGGTGCCCACAGACGTCGAATACGCCGCGAACTGGTCGGCTCAGAACAACTTCCGGATCGACATGCTGTTCAACGGCGGCGGCAGCGTGGCCTATGCCGAAACCCTGACGAGTGGCATCGATCCGCTGCTGACGGCGTTCCAGACATACAAGAACTCGTTCGGCTGGATCAGCCACACCTGGGATCACCCGAACATGGACACGGGCTGCGCGACCCAGAGCTACATCGAAGCCGAGCTCAACCAGAACAACGCCTTTGCCACGACCTCGCTCGGGTTGACCGCAAGCACCAGCCCGACGGCGGCGCTGGGCAACAACAACCCCTCGGCGATCGTCACCGGTGAGCACTCGGGCCTGGCGAACCTCGCACCGGGAAACCCCGGCGTGGTCGATCCGCCAAACCTCTCCTTCGCCGAAGCGGAAATCGCCGAACAAACAGGGACACTGGCCGCCGGCAGCTACCAATATGCCGTGACCGACGACTTCGCCGCCAACGGCGGTCAGTCGATCGGCTCGGTGTCGGCGCCGGTGACCGTCACCGGCGTCAACGGCACGGTCACGCTCAGCTGGCAGGCAGTCTGCCATGCCGCGCAGTTCAAGGTCTACCGCGAGGTCGCAGGCAGCAACGTATGGAAGCTGATCGCAACGATCTCGACACCGACGACGGCGCCGCCGAACGCCTGGTTTGCCAACCCGACCGTAAACACGGCCGTCACGGGCGGAGGCCCGCAGGAAGTGACGTACACCGACACGGGTGCCGCCGGCACGGCGTCCTCAGGACCGCCGGCGGCCAGTGGAGCGGTGGAGACCCCCTACCCGCAGAACGCCAACCTGATTCCCGCCTTCGCCGCTGTCGGCATCCAGTACTTCGCCTCGGACGCCTCGAAGGCCTACCCCAACCCGAACATCGCGGGCAGCACGACGCCGGCCTACACCGCCGGCTCGTCCTTCACCGACGGCACGGCCCAGTCGATCCCTCGCTACCCGACGAACATCTACTACAACACCTCGACCGAGGCGGAAGCGGTCGACGAGTTCAACACCGTGTACACGCCCGTCGCCCAGGGCGGGAAATGCGTCGCCAGCCCGACCAACACGTGTGAGACAAAAGCGGTGAACTTCGCCGAAATCGTGAGCAGCGTGGACACGAACATGTTCCAGCACATGATGGGCAACGACCCGCGCCCGCACTACTTCCACCAGCCGAACCTGATGGGCTCACCCCCACCCGGACCGCCGACCACCGGGACCCCCCCGGCGACCCCGAAAACGGTCGGCGACGGACTCTTCTACTCGGTGCTCAACCCCCTGCTCGAACAGTACAACAAGTACTTCAACGCCCCGATCGAACAGCCGACGATGGCGCAGATCGGCCAGCTCATCGCCCAGCAGCAGGCCTGGGCCCTGGCGAATACCAGCCAGGTGAGCGGCTACATCGAAGGCAACAAAATCACGATCAACAACACCGGCTCGAGCGCGGTCAACGCCCCCTTCACCGGCGTCACCGGAGTCGGCTCGGCCTACGGCGGCATCCAGTCCGGATGGGCGAGCGTGCCGGCCGCGACGAGCACCCGCGAAGCCCCGACCACCTGGCCGGCGGCGCCCGCGCCCGTGCAGCAGGAACCGCAGGGCAGCTGGGTCGGCAAAGTGGGCTCGGCGGGCTACCTGCTGGCCGGATGGAGCGGTACGCAGGACTACGCCAATCTTCCGAGCGTCACGACGACGGTCGAACAGGGCAGCCGCTACCTGTGGCAGGGCGGCACGAGCGACGTGCGCGCACTCCAGAGCCCCGACAGCTCAACGCGCAACGCGGCCACCGACTACGACCCTGCTCAGCTCAAGCTGAAACTGACCTTCGCGACGGCGTACAGCGGCAACCTGCGCCTGTATGCGGTCGACTGGGACAGCGCAGGCCGGCGGGAGACGATCACCCTCGACGACGGCTCTGGGCCGCGCACCGTGCTCCTGAACTCAGACTTCAGCAAAGGGGCGTGGGTGACCTATCCCGTCAGCATCGCGGCAGGAGGTGCGGTGTCGATCACGGTGGTCAACAACTCATCGCCGGCCACCACCAACGCCGTGCTGTCGGGCATCTTCCTCGGCGATGCCGGGACGCCCCCGGGCAGCACCGGGCTCGAACTCTCAAAAGGCGGCTGGGTCGGCGGCGTCGGCTCGGCCGGCTATGACCTGGCCGGGTTCGACGGAGCCAACGGCGACGTCGCCTACCTGCCCAACGCGACCATGACCCTGCAGCAGGGCAGCCGCTACCAGTGGGCCGGTAACACCACGGACCTGCGCGCGCTGAGCGACCCCGGTCAACACCTGCGCAACGCCGGCACCTACTACGACCCCAACGAAATAAAGATGCAGCTGAGCTTCAAAGAAGCCTATTCGGGCACCCTGCACCTGTACGCGGTCGACTGGGATTCCGCAGGGCCGTCGCGAGGTCATCTCCGCCAACGGACAGACCGCTGTGCTCGTCGAGCGACTTCAGCCAGGGCGCATGGGTCGCCATCCCCGGTCAACGTCGCCAAAGGCGGCACGCTCTCGATCTCGGTCAGCCGCCTCAGCGGTGGCAACGCCGTGCTGTCGGGCATCTTCCTCGGGAATGAAGGCCCTGCCCCCGGCCCCCAAAGTGGAAAGCGCTCCGCAGGGCAAATGGGTCAACACCTTCGGCTCGGCGGGCTATGCCCTCGCCGGCTGGAACGGGACCGCGGGCGATCTCGCCTACATGCCCAACGCCTCGCTCACCGTCCAGCAGGCAAGCCGCTATGAGTGGGCCGGGAACACCGCGGACGCCCGTGCGCTGAGCGACGCCTCCGGACAGCACCCACAACGCCGGCACCTACTACGACTCAAACCAGATCCAGCTGCAGCTGAGCTTCAAAGAAGCCTATGCGGGCGAACTGCACCTGTACGCCGTCGACTGGGATGCCGCGGGCCGCCGCGAGGTAATAACGGTCAACGGCCAGAGCGCCGTGCTCGGCGGCGACTTCAGCCAAGGAGCGTGGGTCGGCATTCCCGATCAACGTGGCGGCCGGCGGGCACGGTCTCGATCACCGTCACGCGGCTCACCGGCGGCAACGCCGTCCTCTCGGGCCTCTTCCTCGGCAACGCGGGCGCTCCCCCCGCTGCGACGGTGGCGAGCGCCCCGCAGGGCACCTGGTCTGGCACCTTCGGCGGCTCCGGCTATGCCCTGGCCGGATGGAACGGGGAAAGCGACCTGACCGAACTGCCCAAAGCAACCCTGACCGTCGAACAGGCCAGCCGCTACACCTGGGCCGGATCCACCGAAGACGTGCGCGCCCTGCAGAGCCCGGACAAAAGCACGCGCATCGCCGCCACCTACTACGACCCCAACGAAATCAAGCTCAAACTGACCTTCAACGCAGCCTACAGCGGCACCCTGCGCCTGTATGCGCTCGACTGGGACTCCACCGGGCGCCGGGAGGTCATCTCTGTGAACGGGCAGAGCGTGGCGCTGTCGAGCGACTTCAGCGCAGGCGCATGGGTCTCGCTGCCGGTGAACGTCACGGCCGGGGGCACCGTCTCGATCACGGTCAGCTGCCTGGCCGGGGGCAATGCCGTGCTGTCGGGAATCTTCCTGGGGTAGCTGGCCGGGATGGTCGCTGACAAGCCGGCAGGACGCATAGAGCTCATGGATGTCGCGATTGACGCCATGAGCCGCGACGAGGCCATCACGTCCGTCCTCGAAGGGGTCGCGCGTGGCGGGGGCGGATCGGTCATGACGCCCAACCTCGATCACCTCAGGCAGTACCGCACCGATCCAGATGTGCGCCCGCTGTTCGATTCGGCAAGCTTGGTGCTCGCCGACGGCACACCCCTGCTGTGGGCGAGTCGCCTCCAGGAGACGCCGCTTCCCGAGCGCGTCGCCGGCTCTGAGCTGATCTCTTCCTTGACCGAGGCAGCCGCGCAGGAGAAGAGGCGAGTGTTTCTCCTGGGCGGCGCGCCGGGCACTGCCGGCCGGGCGGCCGAGGAGCTTGCGCGGCGGTTCCCGGGGATCGCGATCGTCGGCACTCACTGCCCCGATTTCGGCTTCGAGGCGGACCCCGCGGCGAACCGGGCGATGGAGGAGGCGATCGGCGCCGCCGCTCCCGATCTCGTGTACGTCGGCTTGCCCTTTCCCAAGGCAGACCGCCTGATCTTGAAGCTGCGCGCAGCAGCGCCCGATGCGTGGTTCCTGGCACTCGGCGTCAGCTTCAGCTTTGTTGCAGGCGACCTCAAACGGGCTCCGCGGTGGATGCAGGATGCCGGTCTTGAGTGGCTGCATCGCCTCTTCGCCGAGCCGCGCCGCCTGTGTCGCAGATATCTCCTTCAGGGACTGCCGTTCGCGGCTCGGATGCTCGGGCGGGCAGCGATCAGCCGCCTCAGCCGATAGGACCCGATCGATAGCCTGTCGGCGGTGAGCCGCCTGGTCGTACACCACTTTGGCCCAGACCCGGCGAGCGTTGGAGGAATGGGCAGCGTGCTGCGGATCATTCGCGATCACCGCGTCGGCGGGGACACCGTATCCCTTGATCCCACCTGGATCGCGGATTCACCGCTTCAGTCGGCAGGGCTCACGGCACGGGCGATGCTGAAGCTCGCGCGCATCCCATCTGGAGAGGTGATCCACGTTCATCTTTCAGAACGCGGCTCGTTCGTCCGTGAGGGTGCTTTGCTCGTTCTAGCCAAGCGTCGCGGACTGCCCACCGCCGCGACGATCCACGGCGCCTCATTCCTACCGTTCGCCCACCGGCGCCCGCGGTTGGTGGCAGGTGTACTGCGACATGCTGATCTCGTCACGTGCCTTGATCGGCATGTGCTCGAGATCGTCCGCACGATGGCTCCCGGGACACGTGTCGAGCTCGTGGCGAATCCCGTGCCGCTGTACCCCGGGATCGCGCCGGCGGATGAGACGGCCGAGGTGGTCCTGTTCGCCGGTGAGATCGGCCTTCGCAAGGGTGCAGACGTGCTGTGCCGCGCGTGGGAGACGGTTGCCCGGGAGCGCGGAAACGCTCGTTGCATCCTTGCGGGACCGCGCACCGATCTCGAGATCCCGGATCTCGAGCGACTCGAGATACGCCCGCCCGTGACGACGGAGGAGATGGTTGAGCTCTTGGCCCTCGCAAGGGTGGTCGCGCTGCCCTCGCGCGCCGAGGGAATGCCCATGGTTCTGAGCGAGGCGATGAGCGCCGGCAGGCCATTCATAAGCACGCCGGTCGGAGGGATCTCCGAGCTGGCGGCCGGCGGGGCGGGCACGCTCGTGCCGGTCGGAGACGCAGAGGCTCTGGCGAGCGCGCTGGTGGAGGTCCTGGCCGACCCTGCGCTGGCACGTGCGCGCGGTGATGACGGCCGTCGCTTCTGCGCCGAGACGCGCAGCGTGGAGGTGATCGACGCTCGCCTCAGGGAGCTCTACGCGACACTGCCCGTCGCGTCCCGCGGCTGAGGTAGGCTCGCATCGTGTACGGGGTCCCGCAGACACGCCCCCCGGCTCGATGAGGCGCAGAGCGCCCGCGCAGGCTACCGAGGCTGAGCATCGCGCCTACTTCCAGGACCAGTTGCAGTCGAACATCGAGTTCTGGCGGCGCTTCGGACGCCAGCCCGACTTCAAAGGAAAGACGGTGCTGGATCTCGGGTGTGGACATGGCGCCATGTCCATCTACGCCGCGCAGAACGGTGCGGATGTGCTTGGAGTCGACCTCGATGCCGATCGCATCGAGTTTGCGAAGCGCAATCTCGCCGAACACAACCCGGAGCTCTGTGATCGCGTCGAGTTCCGCGTCGTCGACCTCGTGGCGAACCCGGAGGAGCGACTCACTGAACGCTACGACATCGTGCTCTCGAAGGACACCTTCGAGCACGTCGAGAATGTCGAGGCGATGTTGTTTGCAATCGAGGGCCTGCTGAAGCCGGACGGCGAGCTGTGGGCGGGCTTCTCGCCCCTGTATTGGAGTCCGAACGGCGATCACGGTCGGACCGGTCTCAGACTGCCCTGGGCGCACGCGGTGCTGCCGCGCCGGCTGGTGTTGATGGCGGCGTCTCGACACAGCCAGGCGCCGGTCGAGCGGCTGTCCGACGTCGGGCTCAACGGCATGACAGCGCCCGAGTTCTTCGGCTACGCCGCGAGCGCCGGACTCGAGGTCGAGTCGGCTCTGTTCAACAGGGGAGACAAACCGTTCATAGGGCTGTTCGCCAAGGTCCGCCGGGTCCCGTTTCTCGAGCGCTACTTCACCGTTGGCATATATACCGTGATGCGCCGCGCCGGCGCCCGTCCCTTACGACGTCCTGCTGAGTAGGGCGACCGCATCGGGCCAATAGGCGCAGGCATCGCTCTGCTTCAGCACTCCTGAGGACGCGCTGATCCTGCTCAGCTCCCGTGCCACCTCGCCAAGCTGTAGGCGCTTGCGACGCAGACGTGCCGACGGGATGATGCGTGCGGCCATCTCGACAGAGCACGCGGTTGCCCGATGCATGGCGCGCGCAAGCCTCCAGGCGTGCTCGGCCGCCTTCGAACCATCAACGATGTACGTGTACTGCAGCCAGCCCATCAGGGAGTACGCCAGCAACTCCGAGCGTCGATCGCCGATCTCACTGGAGCCGCCGAGTGAATGCTCGGCGACAAGTGACGGCGTGCTACGCACCGCCAGGCCGGCGCCGCGATATCTCCACGAGAGATCACGGTCCTCGAAGTACATGAAGTACCGAGGATCGAATCCCCCAATTTCGAGGAACTCGGATCCACGCACGAGCAATGCGGCTCCGGACGCCCATGCCGCTTCAGCTGCGCCGCGCGCGTGCAGATGCCGGGGAAGCTCACGGGGCCGCAACGTTCCCAGTGTTTGCGAGAGCGCCTCCCGCCACCATGGACGCTCCGCGAACATGAACCTGTCCGTCGTGGCCGGCACGACCAGGCCGAAGGACGCCGTGCCAAGCAGCGTGAGGAGATCGCCGGCGTCCACCGCGTGGATCGTCACGTCAGGATTCAGAAACAGGATGTGCTCCCGTGTGGCGCGACCGGCGCCCACGTTGCAGGCTCGGCCGAATCCGACGTTCTCGGGGAGCTCGACCACTGTCGTTCCGGGGCGGACGGCGGCCGCTCGGCTGCCGTCGGTGGAGGCGTTGTCGATCACGAGTATCTCCGCGTCCGGCAGCGATGCCGCGAGGGCGTCGATGCAGGCCCCGACGCAGGCCTCTGAGTTGTACGTCACGATCACAACGGAGATCATCGACGCGCTGCCGCCAGTTCACCGAACAGGTCGAGATAGGCCCGTGCGCAGTCCTCGATCTGGAACCGTTCGATCGCTCGCGCCCTGGCTGCGGCGCCGTGCGCGTGTCGCAACTCAGGCTGCTCGGCATAGGTCACCAGGGCTTGCGCCAGATCAGGCACGTCGCCGGGTGCCACCAGCGTGCCGGTCACACCGTCGACCATCAGCTCCGGGATCGCGCCGTTGCGGCTTGCCACGATCGCCGCCCCGCACGCCATGGCCTCCAGGGTGGTCATCGAAAACGACTCGATGAACGTGTCTGAAGGAACGGCCGCGATATCGCATGAGCGCCAGAACGCTGGAGCATCCTCGACGACTCCGAGGAACTCGACCCCCACGCCGAGCTCCAACGCCTGCGCCAGCGCCTGCAGGCGGGGTCTTTCGGGGCCGTCGCCGGCGATCAGCAGCCTGATGGAGGCATGCTCGCGCGCGCGAGCAACCGCTCGGATGAGGTGATCGGCGCCCTTGCCCGAGATCAGGCGACCGGCAAATCCGACCACGACCTCGGCCGCGGGACTGCCAGGAGAGTCATCGAGCGGACGGTACGCGTCGGCATCCACGCCGTTGTAGATCCGCTGGATCCGGCGCGCGTGCGAATGCCGGCGCATCTCCTCGAGCATGTAGTCGGACACCGCGACCTCGGCATCGTCTGCCCACGCGCCGCTTGGGCGGTCGATCCGCCACAGCAATCGTCGCACCGCTGATCGCCGCGGCAGGCCAAGGACCTCGCCGTGCTCGACGGCAACGATCGGCGCACGGTAGCCCCCTGCGCGGAGCGCGCCACCCATGATGCCGCAGTCCAGCAGCAGCGCGCCGTCGGCGCCCACCTCCCTCACCGCACGCGCATAGCGACGCGGACGCCGCACCACGTCGCGACCACGCGCGAGACCGAGGCTTCTGTGTGGCACGCACGCCGTCGCCATCAAATGCGACAGCGACCACGGCTCCTGGAGATAGACCGCCGTCACGTCCGCCCCCAGCATGCGCAGCCGCTCGGCCAGGGCAATGCTCATGGTCTCCGCGCCACCCACATAGCCGCCCCATAGCACCATCGAGAGTTGCGGCCCCCGTCCACCCCCAAGCGTCATCGGACATCGGACGACAGCATGCGCAGAGGCGGCGTCTCCACGCAGCACAGCACGAGTGTCAGCGCTGTCGAAAGGATGCCTGTAGCACTGAAAAGCGTAACGAGCGTCGGTGACCCGGCGGCCAGGACGGTGAGCCATGCGAAGAGCCCTATCACCAGCCACGCAGGCCGTCGCGCTCGCGTCTTCGCAACGTGACGGGCGGCCGTCGCAAAAACGCCAATCAGGAGGGCAAGGCCGAGCGTGCCCATCGTCATGACCGCATTCATCAGGCCGACATCGGCGTTGCGGATGCTTCCTTCCGGTAGATCGGGAAAGTATCTGTCCCTTGGGTGAAGAAAGCCGAGACCGACAGGCCACTCGGATCCAAGAATGCCGAACATCCGGTGATAGACATTGACTCGGTAGGCGACCGTGCCAGAGCGTTCATTGAACTCGGTCACCCCTGACGTTACGCGCTGACTCACCACGCTCGTCGGAGCGCCCCTGGAACCCAAGGCGATGACCGCGAAGAAGAAGACCCCAACGACCGCAATGCTCACGCGCCGGGCCATGGTTCGTCGCAGCTCTGCACCGCGCGTGAGTGCGATCACGACAGCGATGAGCGCACCGAGCGCCATACTGAGGTAGGAGGCGCGCGTGAGCTGCAAGAAGAAGGCAAGCAGGGTGATCGCGGCAAGCAGTGCCACGAAAGGCGTTGCGCGGTTGGCCCGCGTCGTGACGAGCACAGCGGTACTGAAGATGGCCACGGTGATGACCAGATCATTCATGGGCGTGTAGATGCGCTGCACGTTGCCGAGTTTGAGAATGAACGTCGGATGCGTGAAACTGCCCGCGCTCACCAGGCCCAGGGCTCCGGCGACGTAGGCAAGGCTGTAGATCCCGGTCAGGACCACGACGACGCATACGCATTCGCGCCATGCCCTGGGCTCCTGCAGAACAAACCATCCCGCTCCGATCAAGACGATCAGCGACAGGAAGTCACGGCCGAAGAAGAACGCGTCGACTGGTGGTACGCCGGCGTTGAGAGATCGGAAGAAGGTGAAAAACCACCACATGCCAAGCAGCCCACACGCGACTGCAAGGCCAGTAGGGAGTCGTGCTCTGGCATGAGGCGAAACCAGCAGGCTGCGGCCGGCCATGAGCACGATCGCGATGGTGGCAAGATCGGTGGGTTTGAGCTGCCCGACGCCACTTTGTACGTTGATGAGCGGAATCCCGTTCAGGGCGGCCAACCACACTCCCCCGACCACGAGGCCCGGACGCACGAAGGCGAGCCAGCCCACCAGCGGCACGCCGATCAGAAGGCCGTAGGCGAGCGGACCGCCGTAGGCGACCAGCAGGCCGAGGAGCACGGAGAGCACGCTGGCGAGGCCGATCACCGCGAGTGAAGGCCGCGCCGCGAGGGCGCGAGGGGTCATCGTCTTCCCCGGGCGGTCATGCCGCGGGCACGTCCCGTCGGGTCTTGACGCCACTCGGATCTAGCATCGCAAACTTGCGAGTCTAGGCGACCATTCGGCGGCAGCATGAGCGCATCGTTGCGCCGGACGGACGGCACGTGGCGTGTGCTCAGAGAACCTCCGGCGCGGCCATCCTGGAGGCGACGGCCCCCGTCACGGCTTGGCGCAGGCGCCGCTGTGCACGGCGTCCCACCACCCTCTTCGTACTCACGCCGCGCTCGGCCATCCACTCCCGGATCAGCTCCGCCTCTGCGGAGCGCCGGTTGCGGCGCAGCATGAACCACGTTTCGCCCAGCCACTGATCCAGGGGCACGCACGGATCGTTGCCCACCAACGGGCGGTGCTCCTCCACGAACACTACGACGTCTCGAAAGCGGCGAGGATCGGGGCTGTTCGTGATGCGGTCGTCACCGTTGACGTGATGCCGGCCCCAGGGCTCGTCGACGAACAGTGAGCTGTGTCCAAGGTGAAAAGTCAGCCAGAAGTGAAAGTCGGTGAAGTAGTAGTCCTTGCGCTTGGCAACCCACTCTTCGACCACGTTGCGCCTCACGATCGCGTGGCAATCCCAGATAGGCCAGGTGTGCGAGGCGTAATATTCGGGCGTGACGAGCCGCGATCCGCCGGGGATGGCTATTCGGAGCTCGTTGTCGAACAGGGACATCCCCACGGCGCCGTCGATATCGTCGCGCTCGGACAGGTAGCCGCTGCCACGCTCCAGCGCCCATGGAAAGAACTCGTTGTCACTGTCGAGGTTCATGAGGAAGTCTCCCTCCATGTGTTCGAAGGCGACATGGCGGGCGCCGGTGCAACCGCGATTCGGCTCGCTGCGAACGTACCGAAAGCGCGAGTCGAACTCATCGACGACCTGCTCGATCGGGAGCGTGGAGGCGTCATCAACGACGATGCATACGAAGTCCTCCATCGTCTGACGCTCGAGGCTTTTGAGGGCACGCCGCAGCACGTCCTGTCTGTTGTAGACAGGCATGGCCACCGTTACGAGGGGCACTACGGGTACTCCGTCGGCGAGACCGCGTGATTCATGTGCACGTATGGTAGTCGTCGCTCCCCGAGGTTCCCGCGGCTGCGCGCGCGACCGGACAGGGACGGGGGCCGTCGGATCTCGTCAGGTCCCCCCGCGCCGTAGGAGAAACAGATGGTCAGGGATGCCTGCGACGCGCGTGAGCCCGCTGGCACGCGCCAGCTCCTCGACAAACCCCGAGACATCGTGATCGGTCAGATCGGGGTGCAGCTCCACGATCAGCTGGCCCGTGCGCGCGAGGCTGCTCGCCTCGGCAAGGACTGAGAACTCCATGCCCTCGATGTCCACCTTGAGGATGTCGATTGCGTCGATCCCCTCGGCGGCGACCAACCCGTCCAGCGTGATCCCTCGAACCGATGCGGTTTCACCTGAATGATCCTCGGCGACCCGAGACCCCCATGATTCCTTCGCACGGATAAACGCGACCGGCCCTGGCTCGGGAGTGATTGCCGCGTTGACACAGGTGATGAGCGGGTCGTCACCCACGTTCAGAAGTAGCTTGGTGAACGTCAGCTCGTCGGGCTCGACCGACACGATCCTCGCGTCGGCGTTCAGCGAGCGAAACCACAATGCGGAGATCCCGATATTGGCACCGAGGTCTACGATCGTGCGGGCACGTGCCACGTCGAGCGCCGCGTACTCGCCCAACACGAATATCGACCAGATGACCTCCAGCTCCGCGCCATCGGAGAGCCAAACTGTGACCGGCGCGCCGCCGATGGCCAGGCGCAGGCGCACCATGCGTTTGGACAGCGCGGGGATACGCATGCGCAGCGGCATCGTCATGCACACGAAGCCGGCCTTGAGCCGTCCAAGTCGACCGGCCCCCAAGCTGGAGATGCCGCGCATCAACGTCCATCGATGACGCAAGCGTTCCACTGCCGGGGTTTGCGAATGCGTCCGCGCCACGGCATTGACGTGAGTGCTCAGCTGTATCACGTTCGCAGCTTATTGCCGGAGGGCCCCGGAACGACCGATAGCATTGCCGCCGAACATGCGCAGCGTGAAAACGGCTCGGCGTCCCGCAACCGACCAGCACAGTAGCGCCGCGGGGCTCACCGCCGTCGTGCGTGGCTTTGGCATGCTGGCGGTCGCCAGCCTGGCCGGTCAGGCCATTGGGTTCTTTGCACTGATCTACGTCGCCCATCGCGTGGGCGCACGCGGCATCGGCCAGTACAACTACGTGCTTGCGATTGTCGGCTTCTTCGGATTGGTCGGCAACCTCGGGCTCGACACCTTCGCCGTGCGGGCAATCGCCTCAGGGCGCGACACGCGGGGCATCACCACGGATGTCGTCACTCTCAAGCTTGCCTTTGCGGTGTGCGCGTTCGCCGTCCTGCTCCTCACCCGCTCACTGCTAACGAGCGATGCGGTAGAGCAAAGCCTCGTCCCGATCGTCGGTCTCAACCTGCTCATATGGGCCGTCACCCTCGACTGGCGAGTGCAGGCGATGCGCAATTTCAGGGCGCTTGGCACGTGGCGGCTCGCCGGGCAGGTGGCCTATGGAGCGCTCGTGCCGGTATTCGTGGTGGCCGGAGCTGCCGGCGTGCGCGCGTACGCGTGGCTCAATGCACTGGGCCTGGCCGTGACGATGGCGGGCTTGGCCTGGGTGGTGATCCGCCAATGGCGCGGCCGGCTGTCTCGGCCGAAGGCTGCGCGAATGGCGGGCAGGCTCCGCGGTGGTCTTCCGTTCCTGTATTCACTCGCCATGCTGCAGCTGTATGTGAGCATCGACATCATCATGCTCGGTCATTTCAGATCTGCGCGACAGGTGGGTATCTACGCCGTGGCCAATCGGCTGCCGAGCGCGCTGATCGTGCTTGCAAACGTGTGGATCAACGCATTCTTTCCGCACGCCGCCACCCAGGTGGCGTCCCACCCCAAGACGCTGCTCGAGCAGGTCGGGCGAATCGTGACGGTGATGGTCGTCTTGGCCATCGGGCTCACGGCGGGAGCCGCGCTATGCGCACCGGGTCTCATCACCTGGCTGTTCGGTGCCGGCTTCTCCAGTGCCGGCGCACCCTGTGCGGTGCTGGCGACCGCCGCCGCCGTGACCCTCGTGGACGTCACCTACGGGAATGTGCTTCTGGCGGCTCACGGCGAGCGCGTCTTTGCCCAGGCCGTCACCTTCGGCGTACTTGTCAACGTGGTTGCAAACCTCGTACTGATCCCGCGTTGGGGGGCGCTCGGGGCGGCGACCTCGACTCTCATCGCCGAGCTCCTGCTCGGTGCCGTGCTCATCACGAGCCTCACCCGTCGCGTTGGCCGGACGACTCTCGATTGGGGTCGGATCCTCCGTGGTCTCGCCGCGGTGGCCGTGATGGTCGGCTGCGTCCTGCTCGCCCGGCCGCTCGGCGCCCCGCTCTACACCGCTGTCGGGATCGTGGCGTTCTTCGCCGTGGCCCTGCGCCTGGGAGCGATCGACTCGACGCTCGTCGCGGAGCCAAGCGGATAGAAGGCGCCCAGCCGTGATACGGGCAGGTGCCCCGTCATTTCACTCTGCTGGGCGTCAGTTCACTCTGCTCAGCCAGAACGCACCTGGCTGCACATGCGGGCCGAAAGTCGGGATGACCCGTCGCAGGCGGTCCTGATATGTGCGTGCCAGAAAGTGGGTTGCGAGGAGTGGCTCGAAAGCCCCGTTGAAGGCAAGGAACGCCTGGAGCAGATATTGCTCGGCCCAGAAGCGTCGCGACTCGGCGAACCAGTCGCGGGGGTAGGACCACGGCAGGAAGATGTCATGAAAATGCACGAGGACGCCCGGTGCGAGCGCGGGAAGCACCTCGAGCACGATGTAGGCGACATCGCCCCCGACCCTCACGGTGTGGGTGGTGTCGACGAACAGAACGTCGCCCGATGCCAGCGCCTTGAAGCGCTCGATCGGCACGTCGGTGGCCGAGATCGCCTCCAGGACAAACGCGCCGGGGGCGATCGCCTGCGTCAGACGGCTGGGAAACGGGTCGACCACGTGGTGCTCGGAGGCGGCGCCCTCGAGCGCGTTCTGCGCTCGCGCGGCGGCGATCACCTGGGTGGAGCGTCCCGATCCGAGCTCGATGGTCCGCTTCGGGCGCAGGAATCGGACCATCGCATACAGGGTCTCGGCGTCGACGGACTCGTACGTGCCGTTGCGCAGGAAGAACTGCGTCGGATCCCCGGAGCGATCGAGTGGCGGTTTGAACTCCGCAACGAACGGAGCGAGGTCCCGCTCGAGAAACGTCATCTGCTGCTCGAGGTCGAACGAAACGCCGCCAAGCGCCGACGGCTCGCTCCAGACTGACTCCGGTAGCCGGCGCAGGTCCGGGATGGGGCTGTAGTAGTCGCGTCGAACGAGGTCGTAGCCCAGTCCTTCGGCACCACGGATGAGCGGACGTTCCGCCTTCTTTCGAATGCGCTCTGCCACGCGTGGCAGTAGTCCGCCCCCCCTGGAGCGTGTCATGCCGATCACGTGTGACCGCGGCCCGACATGTGTCCGCTGGGGGACTTCACGTCCGCATGCGGTCGTAGTGTTCGCCCATGGTTGATGTTCATGGTGCATCGCAGGGTAGCGGGCGGGAGCCGCCTCGAGACGCTTTGAAATGACGAACGCTCAAGACTCCGACCCGGCCCTGGGGCTCCATCGGGCCCTGGGCATCCTGCGGCGCCGATTTCTGCTGATCGCGTTCTGCATCGTGCTCGTCGCCGGCTCGGCGTATGCGCTCTCCAAGAGCCGAACCAAGCACTACACGGCGACGGCCTCGCTCGTGTTCGACAACAACCAGCTCAACCAGCAGGTGGCGGGGCTCTCGGTGGCGAACAGCAGCACCCAGCAGTCTCAGGAGAGCACCAACGTCAAGCTCGTCGAACTGGGCGACACCGCCAGGCGGACCGCAAAGGTCCTCGGCGGGGGACTGACCGAACAGCAGATCAGGAGCAACCTGAGCGTGGGCGCCCAGGGCGAATCGAACATCGTCGACGTCGCCGCCACGGCGACCTCCCCGATACTCGCCGCGGAAATCGCGAACACCTACGTCACGCAGTTCGTCGCCGGACAGCAGCGCGCCAACCACAGCTATTTCAGCTCCGCGCTCGCTCTCGTGAACAAGCAGCTCGCCGCGCTTTCGCCCGGGCAGCGACTCGGCCCGCAGGGACTGGCGCTGCAGGACCGCGCACAGTCACTGGAGATCCTCGCCGAACTCCAGTCCGGGAACGTGCAGGTCGCGCAGGCAGCCACGATCCCGACATCGCCGTCCTCGCCAAAAGTGGCATGGAACACGGTCCTGGCGGCTTTTCTCGGCCTGTTGCTCGGCCTTGGCCTCGCGTTTCTGCTCGAGCGCCTGGATCGCCATATCAAGGAGCCGGAGGATCTGGAGCGGATCTTCAAACTGCCGCTGCTCGGCGTTGTCCCGGAGAGCTCGGCGTATCAGCTGCACGCTTCCGGCGGCGCCGGAAGCCGGGAGGGAGGATCGCTTCCGTCGGGGGAGGCCGAGGCGTTTCGCATGCTGCGCGCCCGCCTCAGGTACTTCAACGTCGACCGCGACCTGCGCGTGATCCTCGTGACGTCCGCGTCGGCCGGCGACGGCAAGTCGATGGTCGTGCAGAACCTCGCCGAGACAGCCGCGTCGACGGGTAGCCGGGTATTGGTCATCGAGTCGGACCTACGTCGTCCAACCCTGGGCGGTCGTCTCGGACTGCGCCCCGCGCCCGGGCTGGCCGAGGTGCTGATCTCGACGAGCACTCTCGAGCGCGCCGTCCAGACCACCGCGGTCGTCTCGGCAAACGGCGGCTCCGCGCCGAGCAGGAGCGCGGTCAGCGTGCTGACGGCCGGCGCTCCTCCGCCGAACCCGACCGAGCTGATCGAGAGCCAGGCCATGGAACACGTGCTCGAGTGGGCTGGAAAGAACTACGACCTGGTGCTGCTGGACACCTCGCCGTTCTCCGTCGTGCCCGACGTGATCCCGCTGCTGCGCCAGAGTGACGGTGTCGTGATCGTCAGCCGCCTGGGCAAGAGCACGCGTGACGGGGAGGCGCGGATGCGCGAGGAACTCGCGAGGCTCGGCGCTCCGATGCTGGGGGTCGTGGCGAACGGCTTCAAAGCGCGCGATGCGATCGGCTACGGCTACGACTACGCGCCTGCCGGGGACTACGCGCCCAACGGTGACGTGGTGGAAGAGATCGACCTGGCAGAGGTGGAGACACCTCACCGCTGAGCACACGTCCGTCCGTTCGCCCGCCAACCCATCGACCCGCTCACGGATCGATGCTCAGCATTCACCTTTGCTCGAGGCCGACAGGAAACTGGCGAAGTAGGGTGGCAGCAGTTCGTACCAGGTGCCGACGTAGGTGTAGCCGATGTTCTGCTTGGCCAGGGAGCTGCACGACGACGCCGGCTGCGGGGCGGCGAGGCCTTCGGGTGCGTTGTAGATGAGCGCCGCGAAGTCATTCGCCGGGTAGCCCGCCTCCCAGGGAGCCTGCGTCCAGGACGTGTAGGGCCCTTCGCCCGGGGTGTTGTAGGAGCCCTCGAACGTCACGACGACGTTCGCGTTGTTACTCGCTTCGCCGCTGTTGAGCATCCAATCGGAGCCGGGGTTGGCGCCGAAGTTGTATACGACCTGGGCACCTACCCCCTCGTGGGTGTGCACGTAGGAGGCCAGTGTGCGGTAGAAGCTCTGGTTGCTCGTACTCGTCCCGGGAACCGTGTCTGAGACGCCGTCGAAGAAGATCCCCGCGATGGCGCCCGGGTAGTAGGAGTACCAGGCGTCGATCTGGCTCTCGATGCTCGCGATGCTGGCCTGGCCGTAGTTCGTCCACACGTAGCCGATGACAGTGGCGCGACCGTAGGAGGAGCAGTTGTTGATCACGTTCGCCCATGCGGGTACGCTGGCGCTCCCCGGTCCCAGCCCTTCGGCGACATCGGCGATCAGCAGCGATCCGGCGCCCGTCTGCGAGCATGCCGTGGTCCAGTCGGCGGCATTGGCGTTGTCATACAGGGGGATCAGTGCTTTCTGGGCGGCCGGGCCGCCGGGTGTCCCTGCGTCGCCCAGGAAGACTCCAGAGAGCACCGCGTTGGCACCGGCAGTGCGGGTGACCACGATCGAGACCGTTCCCCCCGCGGCGACCGAGACCGGGAGGCTCACCCAGGCGCCCTGGTTGAAGCTGCTGGTCAGTGCAGCCGTCTGACCGTTCACGCTGATGGCCTCCCGCCGGGCGGTCGAGTCCCAGTCCAGCGCGTACAGATGCAGGTTGCCGCTGTAGGCGGAGTTGAACTTCAAGGAGAGGCGAATCTGATTGGCGTCGTAGTAGGTGGCCGCCATGCGGGTCGACTTGTCAAGGCTCTGCAGGGCCCGCACGTCCGCGGTGGATCCCGCCCAGGTGTAGCGGCTCGCCTGTTCGACCGTCAGGCTTGCGCCGGGCAGCGACGCGAGGTCGCTCGCACCGTTCCAGCCGGCCAGGTCATAGCCGGCCGAGCCGACGGCCCCCACCCACGTTCCCTGAGGCGCGCTTTCCACTTTCGGGGCGGGGGCGGCGCCGGCGTTCCCGAGAAAGATGCCAGAAAGCACGGCGTTGCCCCCGACCAGTCGGGTCACCGTGATCGAGACGGTGCCTCCCGCCGGGACGCTGACCGGGAAGGAGACCCACGCGCCCTGGCTGAAGTCGCTCCCGAGCACCGCGCTCTGCCCGTTGACTGAGATAGCCTCGCGTCGGCCGGCCCCGTCCCAGTCGACCGCATACAGATGCAGGTTGCCCGTGTAGGCGTCTTTGAAGCTCAGCTGCATCTGGATCTGGTTGGAGTCGTAGTAGGTGCCCGCGTCGCGCGTGTGTTCACCGGGGTCGCTGAGCGCACGCGGATCTGCGGTATCGGCGGCCCACTCATAGCGGCTGCCCTGCTGGAGGGTCAGGGCCGCATTGGGCATGAAGGAGACGTCGCCTGCGGTCCCGTTCCAGCCGGTCAGGTCGTAGCCGGCAGAGCCGACGGCGTTGACCCATTTTCCCTGAGGCGCGCTTTCCACCTTCGGGGCCGGCGGAGGGCCTTCGTTCCCGAGGAAGACGCCCGAGAGCACCGCGTTGGTGGTGGCCGGCGATGAGTTGTTCTGCACTGTGATCGTCACCGTGCCTGCCGCAGCCACTTTGACGGGGTAGGTAACCCACGCGCCTTTGCTGAAGTCTGCATTCAGGAGCACGACACGGGGTCCCGACCCGTCGTTGACGGTGATTGTCTCCCGTCGTCCTGCGTCATCCCAGTCGACCGCGTAGAGACGCAGGCTGCCGCTGTATTCAGCGGTGAAGTTCAGTGCAACCATAACCTGGCTGGAGTCGTAGTAGGTGCTGGCGTTGTGAGTGCTTTCGCCGGGGTCGCTCAGGGCACGCGGGTCTGTGGTGTTCCGCGCCCACTGCCAGCGGTTGCCCTGCTGGAGGGTCAGGGCCGCGCTGGGCAGGTAGGAGACGTCGCCCGCGGTTCCGTTCCAGCCGGCCAGGTCATAGCCGGCCGAGCCGATGGCGCCCACCCACGTCGCCTGGGCGGCGCTCGCAACGACAGGGCCAGGCGGGGTGCCGCCGTCGCCGAGGAAGATCCCAGACAACACGGCCGCCGCGCCTGCCTGATTGGTGACCGTGATCGTGAGGCTTTCACCTGCTTTCTCAGCGACCGGGAAGATCGCCCACTGCCCTTCGCTGAAGCCACGGCTTCCCATGTCGACGTTGTTGCTGAAGCCGACCGGGCTACTGCTTCCGACGGTGATCAACTCCGCTTCTTTTGCGCCGGACCCAGCCCAGTTCACGGCATACAGCCGCAGGTTTCCGGTATAGGCTTCGTTGAAAGTCAGCTTGATCTGCAGTTGGCCGGGGTCGGAGTAGCCCGATGCGGTGCGCGTCAGGGCGCCCGGGTTCGGAAGCGCACGCACATCGCTCGTGCTCTGAGCCCAGACGACACGGCTGCCTTTCACCACGCTCACCGACGCGCCGGGGAGGTTGCTCGCGTCGGTTTCGCCGTTCCAACCGGCCAGGTCATATCCGCTGCTGCCGATCGCGCCAATCCAGCTCGTGCCGGCTGAGGAGGACGACGGCACAAACACCGTAAGCGACCGCGAGACACCTTCCGCCGCGAGGTCACCGCCCGCACTGAAGGCGATGTTCTGCACGCGTTCGGGGGTCTTGAGCGACTGGACTTGGCCGAGTGCGCCCGAGGAGCTGATGGACTGCAGGTTGACTCCGGCCGCGTTGTACGGAGTCGTAGCGGCCGTGCTGCCGGCCGGATTGAAGGCAAACGCCTGCGAGGCAGAGGGCGTGCTGCTGGCGCCGGTCGAGGTGAGCACACCAGATACGGCGACGGAGTAGGTCGTGATCCCGATGCTCACCCCGCAGCCGGCGCAGGACAGGTTCGAGACCGTCAGGAGGGTCCCGCCTGAACCGAACGCGGCACGCCCAGCGGGCTGGCCGGAAGCCGAAAACGGGGATCCGAGCACACTCGTGAGCGCGCCGGAGGAGCTCACGGAGAACATGCTCACCCCTGCTGAGCCGGGCGCGGCCAGCAGGCCGCCCGCGGGATTGAACGCCACCTGGCCCACCCCTTTGACGTTGTGCGGCGAGCCGGCCGCGGGCGTCAGGGCTCCCGCGATGCTCACCGAGAAGATGTAGACAGATTCGCCGGCGGTCACCTCGAGCAGTTTTCCGCTTGGGCTGAAGACGACAGAGCTTGGCTGGGCACTGATGGTGAACGGGGAACCGGACACCGACGTCAGAGCACCTGACGACCCGACCGAGAAGATCGAGATGCTCTTGGCGCTCGTGTTCGCGGCAGCCAGGAGCGCTCCGCTCGGGCTGAACGCCACAGCGCGCGCCGACGGGTCGGGCGCCGCGCCGCCGACCGGGGTCAGCGCTCCCGAGGCGGCCACCGAGAACATTTCGGTGCCCTCGGCGAGCAGTGCCCCATTGGGACTGAACGCCACGCCCGACCCCCCGTTGCCCGAAGGCGACAGCGGCGAGCCAGGCCCAGGCGTGTACGACGGTTCAGCCGCGCCGGCCGCGCTGGGCGCCAGCAGGCACAGGCCTACGACTGCGATGCATAGACGCCAGCGAAAGACACACGTCATCCCAGGAAGATTCCCGACAGCACGGCATTGCCCCCGGCCAGGCAACTGACCGTGATCGAGACGGTGCCCCCGGCCGTGACGTTCACCGGCAGCGAGACCCATGCGCCTGCGCTGAAGTCGCTCGACAGCGCCACGCTCTGCCCGTTGACAGAGATGACCTCCCGGCGCCCGGTGGAGTCCCAGTCGAGCGCATACAGGCGCAGGGTGCCGCTGTAGGCTGCGTTGAAGGTCAGTTTGAGCTTTATTTCGTTGGGGTCGTAGTAGGTGGCGGCGATGCGCGTGCTTTTGTCCGGGCTCTGCAGGGCGCGCACGTCTGCGGTGGATCCGGCCCAGGTGTAGCGGCTGGCCTGTTCGACGGTCAGGGTTGCTTTGGGCAGTTCGGTCAGGTCGCTTTCCCCGTTCCATCCGGCCAGGGCATAGCCGGAGCCGCCGAAGGTGCCAGACCAGGTGCCCTGCGGGGCGCTCGCCACCGTCGCAGCGGGGGGAGCACCCGCGTTGCCGAGGAAGAGGCCCGAGAGGACGGCGTTGCCGCCGGTGAGCCGCGTGACGGTGATCGAGACGGTGCCGCCGGCCGCCACGTTGATCGGGAAGCCGACCCATGCTCCTTGGCTGAAGTCGCCGCCGAGCACGGCGCTCTGCCCGTTGACCGTTATTACCTCGCGGCGGCCCGCGGCATCCCAGTCCACGGCGTACAGGTGCAGTTCGCCCGCATAGGCTTCTTTGAAGCTCAGCTGCAGCTGGATCTGGTTTGAGTCGTAGTAGGTGCCGGCGTTGTGGGTGGTTCCTGAGGCGTCGCTCAGCGCACGGGCGTCCGCGGTGTTGGCGGCCCACTCATAACGGCTTGCCTGCTGAGACGGTGAGCGAGGCGTTGGGCATGTAGGCGAGGTCCCCCGCGGTCCCGTTCCAGCCGGCGAGGGCATAGCCGGCCGAGCCGAAGGTGTTGACCCATTTGCCCTGCGGAGCGCTTTCCACTTTGGGGGCGGGGGCAGGACCTGCGTCGCCGAGGAAGATGCCCGAGAGGACAGCGTTGCCACCGCTCAGGCGGCTGACCGAGATCGAGACCGTCGCCCCCGCCGTGACGCTGATCGGCATGGAGACCCATGCGCCTGCGCTGAAGTCGCTTGAGAGCACAGCGCTCTGCCCGTTGACCGAGATCACCTCGCGGCGGCCCTCGGAATCCCAGTCGAGCGCGTACAGGTGCAGGTTGCCCGTATAGGCTTCTTTGAAGCTCAGCTGCATCTTGACTTCGTTGGGGTCGTAGTAGGTGCCGGCGTTGCGGGTCAGGCCATCCGGGCGCTGCACAGCACGGGCATCGGTGGTGTTGGCGGCCCACTGCCAGCGGCTGCCCTGCTGCAGGGTCATGGTCGCGTTGGGCAGGTAGGCGATGTCGCCGTTGGCTCCGTCGAACCCGGCCAGGTCATAGCCGGCCGAGCCGAACGTGTTGAGCCATTTGCCCTGCGGAGCGCTTTCCACTTTGACGGTGGGGGGAGGACCTTCGTTGCCGAGGAAGATGCCCGAGAGCACAGCGTTGTAGCCGGCCGTGCGGGTGACCGTGATCGGAAGGGTCGCGCCGGCGGCGGCTTCGATCGGGAAGGAGACCCACGCCCCCTGACTGAAGTTCGACGCGAGGGTGGCAGTCTGTCCGCCCACGGAGATGGTCTCCCGGCGCGCGCTGGTGTCCCAGTCGAGCGCATACAGGTGGAGTTCACCTTTATATGTTCGTGGTGAAGTGCAGCTGCACTTCGATCTGGTTCGAGTCGTAGTAGGTGGCCGCCTCGCGCCCGGAGCCCGAGGGGCTTTCGAGAGCCCGGGTTTCAGTCGTCTGCGGCGCCCACACATAGCGGCTGCCTTTGCTCAGCGTGGCCGTCGCGCCCGGCATGTAGCCGACGTCGCTGGATCCGGCGAAGCCGGCCAGGTCGTAGCCGGACGAGCCCTTCGTCCCGACCCAGTTTCCCTGCGCCTGCGCCCAGCAGGGCGTGCGTGGCGGGTCGAGCACGAAGTTCTTCTTCATCGCCATGTACCCGGCCGGATTGGCCCGTTCGCAGAACTGGCTCGGTTCGAGGTTGTACTCAACCTCGAAGACCGCCTTGCCCGCGTCGATGAATGGCTGGAGCTTGCCGCATTCTTCGGCCTGGAAGCATTCCTCGTCCAGTGCGAAGTCAAAATACGGCTCGAGTGCTGCGGCCTGCTGGCGGTCGTTCTTCAAAGCGATCGACATCCCGCGCGCATGAGCTTCACTTGCGAGCCACTCGTCATAGGTGAGCTGCTCGGCGGCTGTCAGCGGAAAGCCGGTGCCGAGTTCGAACCCTTCGACGTTGTCGGCCTCGACGCCGTCAAAGCCCTTCTGCTTGCACATTTCCAGGCGAGTTCTCATGAGCGGCTCGATCACGGACAGCTGACTGATGTCCAACCAGCGCTCGTTCGGGAAGCCGGCGACCACGTTGCCCAGGACGGATTCCGGGAAGTTGCCGGCATCTGAGCGAAATGCCTCCCAGCTGCCCGCGTCGATGTAGCAGATCACATGCCGTCCCTGAGCATGCAGCGAGGAGACGACTTCCGCGGAGTTTTCGAAACCATCGATGTCGTACATCTGGGCCTCCACCGACTGATCGACGGCCGCGCTGCCCAGCTGCCACTGCCACGTGGTTGCCTGAGGCGGTATCCACCAGCTGGATTCCGCCCGCGAGACGTTCGGTTTCAGCAGTGCAAGCGGGAGCAGGAGCAGGACGAGAAGCAGCAGGAGGAGGGCCACCAGGACTCCGAGCCGCACCGCTCCTCGCTGTCCGAGCAGGCTCAGGCACCTGCTCACGGGCTTCCCTCCCATCGTCATCTCCTCGAAGCGTTGGCGCCAAGCTAACCGACAAGCGTCGGTACGATTCTCGGCTCGTTTGGTTAAGTGAACAGTGTGGTCACGGCGGGCCCTCCCCGTCAATGGGTCGGCCACCCTAGATGTGTTCAGAGGCTGAACGGTGGAGCCTGGGGGCTCCAACGCCTAGCCGGCCGCTTCAGCAGCGCTTCCAGCTCGCAGACGCCCGCGAGACGCCGGCCTACAGCGCGAGTGGGAGGAGAAGCAGGAACAGGAAGAGAAACAGGAGCGCTGCGAGAACTTCGAACCGCACCGTTCCGCGCTCCGGGGCGTCCGAGGACTGCGGTGATCCAGCAATACCATCGGGCCTTCCGCCCATCCTCGTCTCCTCAAAGCGTCACGCCAGGCGCACTGTGAACGTCGGTGCGAGCTGACTGGATCGAGGTCACAGTGTGGCGAGTGCCACTTTGTGAATCAATGGGGCGGCCACCCTAGACGCGTTCAAAACCTGAACGTCGGCCCCCTGTCCACCCGCAGCGATGCGTCGTGGGCACGCTCGATCACGGCCGCCATCTCTGCACGAAAGCGCCCTCGCCCGAACCGCTCGGCGTTCTCGCGTATCTCCCGTTCGTCCAGATCCAACCCCTCGAACAGCACGATCGCAGACGCTAGCCCGGCGGCGGTCTGCTCTGCGAACAGCATCCCCGTTCGCCCGTCGAGCACCGACTCCGTCGCCCCGCCGACGCCGTAGGCGATCACCGGCACCCCGGCAGCCTGCGCCTCGACGGGCACGATCCCGAAGTCCTCCTCGCCGGGGAACAGCAGCGCACGCGCACCGCCCAGCAGCCGGTCACGCTCGCCCGCGGAGACCTTGCCGAGGAACTTCACGCTCTCGCCGGCCGCTGCTCTGACCGCGTCGAGCGCTCGGCCGTCGCCGGCCACCTCCAGCGCCCTGCCGAGGCTTTCACATGCCGCGACGGCGAGGTCGACGCGCTTGTAGGGGACAACCCGTCCAAATACCAGATAGAAGCCATCTGGCGCGCGGGGCAGCGCGAGGAAGTGGTCGACGTCGACGGGCGGGTGCACGATCTCGGCCGAGCGCCCATAGCAGCGCCCGATCCGCTCGGCCACATGGCGTGAGTTCGCCACGAACACATCTGGGCCATCCGCGCCCGCGAGGTCCTGGCGGCGCAGCCATGCCAGCAGCGGCGGCAACAGCATGCGGGTCAGCCGCCCCACGTCCTCGCCCTGCAGGAAGCCCGCATCCCAGGCGTAGCGCATGGGCGTGTGGCAATAGCAGACGTGCAGCGCGCCCGGCGGTGTACGCACGTTCTTTGCGCAGGCGTGGCTGCTGGAGAGGATCAGATCAAAGCTCGACAAGTCGAACGACCGGAATGCCCTGTTCATCAGCGGCAGCAGCTTGGGGTAGTGGCGCGCCGCGCCCGGGATGCGGTTGAGATATGAGCTGTGAACCGTGCGGTCGGTGATCTGCGTCGGCCACGGGTCCGGGTCGTACACCGAGGTGAACAGCTCGGCGTCGGGGAACATCTCGAGCAGCTCGAGCACCACCTGCTCGGAACCTCCCGGGATCGTCAGCCAGTCATGGACGACCGCCACGCGGGGGAAGCGTTTGCGAAGCCCGTGCAGCGCGGCTGTGCCCTCATCCGGGTCCGCTGTCACGCCGGCGCTCACCACGCCGAGACTATCCAGTAGGAGGGCGAGAGCGCCCCGGCCCCCGCCCGGCCTGGGATCATGGCGCCGATGGGCGAGCACCCACGCCTCCAGGGCCGCGACATCGTGTGCGTCGGTTTCGCCGACTGGGACACGGAGCTGTGGACCAACCAGCACCATCTGATGTCGCGCCTGGCGCGCGAGAATCGCGTGCTGTTCGTCGAGTCGCTGGGCCTGCGCCGGCCCCAGCTCGCCGGACGCGATCTGACGCGCATCGCACGAAGGCTGCGCCGCGGCCTGCAGGCGCCGCGCGCCGTGGATGGACTGCATGTGCTCTCGCCGCTCGTCCTGCCGCTGCATCGCTCGCGGATCGCGCGAGCGCTCAACCGCCGCCTGCTTCCTGCGCTCGTCTCGCGCGCCGCGCGCCGGCTCGGTCTGCGACGACCGATCCTGTGGGCGTACGTTCCGCAGGCCGAGGTCCTGATCGAGGCGCTCGACCCATCGCTCATCGTCTACCACTGCGTTGACGACATCGCCGCCCAGGACAGGATCGACGCGGCGAGCTTCCGCGCCGCCGAGATGCGCTTCGCGGCGCGTGCCGATCTGGTGCTGGCGAGCGCTCCGGCGCTCGCCGAGCGGCTGAGGAAGATCTCGGACAACGTCATGGACGCGCCGAACGTGGCCGACACCGAGCTGTTCGCCCGCGCGCTCGGAGACGGGCCGCTCGATCCCGGGATGGCGACGCTGCCGGCGCCCCGGATCGTGTTCACGGGTGCGATCGTGGCGGCGAAGCTCGACCTCCCCCTGCTGGCCGCGCTGGCCCGACTGCGCCGGTCGTGGTCGTTTGCGCTGGTCGGCCCTATCGGCCCGGGCGAACCACGAGCCGACATATCGGCGATCACCGGCGAGCCGAACATCCACCTGCTCGGGCCCCGCTCCTACGGTGAGCTGCCCGAAGTGCTGCGGGCGGCCGACGCGGGCCTGATTCCCTACGCGCGGAACCCGCTCACTCAGAGCATTTTCCCGATGAAGGTCTACGAGTACCTCGCTGCAGGCCTGCCGGTGGTGGCGACGCCGCTGCCCGCGCTGGCCGGTCTGAGCGGCATCGCCACCGCGCCCGACGCGCCGGGCATGGCGGCGCTGCTCGATGAGGCCCTTTCAGAAGACAACCCCGCACGCCGCGCCGAGCGCTCGCGCGCCGCGGCGTCGCACTCCTGGGAGCGGCGCCTGGAGGCGATCGCCGCCGCGATCCCGCCACCGTGAAGGACCTGCTCGTAACCACGCACACGCCCGCGCTGGGGTCCGGTCAGGCGGTGCGCACCTACGGCGTCGCCCGCGCGCTGGCCGCGAACGGCGGCCTGACACTGCTGTACGTCCGCTTCGGAGCGGCTGAGCCGGACGCCGCGTTCAAAGCGATCCCGGGGGTGGAGCTCGTCGAGGTCGTGCCGTCGCGCGGCCTGCGGCGGATGCTCGCCTATGGCGAGGCACGCCTGGCGGGGGTACCCGATGGATTCGCCCGCGGTATCTCGCGCGAGTTGGCCGGTGAGGCCGCAAGGCTCGTGAGTCGGCCTGAGCGCGGGCGCGTCATCGCGGACGGGCCGATCGCCGCGACGGCGCTTTCACGGCTCGCGCGTAGACACCCGGTGATCTACAACGCACACAATCTCGAGTCCGGCTTCCGCCACGACCTCGACGGACACGGGCTTGGAAGCCGCCGCGCCCTGCGTTCCTTCGAGCGGCGACTGCTGGAACGCTCGGTGGAGTCGTGGATGGTCAGCGAGGCCGACATCGCCGGCGCGCGAGAGCTGTGCCCGTCCGCTCGCCTGCGCTACGTGCCCAACGTTGTCGACGTCGCGGCGATCGAGCCCGTGTCGACGCTGGCGCCGGAGCAGCGGGCGGTGTTCGTCGCAAGCTTCGCCTATGAGCCCAACCGCAACGGCCTCGAGTTCCTGCTGGAGCAGGTGTTCCCGCGGGTATGGGCCGAGTTGCCCGACGCGCGGCTGGCGCTCATCGGCGGGGGACTCGAGGGGCCGCCCAGCGCAGATCCGCGGGTTGAGGCGCCAGGCTTCGTGTCCGATCTCAGGACCGCCTACGCCGGCGCGCGCTGCGCTGTCGTGCCGCTTCTGCAGGGCGGGGGCACGCCGCTGAAGTTCATCGAGGCCCTGGCCTATGGCCTGCCGGTGATCGCCACCCCGCGCGCGGCCGCCGGCCTGGACGTGCAGGATGGCGAGAACTGCGTGCTGGCGGAGGGCGGTGAACAGTTCGCCGCGGCGCTCGTGCGCGTGCTGGCGGAGGGAGCCCCGGAGCTCGGCCGGCGCGGTCGCGAGCTCGCCGCAGAGCGCTACTCGGTCGAGGCGCTGAGCGAGCTGCTCGCCGCCTGAGGGCCGCAAACGGGCCCTGTGCAGGGCCGAAACATCCGTGTTCAGGTGCCCGCGGACATGTGTCCACGGTCTAGCTGAGCGCTCACAGAAGGGTCGCCCCCGCCCGAGGGATCCCTTGCAGCCCTAAAGAACGCGATCGCACCGGACGGCTTTCCGGACCCGCGGTCGCGACTTCTCCACAACCACACCCTCGTCGCGGGACGGGGCTGCGCAGCCAGGGATCCCGCTGACAGCCCAAGTCAAAGGAGGAACCCGATGACACTTACCGCTCGTCCCAACCGGACATGGGGTCGGTCAACGGCCAAGTTGCTCGTGATGACATCTCTGATCCTGCCGGCAATCGGCGCCACCGCCCAGGCCGCACCTACGCGGCACGCTCGCCACGCATCGCAGGGTCGCTCCGCAGCGCATGCCCGCTCCTCTCGTGCCCGTGCAATAGAGGCCCGCACGTTTCCGCGGCCACTGAACGCGGCCGCCATGCGCAGTAGACACTTCGATCGCATCCTCGTGGCCAACGCCAAGACGCTGAAGCGCTGTCTTCGCAAGAACGCGGGGCACCACAAGCGGTGCAACCCCGCGCGCCGCGCCGTCCAACGGGCCGGCACGAGGCTTGCACGGGCCCAGTTGCGCCTGGCAAGGATCGCCCGCTCGACCGGCAGAGCCAACAAAGGCGCCGGGCCGTCCGCATCACCGAATCGCCGGCAGGCGCCCAAGCTGGGCGTCTCGGGCCAGACGCTGATCTGGACGCGGGTGGCCAACATCAACACCTACGTGCTCGTCACCAAGATTCCTGGGCAGAGCGCCCGCTACTCGGTGGTCAGCGGGACCTCGGTCACGCCGCCGCCCGTGCCGGGCGCCACCGTCCGCTACAGCGTGCGGACGACTGTCAACGGGTCCGTGTGGTCGGAAGAACAGTCGATCGCCTACCCACCGGTGCCCCCGGCCGACACGCAGGCCGCTCCGAACCTGAGCGTCTCGGGCCAGACGCTCACCTGGAGCGCGGTCGCGAACGTCAACACCTACGTGATCGTGCGGAAAGTGCCCGGTCAGGCCGATCAGTACTCCGTGGTCAGTGGCACCTCGACCACACCGGCGGCAGTGCCGGGCGTGACCGTTCGCTACAGCGTTCGGACCGCCGTCGACGGCAGCGCGTGGGCGCCTGAAGTCGCGGTCTCCTACCCCGCCGGCGCTGCACCCGGCGCGGTCGAACGGCCGCCCAGCGCGCCCGGCGCTTTTGAGATGGGCGTCGTCTCCGGCTCCTCTCCGCTGTATGAGCTCCCCTTCATCCAGAAACTGGGAGCGCACACCGCGCGCCTGGAGGTGGCGATCGGCACGCCGGCGTCGCAGCTGGAACCGGCGGTCGCGGCATTCGCCCAAGCGGGCGTTCGACTGCTGCTGCTGGCGGGCTTCGACGGAACCCTGCCGAGCCCCGCCCAGGCGCAGAATCTGGCGGGCTGGGCCGCGCGGTTCGGGCCCGGTGGCACCTTCTGGCAGGGCAAGAGCTACCCGGCCGGGACCGCCGTCACCGACATCGAGTTCGGTAACGAGACCAGCTACAGCTACCAATTCTCGGACAACTCGAGCTCGGCCTACGCCGCAGCGTGCCCAGACGTACGCGCTGCGCTTCGCGGAAGCTGCGACGGCGATTCGCGCGGCGGCTCCCAACGTGGGGCTCTTGGCACAGGGCGATTCCGGCGGGAATGGCCCTGAATGGGCGAACCAGATGTTCAAGGCCGTCCCCAACCTCGGCCAGCTGGTGGCCGGCTGGACGATCCACCCGTATGGGCCCGAATGGCAGTCGAGGATCGACAACCTCATCTCGACGACCCAGGCCGACGGCGCCCCTTCCACCATCCCCGTCTACATCACCGAGTGGGGTCTTGACACCGACAACGGACGGTGCCTGGACTTCAACTTCGGCTGGAACAAGTGCATGAGCTACGGCGAAGCTGCCAGCACCCTCGGCTCGGCCGTCAACGGCATGAAGGCGCGGTACGGCAGCCGTCTGGCGGCGTTCTACCTCTACCAGGCGCACGACCAGCAGCCGACCGGAACCTCGACCAGCCTCGAAAGCTACTTCGGAGCCCAGCAGAGCAACGGGTCTCCCAAGGGGGCTTACACCACCGAGGTCGAGTCACTTCTGTCGGCGAACCCCTGAGCAAGGGATCCGTCGGGAACGACCGCGTGATCGGAAGGCGATCACGCGGTCGTTCGCGCGGCCGTTCGAGTGATCAGGCCGAGCAGGCCGAGCTGGGCGCTGAACAACACCGTGAAGCGCGGGTCAACGCCGGTGAAGCTCGCCGTCGTGTCCATCGCCGCCAGCCCGGCGATCCCGCACAGCGAGGCCAATCCGAAAGCACGCAGGACCGGCTCGCGACTTCGTTGCCAGGCCTGCCAGGCCAGCAGCGCCGCGCCGATCAGAAGGGTGATGTACGCAAACAGCCCCAGGATGCCGAGCTTCAGCCAGAACCACAGGGCGGCGAAGTGGACGTACAGGCGACCTTCGGAGTGTTCCACCGACAGCGGTTGAAACGTCGCCGCCCAGGGAACCGTGACGCCAAGCCCCGTGATGGGATGTTCGCCGATCGCCCCGAGCACGTTGGCGCGCTCGTCCAGGCGGTAGCGATCCTGCACGTTGGCTTCGAGCTTGGAGGGTGAGAGCGAGGTGAAGCGGCGCACGATCGGGGACCCGGACGACTGGAAGCCAAGCGTGCCGAGCAGCCAGATCGAGACCGCCAACAGCAGGCCGACGGGCACGAGCATGCGGCGGCCGGCCGACGATGAGCCGAGCAGGATCACCAGTAGAACGCCGAGCACGGTGGCGATCCAGAACGAGCGCCGGTAGGACAGCACCAGCGAAACTATGAGCAGAGGGCTGCCGAGCAGTACCCACGCAGGCGGTTTGGCGCGAGCCAGCAGAAGCGCGAACGCACCGAGCAGGGCCACCATGATCAGCCAGTTGGCGGCCGGTTCGTAGTAGCTCAGCGTCGCCCTGCCTTCGAACGGCTGCCCCTGATGGGCAAGGACCTCGAGCACGCCCAGGGAGGCCTTGACGATCGCGAGTCCGGCAAGGGCGCCGATCAACCTGATCACCTGACGGCGATCGAGGTCGAGGTTGGCGACCGCGACCGGGAGCAGCAGCAGACAGGCCAACGCGTTCTCCGCGACCACGACCGTGCGCAGGCTCGTCCCGTACGCGCGCCCCATCATCACGCCCACGATCATCGCGAGCGCCAGCAGCATCAGCGGTATCGCGAGCGGGCGCGGCACGTGCAGCGAACGCCCGCTGCGCATCACATCGAGACCCACCGCGACCACCGCGAGCGCGACGAGCCCGTCCAGCGCCGAGAGGCCCTTGTACTGGTCGTACAGGTGCGAGCTGAAACTGAAGATCCCAAACCCCGGCCCCTCGCACAAGATCGCAAGCCCGACGACGAGCGCCACCATCACGACCGGTTTGCGCATCAGGATGATCAACATCACCACCGCCAGCGGCAGGGCGAGACCGGCGGTTCCCAGCTTGTGAGTGCCCGCGTACGCGAGCAGCGCCGTGGCGGCCGCAGCAGCCGTCGCGATCCACAGGTCGCGCTGGGCCAGCGTCCGCAGCCGCAATCGCCACGCGACCATTGCCGGCGAGGACCTCAGGCTCGCAGCCGCTGCGCCGCGGTGCTTTCCGCGGTGATCGGCGCGTCGATGTCGCCGTCGAGCCTCGGCCCGGTTGTCCCGTAGGGTTCAAACCCGTAGCGCGACGTGTCGCGCAGGCCGGTGACGACGATGCCCACCGGCTCGACCATGTGGCGGTCAAGGATTGCACGGGCACGGCGAACGTCGTCGCGCGCGGTCTTGTCCACGCGAGCCACGACGATCGCGCTGTGGATAGCCGAGCTGTTGAGCAGGACCTGTGCGTCGGCCACCGGATTGAGCGGGGGTGCGTCCACGATCACGATCCCATCCGGGCTGAGCAGCTTCGAGATCAGATCGGCGACCCGGGGAGATCCGAGAAGCTCCGATGGGTTGTGGGGGGTACGGCCGGCGGGCAGGACGGAGAAGTTGGGAAGATCGGGGAAGGGTTCGACGAGCAGATCTGTGAGTGGCACGTCGCGGGTGAGCGCTGTGGTGAGGCCATTGCCGGGCTTGAGATCGAAGTGCTCGGTGAACGTCGGGCGGCGCATATCGAGCTCGATCAGCACCACGCTGCGACCGGCCAACGCCACGGCATGCGCGAGATCCACCGCCACGGTGGTCTTTCCCTCACCCGACACCGCGCTCGTGACAAGCAGCGTGTCCAGCTGACGGGTTACCGCCGCGAAGTCAAGCGCGCTGCGCAGGATTCGATAGGGCTCCAGTAACTCTTCGCGATCCTTCGCACGGGGGAAGCGAAAGGCCGATTGCGGAACGGCCGCGAGCACCGGCAGCCGGTACTCCTGCTCGAACTCCTCGATCGTCTTCACCCGTCGATCCAGCGATTCCAGCAGGAACACGAGCGAGAACGCGATCGCCAGGCCGATCAGCGCCCCGACCACGACGGTTGAGGTCAGGCTTGGACCGGTGGGGCTTGCGTCCGGAGTGGCCTGTCCAATGATGTTCGCGCCTCCGCCCGCCACCGCCCGTAGCTCGCCCAGGCGTTGAAGCGACTGCCCCAGGGTCGTACGTTCGGGCGACCCGGCGGGAAGCGACGCTATCTGCTGACTGAGCTTTTCCTGGGCGGTTTCGATCCCTGCGAGCTCCGACTTCGTCCTGAAGGCGATGTACTGCGCCGCGAAGGCATTGGCCAGACGCGCGGAGTAGCGTGGATCGCCTGTGGTCGCGACGACGTTGAGGACGTCGGCGTTCGGCGCTGCTTCGACCTTCACTTCGTTGAGCAGTTCACTCGCGCTCGCCGGGGTGTGCAGCTGGCGGCGAACCCCCTGCGCGACTTCAGGCGAGTGGGCGATGAGCACTTCCGTGTCCGCTTCGCGCTGCGGTTCGGCGGTACCACCGGGAGAGACCTGCAGCGCCGAATCAGACAGTGTGCCGCTCTGGAAGGCCACGTTCGCCGTGGCGGAATAGGACTTCGCCCCCCTCTCGTACCGCACGATGGAGATCAGAACGCATGCCATCACCACGCCGACCACGATCAGCCAGCGATTGCGAAGCATCGTCAGGGTCTTGGCGAGGCCTTCGCTGTCGCGGGCGCGCCCAAACCTGTCGGCCGCACTCATCGCGCCGCCGCGGTTTCGGGTGCACAGGAAGGTGTCAGAGCCACAGATCCCACCACATGCTTCTTATCGTCGGCCCGCCTGCTCTGCTTGAGAGCGGCAGCGTGAACCGACCGAAGGACTCCAACGCGGCGCATTACGGGATGGTACCCCGAACTGACGTCGAGGTTCCCCGTTCGAGCGGAGGCTCGGGGGCTCCCGCTCACTCCCAGTTGGGGCGCCACGTCAACTCATAGCGAAGGTCACGCGAGCGCTCGCGCAAAGGGCGTGCGGGCACACCTGCCACGACCATGTAGGGGTCCACGTCCTTCGTGACGACCGCTCCGGCCGCAACCACCGCGCCCTCGCCGATCGTGAGGTTGCCCACCGCGACCACGCCCTCCGCGATCCAGGCTCGGTCGCCGATCGTGATCGAGCCCCTCTGGCTCTTGAAATCCGGATCGTCGATCAGGTGCTTGCCGGGCTGGAACCGGCTGTAGCTTCCGATGTTCACGTTCTGTCCGATGCGAAGACCGCCCCGGGCATCCAGCACGCAATTTCGGCCGATCGAGGTGTTGCGCCCGATGTGGAGGTTCTTGGCCCGGAAGACCTGCGTTCCGAGCATGATGATTCCCGTTCGATGGTCCTCCAGTTGCACGCCCAGCAGCGCGTACGCGGCCATTCGGGGCGAGACGAAGGGAATCCGGTTGACGACATGGTTGAGCACCCAGCTGCGCGTTGGGATGAGGATCATGGCGGAGCGCAGAGCGTGCTTCACTGCGAGCAGTCTACTTCCGGCCATGCGCCCGGGGCTTCGGCCGATTCAGGCGTTCGCGGCGCCGTCCGCCGCGCGCTCGAGCTCGTCGACGATGCGCTGCTCGTATCGCGTCGCACTGTGCTCGTTGGCGGTCCGCTCGCCGCCGGCACGCAGTTTCGCGCGTAGTGGCTCATCGCCGGCGAGACGCCGAACGGCAGCCGCAAGCGCCCAGGGATCCTCGGAGGGAATCAGCAGAGCGTTCTCCTCGTCGCGCAGGTAGGTGGTCGCCCCGCCCCTCGCCGTCGCGACGACCGGCCGCCCGATCCCCATCGCCTCGAGCGGCACGAGCCCCCAAGGCTCCTCCCAACGAATGGGAAACAGCACGACGTCGGCGTCGGCATACAGGGCAGGCAGCCCCTCGGGTGGCGTCGGGCCCACGAACAGGACCCGCTGCTCCAGGCCGAGCGCGGCGACCTGGCGACGCAGGTCGGCCGTGTACAGATCGTCGCCTGTGCCAGCGATCGTCAGCGTGGCCTCGGCCGGGAGCTCCGCCAGCCCTGCCACGGCGATGTCGATGCCCTTGTCGCGATGCACCCGCCCGACATACAGCAGACGCCAGCTCCACGGCTCGGCAGGCGCAGGAGTGAGGAAGCGCCCCTGCACACCTGGCGTTATCACGATGCTGCGGGCAGGCTCAAAGCCCGCGCCGGCAAGCGCAGCAGCGGTGTACTGCGAGTTGAACAGGTACAGCCCGGCCCGCTCGAGGTCGTAGCGGATCGGTACCCCGCAGAGCCGCTCGAGCACGGGGGCCACGGGCTGCAGGCGCCGGGCCATCCGCGTCCAGGCATCCGTCACCGCGCCGTAGGAGGGCCAGGAGTCCTGAATCGTCAGGACGGCCGGCAACCCCTCGCGCCGAACACGCTCGATCAGCGACAGTGACAGCCCACCCATGCCCCACCAGCTGACGACATCGGGGGTGAACGTGCGCAGGTGCCGCTCGATCACGGCGGCGTTCGCGCGCTCGAGGGCCAGGCGCTGCAGCGGCCGCAGGGGCACGGCTCGCTGGGCCGTCGCGTCGAGGTAGGAGCGCAGGGAGCGATCGACCGGCAGCTGATCTCCTGCTGTCACCCCCGGCCCGCGGTAGTCGGAGACGACGACCTGGATCTCGTGGCCGCGTGCCTGCGCCGCGCGCATCACCCCATCGCAGATGAGCTCGTAGCCGCCGAGGTAGTGCGGCGGGTAGAGCAGCCCGACAGCGAGGATCCTCATCGTGGCCGCTGGGGCGAAACGTCGCGCCGGTCGGCGGTTGCGAGCATCCGCTCGTACAGCTCGACCACGGCCGCCGCGGCCACCGCCGGGGCTGTGGTGGCGGACGAAGGTCTCGATGCGCGGCGGCGCCGGCCAGGACGCCGGGCCTCGAGGTCGTCACACAGGGCAACGACTGCCGAGGCGAGCTTTCCATCGTCGGTCTCCACCACCACCCCTCCGCGTCGCGCCCAGACCCTCCGCGCCGTCGGGCGTTGTGACGACGGGGATACCGAGCGCCATCGCCTCGAGCACCTTCACCTTCACGCCGCTGCCCTTCGGAAGCGGGTAGAGCAGCACTCCGAGCTCGCGCAGGAAGTCGGCGGCCGAATGCCACCGGACCCCGCCACTCCACGCCCGGACGATCGGGGAGATGGGAAAACGCCGAGCGCTGCATGCCGCGTCCGGCGAGGAGGAGCCGCGTGCCCGGGCGCGCGCGCTCAACCAGTGGCCACACCCGCGTGATCAGGCGTTCGACCGCGTGCGCCGTGGGCGGCCAGTCGGCTGTGCCGAGCAGGCCCACCACCGGCTGTTCGAGCGCCGCCCGCTCGGAGTAGTAGGCGGGATCAAGTGACAACGGAGCCGTGAGGACCTGCGCGTCTGCGCGCCGCGGCCGCCAGCGAGCGAGCCACCTCGCTGGAGCTGGCGAGCAGCCAGCGTGAGCTGCGCAGGACCCGCCGCTCAGCCCGCAGCAGCTCGATCGAGATCCGGCCCGTATAGCGAAGCGGATTCCATGCGCGATCGTCGCTGAGCGTGCTGCAATCGAGCTGCGTCACCGTGGGGCGGTCGAGCAGCGACGTCGCGCTGCCCGCCACGACGCCGACGAGGTGGACGATGTCGGCCTCCTGCGAGAGCGCTCGCATGCGCTCGGCGAAGGGTGGGCGACTGAGGCTCGTGTGCGGACGCACGAAGCGTTCCCAGCGTCCGCGTCCGCCGCCGGGGTCCACGACCGACACGACCTCGACCGGCAGGTCCGCCGGGGGTCCGGGCTGCTGACGGGGGCGGCCGTCCGCGGAGAGGATCCGGTAGTCCACGCCGTGCGCGGTCAAACCGCGTGCCATGCCGATCGCACACTTCGCCGCCGCGCCGCCCTCCGGCAGCAATGGGAAGGGCAGGACGATCAGCACGCGCACAGGCTGCGAGAGTATGGCGAATATGGCGATCGCGACAAGGGTCACGGCGCTCACCCGCGGCCTCTTGCACGGGGGGGCGGCGGGCGATGCCGGCGTGGCAAAAGGACGCCACATCGCGTCCAACATCAGCGTTCAGCTCGTTGCGCGGGCGATCACGATGGCGCTCAGCGTCGTCACCGTGTCGCTCACCGCACGCACCCTCGGCACGACCGGCTACGGCGTGTGGACCGGGGTCGGCAACTATGTCGGGCTGTTCGCGCGTGCTCACGAGCCTCGGATTCACGAACGCCGCCACGCTGCGGATGGCCGCGGAACCGGAGCGCGAGTCGGAGTGGCTGGGGGCCCTGGTCGGCGTGCGGATCGCGGTGTCGCTGGTGGTCGTGGTGCTGTGCGCCATATCGATCCCGCTGTTCCTGACCAGCACCGATCAGAGCCACGCCGTCGCCCAGATCCTGAATCTGACCACCCTGTCAACCGGGGCCGACGTCGCTGATGACCGTCTTCCAGTCGCGCCTGCGCGCCGGACTCGCGTTGTCGTTCACTCGTGCTGCAGGCCTTCCTGTGGTTCGCCGCGGTGGTGGTCGCTGTGGGCGTTGGATGCGTCGGTCGTCGGTTTCGCCGTCGCCAACCTGCTGGTCGTCCTGATCGTTTCGGTGCTTCAGGTCCGGGTCACCCGCCGGCTTGCCGACATCGCCTGGCGGGCAGGGCTGCGGCTGTGGCGACCGCTGATGCGAGTGGCGATCCCGCTCGGCATCGCGAGCGTGATGATCACGATCTACTACCAGGTCGACTCGGTCCTGCTTGCTGCAGATCGCCGGCCCCGAAGAAGCCGGAATATATGGCGCGGCATACGGGTTCCTCGGCCCGCTGATCTTCCTGCCCGCGGCGGTGATGTCCTCGTTCTTCCCCGTGCTCTCGACGGTCTACCATCGCGATCCGGCACGCGCACGGCGTCTCGTGCAGGTGTGCGCCGACACGATGGCGGTGATCGGGTTGCCGTTCCTCGCCGGGACGATTGCGCTGTCCGGGCCGGTCGTCCATCTGATATACGGCGAAGGGTTCGAGCAGGCGGCGGGCCTGCTTCCGATCCTGATGATCGCCTTCGTCGCGATCTGCTACGGCTCGATGGCGGGCTACCTTGCCCCCCTTCTGGACCTGCAGTGGCGGTTCGCGATCTACACCACCATCGGTGCGATCGCGAACGTCGTGCTCAACCTCGCGCTGATCCCGCCACACGGCGCCCATGGATCGGCCTGGGCGACGGTCGCCACCGAGGTCCTGACGATGGGGCTGATGCTCGCCACCGCCCTGCGACGCGATGCGGCTGCGGCTCCGCGTCGGCAAGATCTTCCGTACCGTGGTGCTGGCCGCCGTGATGACCGGAGCGATGGCGCTGACGGCGTTTCTCGGCCTGATACCTGCCAGCCTCATCGGAGGGCTCGTCTACGTCGGAGGCCTGTTCGCACTGCGCATCGTCAACCGCGAGGAGCTGCGCAGCCTGACCCGTCGTGGCGAGACGCGAGACCGAGCCGTCCGGCGAGCGCTGAGTCAAGCGCCACCGGCCGCGTGCCGACAGTACGGATACGATTGCGATGTCCTGCATCGTGGCCGTTCTCGAGGTGGCCCGAGTGATTCTTCGGGCAGCACGAGTGAGCGGAGCATGACCCCGGACATGACCAGAGAGGAACACCAGGTGGACAAAGACAACATTGGTGACGGGCGGCAGCGGCTACATCGGCGCATTGCTCGTGCAGGAGCTGCGCGAGGCCGGGCGGGACGTGCGTGTCCTCGACTCCCTTCTGCACGGACAGGAGGACATCGCGGCAGAGCAGGAGCGGGCCGGAGTAGAGGTGATCCGCGGCGACGTGCGCGACGCCGACGCGCGCAAGCGCGCCCTGACGGGTGCCGAGGCGGTCGTGCACCTGGCGGCGATCGTCGGTGATCCGGCATGCGCACTCGACCCCAAGGCCTCCGACGACGTCAACGTCCAGGCCACCCGGGCGCTCGTGGCCGACGCGAACGAGATGGGCGTTGAGCGACTCGTGTTCGCCTCCACCTGCTCGAACTACGGACGCATGGCCGATCCCGAACGTTCCGATAACCGAGGAGGGCGAGCTGCGGCCCGTGTCGCTGTATGCCGAGCAGAAGGTCGGCATGGAGCAGCTGATCCTGAACGGCGGCTCGGGTCAGACCAAACCCACGTGCCTGCGCTTTGCGACCGTGTACGGGGTCGGGCGGCGCATGCGCTTCGACCTGACCGTCAACGAGTTCACGCGCGACCTGTGGGCCGACCGCGAGCTCGAAGTGTTCGGCGAGCAGTTCTGGCGTCCGTACATCCATGTGCGCGACGCCGCTCGGGCTGTGCGCACCGTGCTCGAAGCGCCCGAGGAGAAGGTGGCCGGCCTGGTCTTCAATGCCGGCCGCTCGGGTGAGAACTACCGCAAGCTCGACCTCGTCGATGAGATCGGCAAGCAGATCGATCGCGGCAGCGTCTCCTATGTGCACCGCGACGAGGACCCGCGCGACTACAAGGTGAGCTTCGACAAGATCCAGGCGCAGCTCGGGTTCGAGACCCTCATGACCGTCCCCGACGGCATCGCCGAGGTCATCGCGGCACTCGACGCCAAGACGTTCGGCGATCCCTTCGACGGCCGCTACAGGAACGTTCCCTGAGCGCCGTCGGTGCCTGGCGATTACAACGTCTAGATGGCCGCCGGCGAGATCTTCCCTGAGCTGCCGCTGTTCGACCTGCGCCTCGAGCCGCAGGATCTCGAGGCCGTGGCCGAGACGCTGCGCTCGGGCTGGCTGACGCTCGGTCCCCGCACGGCGGCATTCGAGGAGGCCTTCGCCGCACAGCTCGGCGCGCGCCATGCAATCGCGCTGTCGAGCTGCACGGCGGCGCTTCACCTGGCCTACCTGGCCGCGGGAGTCGGTCCGGGCGACGAGGTGATCGTGCCCGTCGTTCACGTTCGCGGCTACCGCCGCCGCCGTCCTCTACTGCGGCGCGACGCCGGTGTTCGCCGAGATCGTCTCGCGCAAGCACCCGAGCCTCGATCCCGAGGACGTCGAGCGGCGCATCACGCCGCGCACGAAGGCTGTGTGCGTGGTCCACTACGGCGGGCTACGCAGCCGCGGCGGACCGCCTGAAGGAGCTGTGCGACGCGCGCGGGATCGCGCTGATCGAGGACGTGGCACATGCGCCCAGCGCGACGCTCGGCGGGCGCAAGCTCGGCACCTGGGGCCTGGCCGGCGCGTTCAGCTTCTTCTCGAACAAGGTGCTCTCCGTCGGAGAGGGAGGCCTGTTGTGCACCGACGACGACGAGGTCGCAGCGTTCGTGCGCTCGCGGCGCTCGCACGCGATGACGAGCGGCACCTGGGACCGCCACAGCGGGCGCACCGACACCTACGACGTCACCGGACTCGGCTTCAACTACCGCCTGGACGAGCCCCGGGCGGCGCTGCTGCTCTCGCGGCTGGGCCGCCTGGAGAGCGAAATCACGCGCAGGCGCGAGCTCACGCTGCGCTATCGCGAGCTGCTCGCCGGGATCGACGGGATCATCGTTCCGTTCGAGGACAGCGAGGTGCCCAAGCTCCTCCTGCTACGTGATCTCGATCATGATCGAGGAGGACGGCCGCCAGGCGGAGGTCAGCGCCCGTCTGCGCGAGCGCGGTATCCAGACGAGCATCTTCTACCCGTCGATCCACCGGTTCAGCGCCTACCGCGAGCGCTTTCCCGACGTGTCGCTGCCGATCACCGAGCTCGCGTCCCGCAGCGAGCTGACGCTTCCCTTCTATCCCCACATGACGCACGACGACCAGGACCGGGTGGCCGCGGCGCTGGCCGAGGCGGTGAAGCCGTGACCGAGTGGCGCGTGCCGCTGACGGACATCGCGATGCCCGAGCAGGATGTGCAGGCGGTGCTCGAGTGCCTCGAGTCCGGCTGGCTGACGATGGGCCCGCGCACGCAGGCGTTCGAGCAGGCGCTCGCCCGCTACGTCGGCTGTCCGGAGGCGGTCACCGTATCGAGCGGTACCGCGGCGCTGCACCTCTCCTGCCTGGCGAGCAGGATCGGCCCTGGCGACGAGGTGATCGTGCCGGCCTTCACGTTCGTCGCGAGCGCGAGCGCCGCGCGCTATGTCGGCGCCGAGCCGGTGCTGTGTGACGTGCGCAGCGCGCAGGACTTCAACATCGACCCCGACGGACGTGGCCCGCCGGATCACACCCCGCACGCGCGCGGTCGTGGCTGTTCACTTCTGCGGCTACCCCGCCGATGTGCTGGCCCTGCGGGAGCTGTGCGACGCGCACGGCCTGGTGCTGATCGAGGACTGCGCACAGGCGATCGGCGCGCGCATCGACGACTCCGGACGCCAGGTCGGGACGGTCGGGGAGCTCGGAGCGTTCAGCTTCTTCTCCAAGAAGCAGCTGTGCGTGGGCGAGGGCGGCATGGTCACGACCGCCGATGAGCGAGCTCGCGGACCGCGTGCGGCTGCTCCGCTCCCACGCGCATGACGAGCAGTACGTGGGACCGTCACCGCGGCCACGATCCCGCCTACGACGTGATCGACGTCGGCTTCAACTTCCGCCTGGATGAGCCACGGGCCGCGCTCGGGCTGAGCCGCCTGGAGCGCCTGGAGGAGAACATCGCGACGCGGCGGGCGATCGTCCGTGCCTACCGCGAGCGCCTCGCCGATGTGCCCGGAGTGGAGCTCGCATTCGACGAGCAGGCCGTCGAGCGCTCGTCGCATTTCGCCTTCCCCGTGCTGCTGCGCGACCGCGAGACGCGGGATCGCTTTCGCGACGAGCTCAAAGCGGGCGGCATCCAGACGACGTGGTACCCGGCCCTGCACAGGTTCACCGAGTACCGCCGGTTTGCGCCGGCCGACGGACTGCCGCGGGCGACCGAGGCGGCCGATCGCCACTGTGCTCTGCCATTGAGCTCGATGATGGACGAGGCCGCGGTGGAAACCGTCGTGGACGTCGTCAGGGCTGCGCTCAGTCGGCTGGGATGAGCCGCTCGCGCACCGCCTCGAACTCCTCCTGCGCCTGCTCGTAGTCGTCGTGGCGTCCGATGTCGAGCCAGTAGTCCTGGCTCGGCCAGGCCCGCACGATCTCGCCCGCGGCGATCAGGCGCAGGATCAGGTCGGGAAAGTCCAGTCGCTCGCCGGCCTCGATGTAGGAGAGCGCACGGGGCGCGAAGCAGTACACGCCCATGCTGGCCGTGAAATCGATCGCCGGCTTCTCGTCGTAGCCGGTCAGCCGGGTGGGGTCCTCCGTCGTCGTCGAACCGCAGCACGCCCAGCGAAACGTGTATCTGGCGCCCCTTCGTGGCAATCGTCGCAGCGGCGTCGCCGGCCCGGTGGCGATCGAGCAGCGCGCCATAGTCGATGTCGGTGAGCACGTCGCCGTTCATGACGAGGATGTCCTCGTCTTTCAACCCGTCGATCACCGCCAGGGCACCGACGGTGCCGAGCGGCTCGTGCTCGCGGTAGTAGTCGATCGGGAATCCCGTACTCCTCACCGTCGCGGAAGAACACCTCGATCAGCTCGGCCAGATAACCGGTGGCGATCGTGATCCGCTGGAAGCCATGGGCCTTGAGCTGACGCACGACGATGTCCAGCACCGGGCGGTCGCCGATCGGCATCAGGGGCTTGGGCAACACGGTGGTGTACGGACGCAGGCGGGTGCCCTCGCCGCCCGCGAGGATCACGGCGCGCTTCATAGGAGCTCTGAGTAAAGCTCGCCGGTGAGGCGTGCGATCACGGGCCAAGCGTAGCGTTCCTCGGCGAGCCTGGCCCCGGCCTCGCCCCGACGCGCACACTCCGACGGACCGGCGGCGACACTCGCGGCGAGGGCGTCCGTGAGCGCCTCGGGGTCCGATCGCGCGCAGATCCAGCCCGTCTCGCCCTCGATCACCGCCTCCAGCAGGCCGCCGGCGGGATAGACGATCACGGGCCGGTGAAAGCCGTAGGCGAGCAGCAGCACGCCGCTCTGGCTGGCAGCACGGTATGGGAGGGCGACGGTGTCGGTGGCGGCAAACAGCTCTGCCACTGCCTCCATCGCCAGGAAGCCCTCGCGTACGATCACGCGGCCGGCGAGCTCGGGGGTCGCGAGCAGCGGCTCGGCGTCGGTGAGGGCGCCGAGGTCCTTGCCGCCGACGATGACCGTCAGCTCGGGCACGCGCGTGGCGGCCGCCAGCAGATCGCCGAGGCCCTTGTCCTTGCGCAGCTGTCCGAACAGGAGCGCCACCCGCGCCTGGGGCTCGATGCCGAGCGCGACGCGTGCGGCGTCACGATCGACGGTGCCGCCGGTTCGCGCGAGGCTTCCGTACTCCCCGTGGGGGATCACGACGACACGGCCGCGCATCGTGGTGGGGATACGTTCCAGGTCGGCCTGCGTGTGAACGATCGTGCGGACGGTGAGCCACTCCAGCACCCGCAGCAGCGCCTCGCGCGTACGCCGCAGGAAACGGCCGCGCTCGAAGGTGTTGTGGGACGTCTGCACCACCACGCTCACCCCGCAGATACGCAGAGCGCCGATCGCGGCGACGCCGAGCACCGGCGACTCCCACCCCTGCGAGTGGACGAGGTCTGCCTGCTTGGCAAGCTTGACCAGGCGGGGAATCGCAGCCAGGAAGCGCACGCCGTTGACGGCGCGTCCGACCCCGGCGTGGCGCGCGGCGTTGCCGATCGACGAGCTGCCGCGCACATAGTGAAAGACGCTGTGCACCGTCACGCCGGCGGCGGGCGCGAAGCGATGATCATCGGCTGTTGCAAGCTCGATGATCCACCCCTGCGCAGCGAGCGCGCCGGTGAGCTCGGCCGTGTAGTCGGCAACGCCTCCGCGCCCACCCTGCTCGATCATGAGCACGCGCCCCCGCGATGCTCCGACGGCGGCGGCGCCCGCCGCGCTCGCGCTCACCTCCGACTCGAGGCGATCGCGTCGTCCAGCAGTCCCTCGATCAGCTCCGCCACCACGGGCGCAGCGTAGGTTCTGCTCCGCATAGGCCCGCGCCGCGCGACCCTCGCGCTCCGCGCGCTCGGGATCATCGAGATAGCCCGCGAGCAGCTCGCGCAGCGAGGCCGGGTCGTTCTCGGGAGAGGTGATGGCGCCGAACTCGGGGGTGATCAGATCCGCGACACCCTCGGCGCCCGTCGACAGGCAGGGGCGGGATGCCAGCATCCCCAGGATCACCGCGCGGGGGGCTCCCTCGGTCGGGCTGGGGCAGAACACGGACACGTCGAACGCCGAGAGCACGTCGGGGACCTCCGGGCCGGGGGTCGGGATGAAGTGGGCGCGAGCCCCGAGCGGAGCCGCCAACTCGCGCAGCTGCGGCTCGGTCTCGCCGTCCCCGGCGAGGATCAGGTGCACGCGCGGACTGTCGAGCTCGGCGACTGCTCGCACGACCACGTCGTTGCGCTTCTTCGGGTGAAAGCGCGAGATGCACCCCACCACGAACGCGTCTGAGGGGATACCGAGCTCGCTCCGCACCCGGGCACGCCCCTGCTCGGTGTATCTGATCTCCTCGGTGCGCAGCACGTTGGGAACGACGATCACCTTCGCCGGATCGACGCCGACTTCGATGACCGATCTGCGCGTGCCCTCGGAGATCGCAAGCACCAGGGCCGCCCGGCGCGCGGCGGCCAGGTAGGCACGCCGGGGAAGGCCCTTGCGAAGCGGGTAGGGCACCGGGCCCCACTCGGCCCATGCCACGGTTGACCGCAGGCGCCTGGGAAGCATCAGCGCGAGCAGCTGCTCCTTCTTGTAGTGCACGAGCAGCACGTCGTAGGGCTCCTGTCGTGAGAGCGCGCGGCTTAGGCGCCTGAGAAGCCACGGCCAGCGAACCGCGAGGCTCGCCCATGTGCGCGTCGAGAGCTTGGGCCCGATGTCGAGCGGCTGGACGTCGACCTCGGTGTCGCGGCCGATTCCGGGCATGTCGGTGAGCAGCACCGTGTCGACGCCGCGCTGACGCAGGGCCTCGAGCATCTCGACGGCCGCGAACTCCGCCCCCCCGCTGGAGTCGGTCGTCATGATGCTCACGATCTTCTTCATCGTGTCATCCGCCTTGAGATTTGGCTTGCCTGTGCGGTTTGCATGTTGCTCGTGCCCCGATCTGCGCTCGCTCCGTCGAGATGGGTGTCGAGCATCCCACTCTGGCTCCCCGTCTGCAGGACCGGCACGAATCCTGTCGCGCCCGTCGCGGTCGTGCCCGACCAGCGCGGAGCCGACCTCGTGCCAATCCGTGTCCTGGAAGGATGGGATTCAATCGGAGTCTAACTGAATAACATCGGCTTGCTAGAGCCATATTTGGCTCTGTACAGCCATATTCCTACGAGCTTCTTCATCCGAGCTAATTATCTCCACCTATGAGGACGATGAACGTTTCATGAGCAGGCAGTCAACTCCGCTGGTCGTCCAGTACCTGTACGTGCATGAGCCCGGAGAGGATTTCGACTACCCGACAGCACGGTCGAGCTCGGTGGCGCGGGTGGCCAACCGCTACCTCGAGTGCGCGCTCGCACAGGTCGCCTCGTTGCGGCTGCGGGAGACCGAGTGTGATCTCATCCTGGCGACCAACATCTCAGACCGTCGCGCGCTGGGACGCACGGGCGTCGAACTGCTGGAGCGGCTCGAGTCATTCGGTGTCGAGATCCTGCCGACCGAGTACGTTCACCGCCCGGGCGACAGCAGCACGACCTACGTCTCCTCGCGCTACGTGCTCGACGCGATCCTGAGCGCCAGCGACGGCCAGCCGGAGGACCGCCAGCTATGGTTCACGGACCTCGACTGCGTGTGGGTCGATCCGGACAAGCTGTTCGCGGCCGCTCCCGCCGCGCCGCAGATCGGGTGCATATTCATCGGCTACCCGCCGGACTGGGACGCGGTCGGCTTCGGCGAGTTCGGCGTGACGCGCGACGCGATCGGTGCGCTGGCCGCCGAGTTAGGCTCCCCGGGAGCACTGCCCGCGTGGGTCGGGGGAGAGGTGCTGACCGGTACTCCCGGCGCCCTGCGCGACCTGGTCGCGGCTTCGGAGGAGCTCGATCAGCGGCTGGCCGAGCAGGACCGCTTCCTCGCGACCGAGGAGCAGATCATGAGCCTCGCGGGGGCATTGGGAAGAGTGGTGTTAAAGGACCTCTCCGGCGTCGCCCGGCGCATCGTCACAGGGGTCCGCCACAGCTCGGCGCCGGTCCACGATCCGCTGTCGCTGGGCCTCTGGCATCTGCCGGCCGAGAAGGGCCTCAGCCTACGACGTGCGGCCCGCGATCTCCGTCGCGGCCAGGAGGAGCGCCTGCGTCGGGATCTCTTGGACCCGGCGCGCATGGGCCGGCGCTTCAACGTCGCCGGAGCCGGTGTGCCGCGGCAGGTGCGGGACGCCGTGTGGATCCTCTCCCAGCGCACCTACAGCGCCGCGTCCTCCGCGCTGCGGGTTCAGCAGGGGCTGAGCGCCGTTGGGAGCATCAGACGGTCCTGATGATCAGAACCGAGCAGGGCGCGTGGTGGGAGACCTTGTTGGGCACCGAGCCGAGCAAGAACCGCTTCGCCCCCGTCATCCCCTTGTTTCCCACGACGATCAGATCCGCCTCGCGCTCCTCGGCGACGTCGAGGATCGCATCGGCGGGATCGCCCTGGCGCGGGTACACGTTGACCGTCACTCCTTCGGCGCGCGCGACGTCGGCGGCCGTACCCAGCGTGGCGTCCACGTCCTCGCGGGGATTGATCGCCCACTGCAGGTCCTCGGGCGCATCGCGCCGCTCCTCCTGCAGCCTCTGTTTCGCGACCGGCTCATAGGCGCTCACCAGCTCGAGCGTCGCCCCAAGCGCGCGGGCGAGGTCGACGGCTTGGCGCACTGCCTGGGTGGCCGTGTCAGAGCCGTCGGTGCCAACCACGATCGATTTGAACATGATCCTCCTCGTTCTGAGTCGTCCACGCTGAAGGGCTTAGTCCGGGGAGACGATCATATCCGCCCCGCAGAGAAGCCGAGTGCAGGGGTCCTCACCTATGGTTCAAAGTCCGTGATCGACCTGCACTGCCACGTGCTTCCGGGCATCGACGACGGCCCTGAGACGATCGAGGGCTCGGTCGCATTTGCGCGCGCGGCGGTTGCCGCCGGCATGGATACGCTCGTCGCCACCCCGCACGTCAGCTGGCGCTATCAGAACGACGCCGAGACCATCGCCCGGCTGGTGGGAGAGGTGAATGCACGCCTCTCACAGGAGGAGATCGCGCTTGAGGTTCGTCCCGGGGCGGAGCTCGCGATGACCCGCCTGATCGATATCGAGCCCTCAGAACTTGCCCAACTCGGGCTGGGTGGAGGAAGCTGGCTGTTGGTCGAGCCGCCGTTCACCGAGGTGGCCACCGGCCTCGAGAGCATCGTGGGGGATCTGCTGCGAAGCGGCCATCGCGTCCTTCTGGCCCACCCTGAGCGTTGTCACGGCCTGCGCCGTGATCCGCGAATACTGGAGTCGCTCATCGGGGCTGGGGTGCTCACGTCGATCACGGCCGGCTCACTGCTCGGACAGTTCGGAGGCGAGGTGCGCCGCTTCTCCCTGCAGCTGGCGAAGCAGGGGATGATCCACAACGTGGCCTCCGATGCCCACGATGATGCCCGGCGCCCTCCCGGGATCACGGACGCGCTCGAGCGTGCAGGGCTCGCTCCGCTCGCCGACTGGCTCACGATTGAAGTGCCCGCCGCAATCCTGGCCGACGCCGAGGTGCCTCCCCGCCCGGTCGAGGCCCTCTCAGACGGTGGGCTGCGGCGCCGGTTCTGGCAGCGCAGCCGCAGCTGAGCCGTCCTGAGGGTGGCCCGCCGCTGCGCTTCGGTCCACCTCCGCGAGGAAATCTCCCCAGTCCGCGGCAAGCGGAGCGATGCGCTCGGCCAGGCGCTCGAGCGAGCGAAACCCGTCCTGGAGCTCCCAGGAGGTGTGGAGCACGATCGGGATCCAGGTGCCGGGTTCGACATCGATCAGATGCTCGACGACCGGAAGGATCGTCTGCGCATTTGCGTACAGGGGCGCGTAGCACGGCAGATAGACCGCGCCGTCCCGCCACAGCGGACCGCCGTGAAAGCCCATCAGCGCCGTGCTCTCCGGGCCGCCACAGATGACGTCGAAGCGGCTCGCGAGCACCGGGTACTGTGCGGCGTCAAAGCGGTTGAACGGTGGCACGAACACCCGGGGAGACTCGACACCGGCCTCGGCCAGGCGCCTGCGTCCATCGTCGATCAGCTGCTCGGTCGCCGCACGCGAGAGCCCGCACAGCTCCGATCGCCGCCGCGCGCTCGCGAAGCGCGTGCGGTGGCTCGTTCCGTGCTGAGCGAATGTCACGCGGTCGTGGCGCATGCGCTCCAGCAACTCGATCTCCTCGCTGCCCAACGGCCGCCCGCCGCTCGAGCCGGCCGTCAAAGGCGCATGCGTGAGCTGGGGAACCACCGACATGAGGTGCGCCAGGCCGGCGCTCGCCATGACGTCGTGGAATCTCCGTGACATGTCGATGTCCTGCGGCCGATCGAAGGACGTGTAATACGGAAACTCGTCGACCCGCACCAGAAAGCGCGGCGCAGCCGAGGCCGCCTCCCCGAAAGCGGCGCGCCTCACCGCCAGCAGCGGCTCCAGCCACGCACGCTCCCACTCGAGTCGACCCAGCTTCATGGCCACCCGCTGCCCCGCGCGCATCGGCGCCGATGGAACCCGCGAAGGGGTGAGCACCTTCCCCACGCTGTCCTCGGGTGCGGACGCCGGAGCCCCGTCCAGATGCAGGGCGATGTTGCGTGCGAGATCTCGCGGCGTCGGCATGGACAAACGCTATCGCACGCCAAAGGACGCTCACGCGAGCTTGGTGATGGCCACGATCATCCCGATCACGACGAACACGACGATCGCTACCTGTGTCCAGATCCAGAATGGAGACATGGCGGGGACAGCGTAGTTGCACGGTCGGGTCGCTGCCGGCGCCCGTGAGCGCGTCCGCGACTATCGTGTAGGCATGGTCCGACGCCCGCACTCCGTGGCTGAAGGCTGGCGCACGGGCCTCGCTGGAGAGCCTCGCCGGCTTCTCGTGGCGCTCGCGCTCGCGCTGTGCGCGACCGCCTGGCTGGCCCCCGCAAGTTCCGGCGCGCCCCGCGCGGGCGCACATGCGTCCTCCACCGTGCCCCTCGGGGGCGTGAACCTGGCATCGGTCTCGCGCCTGGGCACCGTCGGCAACGTGGATCGGGAAGTGGCCGCTGCGCACGAACTCCACGCAAAGGTCGTGCGCGTAGAAGTGCCGTGGTCGGCGCTCGAGCCGAACGGGCCGAACCAGATCGACCCCCATGCGCTGATGCTCACGGACCGCCTGATGGGCGATACGGCGGCAGACGGCATCGGGGTGATCGCGCTTGTTGAGAGCACGCCCTGCTGGGCGTCTTCGGCCCCGCCCTCGCTGAGAGGTACATGCTCGGGCGGGGGGTCCAGGCAGGCTGGCGCCTGGCCGCCGAGCGACCCCTCGACCTACGCTGATTTCGTGGCCTTCCTCGCCCAGCGCTATGGCACGCACCTCGCCGCCATCGAAGTGTGGAACGAGCCCGACCAGGCCAACCAGGACTACTTCGCCGGGCCCGAAAAGCCTCAGCGCTACGCCGCCATACTGAGGGCCGCGTATCCGGCGATCAAGCAGGTGAACCCCGCTATTCCGGTTCTCGCAGGCTCGCTCGTCGGCTCAAACGGGCTCTTCCTGCGTGCCCTGTACGCCGCCGGGATCAAGGGCTACTACGACGGCCTGTCCGTCCACTTCTACAACCTCGTGCTCGCCTCGCTGCGTGCGATTCATGAAACCCAGCTGGCCAACGGCGATACCAAGCCACTGTGGCTCAACGAGTTCGGCTGGACCAGCTGCTGGCCGCGGTACAGGACGCAGCAGGAACAGGCGTGCGTGACGCCCGCGGTGCAAGCGGCCAACCTGTCGGACATCTTCCGCGCCCTCGCACGCACGCCCTACGTCGCGGCCGAGGTCGTCTACGACCTGCGCGGCTCCACGGCGGAAGACTTCGGCGCGCTGTCCGCCACCGGGCGCAAGCCGTCCTTCTCAGCGCTCTCCAGCGTCCTGAGCTCGCCGTTCGGCAACCCCCACCCGGTGACCCTGCGCCTCAGCCGCCACAACCGCCGCGTGGTCGCGAACGGCTCGGGGCCGGTCGGCGACTACATGGAGCTCGAAGCCTTCCGGGGCAAGCGTCTGCGCTACAGGGCCCTGTTCACGCTGGACCGCTTCAACCGCTACACCCTCACGCTTCCGCAGGCGCTCGGCACGAGGGGTCTGAAAGTGCGCGTCTACCAGTACTGGGCGGGTCAGGCCCGGGCCGCACACAAGAGCATCTGAGTCACTCCGCGTTGCGGAACAGCGTCGCCAGCGTGAGCGCCAGGATCTTCAGATCCAGGCCGAGCGACCAGTTGGCGATGTAGTAGTTGTCCCACTCCACCCGCTCGGCCAGCGAGGTCTGACCGCGCAGCCCGTGCACCTGCGCCCAGCCGGTGATCCCCGACTTGACCCTGTGGCGGTCGCCATAGCGGACGACGTCCTGCCTGAAGAGCTTCACGAACTCCGGGCGCTCCGGACGAGGGCCGATGAGGCTCATGTCCCCGCGCAGGACGTTCAACAGCTGGGGCAGCTCGTCCAGCGAGGTCCGGCGCAGGAACCGCCCGACGGGGGTACGGCGATCGGTGCCCTCCACCCCGCCGGGGGCCGTGTCTCCGCCGAGCAGGAACTCGAGCGCCCCAACTTCGTCCTCGGCCCCATCCGCAGCCTGCTTTGCATTCGCACCTGCCTGCCCTGAGGGCACGCGCATGGAGCGGAACTTGTAGAAGTCGAACACCTTGCCGTCACGGCCCACGCGGCGCTGACGGAAGAGCACGGGACCGGGCGAGCTCAGCGCGACGGCGAGCGCCGCGACGAGCATCAGCGGCGAGAGCACGATGAGCAGCAACAGCGCGAAGATGCGGTCACCCGCATGCTTCAGCGCAAACTGAAGGCCCCTAGGATCGACGGTGGTGAATGACATCAGGGGCAGTCCCCCAACCGTGTCGTAGCCGACCCGATTGTTGATGGTGTCGAACATGCGCGGAACCACCGATACCTCCACACCCAGCTCCTGGCAGCGCTGGATCAGGCGGCTGACGCGCGCGTCGGCCACCGAGGAGAACGCGACGATCAGGTTTCTCACGCCGGTGCTCAGCACCGTCGCGTCCAGATCCTCGACCGTGCCCAGCACCGGTACGTCGCGGCCACCAACCTCGGCTATCGAGCGTGGATCCTCATCGAGGAAGCCGACCGGCACGAGCCCATACTCGGGATGGCTCTCCAGCCGGCGCGCCACCTGCGCTCCGACGACACCCGCGCCCATGATCAGAACGGGCTTGCCGACCAGTCGGTTCGCGCGCGCCCAGCGCTGGGCGAGGGAGAGGACGATGCGCCCGAACCCGACGCCGATCAGCGCAAACAGCCAGGCCCGCACCCACACGGATTGGTCGGGCACTCGTCCGTTGGCGAACAGGCCGATCATCTCCACCGTCATCGCCCCCACCGACACGGCGCTGACGACGGGCACGATCCCGTCGAGGACAAGGGCGCGCAGGCGCGTTCGATACAGACCGCGCAGATGAAAGAGCAGCATGACGATCAGCGGCAGTGCCAGCAGGGGCGCGCGCACCGCGGGGACGTCGGCGTCCACTCCGCCCACGGCGAGCAGCACCGCCGCGCACAGGAGCGTGAAGTCCGTCGTCTGGCGAAGGACGGTCCAGCCCGATCCCTCCAGCGCCCATTGCAGGGGACCGCGGAAGGTGCCCGGCCTGAGCGCCTTCGGCCAGGGCGCGTCGCGGGTGACCCGCCCACGCAGGGGAACGGTGGTCGAGGTCTGCTGTGTGATGCGTGTGCGGTCCATGTGCGGTCGGCGAGAGCGTCCTTAGTTGGTTACTCGGGTCCTGTGAGACATCCCTTTAGCTGCCGGCGCCCCTCGCCGCGGATGTATGTGCCATTCGTTGCGTGATAAAGCCCGTGAGAATCAGCGCGCCAAGGGCCAGCAGTATGTACAGCAGGTCGCTTCCACTGACTCCGAGCGGCTCGGATCCTTCCGCCGCCTGGCGCACCGCTGCCTCACGAGCTGAGACGGGGTAGGGGCGGGAGCCGCCGCTGGAGGACCCCGAGACGCGGCGGGCGGCCTGGCTGCCGTGCCCGCCGGCCCGAGCTGCATGCCTGTGGGATGCGCCGCCCGTGGGCGTGTTGCCGCCGCCCGAGCGTGTGACAACGCCGACGGCGACACCGCTCGCAGCCTTGGCAGCCGTGGAGGATTCGCCCGTGCCCGTGGAGCTGCCTTCGCTGCCCGAGCCGCCGCCTTGGGAGCCCCCGCCCCGAGAGCCGCCACCGCCGTTGGGGGGGCCGTTCACGAGCGCACTGCCGAGGATCACCTGGCTTCCCTGGCCGGGGCCGCCGTAGCCGCTGAGCAGCGAGCCGCCGTGCGCGGCCGCGGGCATGGCAGCCGATACGGCCGCAATGCAGAGGATTGCCTGTGTGATGATGCGACGACTGCTCATACTTCCCCGCCTTGGTCCCCTTCTTCGGCCTGAGTAACTCCGTGTCAACTCTTCATGCCTGCGTGAGTCGTCGCGCTGCACGCCATCGTCAAACGCCTCCACTGTCAGCGCTCGAGCGCTCGAGCGCAGACACAACGAATCGACGAGATCGCGCCAAAGCCTAGCGAAGCCCGAGGCGGGTGTCGAGACGAAATCCCCTGATTGGATGAAATAGATCAAGCCCTCACGCAAGTTCCTGCGCTGCACGTAGGATCGAACGGTTCAGTTCCTCGACATTTACCACCCGGCCGGCCCGGACCAGGAGCAGCGCCTGGCGGGTGAGCGGGTCGCGCGGGTTCCGCGCATTGGCCCGTGTGAGCAGCGCCAGCGCCAGTTTGCGGTCACCACCGCTGGAGGCGATCGCGCCACGCTCGAGGAGCGCATAGGCATCACCGGGGCTGCGGCCCAGCGCCAGCGAGAACTCGTGGTCGGCGCGGGTGAGTTCGCCCAGGCGCAGGGCGATGCCGCCGGCCACCAGGTAGGCCTGATCGCTGAGCGGGTTCAATCGCGCCGCATCGTCGCAGCCGGGAGTAGGCCTTCTGCGGCGCGTACGTCCAGATGCGCGCTGCGCGCTGGACCTGCAGCTGGCTCAACCAGGGCGCGGCGAGCGAGGCCGCGGCGGCGAGCGCGAGGAGCGCGCCGGCGAGCAGGCCGAGGCTTCGGGGAGCGATGAACCGGCCGCAGGCCGGCCGTCCCCGAGAACTCGGCGCCGGCGCCGGCGCCTGCGGCACCCCATCGCCCGCGACCGGCTCGGCGACCCGTCGGGGCGGCGCGGGTTCCAGCGCGCACGCAAGCCCGAGCAGCGCAAACGCCGGCGCGCCCAGGGCCGCGAACTCCCAGAACCAGTCGAACGAGCCGTGGACGACCCAGTAGGCGAACCCGGCAAGCGCCGCCGCGGCCACGTCCCGCGCCAACGGATCCACCAGGCGGCCCCCTCGGTAGCGCAGCGCCCGGCCGCCGGCGGTCAGTGCCGCACCGAGGCCCACCAGCGCCAGCAGCTGCCCCCACCAGCCCGGTCTCGACCAGGGTGCGCAGCTCGACGCTGTGCGGGTAGTGGGGAGTCTCTTCGCTGCGGCCGTGCGCGAGGTACTGTTGCTGGAAGTTGTCAGCGCCGATCCCGAGCAGCGGATGTGCCGCGAACTCGTTCAGGCCCACCCGGTAGAAGTCGTAGCGGTTGCTCCCCAGTCCGCTCGTCAGCCGGCTGGCGCTGGATTTGTTGGTGACGTAGCCGGCCTTGAAGGTGTCCCAGCCATGCCTGACCCGCGAGACGGGGTTGCCCGCGGCCACCAACCCGACCGCCAGCACCGCCACGAGCGTGGCGATCGCGATCGCACCGACGCCCCGCTGAATCCGCCGCGTGGAGGCCTCCGAGAACGCCCGGCGGCTCTCGACGGCCGCACCCAGCGCCACCACCAGCCCGACCGCCAGAGCCGCGACGAACATCGCCGCGGTGGCGCTGTGCAGGGTCGTGGGCGCGACGGCGCCATTCCTGAGGTGGTCCCCCACGCGCAGCACCGCCGGAGCCGCGGCGGCGATCCCGATGGCCACCGGTACGAACAGGGCAAACGTTCGCGTACGCTGGGGCAGCAGCGCGAACACCAGCACCAGCATCACTGGCGTCGCGTACAGCGAGCCACGGCTCTGGCTGAGCAGCGCGACCTCGGCCAGCAGCACTGCTCCGCCGGCGAGAGCGCCCCGCACCCCCCAGGGCAGCGAACGGCTGCGCGCCAAGAGGAGCGCCGGCCAGAACGCCATCAACCACTGGGCGGCATTGGCGTTTGCGTAGCCGCTGGGATAGACCAGGCGCCCGCCGGAGAACATGGTGGCAAGGCTCGCGTCGGCGGCGGCGCTGGCATGCAACGCCGCGAACGCCGCCAGCCCGATCATGGCCGCCGTCCACACCCCCAGCAGCAGCGCGGCGCTCGGGCCGCGCTGGCGCCAGCAGGCGAACAGCGTGAACACGAGCAGGTACAGGAGCGTCCGGTTCGCACCTTCCCACGCATCTCCCGGCACGGCGGCCCACACGATCGACAGGTAGCTGAGCGCCGTGTAGCCGGCGAGGCACCCGAGCGCGATCTTCACCGGCATCGAGACATGTCTCGCGCGCAGGGGAACGATCGCCAGGGTCAATCCGAGCAGCGCCAGCATGATCAGTCCTCCCGGCCCCCAGTGGGTGACCGGATAGCCGGCCTGGGCGGTCGCCCACACGATGAACAGCACGACCGCAGCCAGCGCCGGAACCGTCGCAGGGGCCTCGCGCAGGGTTGCAGTTAGCCCTCTGCTCATCGCGGTCACCATCATGGTCGGTGGGTCGGACCCCGCAGGGTCGAGTGACCGCCCTTATCGCCTTACGTACGCCCCGAGGCACGCCGTGAGGCGGCACCACTGGTCAGGGCCGGGTAGCGGTCCCCGTGTGAGCCGGACGGGTGGCGCCGGCGAGCAGCAGCGACAGCACCCTTCCCATCAGCTCGTCCGGGACCGCGTCCGGATCGGCCAGCTTCTGACGGGCGATGCCATCTGCCAGAGCGTCGATCGCGACCGCCAGCTGCTCGGCGGGAATATCGAGCTCCAGGTCGAACTCACGCACTCCCTCGACGATCAGCGTGGTCAGGAGCTTGCGCACCTGGGCGAACCGCACCGCAACCTTCGGGCGCACCTGCGCGTCGCGCACGCCGTAGGCCCAGAACTCCATGAACAGGAGCAGCACGTCGGGCCTGCGCTCGATCATGGTCATCCACTGGCGCGCGCCGCCCGTGGCCCGCTCGGCGATCGACGCCCGTTCACGCACGGCGTCCGAGATCTCCCGTGAGTACTCGTCGATCTCGCGCTCCATCAGCACCAGGAACAGATCCTCCTTGCCCGTGAAGTTCGAATACAGCGCGCCGGTGGAGAACCCGGCCTCCGAAGCGATCTCCTCGACCGAGGCGCCGTGGAAGCCGCTGCGGGCGAACACGATGCGTGCGGCCCGGAGCAGGCGCTCGCGGGTGTTCGCGCGACTCTGCTCACGTGTCAATCGTGCCGTCTGCACCAGCACATCCTACTTGACAGAACGATCGCTATTTCGATAATGTTCGTTATTCCAAATTGAGGCCGTGGATCGCGGCCGCTTCGCGCAGACCGGCCTCCCGGGTGCGCCAACCACGTGCGATAGGAGCAGCCTCATGGCGACGGCGACACCGATCTCCAGCTCGACAGCGGAAGCGAACCCGGCCGGCCTGCCCGCTGACGCGATCTCATACGAGGACCTGTACGCGCGCTGGGAGCGCGGCAACTGGCGCGCGACGGAGCTGGACTTCACCGAGGACGCCCGTCAGTGGCGAGAGGACTTCACCGAGTTCGAGCGCCGCGCCGCCGTGTGGAACTACTGCCTGTTCTTCTGGGGCGAGGACGCGGTCGCGGACAACCTGTCCCCGTACATCGACGCCGCCCCGCTCGAGGAGCAGAAATACTTCCTCGCCACCCAGCAGGTCGACGAGGCCCGCCACGCCGTCTTCTTCAAGCGGTTCATGCACGAGGTGTGCGGTATCGGCGACGGCTCCATGGCCAACGGTCTGGAGACGATCAAGCCCCAGCTGACCTCCGGCTTTCGCAAGATCTTCGACCGCCTCGATCGGATGGCGGACGAGCTGCGCGCGGACCGCTCTCCCGCTCAGCTCGCGGCCGCGGTGACCCTCTACCACATCGTGATCGAGGCCTCGCTCGCCCAGCCCGGCCAGCACTTCATCTGCAGCTATCTGGAGGAACGCGACCAGCTGCCCGCCTTCCGCCAGGGCATGGAGAACATCGCGGCCGACGAGCAGCGGCACATCGGATTCGGCGTGAAGCTGCTGGCCGACCTCAGGCGCGAAGACCCGGCCGGGGTTCCCAAGGCGGTCGCCCGCACGATGCGCGAGGTCACGCGTTACACCTCCCAGGTGCTGATGCCCCCGGGCTGGGACGAACGGTACGTGACCGTGTTCAACTCCACGCTCGATGAGGTTGGCCTCGAAGGCCTGACCTCGATGACCACAAAGCTGCGCTCGGCGGGGCTCGCCGTCGAGACCCTGCCCGGCCCGCCGCTCCTGCCCCCGGGCCTGTCGCCGATCGAGACCGCCCGGCGCGGACGGGCGCTCGCCAAGGCCGGCCTGATCGGCGTCCGTGAGGGCCCCTCCTCCAGGGAGCCCGAGACGGTGGCTCTGATGTTCGACACGCTGCGCCGTCAGGTCAATCCGAACCACGGGCTCGCACGTCCCACCACGTTTCAATGGGAGTTCACGGACCCGGACGTGCCCACGTGGCATCTGACGGTCGACAACGGCTCGAGCGTGGTCGGAGAGGGAGAGGCGCTCAGCCCCGATCTGCGCCTGCGCCTGTCCTATCAGGACTGGGTGGACATCTTCGGCAATCGTCTCGATCCGCTCCGCGCCATCGCCACGCGTCGGCTGCGCCCGCGCGGAAACCCACTGGCGCTGGCGCGGCTCACCAAGGTATTCCCCCGCGACTGAGTCGATCGAGCGGTACTCACCCGATTCCGAACTCACGCTCGGCAGCCGACGCGTGGGACGGCGCGGCGGAGGAGTCGCTCACGGACCGTTCGTGAGCTGTCGGCGAGGCCGGGTGGGCCGTGGACACTGCGGCTCCGGCCAAGCCGGAGGAGCTCGATCTGGCGGTCGAGACCCCGCGGGCGACGGAGAAGCTCGAGTGGGCAGCGCCCGGCGCCGAGCCGTGCTCGGGCCCGAACTCGCGGACGGCCTGCTGGGCCGGGGTCAATTCACGAGCGGAGTCGCGCGCCGGGGAGCCCGTGCCGCCATCCATTGAGCCGGCCGACGCCAGCCGCCCTCCACTCAACAGGCCGGACGCCGCACCGCCGGCGCCCGCTGCCGGATCCGATCCGGCGGCGTGGGCGGAAACGTGGCGGTGGCGCGGGGCTCGCGGGTGCTCGGGCTCTTCGGTGAGCGCCACGCAGCCGGCTCCCACCCCCAGCGCCAGCACGCAGCCCACGGCGAGCTTTGCGCTGAGTGGGCCCCCGGCCAAGAGCCAGGAGCCGCCTGCCGCGCCGCCCATGCTGACAGCCCCCGACGCGGACACCGCGCCGCCGATTTCGCTCACAGCCTGGCCGGCCGAGCCGCTGCCCGTCCCGGAGCCCATCGGCGCGCCGGCGCCCGGATGGGCGCCGATCCCCGTGCCGGCGTGCGCGGCCCCGCCCGCACGCGCGAGCGCCTGAGCCCCGAGCCCCCAGGGCAGGAACACGGGCGGCAGCACTGCGGCCAGGCCGCGCAGGGAGACGACGTATGCGCGGCAGGCCGGGCACTCGCTGCGGTGGATCACAGCCAACCGGTAGCGCTCACCGTTCGGATCGAGGATGCCGTAGGCCAGGCCGCGCATCAGCGACCCCTGCTCCTCGCACCAGCCTCCCACGCGGATCGTCTCGGCCAACTCGCCCACCTTTCCCGCCACCCCCGGGCGCCCGGCCCCCTGACCGTCCATCAGCTTGCGCATGCGCGTTTGCGAGATGCCCATGCGGGCCGCCGCCTCCGAGCGCGATAGGCCCTGCAGGTAACAGAATGCAGCCGCCTCCCGCTCGCGCGCGCTCAACTGGCCGCGGAGCCCCTCGAACAGGTGGCGGAGCCTCATCCGGTCATCCAGCTGAGCGGCGAAGTCGGGGTCATCGACGCCTTCCGCCTCGGGCGCGACGCCGGCGCCCGAGGAGCTCGCGGCTTGCCCGCCCGCGCCGCCGCCTCGATCGACGCGGCGATGGGCGCGAAGCTCCTCGATCGCCCGCCGGTACGTTACGAGCGCCAGCCAGCCGGTGGGGTTTGCGATCTCCTGACCATCGAGCACGGCCGCGTACAGGCCCTGCCACGCCTGGCCGTAACAGGCATCGAGATCGCTCCGGTCAAGGCTCGCGGCACTTGCGCCCAACCGTCCCCGCACGGTCGCGATCACGCGTCCCCGCAGTCCCTCGAACTCCTGGCGCAGCAGACGCTCGGCGCGGTAGCGGCGCAGGGTCAGCGGGCTCATGGGCGGGAGATTATGGAAACTAGCCGCAGAGGACGGCCGGCGGGTATCTTCACGCCATCTCGGCATCCCCCCCATCCACTCCGCTCGCGACACCGGCCACCGCCGAGATCCTCGGCGTTCCGCTAGCGGTGTCCGAGTACGGGCAGGTGATGGACTGGATGGATGCGATGATCGCGGCCGGCGCCCGCGGATACGTGACCGCGGCGGCCGTCAACCTCGTGATGAGCGCACAGGAGGAGCCTGAGACGCTCGCGGCGGTGCTCGGTGCCACGCTGGCCGTGCCGGACGGCCAACCGCTGGTGTGGGCGCTGCACGCGCTCGGGCACGCCCGCGCGACGCGCGTGTACGGCCCGGACCTGATGGCCGGCTATTGCGCGCGGGCGGCACGGACCGGGACCCGCATGTACCTGTACGGCGGTCGCTCCCCCGAGGCGCTGGCCCTGCTCGAAGGACGTCTGCGCGAGCGCTTCCCCGGCCTTCAGATCGCCGGCGGGCAATCGCCGCCGTTCCGTCCGCTCACGCCCGCCGAGGAGGAGCGAACGATCGCGGAGATCAACTCCTCCGGCGCCGCGGTGGTGTGGGTCGGCATCGGCCAGCCCAAGCAGGAGAAGTGGATGCTGCACATGCGTCCCCGCCTGTCCGCCCCCCTGCTGGTGGGGGTGGGGGCCGCATTCGACTTCCACGCCGGCCTGGTCTCCCAAGCGCCACGCTGGATGCAGCGCTCGGGGCTCGAGTGGACCTATCGCCTCTCGCGTGAGCCGCGACGCCTGTGGTGGCGCTACGCCCACCACAACCCCCGGTTCGTGATCGGGTTTACACGTCAGTACATGCGCTACCGCAGGAATCATCGAGGTTGATCTATTGAATGATTTTCGTGCGTGCGCGCGGGCTAGCCTCGTCCCGGCGCCGCTAACCTCTTCGCTTGCATGACCCCATCGCAGAGCAACGCTGAGGTCTCAGTGGTCGGCCTTGGCCGGGTAGGCCTGCCACTGGCGCTGTCCTTCGCCGACCGTGGCTTCGAGGTGGTCGGGATCGACAACGACCGCAGCCGCCTGGATGCCGTCCGGGAAGGCAGGATGCCGTTCGCGGAGACCGGCGCGCAGGAGCTGCTCGACCGGGTGCACGCGAGCGGTCGGCTGTCGCTGTCCGAGCGCGTGGCCGATGCCGCGCGCGGGCGCCACATCGTGATCACGCTCGGGACTCCCTCGTTCTCGCACATAGAGATCGACATGCGCGACATCCGATCCGCGCTCGACGACCTGTTGGGGGTGCTGGCGCCGGGGCACTGCCTGATCCTGCGCTCGACCGTCGCGCCGGGCACGACGGAGTTCGTGGCCGGCTACCTGGCCAAGCATCGCGGCTTTCAGATCGGCGAGGACGTGTTCGTGGCGCACGCCCCCGAGCGCATCGCCGCGGGGCGGTTTCTGGAGGAGATCGACACGCTGCCCTGCATCATCGGCGGCGTGGGCGCACGCTCGGGGGAGGTGACGGCCGAGCTGTTCGGGACGTTTGCGGCTCCGATCGTGCAGACGACGCCCGTGCAGGCGGAGCTGGCCAAGATCTGGACGAACATCCTGCGCTATGCGCATTTCGCCCTGCCCAACCTGTTGATGATGGACTGCGAGCGCTCCGGAGCGAACGTGTTCGACGTGATCGATCTGATCAACCGCGACTACCCCCGCGGGGGCATGGCCCAGCCCGGCCTCACCGCGGGGACGTGCCTGCGCAAGGACTTCGCGTTCTCGGAGGAGCGCTCGGCCGCGCCAGGGATGCTGCTTGCCGTCTCGCGGGTGAACGAGTCGGTGCCACTGTTCCTGCTGGAGGGGGCAAAGCGGCGTGTGGGTAGCCTGGCCGACCGCAAGGTGGCAGTGCTCGGGTTGGCATTCAAGGCCGACACGGATGACGAGCGTGACTCGCTCGCGCACAAGCTCATCCGGCTGCTGGAACGCGAGCTGGCCGACGTGTGCGTCTACGATTCGCACGTGCCGACGCCCACCATGTCGTTCGAGGAGGCCGTCGACGGAGCGGACGTCGTGATGGTGGCCACCAACCACTCGGAGTTCCGCGAACCGGGGACGCTCGCCGCGATCGCTGAGAGGGCGAGCAGCGACTGCCTGGTGGTGGACCCCTGGAACTGCTGGGGCGCCGCCCAGGTGTTCGCCTACAGCTCAGAGCTCGCCGCCCTGGTCGCAAGCCCGTGAGTCGAGTGCTGGTCACCGGCGGTGCGGGCACGATCGGCGCCGCGGTCGTCAAACGACTTCTGGCCGATCCCGCGTATGAGGTGCGGGTCTCCGACCAGCGCCCGGCGCCCCAGTGGATGCGCGAGGGCTGCGCGGTGCACACCGGCGATCTGCGTGTGCCCGCGCAGGCGCTCACAGCAACGAAGGGCTGCACCCACGTCATCCACCTCGCGGCGATCGTGGGCGGGATCGCCAACTTCCACCGGCTGCCGCACACGCTGACCGAGGTCAACAACGCGCTGTACAACTCCGTCATCCGCGCGGCGCTGGATCGCGAGGTCGAGCGCTTCGTGTACGTGTCCTCCTCGATGGTGTTCGAGCAGGCCGAGCTGTTCCCCACGCCGGAGGACTACCTGCCCCGGTGTCCGGTGCCCATCTCCGCGTATGGCTTCTCCAAGCTCACGGGCGAGGTGTACTGCCGCGCGGCCCACGACGAGCATGGGCTCCCCTACACGATCTGCCGCCCGTTCAACGCGTACGGCCCGGGCGAGATGCCCGACTCCGAGCCCGGGATCGCGCATGCAGTGCCCGATCTGATCAAGAAGGTGCTGTCCGGGCAGCGGCCGCTCGAGATCTTCGGCTCGGGCGAGCAGACCAGGACGCTCACCCACGTGGACGACATCGCCGACGGCGTCGTCACCGCCATGGGCTCGCCGGCCGGGTTGAACGAGGACTTCAACATCTCGGCCTCGCGCGAGCTGACGATCGCCGAGATCGCACGCATCATCTGGGAGGCCTGCGGCGAGGAGCCGGACGCATTCGCGCTCGAGCATCTGCCGACGTTCGCGGTCGACGTCCAGCGCCGCTGGCCCTCGGTGGAGAAGGCGCGCGAGCTGCTCGGCTGGCACGCGCGGATCGAGCTCGAGGACGGGATCGCCCAAACAGTGCGCTGGCTGCGCGAGCGGCAGGTGAGCGACCAGCCGGCCGTGTCCGCCTCGGTGTAGGCGTCCTTCCCAGCGCCACCGGCCCATCGCCATCGGTCTATAGGCTCCCGCCCCATGTCAGACCTCCGCAAAGCGCTGATCACCGGCGTCACCGGCCAGGACGGCTCCTACCTCGCCGAGCTGCTGCTCGACAAGGGCTATGAGGTCCACGGCATGGTTCGCCGCGCGTCGACCGAGAAGTTCGACCGGATCGAGCACATCCGCGACCGCATCACCCTCCACCAGGGTGACCTGCTCGACCAGCGTTCGCTGGTGGACGCCCTGCGGGCCTCTCGCCCCTCGGAGATCTACAACCTCGCGGCGATGTCGTTCGTCGCGGTCTCCTGGATCCAGCCGACGCTCACCGCGGAGTTCACGGGCGTGGGCGTGACACGCATGCTCGAGGCCATGCGCGAAGTGTGTCCGGAGGCCCGCTTCTACCAGGCCTCCTCGAGCGAGATGTTCGGCAAGGTGCTCGAGGTCCCCCAGACCGAGACCACCCCCTTCTACCCCCGCTCGCCCTACGGAGTGGCCAAGGCCTACGGCCACTTCATAACGGTCAACTACCGCGAGTCCTACGAGCTGCACGCGACCTCGGGGATACTTTTCAACCACGAGTCCGTATGCGCAAATACACCGCTGCTCATCAGGGAGGATGGGATCATCGCGGTCGAGACCCCGGTCGATCTCGTCCCGCTCTTGCGCCGTGGTGGGTCTGTCCAGAACTTCCTTCCGAAGTCCTTCCTCGAGGTCTGGGACGGGGATGATTGGACTCCGATCACGACGATCACGGCGACTCGGAGACGATCTACGGACCCCGATCACCAACTGGTTTCGATCCAAGCGCGCGCGGGCGTTGTTGAGGTCACCGCGCACCACAACATGCTCGACTCCGATCGTGCGCAAATCGCAGCCTCCGATGTACAAAAGGGCGACGAGCTCGCGCTCGCGGGCGAGATGCCAGCGCCATCTGACTGGACCGTCGCAAGCACAGAGATGGCCGAGTTCCTGGGTCTCTTCGCGGCTGATGGCTACGTGCACCACGAAGGCAAGAGCCTCTGCTTTACAAATAACGACGCGCGGCTACGGGTACGCATCGCCTCGCTCTGGTCAAGGCTGTTCCTCGGCAAGTCCAGAGAGTGGACCGGTAGCTCAGGCTGGGACGAGGAGGCTTCCGTTGAGCACGTGAGCCTGACTGGTAGCCGCCCGAGCGCCGAATGGCTGCGCGAGCAGCTGTACACGGCGAGCGGCCTCAAGCAGGTTCCTCCGCTGATCCTCAACGCTGGAAAGCCGGCACAGCAGGCATTCCTGCGCGGCTACTACGACGGCGACGGGCTCAAGCGAGGCAATGGCGCGTCAATCAAGACGAATAGTGCCGTTCTCGCTCAAGGGGTTTGCTGGATGTACCACGTCAACGAGCAGCCGGCATCCGTCTATGTAGAGCAACGGGGCGACAAGACCTACTACCAGCTCAATCTCGCCTCCAACGTCAGAGTTGGCGCCAAGGGTCAACACCTTCGTAAGAACCCAGCCGAGGTTCGCCGGGTCGTTCCGGCCAGCGTCCCCGACGAGGAGTGGACCTTCGACGTCGAGACCGACAGCGGAGTGTTCCTTGCCGGTGTCGGCCGCCTGGTGATCTCAAACTCCCCCCGTCGCGGGCTCGAGTTCGTCACCCGCAAGATCACCTGGCACGCCGCCGCGATCAAGCACGGGCTTGCGAATGAGCTGCGCCTGGGCAACCTCGATGCCGAACGCGACTGGGGCTATGCGAAGGACTACGTGGAGGCGATGTGGCTGATGCTCCAGCGGGACGTCGCCGAGGACTACGTGATCGCCACCGGCGAGGCGCACTCGGTGCGCGAGTGCTGTCAGATCGCCTTCGACGAGGCCGGCCTCGGTGACTTCGAGCGCTACGTGACGATCGACCCGGCGTTCGTGCGTCCCGCGGAGGTGGACCACCTGATCGGTGACCCGGGGAAGGCCGGGCGCGACCTCGGCTGGAAGCCGAAGACCACCTTCGAGGAGCTGATCCGTCTGATGACGCGATCCGACCTCGAGCTGCTCGAGCCGCGGTGAGCGCAATGGGAGTGCCGCTGTTCGACACCTCGACGCCGCTGCTCGGCCTGCGCCATGAGCTGCGCGCCGCCGTCGAGAGGGTGCTCGACTCCGAGCGCTACATCCTGGGTCCGGAGGTGAGCGCGTTCGAGAGCGAGTTCAGCGCCTACTGCGGCTGCGAGCACGCCGTCGGAGTGGCGAACGGCACCGAGGCGATCACGATCGCGCTGCGCGCGATGGGGGTCGGGCCGGGCGACGAGGTGGTCGTGCCCTCGTTCACCTTCTACGCGTCCGTCGAGGCGATCCCGCCAACGGGAGCGCGGCCTGTGTTCTGCGATATCGACCCGGACACCTACTGCGTCACGGCCGACACGGTGCGCGCCGCGCTGACTCCCCGAACGAAGGCGGTCATCGCGGTGCACCTGTTCGGCAACGTGGCTCCGGTCGCGGAGATCGAGGCACTGGGCGTGCCCGTGCTCGAGGACGCCGCCCAGGCCGCCGGCTCGGTGTCGACCGCCGGCCGCCCGGGCGCGCTCGGAACCGCCGCGACGTTCTCGTTCTTTCCCTCGAAGAACCTCGGGGGCTTCGGCGACGGCGGCATGATCACCACTTCTGACGAGGTTGTCGCCGAGACTGCGCGCACCCTGCGCTTTCACGGTTCACGCGACAAGGTCACCTACGACCTCGTCGGCTACAACTCCCGCCTGGACGAGCTCCAGGCGGCGATCCTGCGCACGCAGCTGCCGCACCTCGACGGGTGGGCGGACGGACGCCGGGAAGCCGGGCGCCACTACGAGAAGGCTGGGCTCGGGGAGCTGATGGCGCTGCCGCGTCCGGTCGAGGGAGCTTCGCCGGCCTGGCATCTGTACGTCATCAGCCACCCGCATGTCGAGCGGGTGGAACGCATGCTCACCGCAGCCGGTGTCGGTCACAAGCCCTACTACCGCACCCCGGTGCACCTCCAGAAGCCGATGCGCGAGTGGGGCGCCGGGATCGAGCTGCCCGCGACCGATCAGGCCGCCCGCACCCACCTGGCGATACCCATGAGCCCGGTGCTCAACGCGGAGCAGGCACGGGAGGTCGTGGCGGCTGCCACGGACGCGAGCGGCATCCTCTCCTCGAGCCCTTAGCGCCAGCGCTCGAGCAGGTCCCTGTCGGGCACCTCGCGCACCACTCGCGCCGGCACACCCATGGTGACCGCGCGCGGGGGCACATCGCGGGTCACGACGGCACCGGCTGCCACGAACGCCTCCTCGCCGATCTCAACGCCGGGGGTCAGCACCGCACCAGCACCGATGCGGCAGGCTCGCCGCAGGATCGCGCCTGCGATGGCCGCCTCGGGCGCATGGCGGGCCATGGTGTCGTCATTGGTCGTGATCGCACCGGGCCCCAGGAAGACGTCGTCCTCGACCACGGTGCGGGCACAGAGATAGACGTCCGTCTGCACGCGCACCCGCACGCCCACACGGACGTCGTTGTCGACGACGCTGCCGCGCCCGATCACCGACCCCGCACCAACCGACGCGCGCTCGCGTACGAACGACTGGTCGCCCAGAATCGTCCCGCTGCCGATCCTCGCGCCCGCGAACACCACGGCGCCGGCGCACACCGTGACCCGCTCGTCCAGATCCAGGACGCCGAGATCTCCGTGCGCGGTCGAGCTGTCGAGCCAGCCGTGGACGCTTGCCGAGGACGACGTGATCCTCAACCGTGCAGCCGTCGCCGATCCTGGTGCCGTCGTGCACCACCACGTGTGCGCCGAAGTGGACGCCCTCACCGATGTGAACGTCCTCGCCCAGCACCAGGCCGACTCCAAGGGGGCTCGCTGTCAGCGCCATCCGGGCCGTCCTCCAGCGGGGACGCCCGGCCGCAGGCCGTTCACGGCCCCGCGGCGCTCCGTCGCAGGCCAGCCGCTCCTCACAGACGCACGACGCTTGCGACGTTCGAGGTGCGCGTGACGCCGCGCAGGTCCAGCAGCAGGCGCGCTCGCCGGGCAACCAGGTCGTGGTCGACGGTCGGATGGGCGGTCACGATCACGGCCAGGTCGGCATCCTTGAGGGCCTCCTCGAGCGGCGTGCTTGAGAGGCCGAAATCCGTGAGTACCGGCACGTGCGGGTCGTGGTAGCTCACCTGGGCGCCCAGATCGGACAGCAGCGAGATCATCTTGAGCGCCGGAGACTCGCGCGTGTCGCCCATCCCCGGCTTGTAGCTCACGCCGAGCACGAGGATGCGCGCTCCTTTGACAGAGAGCCCTGCGTTGTTCAGGACGCGCTGGGCCTTGGCCACGCAGTGGTAGGGCATCTGCTGGTTGACCTTGCCCGCCAGCTCGATGAACTCCGTGGCCATGTCGAACTCGCGTGCCCGCCAGCTCAGGTAGAACGGGTCGACCGGCAGGCAATGCCCGCCCATGCCCGGTCCCGGCTCGAAGCGCATGAATCCGTAGGGCTTGGTCGAGGCCGCCTCGACCACCTCCCAGATGTCGATCCCCATGCGATCGGTGAGCATCGCCAGCTCGTTGACCAGGGCGATGTTGACCGAGCGGAAGATGTTCTCGAGCAGCTTCGTGAGCTCGGCCGCCTCGGGACTCGAGACGCGCACCAGGTTGTCGCACACGAGCCCGTACAACGCCTCGGCGCGCTCGGCGCACGCCTCGGTCAGGCCGCCCAGGACCTTGGGGGTGTTGCGCAGCGTGAAGTCCGAGCGCCCGGGATCGACCCGCTCGGGCGAGAAGGCGAGGTAGAAGTCCCTGCCCGCCGCAAGGCCGGACTCCTCAAGAAGCGGCGCCACACGCTCGCGCGTCGTGCCGGGATAGGTCGTGGACTCGAGCACGACCAGCTGATCGCTCTGCAGCACCTCCGCCAGCGCCCGTGTCGCGTCGATCAACGGGCCCAGGTCGGGCTCGCGGTTGCGGCGTGAGCGGCGTGGGCACGCAGATGACGACCGCATCCGCCTTGGCCAGCCGGGCATAGCGAGTCGTGGCGTGGATGCGCTCGGAGACGCTTCCCAAGAGCTCTGAGGGAACATCCTCGATGTATGACTGGCCGGCCTCGATCGCCTCGATCTTGCGCGGGTCCACATCGACACCGATGACGTCGCAGCCCTCCTGCGCAAATGCGACGGCGAGCGGCAGGCCGACGTAGCCCAATCCGATGATGCCGACGGTGGCCATCCGACTCGGCAGTGTAGGGCCTTCGGTGAAGCGGGCGCCCAAAGCTGTGAGGACCGCGCTTCAGGAGCCGGCGGCGATGCCCTGCAGCGAGCGCAGGTCGGCCTGCACCATGCGCTCGACGAGCTCCTCGAACGAGACGCGCGGCTCCCAGCCCAGTCGCTCGCGCGCCTTGCCGGGATCGCCCACGCTGATGGTCTCCTCAGCCGTGCGCACGAGCGCCGGGTCCACCCGCAGGTAGCGCTCGGCGTCCAGGTCCACGCACGCAAACGCCGTTCGCGCAAGCTCGGCCACCGTGCGCGGAACGCCGCTGGCCAGGACATAGTCCTGACAGTCATCCTGCTGGAGCATCAGCCACGCGCCCCGCACGATGTCGCCGGCGAACGACCAATCGCGCACGGCGTCCATGTTGCCCAGCTTCAACTCGTCGGTCAGTCCCAGCGCGATCGCCGCGGCCCCGCGCGTGATCTTGCGGGTGACGAACCGCTCCGGCCTGCGCTCTGACTCGTGGTTGTAGACGATCCCCGAGCAGGCATACAGGCCGTCGTGCGTGCGCAGCGCGCCCACCAGCCCATGCGCCGCGAGCTTGGCAATCGCGTAGGGCGACTCGGGTCTGCACGGCGTGTCCTCTCGCTGCGGGCTCTCGCGCGCGTCGCCGAACATCGCTCCGGACGCGGACATGTACACGCGCATCTGCGGATCGGTCTCGCGCACCGCCTGCAGGATGGCCGCGGCCGAGCCCGCGATCGCGATCATCGTCAGTCCCGGTCGCTCCCAGGAGTCGGGCACGAACGAGGGGCCGGCGAGATGGTAGATCTCGCGCGGGCGCACCTGCTCGATCGCGGCTCGCAGGGTGGCCGGCTCGAGCAGATCGCCCCGTATGAGCTCCACCTGCTCGCGCAGGTGCTCGGAGGAGCCGAGCGACTGCTCGAAGGGGCCTCTCACGAGACCGGTGACGCCGTAGCCCTTCTCCAGCAACAGCTCGGCCAGGAAGGAGCCGTCCTGACCGGTCAGGCCGGTGATCAGGGCGGTGGGAGCGGCGGACACAGGCGGAGCTTATGTTCTCAGCAGGGGAGCGTCGAGGTTGGCGCCGGCGCGCTGATAGACGCCCATCAGCGCGTCATGCACCCGCTCGGGGGCCGCGCGCTCCCAGGCGCGCGCCCGCGCCGAGTCGCCTCGACGGCGGCGCTCCTCGGGGTCGCTCCACAGCGCGGCCAGCGACTCCGCCCAGGCCGCGGCGTCGCCGGGTGGCAGGCTCGCGTCCGCGCCGGCGAGCTCCGGAAGGCCGCCCAGCTGCGAGGCGAGGACGGGGACGCCGGCCGCCATCGCCTCGAGCACCGCGTACGGGCTCTGCTCCTCGCAGCGCGACGGTGCCAGCTGGACCGCAGCGCCGCTGCGCACATGCTCGAGCTCGGCGGGCTCGAGCTCGCCGAGCAGCTCGACGTCGGCATCGCGCGAGCAGGCGCGCAGGCGCGCCTCCTCGGGACCGCGCCCGACGATCTTCAGCGGCACGCCCGCGGCGCGAGCCGCCTGAACGGCGACATCGAACCCCTTCTCCTCCACCAACCGCCCGACGCACAGCGCGTAGCGCCCCTGGTGTGCAGCGGAGGCGCTGCGGAACGCTCCCTCTGAAAGCGGGTTGGAGATCACGTCGGTGCGCTCGAGGGGAAGCCCCAGTCCGCCGAGCTGCGTCCTGGTCGCCTCGCTGAGGGTGATGAAGCGGTCGGTCGCGGCAAGGATGCGGGGCTGCTGGCGCGCCAGCGCGGTGGCGTAGACGGCGCTCTCGGTGAGCGCTCCACGGCAGCGCAGTCGCGCGCCCGGCCAGGTGTTCCGGCCGCTGCACCGGTGGCACACGGCACCGTCGCGGTAGGCCACGCCGATCGCGCACACCAGGCGGAAGTTGTGCAGCTGAAGCACGGTGCGCGCGCCGGCGCGGCGTGCCGCCGCAAGAGCTCGCGAGCCGAACAGCGGGTGCAGGTTGTGTGCATGGACGACCTCGACCTCGAGCCGGCGCACGAGCGCGCCAACCTCCTGCTCGGACTCTCCGCCGCGCAGCAGGGCGCGCGCGGCGCGGGCTCGCCCGCCGGGCCCGTCGAGGGCCTCGCTCGAGCGCTCGAGCACCTCCACGCGGTGCCCGCGATCGCGCAGCAGTGCCGCCTGCTCGGCCACAGCGCGCTCCTCCCCGCCACGCTGGCGGTAGCGGTTGTGCAGCAGCAGGATGACCATGACCCGCGCAAACTTAGACTGTTCGGGTCATGAGAACCGCGTCCATCATCATTCCCACCCGCGCTCGCCTGAACTACCTGGAGGTCGCGCTCGCCTCGATCGCTCCGCAGGCCGCCGACGCGGGGGCGGAGGTGCTGGTCGTCGACGACGCCGGACCATCGCTCCCGGCGCGCGCCCTGGCGGCGCGCTTCGGAGCCCGCTATGAGCCGCACCCGGCGCCCCTCGGCCTGAACGCGGCCCGCAACACGGGCGTCGAGCGCTCGAGCGGCGAGCTCGTGGTGTTCGTCGACGACGACATCCGGGCGAGCCCGGGGTGGCTTGAGGCGTTGATCGACGCGGCGCAGGAGCATGCTCAGGTGGATGTGTTCACCGGTCCGATTCGACCCCGCCTCGAGGGCTCTGAGCTGCGCACGTGCGGACGCGAGGGGCCGCCCATCACCGCGCTGGATCTCGGTGGGAGGGACACCGAGGCACGGTATGCATGGGGCGCCAACATGGCCATTCGCCGAAGCGCCCTGGAGCGTGTCGGGCCGTTCGACGTCTCGCTCGAGCATGGTGGAGACGAGCAGGAGTGGCAGGATCGCCTGTTCAGTGCATCGGCGGGCGACGGCGCGGATGGCTCGCGCGGTCAGTCGCACAGCGCCCGTGTCCTGTATGTAGCCCGCGCCGCGGTTGACCACTGTCGAACGGGCGCAGACGCGCGACTCCCCGCCCTGGCTCGCACCGCCTACGCGCGCGGGCGCGCCGCCCGTCGCCTCGACAGCCGCCGCGGGCAGGCGCCTGCGCTCGGCCGTGAGCTCCTCACGCTGGCCGGTTGTCTCGGACACGTCGTCCTCCGCTGCTGCCCGGCCGGGCTGACGATGGTCGCGCACAGCGCCGGTCGTCTGCGGGAGGGCCTGCGAGCGCCTCAGACGAGCGTGAACCCGGACGGCGAGGACTTCCTCTCGGGGACGAGTGGGACCGTGGGGGGCCTCGACGCGCTGCGCCGGGGCGCGGAGGACGAGCTGGTAAACGCCTGGGAGCTGACGAGCGGACGGCGCCTGCGTCTGAACCTCGCGGCGCGCCGTCGTCCGCCCCTGCGGCGTGTGCTCGCGCTCGGCGTCGAGCGGGAGCAGCACCGCGGCCTCGCCGAACGGGTGCGTGCGGAGCTGCTGAGCTCTCGCCACGATGTGCAGCTGCACACATGTCCGCCCGACGGGCTGGGAAAGTTCGAGAACCTCAACCGCCTGCTCGCGGCCCATCCGCCCGACGCCTGCGACTGGCTGCTCGTGGTCGATGACGACGTCGAGCTTCCCCACGGCTTCCTCGACCGCTTCCTGTTCCTGTGTGAACGCTTCTCCCTGCAGATCGCACAGCCCGCCCACCGCCTCAACTCGCATGCCGCGTGGCCGCAGACGCGGCGGCGCGCGGGCAGCGTCGTGCGCGAGGTGAGCTTCGTTGAGATCGGCCCGGTGACCGCGTTCGCCCGCGCCACCTTCCCCACTCTCCTGCCTTTCCCCGAGCTGCGGATGGGCTGGGGTCTGGACGCCCACTGGGCGGCCGTGGCCCGCCGGCACGGGTGGCGCTGCGGCGTCATCGACGCCGTCTCGATCCGCCATCGCGCTGCTCCGGCCGCCGACGCCTACTCGCGCGAGGCCGCCCTCGCCGAGGCGCGCGCATTCCTCGCGGAGCGCCCGTACCTGAACGCCAGCGAGGCGCGTCGCACACTCACTACCCACCGCCACTGGTGAGCAGCGCCCGCCCAAAGGTCGTCGTGGTGGCCGAGTTCTATCCGAGCCGCCGCGATCCCGTGCTGGGCATTTGGGCGCACCGCCAGGCCCTCGCCACGCGCGATGCCGGCGCCGAGGTGCGCGTGCTGGTCCTGCGCCGGCTCGTCCCGCCGCGCGCCTCGCTCGCCCAGGGACCCGCGGGTGCCGGGCGCGAGCTCGCGGGGCTCGTGCGCGAACCACGCAAGCAGACCCACGACGGACTGCCGGTCACCTACGTACCCTACGTCTCGCCGCTTCGCGAGCGCTCCTATGCGACATGGGGAGCCTGGGCGGCACCCGCGCTGGGGCTGTCCCTGCAGCGCCTGCACCGCTCTTTCCCGTTCGATCTCGTGCACGCCCACAATGCCGTGCCGGCCGGCGACGCGGTGCGTCGTGTGCGGGCCCGTCTGCGCTCTCTCGACGCGCCGCTCGTCGTGTCCGTGCACGGCGGGGACCTGTACTACACCGCGAAACGCGACACGAGCGGCGCCGAGGCGGTCTCGCGCGCACTGGGCGCCGCCCGCCTGGTGCTGGCCAACAGCCAGGGCATTGCCGAGCTGTCCCGTGCTCAGGGTGCGGGCGAGACGCGCGTCGTTCACCTCGGGGCCGCGGTGCCCGACGCCCAGCGCCCGGCCCGGCGCGACGGTGCCCCGAGGCTGGTCACGGTGGGGCACCTGGTGGCACGCAAGCGCCACGCCGACGTGCTGCGCGCGCTGGCGGTCCTGGGGCAGCGACACCCCACGCTGCGCTATGAGATCGTCGGCGAAGGCCCTGAGCGGATAGCGCTCGAAGGGCTCGCCGCCCGCTTGGGCATCGCCGAGCGAGTCGAGTTCCACGGCCAGCTCGAACCAGCACAGGCGATCGAGCAGGCGCGCATGTGCACCCTGTTCGTGATGCCATCCACCGACGAGGCCTTCGGCGTCGCCTACATCGAGGCGATGGCCGGCGGATTGCCGGCGATCGGATGCCGGGGCGAGCCCGGCCCCGAGGAGATCGCCGCGGCCGGTGACGGCTTGGTGCTCGTGCCTCCCGGCGACATCGAGCGCCTGACCCAGCGCATCGACGAGCTCCTGTCCGACCCCCACCGGCTGCGCGAGGTCGGGCAGCGGGCGCGAGCGACCGTCGCGGCGCACTTCTCATGGGAGCGCTGCGGCCAGGAGACGCTCGCCGCCTACCGGCACATCCTGCCGTGAAGCCGGTCCTGTTCGCGACCGGACACGCCCCCGGCTACCGAGTCGGGGCGTTTGCGCGCCTGCACGAACTCGAGGACATCGAGGTCGTGCTGTTCGGTGGGCGCTACAAGCACGGCGGAGGCGCGTTCGAGGGGGATCTGCCGTTTCCCCACCGTCACGTGCGCCAGCGCGAGCTAGCAGCGCTCCTTGCAAGCGGAAGCTACCGCGCCGCGGTGTGCCCCACCGGCGGTCGCGTGGCGCCGGGGGCCATGTGGCTGGGCACGCGTCGTGGACACGTGCCGTTGATCCTGTGGGCCTCGCTGTGGGCGCACCCGCGCAGCGTGGTGCACGCACTCAGCTACCTCCCGCTGCGCCACCTCTATCGCTCGGCCGACGCGGTTGTCACCTATGGCCCGCACGTCAGCGCCTATGTGAGGGCGCGGGGTGCGCGCAACGTGCACGTCGCCCCGCAGTCGGTCGACAACGACTTCTGGAGCGCACCGGCGGTCGCGCCCCCCAGCGCGGACTCGTGGCCCGCATCGGCGCAGACGAAGTTCCTTTATGTGGGTCGCCCCGCTCCGGAAAAGGGGCTGGATGTGTTGATGAATGCATGGCGAGCATCTGGCCTGCAGACACCCGCCGCCGCGCTCGTCCTCGCGGGCGTGGGATCCGGCGTCACCGCCACCCGTTCCGGCGGCGCGCGTGGGCAGCGGCAAGGCGAGGTGCTCGGCCTTGACCCGGTCTCGCCCGTTGAGCTTCGCAACCTGTACGCCGCCTCTGACGTGCTGGTGCTGCCGTCGATCCCGACGCGCACGTTTCGCGAGCCCTGGGGACTGGTCGTGAACGAGGCGATGAACCGCGGCCTGCCGGTGATCGCGACCGATGCCGTCGGTGCTGCCGCGGGAGGTCTCGTGCGCGACGGGCGCAACGGCCTGGTCGTGCCCGCCGGTGACAGCGCCGCGCTCGCCGAGGCCCTCGGGCGGTTGGCCGGCGACGCGCCGCTGCGCGCGAGGTTGGGCGCGGCCGGCGCAGAAGACGTGCGCGCGTTCACCCACGACGCCTGGGCGAGGGGCTTCTCCGAGGCCCTGGCCACCCTCGGCCTCTCCCGGGGGCGTTGGTAGCGTTGCATCGCTCAGCCATGCGAATCGCCCCCTCCAAGCGCCGACTCGCGCTGTCGCTATGCCGACTTGCCCTGCCGGCCGTACTGTTGGCGACGCTTCTGTCGTTCAGCTCGGCGGCCGCTGCCGACGTGGGCGAGACGATCATCAGCCGATGCACCCACGGGCAGTCGCTGAGCGGCTTCAGCCAGGCGGCCTACCGCAAGGCGCTGCAGGAGCTGCCGACCGAAGTCGAAGAGTACTCCGACTGCGCCAACCTCATCCGCCGCGCCCAGCTTGCCGCGGCCGGAGGGTCCGGAGGCGGCGAATCTTCCGGCGCAGGGACCGCACCCATTGCTCTGACGCCGGCTGAGCGCAGCGCGTTGAAGCGCGCGCCCGAGGCCGCGGCGGCACCGGTTCTCGTCGGCAACCAGATCGTCCGCCCCGGCGTCGTGCACGCCAACATCGCCTCCGCCTTCAGCTCGCTGCCCAACTCCCTGCTCGCGGTCCTGGCTTTCCTCCTCGCCTGCGCGCTGCTGCTCGCCGGCAGGGCTCTCCGAAACCGTGTCCGCGCTCACCGCCCCCGCTGAGAGCCCGCTGCAGGCGGGCCCGGAAAGCTCGCCTGCTCGTTCTGAGCAAGCCGGTGGACGGGCGCCGCTGGGCGGCCTGCTGCGCGCGGACGCGTTGTGGTGGCCGACCCTTCTGACGGCCGGGGTCATCTGCTTCGCTGACCTTCCTCGGCGGAGGCGGCCTGCATCTCGGAGGAATGACCACGGTGGAGATGGCGCTCACGATCGGCTCGGCCGTGATCGTGGCCGCCATCGTTCGTGCTCGTGCCCCTGTCCGGGCGTGTGTATGGGGCCTGGTCGGTCGGGCTGTTGTTCGCCTTCACCGCTCTGACGGCGCTGTCGGTGATCTGGTCGGTGCAACCTGATGAGAGCTTCAAGGACGCCGGGCGCCTGCTCGCCTACAGCGGCCTGTTCGGCGCCTCGGTGGTGCTCGCGCGGGCGTTTCCCACCCGCTGGCCCGCCGTGCTGGGCGGCGTGACGCTGGCCGCCGTGGTGGTGTGCGGGTACGCGCTGCTCACAAAGGTGTTCCCGGGCCAGTTCGACGCCAACGACCCGTACGCGCGTCTGCGAGCGCCGTATGACTACTGGAACGCCATCGGCCTCACGGCAGCGATGGGCGTCATCTGCTGCCTGTGGCTGGGGGCCCGCCGTGCCGGGCACGCGCTGTTGAGCGCGCTCGCCTATCCCGCGATGGGGCTGATGCTGGTGACTCTGATGCTGGCGTATTCCCGTGGTGCGCTGGTCGCGCTGTCGCTCGGTCTGGCGCTGTGGTTCTGCCTGGTCCCGCTGCGCCTGCGCGGAGCGGCCGTTCTGCTCGCGGGCGTGGTCGGTGCCGGTGTGGTGGTGGCCTGGGACTTCTCGCGGCACACGCTGACCACCGAAGGGGTGGCCCTCGGCGCGCGGGTGACGGCCGGAGCGACAGCTCGGCACGCTCTTGGCCGCGATGCTCGTCCTGCTCACGCTCGCCGGGCTTGCGGTCGGCTTTCAGACCGGCCGCCAGGCGCCCTCGAGCAGGGTGCGCAGGAATGCCGGCGTGGCGCTCGTGACGCTCCTCGCTCGTCGCCGTGATCTGCCTTCGCCGGCGCACTCGCCGCCAGCCACCGTGGTCTCCCGGGCAGCATCTCCCACGGATTCCACTCGCTCACCGACACCAACGCGAGGGTTCCGAACACGCCCGGTCGCCTGACGGCGGTCGCCAGCGTGCGTGCGCGCTACTGGAACGAGGCGCTCAAGGTCTTCCAGGCCCACCCGGTGCTCGGAGCGGGCGCGGAAGGGTATCGAATGGCCCGCCTGCGCTACCGCACGGCGCCGCATCGAAGTCAGGCACGCGCACGGCTTCGTCGTGCAGACGCTTGCCGACCTCGGCCTGGTCGGCCTGACGCTCGCGCTCGCGCTGCTCGTCGCCTGGATGGTCGCCGCCGGGCGCTCCACGCACCCGTTCAACCGACGCTGGACGAGCGGGCGCACCGCCACCGAGGCGGGCGGCGACTGGCGCTCGGACTGGCGGCCGGGCTGGCGGCGCTGGACGATCTCTCGGTCGCCCGGCGCCGTACACGCCGGAGCGCATCGGCATGCTGTGCATGCTCTGCCTGGTCGTCGTGTTCGGGGTCCATTCGCTGGTGGACTGGACCTGGTACGTGCCCGGGAATGCCTGCGTGGCGCTGCTGTGTGCCGGGTGGCTCGCGGGCCGCGGGCCGCTCGAGCTCGGCGTCGCGGGCCAGCGCTCGGAGGTGTTGGCGCGTGCGATGACCGAACGCTCCATGCCGCTTCCCGCCGGCGCGCCGGACCCCTACGAGCCGGTCGAGGAGCCGGGGGGCGCACGGCCCGCGGGATGGCGGCCCTCGCTGCGCTGAGGTGAGCCCGGTGCGGGCCGGCGTCGCCTGCGCCGTGCTGGTCGCGGCGCTGCTGGGCGCGTGGACGCAGTGGCAGCCGCAGAGCTCGGAAACGCTCTCCCAGGAAGCTCTCGCGCTGCTCGGCAGCCATCGTCAACGCAGCCAGCGCAAAGGCGCAGGCGGCCGTGGCGCGCGATCCCGTGTCGGTACAGGCGCTGTTCGCGCTGGCGACGGTCCAGCAGGCGACCGGCAACCCGGACCTCGCCCGGGCCACGCTCCAACATGCGGTGCGCATGCAGCCGTCCAACCCGGAAACGTGGCTGCGCCTGGGGCAGTACGACCTTGCGAGCGTGCGAGCACAGAACGCGGGTGAAGGCGTTCCCCAGGCCGCGGTGCACGAGCTCGGCGCAGCCATCTACCTGAACCCCGAGTCGATCGCCCCCGAAGCGATCGCCGCCGGCAATCCCGAAGCGATCAGCATCCAGAACGATTACGTCGAAGCGCTGCGCGCGTCCACCCGCTAGAAGCGCGACGCGGCGCGCCGAGGCCAAGCAGCAGCCGCCGCGCCCCGGGGAGCCCTCCCGCGCCCTGCACGTCGATGTCCTCGAACGCGAAGTCCTCGAGCAGCCGGGTGAGGGTGCGAGCAGTGTAGAAGCGCAGGTGATCGGCGCGCGGATCGAAGTGGGCGTCGAAGGCGCGGTGGGACACCGCCAGTCTCAGCAGCGAAAGCCGTCCGTGCGCAGGGGTGCTCAGCAGCAGCCTGCCGCCCGAGCGCAGCACGCGGCGCACCTCCGAGAGCCAGCCCGCGGTGTCGGCGACGTGCTCGATCGTCTCGCCCGCCCAGACGATGTCGAAGCTCGCGTCGGCCAGCGGCCACGGACCCTCGACCGGCACGACCCGCAGGTCGAGCTCGGGATGGCGGGCGCGCGCGCGGCGAAGGGGCTCCTCGGCCACGTCCACGCCCACGACGAGGAAGCCCGCACGCATCAGCTCGGCCGCGAAGTGCCCCTCGCCGCAGCCGACATCCAGTACCCGCGCGGGCGTCTGCCCGTGCCTGTCGCCCGCGCCGGCATGTTTCAGCAGAAACGCGAGCCGCAGGTCCAGGTCGGGCGGATCCAACCCCTCGGGCAGGGCCTCCCACAGGCTCTCGTAGTAGTCGCGCGAGGCCATCCTCCGGGCAGGCTAGACGCGCGCGAGCCGGGCGCGTGATCGCGCAAGTAATCCATCAGAGCTGCACAGACCTACACAAAGTGACTATGTTCCAATGTGTGCTGATAGGAGGGGACGTGATTAGGGTGATCAGCCGGTCGTGAGGGTGGCCTTCGACAGCCGCCCGTTCACCGACCCGCGCGGGGTCGGGCGCTACTCGCGCTGCCTGCTGCAGGCACTTCGCGAAACGGCCGCTCCGCATGCCGAGATCCTTGAAACCCACCGGCCCCGGCGCGCCGACGTGTTCCACGCGCCGTGGATGGCGGGCGCGATGCTGCACAGCCCGTGCCCGATGGTTGTCACGCTTCACGACCTTGCCGCGCTCAAGCGCCGCAGCGAGCACCTGCGCACGGGCGTGCGCCTGCGTCTGCGCCACCTGGCGGTGCACCGCGCGACACGCGTGATCGTGGCCACGCAGGCGCTCGCACAGGACGCGTTCTCCCGTCTGGGGCTCGACCCGGATCGTGTCGTCGTCATCCCGGAGGCGCCCGACCCGACGATGTATCCCCGCGCGCCGCTTCAGATCGCCGAGGCGCGGGCCCGGTTCTCATTGCCCGAGCGCTACCTGGTGTGGGTCGGAGGCCTGCAGCATCCCGATCCGAGCAAGCACGTCGCCGAGCTCGCCGCCACGCCCCGGGAGCTGCCGCTCGTGCTCGTCGGTCCCACGCGCCCGTGGGCGCACGAGCTCCCCAACGTGACGCTCACCGGGCACGTCTCGGACGAGCACCTCGCCGCCATCTACAGCGGCGCCCACGCGCTGGTGGTCCCCTCCGAAGACGAGGGATTCGGCCTGCCCGCCGTGGAGGCGCTCGCATGTGGCACGCCGGTCGTCGCCTGCGAGGTGCCGGCGCTGCGAGAGGTGCTGGATGAGAGGGCGACGTTCGTGCAGGCGGGCGATCTGCCGGCGCTGGTCAGGGCGGCCGAGGCGGCTCAGCGCCCGGCCCCGGCCCCCCCATCCTGGACCTGGCAGGACGCGGCCCGCGCCACATGGCAGGTGTACGAGCACGCCGCAACCCAGAAAGACGGGCCACGCATCGCCCGTCGCGGCTTGCGCCGGCCCTCGGCGGAATCCGAACGGGCGCTCACGGGCTCTCAGTAGGCGCCGCGCTGGGACAGCACGGCGGGGATCGTCTTCAGGAGGATCGTCAGGTCGAGCGCCAGCGACCAGTGCTCCAGGTAGATGAAGTCCAGGTGCACGAGATCGTCGAAGTCGAGCTCCGAGCGCCCGGAGACCTGCCACAGTCCGGTGATCCCGGGGAGCACCAGATAGCGCTTGCGATGCCAGTCCTCGAGCATGTCGTAGTCGCGCTGGGGCAGCGGGCGAGGGCCGACGAGCGACATCTCACCGCGGAGCACGTTCACGAGCTGCGGCAGCTCGTCCAGTGAGAACCGGCGCAGCAGCCGCCCCACGGGGGTGAGGCGCGGATCCTCGCGGATCTTGAACAGCGCGCCGGTGGCCTCGTTGAGCTCTTCCAGGTCCGCCTGGTGCTCCTCGGCGTCGGTCTGCATGGTGCGGAACTTCAGGCACCGGAACGGCCGCTGTCCGATTCCGCGGCGTATCGAGCGGAATACGACCGGCCCGCGCGAGGACACGCGCACGGCGATCACGATGGCCAGCAGCAGGGGGCTGAGAAGCACGAGCAGGATCGTCGCCCCGATGACGTCGAAGGTGCGCTTCAGCGCGAAGTCGACGCCCTCGAACACGGGCGGGCCGAGCTCGAACAGCGGCACCGACTCGCCCGGCACGAACTGGGCGCGGTGAATCAGGATCTCCATCGTCGAGGGCGCTAGCCGCACGCGAACGCCGCGCTGATGGCATTGGTCGACCAGCTCCACGGCCTCGACCTGGGGGAAGTCGGGATCGGCGATGATCACCTCGTCGATTCGTTCGGAGCCGAGGACGCCGTCCAGGTCCTTGAGTGAGCCGAGCGCGCGCAGCCCGTTGGCGGGGAGCGTCCTGGGCGAGAGGAAGCCGACGACCTCGATCCGGGAGTGGGGCGCGTCGCTGAGCGCGTGGGCGACGTCACGGATGTGCTTGCCGGTACCCACGAGCACCGCTCGGCGTCGATAGCCGGCGGCTCTGAGCAGCACGCCGGTCAGCCACTCATAGCCCGCGCGCAGCGACGAGACGTACAACAGGGCAAACGCGAGCGAGCCGTAGAAGAGGTAGAAGCTCGAGAAGTGTTCGCCGCTGACCACGGCGAAGACGAGCGCGACGAAGGTCACCTGGAAGAGGCACCCGACGATCCGCGACAGACCGGGACGCTGAGCCCGATCGGCGTACAGGCCCGAACGGGCGAACAGCAGCACCATCAGCAGGTAGGCGAAGGCAAGGATACGTTCGGTTTCGTGGAGCGCCTGACTGACGTGTACCCCGCCCAGCACCTCGGCCTTGAGCATCAGCGCGGTGAAGATGGCCAGGGCCACACCCACGAAGTCCAGCACGAGCAGCGAGACCACCCGCGCCAGCCGGCGCGCCGTGGACATGCGCAACAGAAGCGACAAGGCGGGAGGACGCTTGCGGCGCATGTCGCGATCGGAGTGCTCCTTGCGAGCCGTGGCCTCAGACAGCACCGACTGCGCCGGCGGCGTACGCCACGGCGTTGTTCCTCCCTCCAGCCTGGATGATCGAGAGGGCGACCGCGGAGAGGACTCGCGCGCAGTGGACGGAGAGGACGTTCGGGTGAAACGTGGTCCCATCTCGCTACTCACAACGCCTCAGGGTCGCAGATGTAGCGGTCGGGCGACCTTTTCGGTGGAATCCACCCACCCGCGAGCGGAGCTCAGTCGGCGCCACCGCCGATGAGCAGCTCGGCGCCCGACTGCTCGATCGTGAGCCCCAGGCCCTCACGAAGCGATACCTCGGGCGACCATCCGAGCAGCTCCCGGGCGAGCGTGATATCGGGCCTACGTTGCTTGGGATCGTCGACCGGCAGCGCCTCGTAGACGAGCTCGGAGCTCGACCCGGTCAGCTCTCTGACGGTTTCAGCCAGCTCCAGCAGCGTGAACTCGTCGGGGTTGCCGATGTTCACGGGGTTGTGAAAGCCCGACTCAGCCAGGGCGATCATGCCCGCGAGCAGATCGTCGACGTAGCAGAAGGACCGCGTCTGGCTGCCGTCGCCGAACACCGTCAGCGGACGGTCCGCGAGCGCCTGGCGCAGGAAGGTCGGGACCGCACGGCCGTCGTGCGGTCGCATGCGGCTGCCGTAGGTATTGAAGATCCTGATGATCGCCGTGTCCACTCCCTGCTGGCGGTGGTAGGCCATTGTCAGCGCCTCGGCATAGCGCTTGGCCTCGTCGTACACACCGCGCGGGCCGATCGGGTTGACGTGGCCCCAGTAGCTCTCCGACTGCGGGTGCTCCCTGGGATCGCCGTACACCTCGCTGGTCGAGGCCAGCAGGAAGCGGGCCCGCTTGGCCTTCGCCAACCCCAGCGTGTGATGCGTCCCATATGAGCCGACCTTCAGCGTGTGCAGCGGCAGCCGCAGGTAGTCGATCGGCGACGCCGGCGAGGCCAGGTGATAGACGAAGTCCACCGGCTCCTCGATGAAGTAGGGCTCGATGATGTCCACCCCGACATGCACGAACCGCTCGGGGTCGCGGATGTGCTCGATGTTGGCGAGCGAGCCGGTCTCGAAGTTATCGGCGCAGATCACGCGATTTCCCCGGGCCAGAAGCTGATCGCACAGATGCGAACCGAGGAAACCGGCGCCGCCGGTCACAAGACAGGTGCTCACAGCCGAACAGGATACCCGCGATCGATCGTTCCAACTCGGGCGGGGTACATATGATCAGGGCATGGCTACCACCGACGCGGCGGGCGATCAGGGGGCACGCGAGCAGGACGAGCACCTGACGGTGGCTCCCATCGTGGGGCCGGACGACCCGCGCCGTTTCACCGACTCGGGCATCGAGATCTCCGAGCTGTACACCGAGGCCGACCTGCCCGCGGAGCTCGATCTGGGCGAGCCCGGCGCCTTCCCCTACACGCGGGGAGTCCACCGCGAGATGTACCGCAAGCAGGCCTGGACGATGCGTCAGTACGCCGGTTACGCCTCTGCGAAGGAGTCCAACGAGCGCTACCGCTACCTGCTCTCAAAGGGCTCGACCGGACTGTCGATGGCCTTCGATCTGCCCACCCAGCTCGGCCTGGACTCCGACAACCCGCGCTGCATGGGCGAGGTCGGCCGCACCGGCGTTGCCATCGACACGATCGACGACATGCGCACGGCGTTCGACGGCATCCCGCTCGAGAAGGTCTCCACCTCGATGACCATCAACGCCCCGGCCGCCTGTCTGCTTCTGCTGTACGAGCTCGTGGGCGAGGAGCAGGGCGTGCCGAGCGAGCAGCTCCGCGGCACGACCCAGAACGACGTGCTCAAGGAGTACATCGCACGCGGCAACTACATCTACCCGCCGATCCCCACGATGCGGCTGACCACCGACATCTTCGAGTACTGCCAGGAGCGGATTCCCCGCTGGAACACCATCTCGATCTCGGGCTACCACTTCCGCGAGAAGGGCTGCTCGGCGGTGCAGGAGGTCGCCTTCACCCTCAGCTCGGGCATCGCCTACGTCCAGGCCGCGATCGACAAGGGCCTGTCGGTGGACGAGTTTGCGCCACGGCTGGCGTTCTTCTTCAACGGCCACAACAACGTGTTCCAGGAGGTCGCCAAGTTCCGTGCCGCGAGGCGCATGTGGGCGCACATCATGGAGGAGCGCTTCGGTGCGACGAACCCGAAGGCGAGGATGCTCCGCTTCCACACCCAGACCGGCGGCGTGACGCTCACGGCCCAGCAGCCGGAGAACAACATCGTGCGCGTCGCCCTGCAGGGCTTTGCAGCAGTGTGCGGAGGCACCCAGTCGCTGCACACGAACGGGTTCGACGAGGCCCTCGCCCTGCCGACCGAGCGCGCAGCGAAAATCGCCCTGCGCACGCAGCAGATCCTCGCCAGCGAGTCCGGCGCCGCCGACACCGCCGATCCGTTCGCCGGCTCCTACTTCGTCGAGTCGCTCACCGACGAGATCGAGCTGCGCGCGAACGAGCTGATCGAGAAGGTGGACGCACTGGGAGGCTCGGTCAACGCGATCGAGTTCATCACCGGCGAGATCGACGAGTCCGCGTGGGGCTACCAGGAGCGCTACCGCATCGGCCAGGACATCGTGGTTGGCGTAAACGCCTACGAGGAGGAGGACATCGAGGTTCCGGACCTCCTGCGCGTCGACCCCGACTCCGAGCGCCTGCAGCTTGAACGTCTGAAGGAGTTCAAGAGCAGTCGCGATCAGGCACTCGTGGCAAAGCGCCTGGATGAGCTGCGCGAGGCCGCCGCCGGCACCGAGAACCTTCTGCCCCCGATCCGCCAGGCACTCAAGGACCGCTGCTCGATCGGCGAGGTGTGCGGCGCGATGCAGGAGGTGTTCGGCAAGTACGCGCCGACCTTCTGATGCTCGACATGCCCGCCGTCATCTTCTACGAAGTCGTCCTGGCCGTTCACATCATGGCCGTGATCGTCGCGTTCGGTGTCACCTTCGCCTACCCGATCATGTTCTCCGTCGGGGCGCGACTTGATCCGCGCAGCCTGCCCGTGCTCCATCGAATCGAGTACTCGATCGAGCAGAGGCTCATCAATCCGGGCCTGGTCGTGGTGCTCGCCGCCGGGATCTACCTGGCGAGCAAGCTGCACGTGTGGAGCGCGTTCTACGTTCAGTGGGGGCTCGCAGCCGTGGTCGTCATCGGGGGAGTGGTGGGATCGGTCATGATCCCGACCGCCAAGCGCGCGGCGACGCTCGCCGAGCGTGACCTCGCCGCGAGCAACGAGGACCCCGTCAACTTCAGCGAGGAGTACCGCGCCCTGACACGGCGCCTGGCGACCGTCGGCACGCTGCTCAGCCTGCTGGTGCTCGTGACGGTCTACTTCATGGCAACCCACACCGGCGCCTAGTGCGAGGCGCGGGTCGCCCGCACGGCTCGCGCTCCTCGATACCCTGAGGATCATGAGCAACGGCTATCGAGTCGCCGTCGTGGGCGCCACGGGGCAGGTGGGCACGCTGATGCTCGAGCTCCTTCGCGAGCGCGAGTTCCCGGCGGACGAAGTCGTCGCGTTCGCCTCCTCGCGCTCGGTAGGGCGCGAGCTCGAGGGCGGACTGGTCGTGCAGGAGCTGAGCCAGGACGCCATCCAGGGCTTCGATCTTGCGATCTTCTCGGCCGGCGGCTCGACGTCCGGCGTGTGGGCGCCACGGTTCGCCGAGGCGGGAGCCACGGTGATCGACAACTCGTCGCGCTGGCGCATGCAGGACGACGTTCCGCTCGTCGTCGCCGAGGTCAACCCCGATGCCCTGGAGAGCAACCACGGGATCATCGCCAACCCCAACTGCTCGACCATGCAAATGGTCGTCGCGCTGAAGCCGCTCCTGGACGAGGCCGGGATCGAGCGGCTCGTGATCTGCACCTATCAGGCTGTGTCCGGTACAAACAGGCACGCGGTCGACGAGCTGCTCGAACAGTCACATGCGCTGCTTCACGAGAGCCCGATCGCATCGCCCGAGGAGTACGCGCACCAGATCGCGTTCAACGTCCTCCCCCACGCCGGCAGCTTCGCCACGGGCGAGGACCACACCGACGAGGAGCGCAAGCTGATGAACGAGACGCGCAAGATCCTCGGTGACCAGTCGATCCGCATCAGCGCCACGTGTGTGCGTGTTCCGGTCGTCACGGGACACTCCGAGGCCGTCAACGTCCAGACCCGCGACGCCCTGTCGCCCGAGCGCGCGCGAGAGCTGCTCGCCGCAGCGCCCGGAGTCACGGTCCTCGACGACCCGGACGCCGCGCTGTACCCGCTCGCGATCGAGGCCGCGGGTAAGGACGACGTGTTCGTGGGGCGCATACGCCGCGACCCCGGACACGAGCGGGCCCTCGACCTATGGATCGTCTCGGACAACCTGCGCAAGGGCGCTGCGACCAACGCGGTCCAGCTGGCCGAGGTGTTGCACGAGCGTGGGCTGCTTGCAACGCAGGGCGCACGTTCGGCTGCTTAACGCCGGCCGGCGGAAGGAGTAGAGCAAGATCGCTCGAAATGTGGGGCGATGACCTCCTCCGAGGTGCAGCGCACCCTCGTCAAGTCACCACCCGAGCTGTGGGCCGAGCTGGGTGATCCGGCTGCCCTGGCCCGCCACCTCGGTGGACTCGGGGATATCCGCATCACCCGCATCGACCCCGAGCAGTCGGTGGAATGGGAGACCGAGGACGCCAGCGGCACGGTGCTCATCAAGCCATCCGGGTGGGGAACCAAGGTGACCCTCACAGTTACCCGCAAGACCCCCGAGCCGGCCGCCGCTCCCGGGGTAGAAGCCACCGGAACCGAGGACGCGCACGCCGAGCCCGTCGCCGAAGCCGACCACGCCGGCGAGGACGAGTCCGCCGTGGCGGCCGACCGCACCGTGGATGACGAATCCCCGCTGGTGGCCGGGCGGGCTGCGCAGGCCGAGTCCACCGCGGGAGCCGAACAGCCTGCGCAGGCCGAGTGCGCAGTGACGGCCTACCACGCGGTGGAGGCTGGACCGCCCGTGGAAGCCGACCCCGCCCTGGAAGCCGACCCCGCCCTGGAACCCGAGCCCACCGCCTACGCCGAGAGCGAACGCCCGGTAGCCCCGGTGGCGATCGAGGGTCAACCGGACGCTGGAGAGGCGCCCGCCCAGCACTCCGAGCCAGATCCCGAGCTCGTACCGCGTCGCGGCTTCTTCGCCCGGCTGTTTGGTCGTCGTCCGAGGCAGGAGGCTGTTGAGCCCGAGCCGTCTGAGGTCACCGTGGCCGCCGTGTGGCAGCCGGGGGCGCTCGATGGAACCCTGGCTGCCGAGCCGCTCGCGCCAGCCGTGGCCGTGGAGCCGCAGCCCGACCCGACCGTGACGATCGGCGCCGCGGAGCCGCAGGCCGACCCGACCGAGATGATCGTGGCCACCGAGCAGCTCTCCGACCCGACCGTGACGATCGGCGCCGCGGAGGTGCCGCCCGAGCCGCCCGGGGTGATCGTGGCCGCGGAGGTGCCGCCCGAGCCGCCCGGGGCGATTGTGGCCGAAGAGGTGCTGCCCGAGCCGCTTGCGGCAGTGGCGGAGGAGAATGCCGCGGACGAGCTGGACGCACCGCCGGAGAGCGCTGGAGAGCGCCCCGACAACGGGTCGTCGGACCCCGCCGCGGAACCGGACTCGGCCGAGGAGGCCGCGTCCGCGGAGGTGACGGAGGTGCTCACCGCGGTGCTCGACCGGTTGGGTGCCGCCCACCACCGGCCATTCTCACGAGGCTAGGCACAGCTGACGGGGGATAGGATCCCCCGTCCGATGGCCTCAAGTCCACACGATCGACAGACCGACGCTGCGCTTCTAGCGGCCTCCCGCAGCGGGCACAGGCGCGCGCCTCGCCAGAAGGCCCCCGAGACCTACGAGGAGAAGCTCGCGCAGCTGCACGAGCTGCGCGAGGCGGCGCTGCACTCGGCGCCCGAGGCGGAGGAGAAGCAGCATGCGCGGGGCAAGTACACGGCGCGGGAGCGGGTGGAGAAACTGCTGGATCCCGGCTCATTCCAGGAGCTCGACACCTTCGTGCGCCACCGCACCTACGACTTCGACATGCAGAAAAACAGGCCCTGGGGTGATGCGGTGGTGACGGGCCACGGAACGATCGACGGTCGCACGGTGTGCGTGTTCAGCCAGGACTTCACCGTGTTCGGCGGCTCGCTGGGCGAGGTGATGGGCGAAAAGATGTGCAAGATCATGGATCTCGCGGCCAAGATCGGCTGCCCCGTGATCGGCATCAACGATTCCGGCGGCGCGCGCATCCAGGAGGGCGTGGTCTCGCTGGGCGCCTACGGGGACGTGTTCGTCAGAAACGTCAAGTGCTCGGGTGTGATTCCCCAGATCAGCCTGATCATGGGACCGTGCGCGGGCGGCGCCGTGTACTCCCCGGCGATAACCGACTTCATCTTCATGGTCAAGGAGACCTCGCACATGTTCATCACCGGGCCCGACGTCATCAAGACGGTCACCGGCGAGGAGGTCGGCTTCGAGGAGCTGGGCGGAGCGATGTCCCACAACACCAAGTCCGGCGTCGCCCACTTCGCCTCCGAGGACGAGGACGCGTGCCTCGAGGACTGCCGCTACCTGATGGGCTACCTGCCCCAGAACAACCTGCAGACCGCGCCACGGGTGCAGCCGACCGACGACCCGCAGCGGATGGACCCCGAGCTCGACACCGTCGTGCCGGACACGGCCAACAAACCGTATGACATGCGCAAGGTCGTGCAGCTGATCGTCGACCACGAAGAGTTCTTCGAGGTGCACGAGCACTACGCGAAGAACATCATCTGCGGCTTCGCCCGCCTGGACGGGTTCTCGATCGGGGTCGTCGGAAATCAGCCCGCCCAGCTTGCGGGCGTGCTGGACATCAACGCCTCGTCCAAGGCGGCCCGGTTCGTACGCACGTGCGACGCCTTCAACATCCCGCTGCTCACGTTCGTCGACGTGCCGGGCTTTCTCCCGGGGACCAGCCAGGAGTGGGGTGGGATCATCCGCCACGGGGCCAAGCTCCTGTACGCCTTCACCGAGGCGACGGTCCCGAAGCTGACGGTCATCACGCGCAAGGCCTACGGGGGCGCCTACGACGTGATGTCCTCCAAGCACATGCTCGCGGACTTCAACTTCGCCTGGCCGACCTCGGAGGTGGCGGTGATGGGTCCGGAGGGCGCCGTCAACATCATCTACCGACGCGACCTTGCCAACAGCCCGACCCCGGCGGAGCGACGCACCAAGCTGATGGACGACTACAAGGCGCGATTTGCCAACCCTTACACGGCGGCCGAGCGAGGGTACATCGACGACGTGATCGTCCCCCACGAGACACGTCCGAAGCTGATCGTGGCGCTGCACACCCTCCAGAGCAAGCGCGAACCGGGCCCGAAGCGCAAGCACGGCAACATTCCCCTCTGAGCAGAGAAGGGAAGGCCCGGCTCATGGCTCAGCCCCACGCCCACCTCCAGCTGATCGCGCCCTCGGCCTCTCCTGAGGAGACGGCGGCGATCGTGGCCGCGGTCGAGCGCTTTCGCCGCGCCACCGCGCCACCGATCTCGCCCGCGGCAGGCGGCCGGGATGAGTGGCGGCGCGCGGCTATCCTCGAAGGAGTGTCGGGCGGCACACATGGGGATGATCGCGATCCCTGGATAAACACCTGAAAGCCGCTAGGCTTTAGCAACTTCACGTCTTCTTGCCGGCGGCATACTGTCGAAAGCAGCCCGGGCCCAGGCGCCCGGATCAGGAGGTTTCGTAATGGAGCCAGTTTCCATCCCCGCCCAGCGCGGCACGCTTGAGGACCCCGAGGTCCTCCAGAACGTGCCCGGGCACGTGATCCCGATCCTGCAGCGGGAGTACGACGACTTCAAGACCGAGGCGGGCAAATTCCTCAGCGGCGAGACCGAGGAAGACGAGTTCATCAAGTTCCGCCTGAAGCAGGGCGTGTACGGCCAGCGCCAGGCCGACGTGCAGATGATCCGGGTGAAGCTGCCGTTCGGCGGGGTCACGCCCGAGCAGATGGAGAGCTTCGCCGATGTGATCGAGAAGTACGTGCCGCTGAACAAGGGGCACATCACGACGCGGCAGAACATCCAGATGCACCACGTACCGCTGATGGACGCCGAGAAGCTGATCCGCGAGATCGGCGAGACCGGGCTGTCCAGCCGCGAGGGCTGCGGCAACACGATGCGCAACGTGACCGGCGACCCGTGGGCGGGCGTGGCGAAGGACGAGCTGTTCGACCTGACGCCGTACGTGGGCGCGTACGTGCGCTATTTCGTGCGCCACCCGACCACCCAGGCGATGCCGCGCAAGGTCAAGACGTCGTTCGACGGCGGCCCACGCGACCGCGCGATCAGCGGCATCCACGACGTCGCGTTCCGCGCTCGCGTGCGCGAGATCGAGGGCCGCGGCGAGGTGCGCGGCGTGGAGATGCTGGTCGGCGGCGGCACCTCGATCATGCCGCGCAAGGCGCAGGTGCTGTACGAGTTCCTGGAGCTCGAGAACGGCGAATACCTGAAGGTCACCGAGGCGGTCATGCGGATCTTCGACCGCCAGGAGTGGCTGCGCGTCAACCGCGCCCGTGCACGGATCAAGGTGTTCGTAGACAAGTACGGCATCGAGGAGCTGCGCAGGCAGGCCGAGGAGGAGATGCAGGGCGAGTGGGTCGCAGAACGCGACTTCTCGATCGAGCATCGCCTGTTCGCCGACGACGAGCGCGAGAGCGCGCCCGCTGCGCCGCCGAGCTACGGCAGCCCGAACGGAGATGTCTCGGAGTTCGAGCGCTTCCGCGCCGCCAACGTGCGCGAGCAGAAGCAGGGAGGCTTCGTGACCGTCGAGGTGAAGGTCACCCGCGGCGACCTCACGCCCGAGCAGTTCAGGGGCCTGGCGGCGATCATGCGCGCCTACGCGGGTGGCTACGCGCGCACCACCGTGCAGCAGAACTTCGTCCTGCGCTGGGTGCGCGAGGAGTGCGTGTACGACCTGTGGCGGGCGCTGTCGGAGCTCGGTCTCGGCGATGCGGGCTCACGCGAAATCAACGACGTCGTGTCGTGCCCCGGCACGGACTCGTGCAAGCTCGGGATCACCAGCTCGATGGGGCTGAACGAGGCTGTGCAGGAGCGCATCGAGGCGATGAACATCACCGACGAGCTGACGCGCAAGCTGAACATCAAGATCAGCGGCTGCCCGAACGGCTGCGGCCAGCACCACGTCGCCAGCATCGGCTTCACCGGCGCGTCGATCAAAGTCGGCGACCACACGATCCCCGCCTACATCCCGATCATCGGCGGGGTGTTCGAAGGCGGCGACGTGGAGTTCGGCACGCGCCTGAAGCTGCGCCTGCCCTCCAAGCGCGTCCCTGAGGCGATCGAGCGCTGGATCTCACAGTACGAGACCAACCGCGAGGACGGCGAGGAGTGGAACGAGTACCTCGCGCGCGTCGGCGCCGCCGAGCTGGAGACGCAGGTCAAGGATCTCTCGATGCCCGTCGATTTCGGGTTGGAGACGATGAACACGTTCATCGACTGGAAGCGGGATGTCCCCTTCGAAGTCGTTCGCGGAGAGGGCGAGTGCGCGGTCTAGCCGACACCCTGCGCCAGGCCGTCGAGCGCCATGGCGAGCGCGCGGTGCTGCTGTGCTCCTTCCAGAAGGAGGAGTCGGTGCTGATCGACGAGCTACTGCGCGTGAGCGACGGCAGGACCGACGCGGTGAGAATCGTGACGATCGACACCGGCGTGCTGTTCGACGAGACGATGCAGACGTGGCGGGAGTTCGAGGAGCGGTTCGGGATCAAGATCGAGGTGCAGGACGCCGCCAGCCCGGATACCCCATGGACCGGACCGGAGCACTGCTGCTCGGTTGCCAAGGTCGCGGCGCTCGAGCGCGCCCTCACGAACGCCGATGGCTGGATCACGGGGATCCGCCGCGAGCAGGGCCCGACCCGGGCCGCCACAGAGCTCATCGAACATGACGACGCTCGCGGCATCTGGAAGTTCAACCCACTCGCCCACTGGACGGACAAGGACCTGTGGCGGCGGATTCACGAGCACGAGCTTCCCTACCACCCCCTTCACGACCAGGGGTATGAGTCGATCGGCTGCGCGCCCTGCACCCAGCCGGGCAGCGGGCGCGAGGGCCGCTGGGCTGGAACCGAGAAGACGGAGTGCGGCCTGCACGTAGAGCCTGTAGGCCTATGAGCGTCGTGGCCCACCCCCAGCTCAGCCATCTGCGCGCGCTCGAGTCGGAGGCGATCCACGTGATGCGCGAGGTCGCCGCCGAATTCGAGCGACCGGTTCTGCTGTTCAGCGGCGGAAAGGACTCGATCGTGCTGCTGCGACTGGCCGAGAAGGCGTTTCGCCCGGCGGCGTTCCCGTTTCCCCTGATGCACGTGGATACCGGGCACAACTTCCCCGAGGTGATCGAGTTCCGTGACCGGCGGGTGGCCGAGCTCGGCGAGCGACTGATCGTGGCCAGCGTGCAGGACTCGATCGACGCGGGCAGGGTGGTCGAGGAGCGGGGACCGCGCGCGTCGCGCAACCAGCTGCAGACGGTGACGCTGCTGGACGCGATCGCCGAGCACGGCTTCGACGCGGCGTTCGGTGGTGCACGACGCGACGAGGAGCGCGCGCGGGCCAAGGAGCGCATGTTCTCGTTCCGCGATGACTTCGGCCAGTGGGATCCCAAGAGCCAGCGGCCAGAGCTGTGGAACCTGTACAACGGGCGCATCAAGAAGGGTGAGAACGTGCGGGTGTTCCCGATCTCGAACTGGACCGAGCTCGACGTGTGGGAGTACATCGACCAGGAGCAGCTGGAGGTGCCCACGATCTACTTCTGCGCACGAACGCGAGGTGTTTCGGCGCGACGGCATGCTGTACGCATGGCGGGAGGGCACCGAGCTGATCGACGGCGAGGAGGTGCTGTCGGAGACCGTGCGCTACCGCACGGTCGGTGACATGAGCTGCACCGGGGGCGTGGTCTCGCAGGCGACGACGCTGGCCGAGGTCGTGACCGAGATCGCGGCCACGCGGATAACCGAGCGCGGCGAGACGCGTGCCGATGATCGCGTGACCGAGGCCGCTATGGAGGATCGCAAGAAGGCCGGTTACTTCTAGATGACCCTCGACCTGCTGCGCCTCTCAACCGCGGGCTCGGTGGATGACGGCAAGAGCACGCTCATCGGGCGGCTGCTGTACGACTCAAAGCAGATCTTCGAGGACCAGCTCGAGAGCGTCGCACAGGCCTCGGAGCGCCGCGGCGGCGAGGGGGCGCTCGACCTCGCGCTGCTCACCGATGGACTGCGCGCCGAGCGCGAGCAGGGGATCACGATCGACGTCGCCTACCGATACTTCGCCACCCCGCGGCGCCGGTTCATCATCGCCGACTGTCCCGGGCATCGGCAGTACACGCGAAACATGGTCACCGGCGCCTCGACGGCGGACCTCGCGGTCGTGCTGCTCGACGCGCGCCGCGGCGTGCTCGAGCAGTCAAAGCGCCACGCCTTCATCAGCGCGCTACTCGGCATCCCCAAGCTCGTCGTCGCGGTCAACAAGATGGACCTGGTCGATCACTCCCAGGCGCGCTTCGAAGAGGTCGTGGCGGAGTTCGAGGAGTTTGCGCACATCCTGCGCCGCGACGGTCGCAGGGCGGGCCACAACTACGAGATCATCTACATCCCGATCTCGGCGCTCAACGGCGACAACGTGGTTCAGCCCTCCCAGGCGATGGACTGGTACGACGATCCCGCCCACCCGACGCTGCTGGACACGCTGGAGCAGGTCGACGTGGCCTACGACCACCCGCACGACAGGCCGGCACGCTTTCCCGTGCAGTGGGTGATCCGCCCCTCGAGCGGCCCGGGCGCGGGGGACTACCGAGGCTACGCTGGCCAGCTGGCCAGCGGAGCGCTGCGCCGGGGCGATGAGGTCACCGTGCTGCCGGGCGGCGAGCGCACGCGGATCGCCGCGATCGACAGCTACGAGGGCGAGCTCGAGGAGGCGGTCGCCCCGATGTCTGTGGCGCTACGCCTGGAGGATGAGCTCGATGTCGCGCGCGGCGAGCTGATCTGCCATCCCGAACGGGCCCCGCTGGTGGCCCGCGAGCTGACCGCGGACGTGTGCTGGATGGCCGACACGCCGCTGCGGGCCGGCGGGCGATACCTCATCAAGCAGACGACCCGCAGCGCGACGGCGGTCATCGATGGGATCGAGGATCTGCTGGACGTGCACACACTCGAACGCGACCCGCCGCCGGCCGAGCTCGCGCTCAACGACATCGGCCGCGTGCGCCTGCGCACCGGCTCTCCGCTCGTGTTCGACCCCTACAAGAGCAACCGCCGCACGGGCAGCTTCATCCTGATCGACGAGGCCAGCAACGCCACAGTCGGCGCTGGGATGATCTCCGATGTCGCCTGATACGAACTAAGCTACCCGCCCGATGTTCGAGAAGGTACTGGTCGCCAACCGCGGGGAGATCGCCGTTCGCATAGAGCGGGCGCTCGACGAGCTCGGCGTGGCCAGCGTGGCCGTGTATTCGGAGCTCGACCGCGACGCCCCCCACGTGGGACGCGCGGGCGAGGCATACAACCTGGGCGAGGGACCGGCGGCGGAGAACTACCTGAGCATCGAGAAGATTCTCGACGTGGCCGCGCGCTCGGGCGCCGAGGCCATCCATCCCGGTTACGGATTCCTTGCCGAGAACGCGCCCTTCGCGAAGGCGTGCGAGCAGGCCGGCATCGTGTTCATCGGCCCACCGGCCAGCGCGATCGAAGCGATGGGCTCAAAGACGCGTGCGCGCGAGCTGATGAAGAAGGCCGGCGTGCCGATCGTGCCGGGAACCACCGAGCCGGTCGACACCGTCGAGGACGCCCTCAAGATCGCCAAGGGCGAGATCGGCTTCCCCGTGGCCGTCAAGGCGGCCGGCGGCGGCGGCGGCAAGGGCTTCAGGGTGGCCCTGTCCGAGGACGAGCTCGAGGGCGCGTTCGAGGGAGCCAGCCGCGAGGGGGAGAAGTTCTTCTCCGATGCGACCGTCTACCTGGAGCGCTACCTGCCGGACCCGCGGCACGTCGAGGTCCAGGTGCTCGCCGACAGCTACGGGAACGTGATCCACCTGGGCGAGCGCGACTGCTCGATCCAGCGCCGGCATCAGAAGCTGATCGAGGAGTCGCCCGCGCCCGAATGGGTGGTCGATCCTCAGACCCGCGAGCGCATCGGACAGATCGGCGTGAACGCGGCACGAGCTGTGGACTACCTGGGCGCCGGCACGATCGAGGGGCTGTTCTCCAGAGGCGAGGCTGATGAGCCCGAATATTTCTTCCTGGAGATGAACACGCGCGTGCAGGTCGAGCACTGCGTCACCGAGATGACCACCGGGATCGACATCGTCAAGGAGGGCATCCGCGCAGCCGCCGGCGAGGAACTGTCCTATGCCCAGGCGGACGTTCAGCTGCGGGGGCACGCGATCGAGTGCCGGATCAACGCCGAGGATGCCTCCAAGAACTTCGCTCCCGCCCCGGGGAAGATCGAGGCCTACTCCGAGCCGACGGGACCGGGGGTGCGCGTGGACTCCGGCGTGCTCGCCGGCAGCGAGGTCTCGCCGATGTACGACCCGATGGTGGCCAAGCTGATCGTGTGGGATGCCGACCGCGTTCAGGCCACCAAGCGGATGCTCCGCGCGCTCGGCGAATTCGAGATCGAGGGGCTGAAGACGCTGATCCCCTTCCATGAGGCGCTGCTGGCGACCGAGCAGTGGGCCAGGGGCGAGACCTGTCGCGACCTGGTCGAGGACCGCAAGTGGCTGAAGACGCTCGCGTTCCCACCGCCGGGGGACTCCACCGCAGCCGGTGAGGACGAGGATGAGGCGCTCCAGAGCGTGGAGCAGAGCTACACGGTGGAGGTCTCCGGCAAGCGCTTCGACGTGCGCGTTCTCGGCCCCCCGTTCGCGAATGGCCCCTCCTCAGCCGGCGCGGGCCAGAGCAACGGCACCTTCGCCGCGGGCGCATCCGCGACTCCCAGCGGCTCCAGGCGCGCTCGGCGCGAGTCCGCGAGCGGCGGTGGTCCGGACACGCTGCCCTCGCCGCTTCAGGGCAACATGTGGAAGGTGCTCGTCAAGCAGGGCGACACCGTCGAGGAGGGCCAGCTGCTGTGCATCATCGAGGCCATGAAGATGGAGAACGAGATCACCGCCCACAAGGCGGGTACGATCGTCGAGCTGCCGATCGTCGAGGGCGCGGCGATCCAGGCGGGTGCGCCGATCGCGACCATCACGAGCGCCGGCGAGTCGCCGCCTGGCTAGAGCTTCGCGACGTTCTCGCGATGGGCCCGTCGCTGGGCGGCACCGCGCCGGCCGGCGGGCAGCTCGGCGTCGGCGCCCTGCTCGACGAGCGCCTGCAGGTAGGCGGTGTCCTCCTCGAGGACCCCGAGGGCCTGAGCTCCGTCCAGGACCGGTCCGTGACCGGGGACCACGTGCTCGGCGTGAGTGACCAGCGCGCGCAGGCGCTCGAGTGTGGCGAGGTAGGCGTTGACGTCCCCGCCGTCGTTGAGGGTGGGCAGCTCCACCGTCGAGAGGTAGTCGCCGGCGATCAGCACAAGCGCCCAGGGGACGAGGATGGCCATGCCGTCGGGGGTGTGCCCGGCGGCGGCGTACAGCTCGAGCTCGCGGTCCCCCACCGCACAGCGGCCGGGAACGGGCAGCGCCTGGACCGACCCGAGTGCGAGCGGCCGGTCACGCTCGATCAGCAGGTCTTCGTCGAACTCCCGTAGATCCCGCTGAGCTTCGCCCGGCGATGCGCGTAGACGCTCGCCGGTGCTCTCCGCGCAGCCCAGTGCAATCCCCGGGAAAGCGAGCCGCCCGAGCATGTGGTCCCAGTCGCCGTGTGTGGCGAGCAGCCCGCTGGGAGCGGGGAAGCGGGCCTGCTCAACGAGCGCGGGCAACGCATCCAGCTCGTCGGGAAGCACCGGCGAGTCGATCACGAAGGTCTCACCGGCCTGCATCGGGCTGCTCGGCCTCGTCCGGGGTCCCGACGGCCTCATCGGCCGGCTCGGGGGTGCCGGGGCGTTGGCCCTCCTCTCCGGCCGTGCCGCGCACGATCGCGCAGTTGACCCGCAGGATCGCGCTGGTGACGACGATCACGTCGCGGTGAAGCGAGATCGCCCGCATGGCCAGCCTGGCGCTAGGTGACGCCGAGCAGCTTGGCCGCCTCGCGCAGGTTGCTCACTTCGGCCGTGGGTTTTTTCTGGGAGGAGTCCAGCGTCTCCTTGTTGCGGTTGACCCAGATGACGGGCACCCGCTGTTTCACACACGGCGCCACGTCGTGGTAGTGGCTGGCGGCCACGTGCACCCACCCGCGCTTGCCGCCCATGCGCCTGGCGCACTCGGTGAAGTGGGCCGGTTCGGGCTTGTAGGAGCGAACCTGTTGCGCCGTCACCACCAGGTCGAAGTCGATCGGAATGTGCCGGCGAGTCTGCCCGAGCAGCTTGTCGTCGATGTTGGACAGCAGGCCGAGCTTGTACTTCTTGGCAAGCTTCTGCAGCTGGGTGTTGGTTTCCTTGAAGGGCGCCCATCGCTGGACCGAGTCCGGCAGGAAGCCCGAGCGCGATGGCTCCAGGGGCCACTCCATGCGTTTGGCCACCTCGATCGCGGTGCGCCTGAGCACCTCGGCGTAGAGCTCGTACGAACCCCCCTCGATTTCCCGGGAGATCTCGTTGAACAAGGGGATGAGCACGTTCCGGTCGACCTCGAACTCATCCCGGCGAGCCTCTTTGGCGAAGGCCTCGAAGATCCCGGTCTCCCAGTCGATCAGCGTGCCGTAGACGTCGAATGTGACGAAGGTTACGTTTTTCGGTATTGGCATCGCGCGGGCATTATGACCCGCCAGGCCCCCCCGCGCGCGCTCACCCGTCTTCCGTTAGAGTCCCGCGCCGCAAATGGACCTCCTGGAGTACCAAGGCAAGCAGCTGTTCGCCCGCCACGGCCTGAAGGTCTCGCCCGGCGAAGCGGTCACCAACGTGGAGGAGGCAGTCAGGGCGGCCGACGACATCGGCTATCCGGTGGTGGTCAAGGCGCAGGTGCTCATCGGAGGACGGGGCAAGGCCGGCGGGGTGAAGCTCGCGGCGAACGCCGAGGAGGCGCGCGAGCACGCCACGAACATCCTGGGCATGGACATACACGGGCATGTCGTGCGCACGCTGTGGATCGAGCACGCCTCGGACATCGCGACCGAGTACTACGCGTCGGTGCTCCTCGATCGCTCGGCCAAGCAGCCGCTGGTGATGTTCAGCGTCGAGGGAGGCGTCGACATCGAAGAGGTTGCCGAGCGGAGCCCGGAGAAGCTCATCCGCCACCACGTCGACGCGCTCGCGGGTCTCTCCCACGAGGAGGCCGAGGAGATCGCGGTCGAGGGCGGCGCCGACGCCGATGTCGTGACGGGCGTGGCCGACGCGCTCGTGGCGCTGTATGAGGTCTGGCTGAAGGAGGACGCCACGCTCGCCGAGATCAACCCGCTGATCGTCACGCCGGAGCGGGAGGTCAGGGCGCTCGACGCGAAGGTCTCGCTGGACGGCAACGCGCTGTACCGCCACCCCGAGAATCAGGAGCTGTCGGACCGCGAGAACGAAGACCCGATCGAGCGCCGGGCCAAGGAAGAGGGCGTCCAGTACGTCAAGCTCGACGGCGACATCGGCATTCTCGGCAACGGCGCGGGCCTCGTGATGTCCACGCTCGACGTGGTCGCCCAGGCGGGGGGCTCACCGGCCAACTTCCTCGACGCCGGGGGCGGCTCCGACGCCGAGAAGATCAAGCAGGCGGTCAGCCTGATCCTCGCCAATGACGCCGTGAAGGCCGTCCTGTTCAACATCTTCGGGGGCATCACCCGCTGCGACGAGGTCGCCAGGGGGTTGATCGCCGCCTTCGACGACCTCGGGGTGGATGGTCAGTCGGTCCCGTTCGTCGTGCGCCTGGATGGGACCAACGACGTCGAGGGGCGTGAGCTCCTGCAGGAGGCTGCACTCGCCAACGTGCATGCCGCGCGAACCATGAACGAGGCAGCCGAGAAGGTCGTGGCACTGGCAGCCGCTCAGAGCGTGGGGGCATGAGCCCGATGGTGGCGTGCACGGAGCGTTTGCGGGCGGGGACGCGCTGATGGCGGTTCTCGTCGACGAGCGCACACGGCTTGCGGTCGCCGGCATCACAGGTCGCGAGGGCTCGTTCCACACTCTCAACAACCGCCGCTACGGCACGAACGTCGTGGGAGGCGTGACCCCCGGCAAGGGCGGCCAGGATGTCGAGGGCATCCCCGTGTTCGACAGCTGGGCAGAGGCCATGCAGGAGGTGCAGCCGAATACCGCCATGATCTTCGTCCCACCACGCTTCGCCGCCGACTCGATCCTCGAGGCTGCCGCCGCCGGAGTGGAGCTCCTGGTCACGATCACCGAGGGCATCCCCGCGCACGACGAGCTGCGCGTGTACAACACCCTCAAGCGCGATCACCCCGGCACGCGGCTGATCGGACCTAACTGCCCGGGAATCCTTTCGCCGGGCAAGGCCAACGTCGGCATCATCCCCGCGTCGTTCTTCAAGGAGGGCAACGTCGGTGTGGTGTCGCGCTCGGGGACGCTCACCTACCAGATCGGCAACGAGATCGCCCAGGCCGGCTTCGGCTGCAGTTCGATCGTGGGGATCGGCGGCGATCCCGTGCCCGGCTCCTCGTTTGTGGACGTGCTCGAGCTCTTCCGCGCGGACACCCAGACGGAGCTGATCGTTCTCTCGGGAGAGATCGGAGGCTCCGCCGAGGAGGAGGCGGCCGATTACATCGCGGAGCGGGTGACCAAGCCGGTGGTCGCCTACATCGCCGGATTCACGGCGCCGGCCGGCAAGCAGATGGGCCACGCGGGGGCAATCGTGTCGGGCAGCGCGGGGACGGCCGCCGCAAAGGCACAGGCGTTTGAAGCCAAGGGCGTGCGCGTGGGGCGCACCCCCACGGAGGTGGCCGAGATCGCGGTGCAGGTCCTCGCCGGAGAGTCCATCCCCGCTCCCTGACCCCGCGCACTCAGTCGCGGGCGCTACGCTAGCGCCGTGGATCAGGACGTGGCAAAGACGCTGGGTGAGTTGGAGCGCAAGCTGCTCGAGCTCGAGCGCACCCTGACCGCGATCGGCCAGGACGAGGAGCCGGACGGCGAGCCCGGCCTGATCGCGGACTCGCCCGCGCCGTCCAGCTGGACCCGGCTGGTCGACGAGACGGTCGAGCGTGGTGAGCCGGCCACAGCCGACGCTCAGCCGGCCCCCCCTGCCCACGCGAACGCACTGGCAAGCCCCGTGCAGCCGCCCGCGCCCATGCCGACGCCGCCCCCGGCAGCCGTGCCGGCGCCCACGTCCAGGCAGGCACCGCCGCCCATGCCGCCGCCACCCATGCCGGTGTCACCGCTCGTGACGACGGCGCACCCTGCCCCTGTGAGCTCGCCGAGTTATCCGCGGCCGCCCAGCGCAGCGGAGCTGCTGAGCTTTCGCGACCGGCTGGAGCGCACGGCGCGGGAGCTCACCCACGACTACGACGAGCTGCTCGGCCGCCTAAGCTTCGCGGCTGTGCCAGCGCCCACCGGCCCCACGATCTCCTTCGCACGGGGCGCCCCGTCGCTCGACATCATCGATGTGGAGGGCCTGCGTGACGCCGCCGTGCGGGCGTTCGAGAGCGACCCTGCGGGCGCGACCGCCTACGGCACGTCGGTCGGCTACCCGCGCCTGCGCGCCTGGATCGCGGACCGTCACGGCGTGGAGCCCGAGCGCGTGCTCGTCACCAACGGCTCGCTGCAGGCAGACGCGTTCCTGTTCGAGCACCTCGTGCGCCCCGGCGATGAGGTGCTGGTCGAGCGTCCCACCTATGACCGTACTTTGCTCTCGCTCCGTCAGCGCGGCGCGCGGCTGCACCCTGTCGAGCTACAGCCGGACGGCATCGACACCGAGGCGCTCGCCCACCTGCTGAGCGGGTCGGTGGGAGCGCGGCCGAAGCTCGCGCACATAATCCCCAACTTCCAGAACCCGGCCGGCTACACGCTCTCGCTGGCAAAGCGCCGGACGCTGCTCGAGCTCGCCGCCACTTACGGGTTCATCGTGTTCGAGGACGACCCCTACGTGGCGCTGCGCTTCGCAGGGGAATCTTTGCCGACGATGCTTTCGATGGACCCCGAGCGCGTGGTCTATGCCTCGTCCTTCTCGAAGACCATCTGCCCGGGGATCCGTGTCGGGTACCTCGTCGGCCCGCGCGAGGTGATCGATGTGATCGCACAGATGGCCACCAACACGTACATCTCGCCGGACATGGTCGCCCAGGCGATCGTCTATGAGTTCTGTGCCTCCGGCGCGATCGACCGCTCCATCGAGACCGTCAGGACGGCCCTTGCCGAGCGGGCCGCGACGCTCGGAAACGCTCTTCGCCGCGAACTGGCGGAGGCCGAGTTCGTCGCACCCGAGGGCGGCTATTTCATGTGGGTGACACTCCCCCACGGCACCGATGTGCACGCCCTGCAACAGGCCGCCTCAGAACGCGGGGTGTCCTTCGTGAAGGGCACCGACTTCGTGCTGGAGGGCGGCGAGAACACCCTCCGCCTCGCCTACTCCGGCGTCACCCCGGCTCAGATCGACGAGGGCATCGCCCGCCTCGCAGCGGCCTTCCGCTCATTGGCCTGAGCGCGCTTCGCGCCGGCTCGGGCGTCAGCGCCCGTAGCGCTGGCCGAGGATGAGCTGCTCCGGCAGCGCGGTACGCGGTGGCGGCGACGGATCGGCCACCACCGAGACCGTCTCGGCGACACTGCGGGTGACGGTGCAGACACGGCCGTCGCCCGCGGCGAGCACCACCTGCTCACCGTCGCGCTCGGACACGCTGCCCTCCAGCCCCGGTTCAAGGCCCGAGCCCTTCAGGTAGCGCAGCAGGTCCTCGGCCTCGTTCTCGAAGCGCAGCACCCGCACCGCCGCCCCGACCTCGACATCGGCCAGCGGCACCCCGGCGATGCGTGTGCCGGCGACGATCGGATGGCCATGGGGGCAGGTCTTGGCGTCGCCGATCGCCGCAAGCATGCGTTCCTCGAGCACGGGCGACATCGCATGCTCCAGGCGCTCGGCCTCCTCGTGCACCTCATCCCAGGGAATGCCCAGGACGTCCGTGAGAAAGCGCTCGATCAGACGGTGCCTGCGCACGATCTCCTCGGCCTGCTCGGCGCCGCTTGCGGTGAACGCGATCGTCCGGTCCGCGTCGCGGGTGATGTAGCCGTCGCGTTCGAGGCGGCCCACCATCTCGTGCACGGTGGGCGCCGACAGCTGCATCGCCCGCACGATGTTCGCACCGGTCATCGGCAGGCCCGCCTCCTGCAGCCAGAACAGGATCTGCAGGTACTCCTCCTCGGCGACGGTCACGCTCGTGGCGGTCATGGGAATGATCCTAGACCACGCCTCCTGGACGGCTTCACACCGACAGCTGATCGAACGTGCACGTGCGCGGGTCCTTGTCGTCGCGCCAGCGCCGCAGCTTTGCACCGTGGCGGATGCGACCGGCCGAGACATGGTCGAAGTCGATCTCCACGACCAGCTCGGGCCGCAGCGCGACCCACTCGAGATCCCTGCCCCCGCTCCAGCGACTCGGGTCCGCCGTGCCCCGCTCTCCGGTCGCGAACGGACCGAGGAAGTCCACCAGGCGCCGCTTCTCCGAGGCGGTGAAGCCCGAGCAGTGCCCGACCACGCGCAGCTGCGCGTCCGTCGAGGAGTCGGCGTACAGACCGAGGATCAGCGCCCCAACCGTGTCCGGCTCCTTGCCCGGGCGCCAGCCGGCCACGACCGCGTCGATCGTGCGCACGCGCTTGATCTTCGCCATCCCCTTGCGCTCGCCCGGCCGGTAGGGCGCGGCGAGCTCCTTTGCGATCGCTCCCTCGGCGCTCACGAGCCACTGCCGGGCATCCTCCACGGAGGCCGTCGCCTGCATCAACTCGACCGGCGCGCCGGCGAACTCGCCGCCGGCGAGCAGACCCTCGAGTGCCGCGCGGCGCTCGCTGAAGGGACGCTCGAGCAGCGACTCCTCCCCGCGGGCGAGCAGGTCGAATGCCACGTAGCGGGCGGGGGTCTCCAGCGACAGGCGCTGTACGCGAGAGGCCGCAGGATGGACGCGTTGGCCGAGCGCGTCGAAGTCCTCGCGTCCGTTCGCTGCGCGCACGACGATCTCCCCGTCGAGCACGTACCGCCCGGGCGGGAGCTCCAGCTCGGGGAAGTAGCGTCCGAGCGGCTTGCCCGTTCGGGACTGCAGGAACACCTCCTCGCCATCCACGAAAGCGAGGCAGCGGAAGCCGTCGAGCTTGACCTCGTAGGAGTACTCCTCGCCCGTCGGCAGCTCCTTGCGCGAGAGGGCGAGCTGGGGCTTGACGGGAGGAGAGAGGGGCAGGCTCATCGCCGGGCACGGCTCGGTTGCACGCGCGGGGGCTCACCCTTCTGCTTGCGAAAGTGCGGCGGCCAGGGCGCATCGCCGAGGCCCTCCCGCTCATCGCGGGCGGCCAGCTCGAGCAGTGAGTCGAGACGGACCGGATGCTCGTCGATCCCGTCCGCCGGGTCACCGTGCCGGCGCAGCCGGGCGGGCACCGTCTCCAGGCGCAGCTCGGAGGGATCGACGTCCGCAACCTCATCCCACTTGAGCGGACAGGAGACCCGTGCGTCGGGCACGGCCCGCACCGAGTACGCGGAGGCGACGGTGCGGTCGCGGGCGTTCTGGTTGTAGTCGATGAACACCCCCTCGCGTTCCTCCTTCCACCATCGACTCGTCGCCCTGTGCGGCATTCGCCGCTCGACCTCCCTGGCGAGCGCGAGCGCGGCGCGGCGCAGTTCTTCGAAGCCGTGCTCGGGCACTATCCGCAGGTTCACGTGCATCCCCCGCGAGCCCGAGGTCTTGGGGAAGCCGAGCATGCCGTGCTCCTCGAGGACCTCACGCACGACCAGCGCCACCTCGCACACCTCCGTGAACGGGACATCGGGGCAGGGGTCCAGATCGATGCGAAGCTCATCCGGGTGGTCCAGGTCGGCCCTGCGCACCGGCCACGGGTTCCAGTCGATCACCCCGAGGTTGACCCCCCAGACGAGGTGGGCGGCATCGTTGGGCACCAGCTCCCGCGCATGACGGCCGCTGGGAAAGGTGACCACCGCGGTCTGGAGCCACTCGGGCGCACTGTCGGGCACGCGCTTCTGGAAGAACGGCTTGCCCTCCACCCCGTCGACCCACCGCTTCATCACCGTCGGGCGCTCGCGCAGGTGGCGCACGACGGCCTGCTCGCACTCCAGGTAGTAATTGACCAGGTCCATCTTCGTCAAACCCCGCTCGGGGAAGAACACCTTGCCGGGATTGCTCACCCGCACCTCATGGCCGCACACCTCCACGATCGCGTGCTCACCTTTCTTGGCCGCCATTGCCGGAAGGATGCCCGATCGTGATCCCGCGGACAGTGCTCATCGCCGCAGGCGCGTTCGACGCCCTGAGCGCGCGGCGCGTGGTGTCGGCGATTTCGCGGGGCCTGGCCGCAGGCGGGTGGGCGACCGATCCGTGTCCGCTCGAGGACGAGGGCGAGCTCGCAGCGGACGTGCGCACGCTCCTGGACGCTCTCGACTTCGACACGCGCATGCGCAGCGCACGCGCCGTGATCCTGGGCGAGCAGCGCCTGAGGGAGCGTACGCTGACGGGCAGCGTGACCTTCGAGATCGCCAGCCGGGCGCGCCAGGCCGGCGTGCCCGCCTACGCGGTGACCGCGCAGAACGGGCTCGACTCCTTCGACGCCCGCATCCTCGACCTGCAGGTGGTCCTGGAAGCGTCGGGCCCCCGAGCCCTCGAGCGGGCGGGACGGCGACTGGCGGAGCTGCTGTAGGCCGGGCGGGCAGATCGACCGCTAGGCTCGGTCAGCGAGATGGCCGAGCCCCAGCCCCCTGCGAATTCTCTTGCGGCGCCCGCGAGCCCGGCCGCTCGCAGCCGCGGCTCGCGCGCGCGCTCCGCGCCATCCGGCAGGCGCGCGACCGTGATCGGGGCGGGGTCGTTCGGCACCGCGCTCGCGGTGCTGCTGGCCCGGGGCGGGCTGCGCACGACCCTTCAGGCGCGTACCGACGAGCAGGCCAGGCAACTTGACAAGGAGCGCCAGAACCATGCATATCTTCCAGACGTCGAGCTCCCGGCCCAGCTGCGGATCGAGTCCTCTGCGGCGGGCGTGGCGCGCGCCGACTACGTGTTCCTGGCCGTGCCCTCGAATGCGCTGGGAGAGGTGATCGGAACGCTCGACCTGGCCGGTCTCGGCCGGCGCACGGCGGTCGTATCGGTGGCCAAGGGCCTCGTTCCACCAGACGGGCTGCCGCCCACGACCGTGCTCAGCGCAAGGTTCGGCACCCACCGAGTCGCCTGCCTGGGCGGGCCGGCACACGCGCGCGAGATGGTGGGCGCGGGCGCCGCGCTCGTGGCTGCCTCCAGTGACGAGGAGCTCGCCCGCTCGCTGGCACAGGTCTTCACCCGCGCGGGCGTCGTATGCGAGCGCTCCAACGACCCGCTCGGCGTCGAGCTGGCGGGTTCCGCCAAGAACGCCGCGGCACTCGCCGCGGGGGCCACTGAGGCGCAGGGACTGAACGCGGCCGGCGCGGCCGCCGGCCACATCTTCGCCGAGGTCTGGCGCTACGCCGAGGGACTGGGCGCGCGGCCCGAGTCGATGATCGGGCTGGCCGGCGCAGGCGACCTGGTGGCCACAGCGCTCGCGCGCACCAGCCGCAACCGCCGTGCCGGCGAGCTGCTCGCCGCCGGCGTGTCCGCCGCGGAGATACCCGGCGTCATCGGTCAGGCGGTGGAGGCGCTCGAGTCGGTGCCGCTCTTGGCTCGCGCGCTCGAGCGGGCGGGCGTGGGGGCACCCGTCACCGGGGCCCTGGGCAGGTTGATATCCGGCGAGCTGCCGCTGGACGACTGGGTCGCGCTGGTGCGCGCCACCGTGCCCCCGCCGGCACGCTGGCGCCGGCGCCCGCAGCCCGGGTTCTGGCGCCGCGTGTGGTGGCGCGTGTCGGGGAGCTAGGCGCGGGCATCACTGCATGAGCGTGTTCACCACGGCCTCGTACACCCCCGCGCCATGTCCATCCTCGGCGACCCGCACATTCTCGTAGGCGGCGATCGCCTCGCGCATCGATGGATCGCGCTCGACGGCGTTGGCCACCAGCCAGAACACGTCCACGCTCCGGGCGCACTCGAGATCCTCGCGGGAGTCTCCCACCGCGAAGGTCTCTCCGCGCGAGTACCCGCGTGCGCGCCGGTGGAAGGCGACCGCGGCCGCCTTTGAGGCGTCTGCCGGCACGAGGTGGTAGCCGCGCACGTGCGGCAGCTCGGCGAGCGCCTCCGAGCGGCGGTTGACCACTCCGTTGTCGAGCAGCCGCAGCTCCTCGTGACCGCGATCGCGGAGCAGGCGGTCGACCTCGGCAGCGTCCACCAGGCCACGGAACAGGTGGGAGACTTCGCGGTCGGTGTGCCATGGCTCGTGGTACTCGAGCCGCCCGGAATAGTGCTCCAACAGCAGTGCCGGAGCCCCAGAGAGCTCGATCTGCTCGGCGATCGTCAACTCGCCCGGCAACAACTCGCCCGTCAGCCAGTGCTCTTCCCCCTCCATCACCACGCACGAGCCGGCCTCGAATATGTAGGAGCTCTGGCCGAGCAGCCGCGCATCCTCGAACACCTGCGCACGCCGGCGCCCGGACATCAGCACGACCTCCACGCCGGCCCGCAGGCATGTCTGCACGGCTCGCACTCCCGCGATGGACACCGCCCCCTCGCCGTCGTGCAGCAGCGAGGCGCCGCGACCGAGCAGGGTGCCATCGAGGTCGAGATACAGGCAGCGCGCGCTCACGCGACCCTCACGCTCGCGAACGGCGGCCGTTCGACCGGAGCGTGCCCGGACGCCCCGCCGTTTCCTCGCGCTGCACCCCCCGGCGCCGCGGTCAGTCGACCTTCTCCTTCCAGCCTGCGGGCGACTGTCGCCAGCACCGTCAACGCCATCGGCGTGAGCGCCGAGAGCGGCTGGTGGCGATTGCGGTGCTCCTCCAGATCAACCTGGGCGATCGCGTCCAGGCCGATCTCCGACCACGCGTCGATCAGCATCGCTATCTCCACCCCGTAGCCGGTGGCGAACGGCAGGCGCTCGAGCAGCTCCCGCCGCGCCGCGATCTCGCCCGCGAGGGGCTGGCGCACGCCTGCGAGCTGCGGGTAGAAGAGCTCGAGCGCGGGACGCGCCAGCAGATGATTGACGCGTCCGCCGTCCTCGTCCCCGCTGACGCCTGTCTCGGATACGCCGCCACGGGTGAGCGGCCGGCGGTAGAAGGCCTTCACGAACGACACCCCGGGCTCGCACACGAGCGGTCCGAGCAGGCCCGTGAGGAAGTGCTCGGAGAAGCCCTCGGTGTCGGCATCCAGAAAGCACACGAGCTCGCCCTCGAGCACCGACAGCGCGCGCCACATCGCGTCCCCCTTGCCGAGCACCGGCCCGTAGGCGGGCATCAGCTCAGCCTCCTGCAGGACGACCGCCCCGGCTAGCTCCGCCGCGATCGCGGTGCCGTCCTCGGAAGCGGCATCGACGACCACGATCCGGTCGATCGCCCCCGCCTCGCGCAGCTCGCCCAACACGGCCACGATCTCGCCGACCGTCCCCGCGCACTCGCGTGCGGGTAGGCACACCGACACGCCCAGCCCCCGCTCGGCCCGCGCGTCGGCGATGGCCTGCACCGGGTAGGAGGAATGATGGAAGGTGCGAGCCTCCGCCCAGCGCTCGGCCGGGGTCGGCGAGACGGCCGGCGCGTCGCGGCCAGGAGTGGGCCCGTGCATCGCCCCTACTATCGCAACCCGCGACCCAGACTTCCTGGCCGCGCAGGCGCTACGCCGGGGCCCGTGAGATCTACCCCCTCATCGGCGGGGGAAATCCGAGCCCTATTCGAGGTCGCTCGTTGGTGGCTTTATCGTGGCGAGCGGCGGTGGCGCCGACGATCGCCTCTACTATCGCAACCCGTGGCCCAAGAGCGCAAGACCGATCCCTGGAGCGCGCTGCTGGACGAGGGGCTGAAGGACGGCAGGCTCGTGCGCGAGGCGAACGAGGGGCCGGGACGGGCCAAGCTCGTGGATCCTCCCGGAGAGCTGCACCCCGACGTCCTGGCGGCTCTCGAGCGGCTGGGGGTGGAGCGCCTGTACTCCCACCAGGCCCAGGCGGTGCATGCGGCCTGGCGGGGCCCCACGATCATCACCACGGGGACGGCCTCGGGCAAGTCGATGTGCTTCAACCTGCCCACGCTCGACGTGCTCTGCCGCGATGCGCGCGCACGCGCCCTGTACCTGTACCCCACCAAGGCGCTCGCCCAGGACCAGGCGCGCGCGCTGGCGACGTTCGGCATGACGAAGCGTGTGCGCCCGGCCATCTACGACGGAGACACCCCGCGCGAGGCGCGCGCAGAGATCCGCAAGAGCGCCAACGTGGTGCTGACCAACCCCGACATGCTGCACGTCGGCATCCTGCCCAACCACGCCGCATGGGCGGACATGTTCGCGAACCTGGCCGTGGTGGTCATCGACGAGGCGCACGTGTACCGCGGCGTGTTCGGCTCACACGTGGCCAACGTGCTGCGCCGGCTGCGGCGGATCGCGGCGGCCTATGGCACCGAGCCGCGCTTCCTGCTCACATCGGCCACGGTCGCCAACCCGGTTGAGCTCGCCGAGCGCCTGACGGGCCTCGAGGAGGTGGGCCTGATCGAGGAGGACGGCTCGCCCGCGCCCGCGCGGAGGATCGCCGTGTGGAACCCGCCGCTGACCGACCCCGAGCTGGGCACGCGCCGCTCGACGCTGGCCGAGGCGGCCGAGCTCCTGGCGCGTCTCACCCGCGACGGCGCGCGCACGATCTGCTTCATGAAGTCGCGCAAGGGCGTCGAGCTGTTGAGCCGGCTGGTCAAGCGGGACCTCGAGGACACCCACCCGGAGCTGGCCGAGCTCGTCGCCCCCTACCGCGCGGGCTATACCGCCCAGCAGCGGCGCGAGCTCGAGGGGCGTCTCACCCGCGGGGAGCTGCGCGCCGTGATCACAACCGACGCGCTCGAGCTCGGCATCGACGTCGGCGAGCTGGACGCGGCCGTGGTCGTCACGTTTCCCGGCACGGTCGCATCCCTGCGCCAGATGTGGGGGCGCGCGGGACGATCCTCGATTCCACGCCGCGCACGTGGATTGGCCGTGTACGTGGCCGGCGAGGACGCGCTCGACCAGTTCTTCGCCCGCCACCCTGAGGACTTCCTCGACCGGCCGGTCGAGGCGGCGATCCTCGACCACGAGAGCCCCCTGATCTTCCGCCAGCACCTCCTGTGCACGGCCCACGAGGGCCCGCTGTCCGACGATGACGCGGAGTTCCTCGGCCCGCGGTGGGAGGCCCACGCCGAGCTCCTCGTCAGCGCGGGTGGGCTGCGGAAGAGACCCGGAGGAAACCACCGCCAGGGCGAGCACGAGAATCATCGCGACTCAGCCGGCACGGGCATCTCGGCCGGCACGTACGTTCCCCGCCAGCACGGCGGATACCCCGCGGCGGACGTCTCGCTGCGCTCGGCCTCCCCCGACAGCTTTGCGATCGTCGATGTCTCCTCAGGCGAGCTGCTCGGCTCGACCGAGTCCTCGCGCGCCCACTCGACCGTGCATCAGGGCGCCATCTACCTGCACCTCGGGCAGGCCTATGAGGTGCGCGAGCTGGACCTGGATCGCCGCCGCGCGCTCGTGGCGCCGTTCGGCGGCGACTGGTACACGCAGCCCAAGCGCGAGACGGATACCGCCATCGTCAGGCTGCTCGACCGCCGCGAGGCGCTCGACGTGACGCTGTCTTTCGGCGAGGTCAGCGTGACCGACACCGTGCTGGCATACCAGCGCAGGCGCATCTCCGACCATGCCGCCGTCGATCTCGTGGCGCTCGATCTGCCCCCCACGAGCTTCTCCACACAGGCGCTGTGGTTCGAGCTGGACGCCGGCGCGATCGCCGAGAGGATCCCGCTGGAGGCGCTCCTGGGCGCGCTCCACGCCACCGAGCATGCACAGATCGCCGTGCTCCCGCTGATCGCGATGTGCGACCGCTGGGACATCGGAGGCCTGTCCACGAACTTCCACCCCCAGACAGGTTCACCCACGATCTTCATCTACGACGGGCACCCCGGCGGGATCGGCATCTCGCGCACGGCGTTCGCCCGCTTTGAGGAGCTGTGCCGCGACGCACACACCCTGATCGCCGAGTGCCCGTGCTCCGTCGGCTGCCCCTCCTGCGTGCAGTCGCCCAAGTGCGGCAACCTCAACGAGCCCCTGTCCAAGGCGGGCGCGCGGCTCCTGTTGGAGCAGATGCTCGCAGCCGCGCAGGAGCCCGTCGTGGGAGCGGCGCTCTGAACGGGCCGCGACGGTTGTTGAAGGCTTAGGAGGGGCGCCGTCAAATTGAATGGCTCACCGCCCGGGTACCCAAGCTCTTGACCAGACCCTTCAAACACATGGTTCTCGCCGCCGCGCTCGTTGCCTGCGCGGTTCTCGCGGCCGCGCGCGGCCGCCGCGCTGGCGCCCCCCACCCAGTCGGTGATCTTCGAAGGTCCCGGCGGGCGCGTCCCCCTCACGCGCTGGACGCTGCGCTCCGATGCCGCCAACCGCGGCCTCGCGCTGGGCTGGCGCACCGGCCACTTCGGCGGCAGGACGGTCAGCCTGCCCAACGTCGTCAACCCGAGCCCCTACAGCGGCCACGCGGGCGGGCGCAACTACGAAGGCTCGGTGGCCTGGTACTCGACGCGCTTTCAGGCACCCAGCGCGGGGCTCTACGCGCTGAGCTTCCAGTCGGCCAACTACAAGGCCACCGTGTGGGTCGACGGGCACCAGCTCGGCTCGCACAGGGGCTCCTACCTGCCGTTCGAACTCCGCCCCAGGCTCGCCGCCGGCACACACACGGTGGTGGTGCGCGTCGACTGGAGAGATCCCGCACAGCAGTCCAAAGAGGGGTTTCACCGCACCTGGTTCAACTGGGGAGGACTCGACGGCGAGGTGACCGTGCGCCCGATCGGCGAAAGCGAGCTGTCCAATCCCACCGTCTCGACGACCCTTGAACCGGACACGCCGGAGGCCAAGCAGGCTGTCGTGAAGGTGAGCGTCGAAGTGCACAACAACGGCGCGCAGCGGACGATCCTGCCCGAAGGGTCGCTCGTGCACGGCGCCCAGACGATCCCCGTCAGCTTCCCGGCGCAGTCGCTCGCACCCGGTCAGACGGCGACCGCGACCGGCACCGTGACCATCTCGCAACCCGCGCTCTGGGCGCCCGCCAGCCCCAACCTCTACACCCTCTCGCTGGCGGTGGGCAGCGAGAGCAGCTTCACGGCTCGGGTCGGTCTGCGCCAGCTGACCTGGAGTCAGGGACGCGCCTACCTCAACGGCCAGCGCCTGCTGCTCCACGGAGCCTCGCTCCAGGAGGACGCCCGCGGGCACGGCGATGCGCTCACCCCGAGCGACCAGAACACGCTGGTCGGCGAGCTGAAGGCGATCGGCGCAAATGCCGTCCGCTCCCAGCACCCGCTCGACCCCGCCATGCTTGAACGCCTGGATGCGGCCGGCATCCTCGTGTGGCAGGGGGTCGGACCCGTCGAAGGTGCGGGCAACTGGTACTCGAGCACCCCGCGACTGCTCGCAGAAGCCGAGCAGCAGGCGCGCACCGCCGTGCTCGCCTCCGAGCTTCACCCGTCGATCGTCGTCTGGAACCTCGTCGACGAGGTGGCCGAGAACGGGCGCGACAGCGCCGAGGTGCGCTACGTGCAGACGCTCACCCACTGGCTGCACGCGCGCGACCCCGGCCGCATGGTCGCGGTGGACATCTGGGGAGACCATCCACCCGTGCACGCCGGCTCGCTGTACAGCGGCGTGGACGCGATCGCCGAGACCGACTACACGGGTTGGTATGACTCGCCCCGCGCCAGCCTCGCCCAGCAGCGGGCGATGATGCGAGCGCGCCTGGCGGCGATGAAGCGGACGTTCCCCGGCAGGGTGCTCGTGGTCAGCGAGTTCGGCGCGGAATCCAACCAGCTCAACCCTCCCGGCAGCCCGGGCAGCTACGGCTTCCAGTCACGCCTGCTGGCCAACCACATCGCGGTCTACGAGCGCGACCCCGACCTCAGCGGAATGCTCATCTGGGTGCTGCGCGACTACCCCCTCACCCCCACCTTCGCGGGGGGCTCGATCCACAACCGGCTGCCCAAGCTCCGTCTGATCGAAGGCATCAACCAGAAGGGCCTGTTCACCTACGGGCGGTCGCAAGCCGGCGGTCGCGTCGTGGCGCGCCTGTTCAAGGCCCTGCCGGAGGACTAGGTGATTGATTCGACGGGATTGCGTGCCGCGCAGTAGTACGATCGCGCGGCTCCGGCGAGCTTACGATCGCTCGCCGTCGGATAACGGACCGGCGTACGCAGCTCGCAGCCCACGAGCGCTCAGGCGGCAGTGACCTGCTCCACCGCTAAGGTCATCCTCGTGAGCCACTGCTCCAGACCGTGCGCCTCGACGACGCGCTCGCGTCCGTTGGCGCCGAGGCGAGCGCACCGCTCGGGGTCTGCCCAGAGCTGTTCGATGGCAGCTCGTAGCGCGGCTAGGTCGCCGGGCGGCACGAGCACGCAGTTGACGCCGTCTTCGAGGATCTCGGCCCTGCCTTCCGTGGCAGTGCTGATCACCGCCCGCCCCATCGCCATCGCCTCGATCACGGCGGACACGCCGTTGTCGGAGGCCGACTGAACAATCGGGATGACTACGAATCGCGAGCGCGCATAGAGCTCGCGCAGCTCGAGAAAAGACTTCGACCCCGTTGTGACGCTGTGGGGCAACGAGTCTCGTTTAACGTTCTTCGCCCTCACATCCTCGGTCCCGAAGCCGGCGTAGAAGAGCGCCGTACCGGCGGCGATGTGGCACGGGATGCTCAGCGGCCGCATCGCCTCGATCAAGGTCGAGTAGTCGCGCATCTCGCGTCCGACCGCACAGATCATGTCGCCCGCTCCGGGCATAGGTCGCCAAAACGACGTGTCGACTGGCCACTGAGCAGCGACGAGCCGTGCGGGCGAAAGCTTCCACCGCTCGAGCGCCCACTTTCGCTGCAGCGGCGCGGGGATGTTCAGGCGGTCGACCCCGTGACGCATCAGCAGCGGCAGCACGAGGCGCTTGATCACTCGCTTCAAGCGTGACGGGCTTGGCTCGTGGAATGGCACCATCAAGATCGCGATGTGGCCGGGTCGCGGCCGCCGCATCAGGCAGATCAGAGCGGCCACGGGAAACGCGATTTGCTCACCCCAGCTGATCACTGCGCCGATTTCGCGTCGGCGCAACCACACCTCCGCCACGGCCGCCGGCAGCGGCCGCAGCAGGACTCCGCGCCATCCCGTTGGGCGCTCCACCGGGTTCTTCAGATCGACGGCGTTGAGCACTTCTCCGATCTTCAGGATGTCCGGCATCGCGTCCTCGGCAATCAGGCGGCGCGACTCCTCTGGGGACAGCTCCGCACCGGCGGAAACGGCGATCAGCGTAGATCTTACCGGTGCCATGTGATTGTGCACGCACCTGCGCGAGGTTAGCGTCACGAGCCGAGCGACGAGATCTGCAGGAGATCGCCACCAAGGCGGAGGCGATCAGGAGCGGCTACTTGGCCTGGTTCCCACGCGCGATCCGCCGCAGGTTGATCGTCCTGTCGTACAACTTGGCATCGACCCCCTCCTCGAGCGCCACCTCCCGCAGCGGGCGCCCGGAGGCGGTGGCCTTCTGGACGATCACCGTCCCCTTGTCGTAGCCGATCACGCCGTTCAGCGCCGTGGCCACCGCCAGGGTCGCCGCCGCCGAGGCGCTGGTTCCGGCCCTGTTGGCCTCGATGCCGTCGACGCACTTCTCCGCGAACACGCGCGCCGCGGAGGAGAGCAGGTGCAGCGACTGCAACAGGTTGCGCGCGATCAACGGGATGCGCACGTTCAGCTCGAACTGGCCCTGCAGCCCACCGACCGTGATCGCCGTGTCGTTGCCGATCACCTGAGCTGAGACCTGCAGCACGACCTCGGGGATCACCGGGTTGACCTTGCCCGGCATGATCGAGGAGCCCTTCTGCAGCTCCGGCAGGACGATCTCTTTGATGCCGGCCCGCGGGCCGGAGCCCATCAGGGCCAGATCGCCGGCGATCTTGGTGAGCGACACCGCGACCACCTTCAGGGCGCCCGAGAGCTCGACCAGCGCGTCGCGGTTGGCCTGCGCCTCGAACGGGTCGAGCGGAGCGGCGATCTGTTTCAGGCCGGATTCCCTGCGCAGGCGCACGCGCACCTTCTCGGCGAACCTGGGGTGGGTGTTCAGCCCCGTGCCCGTGGCGGTCCCGCCCAGCGGGATCTGCCCGACGTGGACGAGCGCCGACTGCACGCGCTCGGCGCCCAGCGCCATCTGCGCCGCGTAGCCTGCGAACTCCTGCCCGAGGGTGACGGGCACCGCGTCCATCAGATGCGTGCGCCCGGCCTTGACCACGTTCTTGAAGCTGCTCGCCTTCTTCGCAAATGACCGTTCGAGCTGCTTCAGCGCCGGCAGCAGTTCGTTCTGGGCGACATCCAGCGCGGCGAGGTGCACGGCCGAGGGGAACACGTCGTTGGAGGACTGCCCCATGTTGACGTGGTCGTTGGCATGCACGCCCTCGCCGGCCAGCCTGGCGATCACCTCGTTGGCGTTCGTGTTCGTCGAGGTGCCCGAGCCGGTCTGGAACACGTCGATCGGGAACTGCTCATCGTGCTCGCCGGCGGCGATCGCGCCGGCGGCTTTGGCGATGCGGGAGGCACTCCGTTTGGACAGCAGCCCGAGTTCCCCGTTGACCGCCGCGGCGGCGCCCTTCAACCGGGCCAGCCAGCGCACGACCGGCACGGGGACGGTCTCGCCCGAGATCGGGAAGTTGTTCGACGGCCTTCGTGGTCTCAGCGCCCCACAACTGCGGCTTGTTCGGCATTTGGCTCTCCTTTTTCGCTACGGGCGAGGCAGAGACCCTATCCACAGAACGCCGCCAGCTCCCGCGCCAGACCCACGGGATCGTCGTAGGCCATCAGGAATCCGGTGCTCCGGAGCACCCGCAGCTGGCCGTCGGGCAGCAGCCGCAGCGCCTCTTCGGCGGCGACGCAGCGGGTGCAGCGGGTCCTCGTCGGCCCACAGCAGAAGGACCGGGAAGTCCAGCCCGGGATAGGCATCGAGCAGCTGTGTCTGCGCTCCGCGGGGCCACGAGCGCGCGCACTTCGCCCAGGAGCGCGCCAGGCTCGAGTTGCCCGCGACATCGGCGAACGCATGGCGCATGAGGTCGCGCGCGGCCGGGTTCGCACGCGCCGACAGGCGCAGGCCCCGCTCGGGGGTGAACACCGCGCGGGTGCCGTAGGAGAGCAGCCGATCGACGCCCGGCACCACCCCCATGCGCGTCGTCGCCCGCCAGGCCGCGCGCAGGCCGGCGTGCCCGGGCGGGGCATGCAGACGCGTTCCCATCAGCACCAGCCTGCCCGGACGTACGCGACCGGTGATCACGGCGTGCAGCAGGATCTCGGCGCCGGCGTCGTGGCCGGCGATCAGCGGTCTCGGCCCGAGCACCTCGTCGGAGAACCCTCCCAGCACATCGGCGAGCCAGTCGAGCGTGTATGGATGGCGCCAGCGGTCCTCGGAGTCTCCGTGCAGCGGCAGATCGGGGAGCACCACGCGGAAGCGGTCAGCGAGCTGCTCGGCCGCCGGCTCCCACTCCTTGTGGGACAGGAACGCGGAGTGGAGCAGCGCGAGCGGCGGCCCGGCCCCCAGCTCGCGGTAGGCCACGCGCGCGCCGTCGGAGTGGTGATACAGGCGAAGCCTCATGGCTGCATCGTAAGAGCCCCGAGCTTCCTTTCGCGGGGATCGGTTCCCGGGACCTCTGGAGGGCCCACCTACAATGGGCCGCCCCGTGACGGCACCTCCACAAACACACGCTCATCCCGCGCCGGGAGGTCGATCCTCGACAGGAGCTGCCCGCGCTCGAGCAGCGGGTGCTCGAGCGCTGGCGCGAGCGCGACGTGTTCGCCGAATCGCTGCGCCTGCGCGAGGGGGCCGAGCGGTGGGTCTTCTACGAGGGGCCCCCCACCGCGAACGGTCCGCCGGGCTCCCACCACGTTCTCTCGCGGGTGTTCAAGGACATCTACCCCCGCTTTCAGACCATGCGCGGCTACCTGGTGGAGCGCAAGGGCGGTTGGGACTGCCACGGGCTGCCCGTCGAGATCGCCGTCGAACAGGAGCTCGGCATCCGCTCGAAGGCGGAGATCGAGGAGTACGGGATCGAGCAGTTCAACGCGCGCTGCCGCGAGTCGGTGTTCACGTTCCTCGACGAGTGGAACCGGCTGACCGAGCGGATCGGCTTCTGGCTGGACCTGGACGACGCCTATCGCACGCTTGATGAGAGCTACATCGAGTCGGTGTGGTGGGCGCTGTCGCAGATCGACCGGCGGGGGCTGCTGTACGAGGGCCACAAGGTGGTGCCCTACTGCCCGCGCTGCGAGACCACGCTGTCCTCGCACGAGGTCGCGCTCGGCTACGAGGACGTGGTGGAGGAGAGCGTGTACCTGAAGCTTCCGGTGCCCGGCCACGACGAGCGGCTGCTCGTGTGGACGACCACGCCGTGGACGCTGCCCGGCAACGTGGCGGTGGCGGTCGCGCCAAAGGCCTCCTATGCCAGGGTGCGCGTCGGAGATGAGATGTTCGTGCTCGCCGAGGACCGCGTCGAGCCGGTGCTCGGTGAGGCGCTAGAGATCGTCGAGCGGTTCACGGGCCGGCAGCTGCTGGAGCGATACGGCTCCTATCGGGGACCGATCTTCGCCGCGACCGACCGCGAGGACGGTTCGCTGCCGATCCTTGCCGACTCCTTCGTGACGACCGAGGACGGCACCGGCATCGTGCATCTGGCGCCGGCCTTCGGCGAGGACGACTACCGGGTGAGCGCCGCGGCGGGCATCTTCCGCGGCGATGAGCCGCGGACGCTTTACAACCCGGTCAAGCCGGACGGCACCTACGACAGCCGCGTGCTCAGCCGCGACGGGCGGGCGTTCGAGGGGAGCTTCGTCAAGGACCCCGAGCTGACGAAGGAGCTGATCGCCGACCTCGACGCGCGGGGGCTGCTGCTGCGGATGCAGTCCTACGAGCACTCCTATCCCCACTGCTGGCGCTGCGGCACGCCGCTCTTGTACTACGCCAAACCGTCGTGGTACATCGCCACCACGAAGCTGCGCCGCGAGCTGCTGGCGGCGAACGAGACCGTGGAGTGGTACCCGCCGCACGTCAAGCACGGGCGCTTCGGGGACTGGCTGGCCAACAACGTCGACTGGGCGCTCTCGCGCGAGCGCTACTGGGGGACGCCGCTGCCGGTATGGCGCTGCGAGCGCGGGCATGTGCACGTGATCGCCTCATTCGAGGAGCTGTCCGAGCGCTCCGGGCAGGAGCTGTCCGACCACCACCGCCCGTTCGTGGACGACATCGAGTTCGCGTGCTCGCACGAGGACGGGGAGGGCGCGCCGGACTGCGGCCGTCCGATGCGGCGCGTTCCGGAGGTGATCGACGTGTGGTTCGACTCGGGCGCGATGCCGTTCGCCCAGCACCACTTCCCGTTCGAGCACGCAGAGCGCTTCGGCGAGCGCTATCCGGCGGACTTCATCTGCGAGGCCCAGGACCAGACCCGCGGCTGGTTCTACTCGCTGCTTGCGGTCGCAACGCTTCTGTCCGAGCCGCCGCCCTACCGCAACGTCGTCTGCCTGGGTCTGATCCTCGACGAGCAGGGGCAGAAGATGTCCAAGTCCAAGGGCAACACGGTCGAGCCCTGGCAGGTGCTCGACACCTACGGGGCAGACGCCTTTCGCTGGTACTTCTTCGCCTCCAAGCAGCCCTGGGACGGTTATCGCTTCTCGGCCGCCACCATCGGCGAGGGCGTGCGCCTGTTCCTCAAGCAGCTGTGGAGCACCTACTTCTTCTACTCGCTCTATGCGCACGCATCCGCCGATCAGCTGGCGGCGGCCGGCCCCGCGAGGCAACCGCCGGCGGACAACCTCGATCGCTGGGCGCTCTCTCGCACGGCGGGCACCGCGGAGCTGGTGAGGCAAGCGAATGGACGCCTACGACGCGACCTCCGCCGCCCGGGCGATCGCCGAGCTGGTCGAGGATCTCTCCAACTGGTACGTCCGCCGCTCGCGCCCGCGCTTCTGGGACGGGGACCAGGACGCCTTCCAGACGCTGCGCACCTGCCTGCTCACGGTCGCCAGGCTGCTGGCTCCGTTCTGCCCGTTCATGGCCGATGAGATCTACGACAACCTCGACGGGACCCTGGCGAGCGTCCATCTGTGCGACTTCCCCGACCCCCGCACCCCGGGCGACGAGTCGCTCGTGCGCGACACCGATCTCGAGCGGGCCATGTCGCTCGCGCGGGAGACCGTCAGCCTCGGTCGCGGCGCCCGCAAGAAGGCCGACGTCAAGGTCCGCCAGCCCCTCGGAGAGGCGATCGTGGTCGCGGACGACCGTGAGCGCACCGCGATCGAACGCGTCGTGGATGTCGTGCGCGAGGAGCTGAACGTCAAGCGAGTGCGCTTCGTCGCGGCGACCGACGAGCTGGGCAGCTACGAGGTCAAGCCCAACTACCGAAAGCTCGGCCCCATCTTCGGCAAATCGATGCCCCTCGCCGCGGACGCGATCGCGGCGCTCGACCCCGCCAGGGTGGCAGCCGCGGTGCGCGGCGACGGCGCCCTCGGCATAAACGTGGACGGCCGCGAGCACATTCTGTCGGCTGAACGACGTCATCCTCACGATGCGCGCCCCCGAGGGCTACAGCGTCGAGCGCGAGGGCGCCCACGCGGTCGCGCTCGACCTCGCCATCGACGACGAGCTGCGCGAGGAGGGATACGCGCGCGAGATCGTCCACGCGGTCCAGAACGCCCGCAAGAGCGCCGGCCTGCAGGTCGAGGATCGCATCGAGCTGTCCCTGCGCGGCGACCTGGAGCTGCTGCGCGCAGCCGAGACCCACCGCGACTACATCGCCGGAGAGACCCTGGCCGTCGAGCTCCTGATCGGGCAGGACGCCGACGGCGACGCGGGCGCGGACTACTCGGCCAAGGCGGCCATCGACGAGTTCACCCTCGACACCAGCCTGCGCCGGGCTGACCACAAAGCGACCTGAGGGTCGAGGGCCAAGTCGAGCAAGGATCGAAGACCCGCCCGCCCGCGTGGCGTGCAACGCACGCGAGCGACCGAGGACGCCTCCCGGCGCCGGCCATCGGCCCTCAGGCAGCCGTCAGGGCCGGCTCCAACTCCTGCTCGAGCTTCTTCTTCGGGTACGCGCCGATGACCGTCTTGACCGGCTGGCCGCTCTTGAACAGGATCATCGTCGGGATCGAGAGGACCTGAAAGCGCGCTGCCGTCTGCGGGTTCTCGTCGATGTCCAGCGCGACGATCGTGAGGTCGGGGCGCTCGGAGGCGATCTCCTCGAGGACCGGAGCCACGACGCGGCAGGGACCGCACCAGGGCGCCCAGAAGTCCACGAGCACGGGACCCTCAGCCTCAAGGACCTCGGCGTCGAAGTTGGTATCTGTGACTTGATTCAGGGTGCCTGCCATTGCGGTCTCCTTGTTCGCTTTCCTATTACTATACAAAGTAAAGGATGGGTGTCCAGGGGTGGTCCGTAGAGGGTGGCGGGACGCTTTATCGGACTTCTATCCGCTCTGTCCTGTGGCAATCGTCTGGGCGAGCTCGACGGAGGCTCCCGCGAGGATCAGGACGGAGCCGAGAACAACGATGGCCCAGTTGCGTGCTCTGGCGAGATGGGTGCGGATCTCCACCACCTTCTCGTCTCCGGCGGCTCCCGAGTCGCCGAAGGCTGTTCGCGCGCTCCGATATTTGGAGTACCACGCCGAGGGTTCGCTCAGCGCGAACCGAAGCGCGCCCCGTGGCGAGTGCAGCGCCATCGATGGTCCGACCTCGAGCAGGCCCAGGTACTCCCGCGTGATGGCCGGAAGGTCGCTCCTTCGCTGCAGCGCCTCGAGGAGCTCGTGGTACTCACGCATCTCAAGGCGCGCCTGAAGCCCCGGCCCCAACACCAGCAGGAACGCGCCCGCCATCAGGATGGCCCGAGCGACGATCTCGGCGGTCATCGGCCGTGGTTGAAGGCAGCCATCAACGGACTAGGCCTGTGCCTGGCGTTCCAGGATCTTCTCGGCCACCCTCAGCATGCCCACTCCGACCCAGGGCGCGGTATTGCAGCGCACGCGGATTCCGGCGCCGCCGGGCCTGAGGACTTCGACAACGGTCACCACGGCGCCGATCTGGTAGTCGTCGCCGAAGTCGCCTTCGATCGCGTCCATCTGTGCCGCGACCTCTTCCATGAGGCGGGCTCTGGGGTCGGGGGCTATCTCGTCGTCTGAAATGTGGTCGTTCTCTTCATCCGCCATATGGGCCTCTCTGTTTGGGGCCAGGCAGGGAATCATGCCTGCGAGCGGCTGCACATCGTCGTGAGGCATGCCGCACAACAGCGCTCGAGGCCGGAGCCACCGAGCTCGAGCTCACCCAGGCGGAAGGCCTGATCAGCGGAGCGTGACGACCCAGCCTTCGGAGTTACGGACGATCGGCGGGTGGATGTGGGTCAGGGCGACGAACAGGTGCGGGGACACGTAGACCTCGATCAGCGCCGCCACAACGAGCATGGGCACCGCGACTGCGACGGTCACGACGGTGGCGGCGAGCAGCTGCTCCCACTCGCCGCGGCGGCTGGCGATGATCCAGGCCGCGAGCGGCAGGAACAGGGCGATCAGCTCGGGGATCGCGTGTGGAAGGACACTCAACAGGAGCAGCCCTGGTGACACGCGAAGGAAATGCGATACGCCGGCGAGGCTGTGTCCGATCAGGTACGCCTGTGCACTCAGCGAGAAGGTCGTCGCGCACACGACGAAGGCGATCGCGATCCGCCCTCCGTGTTCGTGCACCCAGCGCGAGAGACCATCGTGGTGCTGGGCCTGCAAGGGCAGGGAGCTGCCGGCGATGAACCCGGCCACGCATGCCATCGCGTGGAGCGCGAGGACGAGCATGTTGCTCTCGAGCACCTTCACCACATCGCCCATGCCCCCCACCACGAACGGTGGCCGCAGGACGAGGATCTGCTCGTAGCCCTGATCCAGCGAGGAGACGACCCACACGGCGAGCAGCAGCCCGGCGGCCGCGACGCGCCGAGCCGGCGAACCACCTGCCGAGAACGGTGCCGGGAGTTCGCTGCCAGGTGCGCAGCGTCGCGCGCGTGTGGCGCACGCCATGGGCGAACGCATAGGCGGAGGCGTCCATCGCCTCTGCATCGGCTGGCGATTGCACTACCTGAAGCGCAACCGCGGCACCAGCCACATCGCCTCGGCGGCAATCCGCCAGGACATCTTGCTCTGACCCCGCTGGCGGTCGCGAAACACGATCGGCACCTCGACCACCCGGAAGCCCGCCCGCACCGCGCGGTAGGTCAGCTCGACCTGGAACGCATAGCCCTGGGAGCGGACGCCGTCGAGCTCGATCGCCTCGAGCACCTCGCGGCGGAAGCACTTGAATCCGCCCGTCAGGTCGCGCACGGGCAGACCGAGCACCCAGCGCGCATACGTCGAGCCGCCCTCGCTGATGAACCGCCGCAGCATGCTCCAGTCGCGCACGCCACCACCCGGCACGTAGCGCGAGCCCAGCGCCAGGTCGGCTCCCTCGCGCACCGCCTCGAGCAGGCGGGCGAGGTCGGCGGGGTCGTGGGAGAAGTCGGAGTCCATCTCCATCACATATCCGGCGCCGTGGTCTAGCGCATGGCGAAAGCCGGCGAGGTAGGCGGGTCCGATGCCATTCTTCTCGGTGCGATGCAGCACGGCCGCCCAGTCGTGCTGCGCGGCGATGCGGTCGGCGATCTCGCCCGGTCCCGTCGGGGGAGCCGTCGTCCACCACGAGCACGCGAAAGCCATCCGGCGCGGCTCGCGCGAGCACCTCGCTGGCGGAGGTGACGATCGCCTCGATATTCTCGGCCTCGTTGTAGGTGGGGAGTATCAGCCAGGGCTCGTCGGACATGCGGGTCGGCGTACCCTAGAGCCTGCCGCGCAGGAGCGTGCCGGCCGCTCGGGTGCCTGCGTCGCGGCCGGGGCCGTCCTGCGCGTACCCTCATGCCCGTGACCCAGACCGAGCTTCCCAACGCAGTGATCGCGGACGCTCTGGAGGAGCTGGGTGACCTGTACGAGCTGGACGGTGCGATCGTGCACCGCGTGCTCGCCTACCGCGCGGCCGCCAAGACGGTGCGCGAGGCATCGGTGTCGGTGGCGGCGTTGGCGCGCATGGGCCGGGCGACCGAGCTGCGGGCGGTCGGCGACACGCTGCAGGAGAAGATCCTGGCGCTGCTCGACACCGGCACGATCCCGGCGGCGGAGCGGCTGCGGGCGAAGTTCCCCCCCGGCCTGATAGCGATCACCCGCCTGCCCGGCCTGGGACCGAAGCGCGCGCGGCTTCTGTACTCAGAGCTCGGCATCGACTCACTGGAGAAGCTGCGCGAGGCGGCATTGCATGAGCGCCTGCGAACGGTGAAGGGGCTGGGGCCCAAGCTCGAGGCCAGCGTGCTGGCGGCGCTCGAGCACGGCGCCGGCGAACGTGCCCCACCGCGCCTGCTGCTGCCCAAGGCGATCGAGGCCGGCGAAGCGCTCGCCGCGGGCCTGACCGAACAGGGGAGCCCGGGCACCCACGTGCAGCTGGCCGGTTCGGCCCGTCGCGGAGCCGACAGCGTCAAGGATCTCGACCTGATCGCCGTCACGACCCGCCCCACGACGCTCGCCAAGAGCCTCGCCAGGCTGGATCAGATCGACAGCGTCAGTTCCGCCGGCAGGTCCGGCGCGAGGGCGCGCACCCACTCCGGCGTGGGGGTGGATCTGCGCATCGCCAAGCCCGCGCAGCTCGGCAACCTGCTGCAGCATTTCACCGGCTCGGGCGACCACAACGCGACCCTGCGCGAAGGCGCAGTGCGTCGAGGCCTACACGTCTCCGAGTACGGGCTGCTCGACGACACCATCGGCCGGACGCGAACCTGCGCGAGCGAGGCTGAGCTGTACGAGCTGCTCGGTCTCGCCTACATCGAGCCGGAGCTGCGCGAGAATCGCGGGGAGCTCGATGCCGCGCGGCTGGAGGGCGGCGCCGGTCTGCCCGACCTTCTCAGCCTCCCGGACATCCGCGGCGACCTGCACAGCCACACGGTGGCCTCCGACGGCCACGCCACGATCGAGGAGATGGCCAACGCCGCGCGGGAGCGCGGTTATGAGTATCTGGCGATCACCGACCACTCGGCCTCGCACGGTTTCGGCAACGACGTCTCCCCCGGGCAGCTGCGCCGGCAGATCGGGCTGGTGCACCAGGTTGACGAACGTGTGGACGGCATCCGGCTGTTGGCGGGCAGCGAGGTGAACATCCTGCCCGACGGGTCGCTCGACTATGAGGACGAGCTGCTGGGAGAGCTCGACTGGGTGATCGCGAGCGTGCACACGGCATTCGGGATCACCGAACAGCTGATGACCGAGCGAATGATCACCGCGATCGAGCATCCTCTGCGTGGACGCGATCGGCCATCCGACGGGCAGGCTGATCGAGCGACGGGAGCCCTACGCGATCGACCTGCAGGCGGTGTTCGCCGCGGCGGCACGGACGGGAACGATGCTCGAGATCAACGCCAACCCGGACCGCCGCGACCTCTCCGAGATCCACGCCCGCGCTGCCGCGCGCGCCGGGGTGCGCATCGTGATCAACTCCGACGCCCACCGCACGAGCACCCTGGCAAACATGCGCTGGGGCGTGGCCACCGCACGCCGGGCCTGGCTGAGGAAAGAGGACGTGGTCAACACGCGGCCCTGGCGCGCCGTGCAGAAGCTACGCAAGCAGGCGCGGCAGTAGCTCATCCGCCACCAGCCGGTCGATCCTGTCGCGGGTGAACGGGGCAAGCGCCTGTTGCGCGCGCGCAGCGTAGTCGGCCGTGGGGTCGTCCAGGGCGGCACGCAGGCCCTCTCCGAGATCCTCGCCCACCAGCCGCGGGTCCAGCGCACGGGCGATCGGCAGGGCGGCGTAGGGTCCGGGCGCCGGCGTGGTGACGAGCTCACAGCCGTCGGCCAGCGCCTCGAGCTGCGCGATCCCGTAGTCCTCACGGCGTGGCGCGCACACGAACACGCGGGCGCGACGCACGAGCGCACGGTACGCCTCGGGCGAGAGCACGCCTGCCACGCGTACCCCCTCCTCGCCCGGGCGAACCAGGCCGGCATCCCGGAGCTGCTCGGCCGGCGCGCCGGCCACGAGGAGCTCCTCGGATCCCAGACGCACGCGCCGCCAGGCCGAGAGCACCCGGTCAAGCCCCTTCTTTGACGGGTTGGCGGCGTAGGTGATCGCCGCGATGTCCCGTGCCGGCTCGCCCGCGGGGCGCCCTGCGCCACCGGCGGGGGACTCCATGGGCGTCGAGGCCTCCACCGCGACGGGCAGCACCAGCGCGCGATCGGAGCGACGAGCGACCTCGGGCGTCTCGCGCAGGCCACCCTCGCTCCACGGCAAGAGCAGCGGCGCCCGGCGCAGGCGCAACCGCTCGAGTGGCCGCTGCCACAGCCCGTGACGCCCGGGCCGGTTGCCCGCCGCGGGTGCGTCGAAGCGGATCGCCCCGGGCCGGGGCCAGAGCAGTGCGGCGGTCGTGCTCGAGTAGATGACCGCCCTGGGCGTTCGGCGGGCCAGCTCGGCCCGAGCCGCATCGCGCGCGGACCGGGCCCAGTGGTAGTCGATCAGCGCCGAGCGTGCGCAGCTCGCGGCGCGAGGGGGAGGCGGCTGCGACGGCCACGCTCGCGCCGGCACGTCGCAGCGAGTCGGCCAGCTCCGCGTCCGCGGCCCGCAGGCCGCCGGTGGAGCCGAGCGAGACGATCAACACGTCAACCGTGTGCCCGCCGGCCATCTCAGGTGACGGCGCCGTTCACCCGCTCGGGTCGCAGCGCCTTGAAGCCCGGCGTTCGCATCAGCGCCATCGGCCGCACCGGGGAGGTGCGGCGCACCCAGAATGAGGCTCCGTCGCGCTCCTCGATGGCCGCCACGGCCGCGTCCTGGCGGCGCCAGGCGAGCGCCCAGATGATCGCGAAGCCGGAGGCTATGCCCGGCACCTGGGGGGCGAGAAAGGCGAGCCCGCCCGCCACCAGCGTGAACAGGAGGAGCGGCCACAGCCGGTTGATCAGGGTCGCGCTCGGATGGTGCTCGGGAAGCGTTGTGCTCGCCTTGGCACCTGCGAGCAGGCGGGCGATCGGCGGATTCGTCTCGGCCCGCCTGCCCAGCCGCAGGCCGATGATCGCCGCGAGCACCCACCAGCCAACGGCGAACGGCAAGATGTGTTCTTCGGAGTGCCCGCCGGCCGCGAGTACGGTTACGGCCGCCAGCGCGGTGGCCGCCCCGGCACTCAGGAGGACGGTCGTCTTGAGGAAGTCGACGAAACGCACGGTGCAGAGGCGCCTATAGCAGCGCCTCGAGCAGTTCCCGCACTCCGCCCGTGCCGTCGACCGTCAGGTCGGCCTCAAGCGCCAGCTCGGGGGGCGCTTCATCGGAGCGCACGGCCACGCACACCGCGCTCTCCAACACCTCGGACTGCGCGAGCGCCCGCAGTGCCCGGAAGGCGTCGAGGTCGGTCGTGTCGTCACCGACGTACACGGCGGCGTCGAGAGGCACCCCGCGCAGCAGCTTGGCGATACCCAGCCCCTTGTCCAGGACGACGGGCGGGCGCACCTCCAGCACCTTGCGCCCCCAGTGGATCGCAAAGCCCTCATCCTGTGCAAGCCGGGCGATCTCTCCCACTGCCGCCGCGGCCGCCTCCTCATCGGGGGCGCCGCGCCAGTGGAACGCCGCGATCGAGTGCTTGTCCTCGCTGCGCACGCGCATCCGCTGATGCTCACCCGTGTAGGCACGGGCGGCGAACGCGCGAACGCGCGCGGTCCAGGCCTCGACCTCCGGGTCGACCTCCGGGCTGGTCGCCCCGGGGCGCAGGAGCTCGCCGCCGTGGTTGCCGATGTACGCGATCGTGCCGATCGCGACTATCTGTCGCGCGGTCGCCGCGCGGCGGCCACTCACACAGCCGACCAGCCGGTAGCGCTTGGAGATCTCGATCAGCAGCGTGCGGGTGGCCTCGGGCACATGGGCATCTGCGGCGTGCCGGACGATCGGTGCAAGGGTGCCGTCGATGTCGAGCAGCACCGCTGCGCGGGCGGGATCGGAGCGGATGGGCTCGAGCGCCTCCACGAGCGTGGCACCGGGGGACACGACCTCTAGTATGGCGCGCACGGTGGCCGACCCGTTCTCTCGTGCACGTGGTCACTGACGGGTCGAGGAGCCGGTCGCTCAAACTGATGGCGATCGGCACGCTGGCCGGCCTGTTCAGCGGCCTGTTCGGCGTCGGCGGCGGGACCGTGATCGTGCCGCTGCTCATCCTGTGGCTCGGCTACGACGAGCGCTCGGCGACCGGCACATCGCTGGCCGCGATCATCTTCATCGCAGCCTTCGGCGCGGCCGCGCAGGGGCTCTACGGCAACGTGCACGTGCTCGACGCGGTGCTCATGGGGATACCGGCGGTCGGCGGCGTGGTGATCGGGACCCGGCTGCAGCAGCGCCTGTCGACGCAGTGGATCTCCCTGCTCTTCGCCGCGGTGCTCGTGGCAAGCGCCGTCGAGTTGGTGCTGCGATGATCGCCGCGATCGTGATCGGGCTGGCCGCCGGAATCGTCGCCGGCCTGCTGGGAGTCGGTGGCGGTGTGCTGTTCGTGCCCGGCCTGGTCATCGTGCTGGGCCTCGACCAGCACCAGGCCGAGGCCACCTCGCTGCTGGCGATCATCCCCGTGGCGATCGTCGGGACCTACACGCAGGATCGCTACGGCAACGTCCGCCGCGCCGACGCTGTCCTCTTGGGAGTGCTCTCACTGGCGGGCGCCATCGCAGGGGTGGCGCTCGCGAACGCCCTCTCGGGGGCGCTGCTGCGCGATGCGTTCGCCGCTCTCATGGTGCTCGTGGCGGCGCAACTCGTGCGCAGAGCCCTCCGCGGCGGCGGAGCGACCTCGGATTCGCCGCCAGCGGAGCGCACCCAAAGGGGCGCGCACGCAAGCCAGGATTGAGGGTTATCCGCGCGTGCGGCTGGGCAGGTGGGCAAGTGGCCTCGAAGTTGTCCCAGGATGGCCTAGACTCAGGGGTGCGAAATGGGCCTGGACAATCCACTGCACATCGCCTTCATCGTCGTGATCCTGCTGCTCGTGTTCGGAGCCAGGCGGCTCCCCGAGATCGGCCGCTCGCTCGGAACGGGGATGCGGGAGTTCAAGCAGTCGATCACGGGTGAGTCACATCAGCAGCCCGCTGCGTCACCTCCGCAGCAGCCGATGCTCACCGCTCCTCAGCAGCAGGCGCCTGTCGAAGCCGCTGCTGCACAGGCGGCGCAGCCCGTGGCACAGCCCGCCGCGCCCGCGGCGCAGCCCGCGCAGCCCGTCGCACAGCCGGCCCAGCCCGTGGCGCCGCCGGCACCGCCCCAGCCGGCGCCGGTCGAGCCCCAGCAGAACTCCTAGCCGCGGCGCAGGATCGGCCCGGTGCGCACCGCCTGGAACGCTGCGCCGGGCACGCTCTTGAGCTGGTTCAGGTCTTCGTCGTTCCAGCGCGGGTCGGGACGCTCCGGTGATGTACCAGGACGAGCCGTTGTCCGCCACGATCAGCCCGTAGCGCTTCAGCGCCCGCAGAACCACGAGCGCCTCGCCGTGGTAGCCGCTCGTGTTGAAGCTCGCCTTCAGCCGCAGCCGCAGCCCCATCGGCGGCAGGCTCGAGTCCGAGCTGTCAGAGGCGAAGTGGGTGGCCGGGTGGATGTAGCCGCGCTGCGTGCGCTCCACGGTGACGCGCAGAGCGTGGTCGATCTTGCCGGCGCGCACCTCCGGATAGCGGACCAGCAGCGGGAAGATCGGCAGACCGGCCGCGTCGGCCGATGTCCAGCCTTCGGGGCGCAGCGCGTTGCTGCGCAGGTCGAACACCGCGCCCGAGCCCGCTTCCCAGCCGGCGCCGCTGCGACGTGCCGCGTACAGCTCATACAGCTTGCAACTGCCCCTCTGCAGCACGAGCACATGCCGGTCACCTTCTTCGCCGGCCCCCTCCACGGGCGCGTTCGGCGGGACGGGATAGGGGCCGGGGTTGGATTCTTCGCCGTATTCGCTGAACTTGATCGGCACCCTCGGCTGACGCGGGGGAACGACCGTGTAGGGGATGCCGTAGCTGGGGTTGGTGCCGAAGTCGGCGTGCAGGTGCCCGGAGGCGCCGATCGACGCTATGTACTGCGCCGAGTTGGGATCGACCGGGGCGTGCGAGATGTCCCTGTTGAGCGGATTGCTCGCAGGAAGGATCGGACAGGAGTATTCGCGCGGGGGGGCGCCGGCGCGAGGGGCGGCGCGGGTACCCCTGGCGGCGTTGGTCGCGCCGGGGAACCCCGACGCGACACACACCGCGAGCGTCACGCCTGCGGCAGTTACAGCCCAACGCCGCCCGAGGGGGGCGCGGGAGAGGCGTGTTCTCACCTTCCACACGCTACGCGAGCCGGAGGATCCACCCGCTCCTCCTGGACGATCGTTGATCGTCCGGCGGGACGCCGCGGCCCGAGGCCTGCGTCGGCCCTGCTCAGCTCGGCGCGTCGGGCTGCAGCACCGACGGGCGGATCTCGGCCATCAGGGGCGCGCCGCAGTGCCAGCAGTAGGCGGCGCCACGACTGTGCACCGCGCCGCACGAGCGGCATTGTCCGTGGATGCCCGCCTCGGTCGTGGCCAGCAGCCGCTGCACCTCCCCCAGCTGCCCCTCGGCCTCCTGGAGTTCGGCGGCTTTGCGGGCGATCACGTCGAGGCGGTAGTGGTCGCGGATGGCCATCTCGTAGGTCAGCCCGCCCAGGTCCCACGTCAGCGCGGCCACGCGCTCGGCCAGCTCGTGGCGGCGGCGGCGCAACTCTGCCATCGATCCACTCGGGGCGACCAGGCCGCCGACGGGCACGACCACGCCCGACGCGGGCAGGGAGCTCATCTCCTGGGTCGGGCCGTCCGGGGTCGAGCTCCCGTTCAACGTCGACATCATTCCGTTTCGATCGGCTGGTCGCCGAGCTTGTTGACTTCTTCGACGTGCTTTTTTCCCGTCGTGCCACCGATTTTCTGAAGTTTGGCGGCGCTTTTGACCGGTTTCGGCAGCGGCGCTTTTTCGATCGCCTTGGCTTCCTTGACTTCCTTGGCTTCGACCTTGGCGCTCGTGGTGCTCGTCGCAGCCGGCTTGGGGGTCGCGGCCGCGGTCGTGCTCGCAGGGGTCGTGCTCGTGCCCGCCGCGGAGGCGCCGGTGCCGGCGCTGAGGCCCTCGACCCTGAGCACCTGCGGGCCGGAGCTCTTGCTCTGGGTGATCCAGTGACCCACCAGCAGGCCGACGATGATCGACATCAACAGCACGGCAAGCAGCCCGAACAGGCCCGAGTAGCGACGCATCCACGCGTAGGCATCTGAGGACTGCTCGACCACGGGGGCGTATGTGGGTGAGACGAATCCCGTTGGAACCTGACCGCCCGGATATGACTGTGCATCGGACTCGAGCACGTCCAGGAACGCGAGCCGCACCGACGACACGGGCTGTCCGCATGCCAGGCAGTAGCGCTGGTCAGGCGCAAGCGCTGCAGAGCAGTTCGGGCAGCTCGCGCGGTCCTGCTCGGAGGGGACGGGCACCAGGCTCACAGCCACGGCCCCCTCCCCCAACCAGCCGTGCCGACCGCCCGCGCCGGTCGAGCACGTGGGCTCATCCGAACGCACCTCGCACGTAGTCGCGCGTGCGCTCCGCACGCGGTTCGTCGAAGACCTCGGCGGTCGTCCCGTACTCGACCAGGTCGCCCAGGTATATGAACGCGACCTTGTCGGCCACGCGGTGTGCCTGGGCGAGGTTGTGGGTGACGATCACGACCGCCAGATCGCGCCGCAACTCGCCGATCAGCTGCTCGATCACGCCTGTCGAGATCGGGTCCAGCGCGCTGCACGGCTCGTCCATCAGCAGGACCTCGGGCCGCGGCGCGATCGCCCGGGCGATGCACAGCCGCTGCTGCTGGCCGCCGGAGAGACGAAGCGCCGGACGATCGAGGTCGTCGCGGACCTCGTCATACAGCCCCGCGCGGCGCAGCGCGTCGACCACCAGCGGTTCGAGCTCGCGCCGGCGCGGGCGCTTGCGCGACTGCTCGCGCAGCGCGAACGCGACGTTGTCGAAGATCGACATCGGAAACGGATTCGGCTGCTGGAAGACCATCGCCACCCGCGAACGCAGGGTCGTGTCGGGCAGCTCATGGATGTCCTCGCCGTCGAGCAGCACCTCGCCCGTGCGCGCGGCGCTGGGGGTGAGCTCGGTCAGGCGGTTGAGCGTGCGCAGCAACGTCGTCTTGCCACAGCCCGACGGCCCGATCAGCGCGAGCACCTCGCCCTGGTGGATCGACAGCGACACCGACTTGACGGCCGGTTTGCCGCCGTAGTTGATGCTGATGTCATTCAGGCGCAGCCGCTCGGGCCCGGCCGTGGACTGCAAGGGCTCGCGCAGCGGGTTGCGCTCGCGCACCGGCGGCGCCACGGGAGCGGGCGGGCGGTCGAGCACGATCGTACGAACCGGCGGCACCGCCTCGGCGAGAGGGCCGGGAGCGGACGGCGTGAGTGGAGGACTGCCGGCAGGTGCCGGAGTGCCGTCGACCGGCGCCGCCTGCGTGCTGTAGACCGCGGCCGCCTGAGGACCGTGGATGGGCGCCGCCGCGGCGCTCTGGAGCGGAACCGCGGGAGCCTGAGGGCGGCGCTCTGCGGGCGCGGGCGACTCGCCTGGCGCTCGTCGATCCTCGGCCGGCTCGGCGGGAGCGACGTTCCACGGATCGAGCAGCATCTCTTCAGGACTCATCGACACATTCCCCATCAACTCAGGTATCTCCATCGAACCACTGATCTTAGCCGGTTCAAGCGTGCTTTTGGGAGAAATCGCAAAGGTGCCCTCCATGGTGCCGTCCATGTGTCCCGCGCAGGCCCTCACACGGCCCCGCCGGGCACGGACAGGCCCATCGCCCGCTGGTGGGAGCGGCCGATCCGATCCACCAGCAGGTTCAGGCCGAGCACCATCAGCAGCAGCACGAACGCCGCCGCGTACGCCTTCTGGGGAGCGGCGCCTTCGCCGGCGGGCGAGTTGTCATACACATAGGTGGTCAGCGCCGAGCCCGTGCCCTTCAGCACGTTCAGGCCGGGGATGCCGCCCTGCGATTCGATGTGCAGCGTCTCGCCCAGGAGCAGCAGCACGATCGCGGTGTCGCCGATGATGCGACTGACGCCGAGCGTCACGCCGGTCGCGATGTTCGAGCGGACACTCGGCAGCAGCACCCTGCGTATGGTCGTGATGCGGGTCTTCCCCAGCGCGAACGCGGCCTCGCGCAGGTGGGTGGGCACGGCCTGCAGTCCGTCCCGGGTGGCCGCGAACAGGGGCGGCAGCGCGATCAGCGACATCATCGCGCCGGCCGCGATGAAGGATCGGCCGTACACGCCTCCCTCTTCGGCGCGGAACGACAGCGGCGCGAACAGGCCGAGTTGGAAGATCGACAGGCCGAACAGCGCGAGCACGATGTCGGGCGTCCCGGCGACGATCTCGATGCTCGACTCGACCACCCGTGCCAGCCAGCTCGGCCGCCCGTACTCGGCGATCCAGATTGCGCTGATCACCGCCAGCGGACCCGCGAGCGCGATGCCGATCACGGTCAGCAGCACGGTCCCGATCAGGGGGTCCAGGAACCCGCCCGACTGGCTCTGCTGCGTGCTGACCGCGGGGCGCGAGAACAGCAGGCCGGGGCGAAGGTACTGGATCCCGCGATAGCCCATGTAGATGACGATCCCCGCGGAGACGAGGCACAGCCCGATGCCCGCCGCCCAGGCGAACACCAGCACCAACCGATCGCCCCAGCGCCAGGTCCAGGGCGAGGAGCGCCGCCCGCGCTTCGTGCTCGGCTGCCGGCCGCCCTGCTGGTAGGGGGGGCGAGGCGCTCATCCGCGGGTCTGGTACTTGCGCAGGGGCAGCTTGACGAGATAGCCGCCGATCGAGAGCACGAACGCGGCGAACAGAAGCAGTGCAGCAAACGCATACAGCGTCGCCCTCAGGGCCGGGGCGCCGAGACCTTCGTGGTAGTCGACGATCGACGAGGCCAGGGTGCGCAGGGGCTCATAGAAGAAGACCACCCCGTCGGCGGGGTTCGGCGAGAACGAGCGCCCGCCCGAGACCATCTGGATCATCACGGCCTCGCCCAGCGCGCGGGCGCTCGCGAGCACGGCGGCGGCGACGATCGCCGGGCGCACCCCGCGCAGGGTGACGGCTCGCACGGCGCGCAGCGGATTGAGCGCCGAGCGCGACCGCGCCCTCGCGCCAGGATGTCGGGCGCGGCGATCGAGCGCCTCGCAGATCAGCGCGATCATGATCGGCGTGATCATCACGGTCAGGATCACGGCGGCGACCCCCAGACCGGCGCCGGTGAGCTCGACGACGTTCTGCTGCGGAGGTCTTCTGCGAGGCGGTGACCAGGTGGTTGCCCACGAACGGCACCAGCACCAGGATGCCGATCAGGCCGTAGACCACCGACGGCACCGACGCCAGCAGGCGGATCACCGGGATCACGACTTTGCGCAGCCGCGCAGGCGCGAGCTCGACGATGAAGATCGACGACAGCACCGCGATCAGCAGGCCGAGCACGACCGCGATCGTGGTGGTCAGCAGCGTGCCGTAGACCAGCGGCCAGGCACGCAGGTGGAACGCCGACGCCGGCGGGTTGACACTGGTCGCCTGCATGTTTCCGATCTCGGTTTCCAGGCTCCCTCCCGGTCCGAGCCATCTGAAGCCGTTGTGGGCGAACACCGGCCACGCGCGGATCGCGACGAACACGATCATCGCGATCACGCACACGCTCACGAGCAGCGAAACCGCGCCGAGCGTTCGCTCGGCGCGGCGGTCCGACCAGGGGTTGCGCAGTCGCGCGAACATGCTTGCGGTGGCCCGGCGAGCCCCCGATGGAGGGGCAGGGCCGCCGGCGCCGGGAGGGCCGGGCCCGGCCGGCGAGGCCGGCCCCGTGGAGGTGTACGGGGCCGGCGCCGCCACCGGCTGTCGAACCGGCGGGGTCACCGTCGGGCTAGTTGACGGGGATCCACTGGCTGGAGATGATCTTGCGCGCAGCCTTTGATTTCGTGATCCAGTTGATGAACTGCGCGACGAAGCTCTTCGCCTGACCGCGCGTCACCTCGTAGAAGCGGGCGACGCCCGCGTACTGGTTGGAGGTCGCGGTCGACCTGTTGCACGCAACGCCGTTGTAGGCGACCGAGTTGACCCCGCCCAGGCCTGCCTGGTAGTTGGACAGGAAGCCGATCCCGTTCGGATCGTTTTCCACCGTCTGGCGGAGCAGACCCTCCGAGGACTGTTCGGAGGCGAGGGTGGAGACTTTCTTGCCTTCGAGCAGGAGCGTCTGGAAGTTGGTCAGCACGCCCGCGACCGAGGTGCGGCTGATCAGGTCGATCGTGCCGGTGGCGGTCGCCCCGGAGACCTGGCTCCAGTTGCGGGTCTTGCCGGTGAAGATCGACACCACCTGCGACGCGCGTGAGGTTGCTGAGCGGGTTGCCTTTGTTCGTCACCACGCAGATCGCGTACTTGGCGATCGGATAGAAGACGAGGCCTTTCGGGTCGGTCGGCAGCGGATCGCGTGAGACATCGCCGATCGAGACCTTGCTTGCAGCCACGTCGTTGATCCCGATCTGCGCGCCGCCCTGGGCGATCTTGAATTTCACCGTGTGCGGTTTGAGCTTCACGTACTTCTGTGCGAGCAACGACACGAGCGGGTACGACGCGGTGGCGCCGCTGATCGAGATCGTCGGACTCGCCGAAGCGGCTGCGGGCACCGCTGATACCCCGAGCACGCTAGCCATCGTAAGTGCGACGGAAAGACGGCGGATTCGATTCATTGAACAGGGGCTCCGTTTCTGAGGGTTTGACATTTGGGCGTCGAACATATCATAATCCCGATAGATTCGATCCAGATAAGGTAGATTGTGCGGAATCCCGACGAGGGGCTTCCTCACAGCGGCCTGAAACCCGAACAGTGAGCTTTCGGAGCGCAGGTTTAGGAAGAGTTCTTCCGCAGCACGGCCGCAGCTTTGAGTCGTCTGAAGGTTTGAGCCTCCTCACACACCATGACCGAGAATCCCGACACCCCCAAGTCACCCCCCGACACCCCGACCGCGCCGGCGTCCGCGCCTACGCCGCCACCGGCCCGAGCGGGCGTCCCGCGCCTGCCCTCGGCGCGCGCAACCGCGGTGCTGGCGGCGGCGATGCTGGCCATCGGCGTGGCCGTGGGCGCGGCGATCGGCCCTGCGCCGGACGCCTCCCTGGCGGGCGCCTCACGGCTGCCGCTGTTGCTTCCGGCACTCACCGCCGCTGGCGGGGTCGGGAAGTCATGCGAGCACCACCGCCGTCCAGCCCCCGCCTGCCGCGCCACAGGCAACCCCCCCGCCGGCCACGGGGTCGAGCACGGCCACGCCTCAGTCGAGCACCACGACCTCGCCGAGCTCCCCCGCCGCCCAGACGGAATCCCAACCCTCCCCCTCGGCCCCCGAAAGCACAGGTGCTCCCAAGACGACCCTTCCTCCCGTCACGAACGTGTGGCTGATCGAGCTGGCGGGCACGACGTTCGCCGACGCCCTCGCACAGCCCACCGCCGCGCCCTACATCGACGGCCAGGCGGTTCATGCCGGCGCACTGCTGAGCGGCTGGTCCGCTCTGCAGGGCAGCGCCTTCGCCGGTGAGGCTGCCCTGCTCGCCAGCACGCCGCCGCAATTGCTCGACACGATCGTGCAGCCGCCATGTCCCGAAGGCGCCGCGGGCGCGCAGTGCGTCGTCGGCACACCGGCGGGGCTGACCGCCGCCGACGAATTCCTGAAGGCGACCGTTCCCACGATCACCGGTACGGCGGCCTACCGCACACACGGCCTGATCGTCGTCACCTTCGGCTCGGTCACCAACGCCTCCGCGACCGGCCTGCCGACCGGCGCCGCGACCGCCACGCTCACATCGGAGCCTCCAGGAGGCGTCCTGTTGATCTCACCCTTCGCGTCCGCGGGCACGCGGCCATCTGTCGCATTCAACGCTGCTTCACCGCAGAAGAGCCTCGAAAAGCTCCTGCACCAATGACGCATCTATCAACCAACGAACGGAGACCCCCGTTGCATGCATTTCAACCAGCCCACCGCACCGCCACGCGCTGGCTCGCCGCGATCGTGGGCTGTGTCGCCCTGCTTCTCGCGACACCGGCCCTGAGCCACGCCGAAGAAGCGAATCCCAACAACTACACGTGCCAGGGCCTCATCTCTGCCGGCCAGCCGGAAGTCGGCAGTGAAGAACAGCAGGTGAAGTACACGTTCTACTGCAACGGCCCGATCACCGGCTACCAGCTCCAGTCGCAGATTCCCCTGGCGGGCGTGCAGGCCGCACCGCTCTTGACCAGCGTCCAGACCGGGGCGGCACTCAAGGACAGCTTCTCGTGCTCGTCAGAACTTCCGGGCTACGCGGACAACTGCGTGGGCTCGGCCAAGGAAGGGTACGAGAGGGTCACCGGTCAGTTCGCGATCGAAACGAAGCTCTGCGCGGAGCCCCGCGTCGACCCGCTCCTGACGGTCACGTACGCGTACCTCGAAAAAGGCGTCGTAACCCAGGCGATCTCCGGGCCATTCGATCTCGGCCGCCCGTCGGGCTGCCGTCCCGACGCCTTCTCGGGCGGCAACCGGCTCAACCCCAAGGCGCCGATCGTCCTCCACAGGAAGCACAAAAAGCAGAAGAAGCACAAGAAGGCACACGCCAAGAAGTCGAGCCCCAGCAAGGCTCACCACAAGAAGGCCGGCGCGAAGAACTAGCCCCGGCGGCCACCTGGACGGCGTCGCATGCACGGCGGCGCCGTCCGGGGTCGGCTACAGGATGCTGGCCGTGATCCGTTCGACCTCGGCGATCGAGGTGAGCCCTTCGCGCACCTTGTGCATGCCGTCGTCGCGCAGGCGGAGCATTCCTTCACTTGCGGCCACGGCGACCATGTCGTCGACCGACGCCCGCTCGAGTATCAGCGTGCGGATCGGCTCACTGACCGTCATCACCTCGTAGAGCCCCATGCGCCCGCGATAGCCCGCGCCGCCGCAGCGCGAGCAGCCCACCGGCTCGAATGGTTCGGCACCCGTCAGGCCGTGCTCGGCGAGCACGGCTTCGGAGACATTCAGTGGACGCTTGCAGTGCGTGCACAGCATGCGCACCAGGCGCTGGGCCACGATGCAGTCGATCGCCGATGACACGAGGAACGGCTCGATGCCCATATCGATCAGCCGTCCCAGCGCGCTGGGCGCGTCACGCGTGTGGATGGTCGACAGCACGAGGTGGCCGGTGAGCGCCGCCTCGACCGCGATGTGCGCGGTCTCGCGGTCGCGGATCTCTCCGACCATGATCACGTCGGGGTCGGCGCGCAGCATCGAGCGCAGCCCGACGTCGAACGTGACACCCGCCTTTGGCGCGATCTGCATCTGCTTGATTCCCCCTATTCGCTGCTCCACGGGATCCTCGATCGTGAGGATGCTCCGCTCGCCGTCGTTGAGCGCATTGAGCGCGGCGTAGAGGGTCGTTGACTTGCCCGAGCCCGTGGGCCCCGTCACGAGCACCGCACCGTTCGGCTTCTTGATCGCCTGGGTGAACCGGTCCAGCTCGGCCGCCTGCATCCCCAGCGACTCCAGGCCCTGGACCACGGCTCCCTTGTCGAGGATGCGCAGGACCACACCCTCGCCGTAGACGAGCGGGAGGGTGACCACGCGGATGTCCACGCGCCGCCCGTCGACGGTCAGTGCAAAACGGCCGTCCTGCGGCACGCGCTTCTCGGAGATGTCCATGTCGGCCATGATCTTGATGCGCGAGACCACGCCCATGGCCATCCTCCGCTTGATGGTGGCGGCCGGGTAGAGCACCCCGTCGACGCGGAACTGCACGCGCGTATCCCCCTCCTCGGGGTTCACATGTATGTCCGAGGCGCCCTGCTGCACCGCCTGGGCGACGATCGAATGGACCAGCTTGATGATCGGCGCGTCTTTGTCGCCGTCCTCGAGTTGAAGGTCCGTCTCGACGTCAGTCTCGGTGTCCTCGTCGACGATGTCTTCGATCGACTCGTCCATCCGCGCGAGCCGGGCCAGCAGCAGATTCAGGTCCTCCACCGACGCAGCCGCCGCCCTCACGCGCCGGCCGGTCATCATCGCGATGTCGTCGATGGTCAGAACGTTCGTGGGATCCGCCATCGCCAGCAGCAGCGCCCCATCGTCGGCGAAGCCGACCGGAACGGCCTGATAACGCTTGGCCGCCTCGGCGCTGAGGAGGCTGACCGCACCCATATCGAGGTCGTACACGGCCAGGTCGATGTAGTCCAGTCCGAAGCGCTCGGCCACCACACGGGCCAGCTGATCGTGGCGAAGGACGCCCTGCTCGACGAGCACGAGTCCCGTGGGCCGGCCCTGGGCCCGGGCGGACGCCACAGCCTCCTCGACGGTGTCGCGATCGGCGAAACCGAGGTCGACGACCACTTCGCCGATCATCCTGGTCGAGCGCCCCGAGCGCCGTGGCGGGTACAGGCCGCTGCCCGAGTGCTCGCCGTCGGTCTCGGCGGGGGGCCCGGTAGGGGGGGATTCGGCTGTTGGCACGGCGATATCGCCCATCACCGCAGTATCGGCACCGCGGGAGTCCCGCTTTACCGTCTAGGAGCCGGCGGGAACGCCGTGCTCAAACGCGCTCTTCACGTGTGCGTCCAGCGTGTTCAGCCGATATAGCGCAAGCGCCTCGGGGGAGCCGAAGCGCTGGCCCGCGGCCGCGTCGGCGCCGTGATGCAGGATCACGCAGTGCTCCAGCGAGAGCCGGCGCTCATCCTCCAGTGCCGGCGGCGCATACTGCGCGAGCAGTCGCAGCCCGAGCTCGATGTGCCCCAGCAGCCTGCCCTCGGCGCTGTGGCTGATCTCGGCGCCGTAGGTGAACTCGCGTGTCTTGCCGAGATCGTGGACGATCGCCGCGCTCACGAGCAGGTCGCGATCGAGGCGTGGGTGCAGCACGCACAGCTCAAGCGCCATCGTCGAGACCGCCACCGTATGCTCCAGCAGACCGCCGAGATATGCGTGATGGTTGGCCGAGGTGCGCACGGGGGAGGCGCCGCCGGAGCGGCTGTGAGGAGGCCTCGGCACCGAGCAGGGCGCGCGACGAATCTCCGCTCGCAGCTCGTCGTCGTCGAGCAGGCGTGCGAGCAGGATCTTCAACCCGGGGTCGTAAACCTCGCGCGCAAGGTGCTCCAGGAAGCCTTCCAGCTCGTCGAGGTCACGATATGCCACGGGCAGAAAGCGCGTGGGATCGGCCTCCACGCCCTCTGCGCGAGCGATGCTTCGAACCTCGATTTGGAGCTCCTCGCGAAAGCGCTCCACGCGACCCTGCACACGCACGAGCTCGCCCCGCTCGAAGCGCCCGGCGAGCACGTCCGCGTCGCGGAACGCCCGCGCGAGGATCGCGCCCGTGTTGTCGCGCAGCCCGATCGTGAGATAGGGAGTGCCCGAGCGGGAGATCTGACGTTCCTTGCGCGTGCAAGCGAACACCCCGTCCACCTCCTCCTCGCAGCGAAGGGTGGCGACGGTCTGCCCGTCCCGCGCCGGAGAGTTGGCTGTCATGGCCACAAAGACCATGATGTACGGTGGTTCGGATGCAGCCCTTCATCTGGGACCGCCGTCCGGATGGCCTACGGGCCCCGGCCATGGTCTGCGCCTTCCAAGGGTGGAATGACGCCGGTGACGCCGCCTCCAGCGCGGTCTCCTTCCTTGCCTCCGCGCTCGAGGCCCGTCGCTTCGCGCGCATCGACTCCGAGGAGTTCTACGACTTCCAGGCCAACCGCCCCTGCGTTCAGTTCGACGCGGGCCACAAGCGCGAGATCGTGTGGCCGACGGTCGAGGTCTTCGAGGCACCCGCGCCACGGGCCCCGCGCGACCTCGTGCTGGTGCAGGGCATCGAGCCGTCGATGCGCTGGCGCGCGTTCAGCTCGCACCTGGTCGACCTAGCCGAAGCGCTCGGCGTGCAGGTGGTCGTGTCGCTCGGCGCGCTGCTGGGGGACGTGCCCCACACCCGCCCGGTGACGATGACCGGATACGCCTCCGACCCCTCGCTGGTGGCGCGCCTGGGAATGATGGGCTCCACCTATGAGGGCCCCACGGGAATCGTCGGCGTCCTGCACAACGCCTGCGCGGACGCGGGACTGCCCTCGGCGAGCCTGTGGGCCGCCGTCCCCCACTACGTCGCCGCCGCGGCCAACCCAAAGGCGGCGCTGGCGCTGGTACGTAGGCTGGAAGGCCTGATCGGGGTCTCGGTGGATGTCTCGGACCTGGAGTCGGCCGCCGCCGACTACGAGCGCCAGGTCGGACTTGCCGTGCAGAGCGACCCCGACATCCAGGCGTTCGTCGAGCGCCTGGAGCAGGCCGCCGAAAGCGAAGAGGACAGCTCGGCAGAGGATGTGCCGTCAGGAGACATCCTCGCCCGGGAATTCCAGCGCTTTCTGCGCCAGCGGGGGCTCGAGGGGAAGTAGCCCTACCCCTCGGCGGCCGGGCAGACTATGCGGTAGTCGCAGATCGAGCAGGTCGCATGGGAGGGCGTCGGCTCGAACTCCTGGGCGAGTATGCCCTCGCCGACTTCGAGCACCGTGTCCTTTACCGACTCGGCGCTCTCCTGTCCACCGGGCACCGGCACCTTGAGGTCATCGAGCACGTAGTAGTAGGCCTGGCGAGAGGACTGGAGCCCCCAGTCTTCACGCGCGGCGAGCGCATACAGAGACAGCTGGACGTCGTCCTTCAGATCCGCGGCCTTCTTAGGACGTGAGGTCTTGTAGTCGATCAGCTCGTATTCCTGCTCCTTCCCCTCTCCCAGGCGGTCCACGCGGTCGACCCGCCCGCGCAGATGGTGCGGCCCGAGCGTGAAGTTGAAGGGGCGCTCGAACCACACGGGCTGGGAGTCCTGCTCGCGTAGCCGCTCGTGATAGCGCGTGAGCGCCGCCTGCGCCTTCTCCCGCAGCACCAGCTCGCGCTCGCGCTCGCCGAAGCCGCCCCTGCGCCAGCCGGCGTCGAGCAGCTCCAGCATCTGGGTGAGCGTGCGCGCACCTTCGGAGTGGTAGCGCTCGAGCACCTGGTGGACGGCTATCCCGAAGCGCTGATGAAGCGTCTGTCCGGTGGGGATTCGCAGGACGCGTGCGAACTTGTACCTGAGCGGGCAGCTGCGGTAGGTCTCGATGTCGGAGGCCGACAGCGCGAGGCCGATCCCCTTGCGCGGAAGGAACGGCTCCAGCGAGGGCTCGCCGTGCTGGCCGATCTTCGATCGGCCGATCGCGTGGGCCCGCGTGCGGTCCCCCCGGGCAGCGTCCTCGCCGGGAGCGACGGCCGTGGCGTCCCCGACCTCAGGGCCGGCGGCCGGCGGCTGCTCCGCCGACGGCGCTGCGCCCGCCTGCGTGGACGGCGCCTGCGGTGGATCGTTGAGCAGCGTGTCGTCGAGGGTCGAGGTCTGGAGGATCTCCCGCTGCAGAGGGGTGGCGGCGGCGAGCAGCCGCGCGTTGATGTCCGCGAGGGCTTCGGCCATGTCCTCGCCGGCCGGGCGCTGCAGCAGGGCGGCGAGCTTGAGCAGCTCCAGATAGCGAACGACCCCGTGGGAGATGTCCAAGTCGGTGTCCAGCCGCAGCTCGCCCAGACGTCCGCCGATTCGCGCCACGCTTGCGAGGACCTCCTCGCGCATCAGATGAAGCGTCGCCTCCAGCGTCGCCGTCTCCGATCCGGCCGCTGCGAGAGCGTGCCCCGGGGGCGCGGCGGTGATGTGCGCCGCCTGCGGCCGGCCCGCAGCGCGATTCTCCCGCTGAGCCTCTGCCACCATCGTCGCCAGATGGCGGGCCAGCTCGCGGGTGCTCGAGCGCGGCTGCCGGTGCACGAAGGCGACGGCCAGCCCGCGTAGCTCCTCGAGGCTCGCCTGCTGCTCCGCCGCGTCCTCGGGCGCGAGCAGCGGGCGCCCGCGGACGCCCAGACGCTCGATCAGGCGTCCGATGAACACGTCCGGTTGCACCGTGTCGAGTTCGGCGGCTGCGCTCCGGTGCAGCTCGGCGAACCGCTGGATGCGCTCGCGTGCCTCCGGCGGCACCTGGGGCGCCTCGGTGGCCGCTGTGAGCCCCGAGACCAGGTCCAGCTTGCGCCTGCGCGCGACCTGGATCACACGCGCGAGGTCGACCTGGCGCAGCTCTATCGGTGGACGGGCGAGTGCGCGTACGACCGCCGCGGCGTCCTGCGGATCGACGAGCAGGCGCATCCAGGCGAGCACGTCGCGTACCTCGGCCCGCTCGAGGAACGCACCCGCAGGCGGCTGAACACCTGAGCGGTCGCTCAACGACGCGGGCGCGGTCCTTGCGACGGGCACAGCCTTAGAATACGAGCGTCCCTGCGCGCAGGCGCCTTGGGCGGGCCGGGCTCCCCTCCAGCGAGGTCGCTGAGGCGGGCTACGCTCTCTGGGTGGACGCGATCGATTGGGGCGCAGCCCAGCGGATCGGAGAGCTCGTAGCCGGCTCGCCGCCGTACGGCGGTGTGCGTGCCGCGGCGGTCGAGCCGCTCGCGTATGACTTCGCCCGGCGCGTGAGCGCCTACAGCGGCCTCGCGCTCCCAGCCGAGCTGCCGGCGCTCGAGGCCGTCGACCGGCCCGGGTGGATCGCCGCCAACCTGAAGAGCATGCGCCCGGTGCTGGGGGCGCTGACCGAGCGCATCAACGGGGCCGCGCCACCGTCGGGCCTGCTGGGCGGACCGCTGCGCTCGATGTCCGGGTTCCTGCTCGGCGCACAGGTGGGGGCGTTGACGGGGATGCTGTCCCAGCGCGTCCTCGGCCAGTACGATCTCGCGCTGCTCGACGCCGAGGTGCCGCCCCGGCTGCTGCTGTTGGCGCCGAACCTGGCACTCACGGCCCGCAACCTGGGTGTGGATCGCGACGAGCTGGTTCTGTGGGTGACCATCCACGAGATCACCCACGCGGTCCAATTCTCGGGTGCGCCGTGGCTGCGCGAGCATCTGGGCGGGCTGCTCAGAGAGCTGATCGACGGGCTGGGGGTGACGCTTGGCGGAAAACCCGATGAGGACCACGTACCGGGCAACGGCGCAGCGGCCGCGCACAACGGCGTCGGTGCCGGGAGCGAGGGCAACGGGAGCGAGGGCAACGGAACACAGGCCCGCGAGGACCCCGGCGCGGGGCGCGGGCGCTGGCCGCAGCTGCCCGACCCCCGCGAGCTGCGTGAGCTGTTGGAGCGCGCCCGTCGCGGGGAGCTCTTGCGATTGACGCTGGGCGAGGATCGCTGGCGGCTGGTCGAGCGCATTCAGGCGGTGATGACGCTGATCGAGGGCCACGCCGAGCACACGATGGACGCGATCGGTGCCGAGGTGCTGCCATCGCTGCCGCGCCTGCGCGCCGCGCTGAACCACCGGCGTGAGGTCCGCAGCCTGCCCTGGCGGGTGCTCGAGCGCTTCCTGGGGCTCGAGTTGAAGCTGCGTCAGTACGAGGTGGGCCGGCGCTTCTGCGATGCGGTCGTGGACGAGGGCGGCCCCGAGACGCTCGCGCTCGCATGGAGCGGCCCGGAGGCGCTGCCGAGCACCGCCGAGCTGCAGGCGCCCGCGCAGTGGCTCGCCCGAACCCGCCTCGCGATCTAGCACGGCTCCCTATCCTGCGGGATCGAACGCATGTTCCGCTTGTTACAAGGTGGTTTGCGCCGAGACCCTCCCCCTGCAGGGTTTTCGCGTGGTGGTAGCATGTCCGTGTAACAATCTTTCTGGGATGGGTTACAAACAGGTGTTCGGTGCTAGTGTCAGCATCGGGCATACGAAGAAAGACCAAATCCGCATCCATTTCCTCGAATCGCGAGGAAGAAGAGGAGAACCCCCCCGAATGCCAACTGCCAACACAACTTCCCCCCGCAGCACCAAGACCGGCGTGAAATCCGCCGGCAAGCGTCGCGCGGGCAAAGCCGGCGCACGCCGCACCACTGGCGCCCGCAGCGCCACCAGGGCCAAAGCTGCGCGCGCCTCGGCAGCGAGGACCCGCACTGCCAGCCAGGCCAAGACGACCGTCCGCCAGGCCGACACCGCAACCCGTGAGACCACCGGTGTGTTCGGCGACTACGCCGAGCGCGCGGTACTGATCCCCGTCGGCGCCGCTCTGATCGCCCGTGACCGGGTTGTCGCGAGCGTCAACGACACGATCTCGAGCTACGGATCGACCTCCAAGGCTCAGTTGCAGCTGCGCCGGTTCGAGCGCCGCGGCGTCACCGCCCGCAACAGGGTCGAGCGCGAGGTGCGCAAAACCCGCGTCCGGGTGGAGCGCGAACTGCGCCAGCGCCGGCGCGAGATCGAGAAGACCGTGAGTGATTTCGAGGATCGTCGCGACGCCGTCGCCAAGAACGTTCCCGAGCTCGCCAACCGTGTTCAGGAGCGCATCCTCAGCCTCGTCTGAGTAACCACTTCCCCCGCCCGGCAGGAGAGGCCGGAGCACGGGAGAGTCTGCCGGCCTCATATCCCGCCGGCAGTAGTAGCACCCTCTCCTCCCTCGACCCGCGGGGCGGCCCCCACCGTCCCGCGGGTCTTTTTTGTGGCCGGTTGGAAAGAGGCCCCAGTCGGGGTAGCGCGAGCAGGTTTGTCAGAATGGGCGACATGGTCGACAGAGATGAGATCCTGAACGCGCTCAAGGTCGTGATCGATCCCGAGCTGCACCGCTCGATCGTCGAGCTCGACATGGTGCGCTCGATCGACATCGGCGCGAACGGCGTGGTCGACGTGACGGTCTCCCTGACCACGCCCGGATGTCCGATCAAGGGTCACTTCCAGACCGCCGTCGCCGAGGCGGTCTCGCAGCTTGACGGCGTGTCACATGTGAACGTGTTCTTCGATGTGCTCTCAGACACGCAGAAGGCCGCGCTGCAGCAGAAGCTCGGGCGCGGCAGCCTGCCCGACGGCGCGCTCGCACAGGTCGCGAACGTGCTGTGCATCGGCTCGGGCAAGGGCGGCGTGGGCAAGTCCACGCTGACCGCCAACCTGGCCGCGTCGCTGGCCGGCGAGGGCAAGCGCGTGGGCATTCTCGACGCGGACGTGTGGGGTTACTCGATCCCCCGCATGTACGGGCTCGGCTCGACCCGCCCGCCGGTCTCGGCGGAGCGCAAGATCATTCCCCTCTCAGCGCACGGCGTCTCGGTGATGTCGATCGGCTTCTTCGTGGAGGAGGACGCCGCCGTGGTCTGGCGCGGGCCGATGCTGCACAAGGCGCTCACCCAGTTCCTGCAGGACGTCGACTGGGGCGCGCTCGACTACCTGCTGATCGACCTGCCTCCGGGCACCGGCGACGTCTCGATGACGCTCGCCCAGCTACTTCCGCAGGCCCAGTTCGTGATCGTTACGACGCCCCAGCCCACCGCGCAGAAGGTCGCGCGTCGCGCGGCCCAGATGGCGCACAAGGTGTCGCTTGAAATCAGCGGCGTGATCGAGAACATGTCCGGCTTCACCACGCCCTCGGGCGAGCGCTTTGCGATCTTCGGCGAGGGTGGCGGCAAGGAGCTGGCGGATGAGCTTGACGTGCCGCTGCTCGGCAGGGTGCCCCTGACGATGCCTTTGCGCGAATACGCAGACAGCGGCGTGCCCCTCGTGATCGAGCACCCGGAGGACCCCGCCGCTCAGGCGATCCACCAGGCTGCGCGCGGACTGATCGCGCTGGCGCCGCTCGATCTGCCCGTGCTGCCGCTCGTGCAGGTGGGGGGCGGACCACCCCCGGTCGCCGAACCGCCTCCGGTCGCCGAGCGAAAACCGGCGGGCATGTCGCTACCTATGGCCTAGTACGCGGTCGCAGGACTCCCAGAGACATCCTGCTCGATCGCTTGACAAGGAAGCCCACTTGAGAGGATTGTCTGTGTATGCCCGTCTCGGGACCCCAGCCGGAGGACAACCACGAGGAATTCGACGAACGCCGCGCCAAGATGGTGCGGCTGCGCGCGGAAGGGACTGACCCCTACCCGCCCGTATCGCTGTGGACGGAGCGCACGCGCATCGCGGACGTGCTCGCTGCACACGACCCTACGGCCCTGGAGGCCGGTGAACATCCCGAGCTGCGCTACCAGATCGCCGGACGGCTGATCTCCCGGCGGGGACACGGCAAGACGGCGTTCCTGGACGTGCGTGACCTGTCTGGCTCGATCCAGGTGGTCGTGCGGGTTGATGCGCTCGGACAGGAGACCTACGACCGCATCCTCAATCTCGACATCGGCGACATCGTAGGGATCCTCGGCTGCGTCTACGTCACCCAGCGCGGGCAGCTGGCGCTCGCGGTGATCGAGTGCACGCTGTTGACCAAGACGCTGCGCCCGCCGCCGGACAAGCACCACGGACTCGGTGATACGGGGACCCGCTACCGCTACCGCGAGCTCGACCTGATCGCCAACGACGAGACGCGCGAGCTGTTCGTCACGCGCTATCAGATTGTCTATGCGATCCGCGAATGGCTCAACGAACGGAACTTCATCGAGGTCGAAACGCCTGCCCTGCAGTCGCTTGCCGGCGGCGCCGGGTCGCGGCCGTTCACGACGCACCACAACGCGCTGGACCGTGACCTATACCTGCGCATCTCGGTCGAGCTGTTCCTGAATCGCTGCATCGTCGGCGGTATGGAGAACGTGTACGACATGGGCAAGGTGTTCCGCAACGAGGGCATCTCCCATAAGCACAGCCCCGAGTTCACGATCATCGAGTTCATGATGGCCTACGCCGACTACAACGACGTGGCAACGGCGACCGAAGAGATGTTCCGCGACGTCGCCCAGCGGGTGCTCGGCCGAACGGTGATCAAGCGCAACGGGGAAGAGATCGACCTCGCCAAGCCCTGGCGACGGGTCACGATGCGCGAGCTCATTCTCGAGCGGACGGGCCTGGACTTCATGGAGTCCACTCGCGATCAGCTCGCCGAGGTGCTCGATGAGCCGGTCGACGAGGCGGCCACGTGGGCGGAGGTGATCTCGGATATCTACTCGAGCAAGATCGAGCACACGATCAACCAGCCCACGCACGTCTTCGACTTCCCGCTCGAGCCGTTCCCTATCACCAAGCGCCACTCCGAGCACCCCGAGCTCGCCGAGCACTTCGACGCAGTGATCGGCGGCATCGAGCTGGTCAGCGGCGACACCGAGCTGAACGACCCCGTCGACCAGTGGCAGCGGTTCGTCGACCAGCGCAAGCGCCGCATGATCGACGACGCGGATGTTCCCCATCCCAACGACGAGGAGTACGCGCGGGCGATCGAGTACGGCTACTCGCCGACCGCCGGCGGCGGGATGGGGGTGGATCGCCTGGTGATGATCCTCACCGAACGCGACACCCTGCGCGAGGTCATTCCGTTCCCGATCGTGAGGGACGTGCGATGAGCTCCACCCCGCGGGCAGACGGCAAGCTGGCCCTGGATCCCGGCGTGATCACCTCCTGCCGGCAGGCTGCGGCCCAGATCGCTGCGCAGGTCGGCGAGGAGATCGCGCAGAAGACCACGGTCTCGGTGGAGCGAACCGTCGCACGGCTGCTCGGTGTGGACGGGGCCAACGAGCTGGACGCGCCCTTCCCCAATGTGCTCGTCGATCACGTGGCCGACCGCGGTGAGCTCGGCAGGGGCATCGCCTACTGGCTCGGGAACGCGCTGCTCGACGACGACGGCCGCACGCCACAGCGGATCGCCGAAGACGTGGATTCGGGAAAGCTCGATCTGTGCGCGCTGCCGCGCGCGCAGGATGGCGCCATCAGGGCGCGGATAACGCACGACTGCGAGGAGCGCCTGACACAGATGAAGAGCCGCATGCAGGAGCGCCGCGAGCTGCGCGAGCGCCTCGGCGAGAGTCCGCCGCCACTGCGCTACGTGCTCACCGCGACCGGCAACGTGTATGAGGACGTCGTGCACGGCTTGGCGGTGGCCGAGGCCGGCGGGGACATCGTCGCGGTGATTCGCTCGACCGCGCAAAGCCTGCTCGACTACGTGCCCTATGGCCCGACCACCGAGGGCTATGGGGGAACCTTCGCCACCCAGGCCAACTTCCGGATCATGCGCGAAGCGCTCGATGAGTGGTCCGCCAGGAACGGGCGCTACGTGCGGCTGTCGAGCTTCTGCTCGGGCCTGTGCATGCCGGAGATCGCCGTGATGGGCGCGATCGAGGGCTTTGACAACATGGTCAACGACGCGCTGTACGGGATCCTCTATCGCGACATCAACCCCGTGCGCGGGCTTATCGACCAGCGGGTCTCGCGCATGGTCAACGGCTACTTCGGCGTCGTGATCAACACCGGCGAGGACAACTACCTGCGCACCGCCGACGCGATCGAGGCGGCGCCATCGGTGACCGCTTCGCAGTTCATCAACCGCCAGCTCGCGCTCGATTCGGGCGTGCCGGACGAGCAGATCGCGCTGGGGGATGCGTTTGAGATCGACACGCCGGTGGTCAACAGCCTGCTGTTCGAGTGGGCCCAGGCACAGCTCACGCGCGAGCTGTTTCCGGACTGCCCGGTGAAGTACATGCCCCCCACGCGCCACATGGACGGCAACCTGTACCGCACCCATGCCTGCGACTCGCTGTTCAACCTCGTCACGATCGCGACCGGCCAGGGGATCCAGACGATCGGCGTCCCGACCGAGGGAATCTTTACGCCCCACGTCCACGACCGCGTAATCGGCCTTGAAAACGTCAACTACGTGTTCGACGCCGCTCGCGACCTCGGATCAGAGATCGAGTTCAAGCGCGGCGGCATCGTGCAGACGCGTGCCCAGGAGGTGCTGCGCGGAGCACATGAGCTGCTCGCGCGGATCGCGCAGAACGGCCTGTTCGCGGCGCTCGGGGAGGGGGTGTTCGGAGACGTCCCGCGACAGGTCGACGAGGGACGCGGAACCGAGGGCATCATCGAGACCCACGAGGACTATCTGAACCCGGCGAGCGAGTTGATGCGGGGAGCACCGAGCCATGTCTAGCGCACAGTCCTCACCGGCGGGCGGCCCTCACCGGGAGATCGATCTCGAGCACGTCAAGCCATACGCCGACCATCTGGGCGACGGGATCGTGCAGTTCAGCTTCACTCTGCCCATCCCCTATGGCCTGGCGGCGCGCAAGGCCGCCCAGGAGCTGGCGGTGAAGATGGGCTTCGAGCATCCCGAGGTCGTCCACTACCAGAGCCTGACCGACGGCTACACCTACTTCGTGATGTTCGGCGAGTGCACCGCCACCGTCGACTACGCCTCCCTGAGCGACGAGGCGTTCGACATCGAGTACATGAGCGAGGAGCAGATCGAAGCGTTCGCCGGCGAGCACATCGGGCGGCCGATCGTGATCGTCGGGGCGGCCACCGGGACCGACACGCACAGCGTCGGCATCGACGCGATGCTGAACCTGAAGGGCTTTCACGGGCATCACGGCCTGGAGGGCTACAGGGCATTCGAGACGCACAACCTCGGCAGCCAGGTGCCCAACAGCGTGCTCGTCGCGCGCGCGATCGACCTCAGCGCCGACGCGATCCTCGTCTCACAGACTGTCACCCAGCAGAACCTGCACGTTCACAACCTGACCGAGCTGGTGGAGATCGTCGAAGCCGAGGGCCGGCGCAAGCAGATGATCCTCACCTGCGGCGGCCCGCGTGTATCGAACGAGCTCGCGAAGGAGCTCGGCTACGACGCGGGCTTCTCCAAGGGGACCTATCCGTTCCATGTGGCCAGCTTCATCGTGCGCGAGCTGGCCGCGCGCATGGCAGACTCCGCCGCGCAGAGCCAGGCCAGCGTGGCGAGCACATCCGGCGGGGATGGCTAGCGACGTCTCCGCGCGGCTGACCGCGCTGCTGTCCGGTACGCGCCGGCTCGCGCTGGTGGGCCTGGCCAAGAACACCGGCAAGACCGAGACGCTTGCAGCGATCCTGGCCGAGTACGCGGCCGCCGGGACGCGGGTGGGCGTCACCTCGATCGGGCGCGACGGCGAGGCGCACGACGTGATCGACGCACGCATCGACAAGCCGCGCGTGCGCCTGCCGAGCCGGCAGTCTCGTGGCGACCACGGGCGAACTGCTGCGCGCGAGCGGCATCCCACACGAACGGCTCGCGCAGACAGGGGTGAGAACGCCGCTCGGCGAAGTCGTGCTCGCGAGACTGTCCGCACCGGGAACGATCGAAGTCGCCGGACCGAGCGCCGCCGCAGACATCCGCGCCGTGGGTCAGGAAATGGTCGAGCTGGGGGCCGAGCGGGTGCTGATCGACGGCGCGATCGACCGCCGTGCGGCCTCTTCGCCGGACGTTGCCGATGGACTGGTGATCGCGACCGGGGCCGTCCTCGGCGAGGACATCGACGAGGTCGTGGCGATCACCAGGGACGCGGTCGATCTGGTCAGGCTGCCCCGCGCGGCGGAGAGCTCGAACGGCGGCGAACCCGAACCCGGCGCCCGAGCCGGCGAAGACGAGGAGCTGCTGACGCTCGAGCGGCGACTGGTGCTGAGCGGCGAGCCGGCCGAGATCGCCGCGCTGCTGAACGACCGCCCCAAGGCGAGGACGTTGCGCGTGGACGGCGCTCTCAGCGAGCGCTTTCTGGAGGGACTGCTCGCCTCGAGGAAGCAGCGGGCCGGACGGGAGCTCCGGATCGTCGTCGGCGACCCCACGAGGGTGTTCATCTCCCATCGCGGGGTGGACTGGTATCGCCGGCAGGGCCTTCAGATCGAGGTCCTGCGCACGATCGACCTGAGGGCGATCACGGTCAATCCCGTCGCACCGCAGTCACACCGCTTCGACTCGCTGGAGCTGCGCGAGCTGATCGGTCAGGTCGTCGCGGACGTGCCCGTCCTGGACGTGCTCGACCCTGACTACTTGGCGTTGGCGAAGTAGTCGGCGTTGAGCTGCGTGTACTTCTGCCACTCATCCGGCAGCTGGTCCTCGGCAAAGCACGCGTCGACCGGGCAGGCCTCGACGCAGGCGTCGCAGTCGATGCACTCCTCGGGGTCGATGTAGAGCATCTCGGCCGCGTCGTATCCTGGCTCCTCGGGCGTCGGGTGGATGCAGTCCACGGGGCACACCTCGACGCAAGAGTTGTCCTTCGTGCCAATGCACGGCTCGGCGATTACGTAGGCCATTCAGTTCTTTCCTGGTTCGTTTTGCGGGAGGGTGCTGGCGAGGGGCCTATTTTACGGATGACGTACCAGCGGCCGAACCTCATCCTAGATGATTGCCGGATCAACCATCTGGCCGCTGAGCCACTTCGCTAGGTTGGGGACATGCTGCTGCTCACCGGCGCCACCGGCCTCGTGGGCTCCGCCGTGTTGCGCCGCCTCGTGGGCGAAGGCGAGGAGGTGCGCTGCCTGGTGCGTGACCCCCGGCGGCTGGGCGCGCAGCGGGTGCGGGTGCAGATCGCGCTCGGCGACCTCGCCGACCCTCCCTCCTTCCGCAACGCCCTGCGCGGCGTCCAAACGGTCGTCCACCTCGCCGCCTCGATCCGTGACCAGCCGCGCGGATCGATCGAGGAGCTCAACGGCATCGCCACCTGGCGCATGGTCGAGGCGGCCGAGCGCTCCGGGGTCGAGCGGTTCGTGTTCTTCTCCGCGCTCGGCGCTTCCACCCACCAGCGTGCCCGCTACTTCCGCGCCAAGGCACTCGCCGAGCAGGCGGTGCGCGAGTCGCGCCTGCACTCGACGGTGTTCGCGCCCTCGATCGTGTACGCCCCCGGGGACCGGTGGCTCACGCTGCTCGAGCGCCTGGCCCTGCTCCCGCTCGTGCCCGTCCCTGGACGCGGCCACGCCGTGGTTCGAGCCGATCTGGGCCGAGGACGTCGCCGACTGCGTGATCGCCTCGCTGCGCGCACCCGCCGGGAGCCGCTCAGAGGGCGGCCGGCATGAGCGCTATGAGCTCGCGGGCCCGCAGAGGCTCAACCACAACGACATCGTGCACGCCGTGCTTCGCTCGCTGAACCGCAACCGGCCGCTCCTGCACATCCCGACCGCGATCGTGTCGCGCACGCTGCGCCTGCTCGAGGCCATCTGGGGACAGCGCGCGTTCGCCACCTGGGACGAGGCCGAGCTGATGGAGGTCCCCATGACCTCCACCCGCGGCACTGCCGACGCCCAGGGCCTCGGAGTCACACCCCATGCAATGCCCGCGGTGCTCGGCACCCGCTGACGCGGGGTGTTCCGCGGCGCCCGCAGTTGCTAGTCGAGCGCAGCCTCCGCCACCGCGGGGCGCCTGTCGCCCCATGGGTGGGCCTGTTCCAGCTGCGTGGCGAGCGCCAGCAGGGCCGCCTCGCCCGCGGGGCGCCCGACGATCTGCACCCCCAGCGGAAGTCCGTCCTCACCCTGGAAGAGGGGCAGCGAGATGCCGGGCTGGCCATCCGCGTTGAACACGGGGGTGAACGGGGTGAAGAGGCCCGAGCGGGTGAAGGTGGACATCGGATCGGGTGCGGCCGTGTCGAGTGTCCCCAACGGGAGCGGGCGCTCGGCGAGTGCCGGCGTGAGCAGCGCATCGTAGGGCGCGAGAAAGGAGACGAGACGGCGGGCAAAGCCCTGGAGCTGGGCTGCCAGGCCCATGCCCTGCACCGCATTCAGCTGCTGGACCATCGAGTAGATCGCCCAGCTCATCGGCTCCACGTCCTCCGCGGTCGGCTCATGCCCGCCCACGACACCTGAGTAGACGATGGACTGGGCGATGTGAACCGAGAACACCGCGCCGAACATCTCGCTCAGGCCCTCGACCTGCCACGGCGGATCGACCTCCTCGACCTCATGGCCCAGCGAGCGCAGCAGCTCGGCAGCCTCGGCGACGGCCCCCGCGCACACCGGATCGACGATGGCGTCGGCGACCGGTGGAAGTGTGGTCGCGGCGATCCGCAGCCCCCCGGAACGATCGGCGATCGCGGAACTCGGCGCCCGCTGCCGCGGCCGCGGCAAAGGGCTCGGACGGTGGTGGCGCCCAGGTGGCGTCACCGGTCTCATAGCCGGCGAGCACATCGAGGATGGCCGCCGTGTCGGCGACCGTACGTGTGAGCATCCCGTCGATCGTCAGCGGAGAGTCGCCCAGGTCCGGCGCCGGCGAGATGCGCCCGCGGGCGGGCTTCAGCCCGACGAGGCCACAGCAGGCCGCGGGGATGCGGATCGAGCCGCCGCCGTCGTTGCCGTGGGCCACCGGCACCATGCCGGAGGCGACAGCAGCCGCCGCGCCGCCCGAGGAGCCGCCGGGAGTCCGCTGCAGATCCCAGGGGTTGCGGGTCGGGCCGAACAGGCGCGCCTCGCTGACCGGCAGGATGCCGTACTCCGGCAGGGTGGTGGTGCCGACGATCACGAACCCCGCCTGCTTCAGGCGCCGCACGATGTTGTGGTCGTAGTCGCTCACGTTGTCTGCCATCAACGAGCAGCCATATGTGAGCCGCAGGCCCTCGACCGCGCGGTTGTTCTTGATGGCGATGGGAACGCCCGCGAATGGGCGCTCGTCCCCGGGGCCCACCTCGCCGGCCGCCTGCAGTGCCCGCTCGGCATCGACCTGGACGAAGGCGTTCAGGCTGGGGTTCAGCTCCTCGATTCGATCGAGCGAGTTGGCCACCAGCTCCCGCGCCGAGATCTCTCCTGAGCGCACCATGTCCGCGAGCTCGGTCGCGCCTCGAAACATCAGATCGTCTTGGGACACGGCTCCTCCTCGGGATGGCTGCTCGTGCAGGTGGGCCGGCGGGTGGCGCCGTGGCGGGCGGCCACCCGGCGGGTGGGCTGGGCGGGTGGCCACGGGTCGGTGGGCACCCGATCACAGCCTACCCAAGTCCATTCCTGCGACGATATGTGCCTGCCCACAAGGCAGCCACCCCGTCAAGCAGCGAGCCCAGAAAGCGAGTGCAATGAGCGAGGTCCAGTCTCCCACCCAATCTGCGCCCACCCCAGCCGCGTCCCCGCTCGAGGGGGTGCAGTCGGGCCTTGAGGGCGTCGTCGCGTTCGCCACCGAGATCGCCGAGCCCGACAAAGCCGGCGGCGCACTGCGCTACCGCGGGGTCGACATCGAGAACCTGGTCGGCGCCGTCCCCTATGAGCAGGTCTGGGGCCTGTTGGTGGACGGGCGCTTCAAGCCCGGCCTGCCCCCGGCCGAACCCCATGCCCTGACCGTGCGCTCGGGTGATCACCGCGTCGACGTGCAGTCGGCACTCGCGATGCTCGCGCCGGAGTGGGGCTTCTCGCAGCTGATCGACATCACCGACGAGGAGGCCCGCGACAACCTCGCCCGCGCCTCGGTGATGGCCCTGTCGTTCGTGGCCCAGTCGGCGCGGGAAGCCGGCCAGCCCCCCGTGCCGCAGTCCGAGATCGACCAGGGCAGGACGATTCCCGAGCGCTTCCTGATCCGCTGGCGCGGCGAGGCCAACCCCGACCACGTGAAGGCCATCGACGCCTATTGGATCTCGGCGGCCGAGCACGGCATGAACGCCTCTACGTTCACCGCGCGCGTGGTCGCCTCCACGGGAGCCGACTGTGCCGCGGCGCTGTCCGCCGCGGTGGGCGCGCTGTCCGGCCCTCTGCACGGCGGCGCTCCCTCGCGGGTGCTGAAGATGCTCGAGGAAGTCGAAGCCAGCGGCGACGCCGAGCGCTGGGTCTCGGACGCACTCGACCGCGGCGACCGCCTGATGGGCTTCGGCCACCGCGTCTACCGGGCCGAAGACCCGCGCGCCCGTGTGCTGCGGCGGACGGCCAGCGAACTGGGCTCGCCGCGATTCCAGGCGGCGGAGGCCCTCGAGAAGGCGGCGCTGGCGGAGCTCCACGCACGCAGGCCCGACCGGGTGCTCGCCACGAATGTCGAGTTCTGGTCCGCCGTCGTGCTCGACCTGGCCGAAGTTCCGCCGGACCTGTTCACGCCGCTGTTCACCTGCGCGCGCGTGGCCGGCTGGTCGGCGCACATCCTGGAGCAGAAGCGCGAGGCGAAGCTGATCCGACCGACCGCGAAGTACGTGGGCCACGGGCCGAGGTCGGTGGCCGAAGTCGAATAGACAAGAGGGTCCGGCATCGTGCCGGACCCTCTTCGCATCCATCAACAGCTGCGCGATGCGGCACATGGCCGCATCGGCTACATCATGCCGCTCATGTCCGGCATGCCGCCGCCGCCGCCGCCGGCGCCTTCCTTCTCGGGCACCTCGGCGACGATCGCCTCGGTGGTGAGGATGTTCTTGGCGATCGACGCTGCGTTCTGGAGCGCCGAGCGCGTGACCATCGCGGGGTCGATCACGCCGGCTGCGACGAGATCGACGATCTCGTTGGTGGCCGCGTTCAGACCCTGCCCTTTCTTGGCCTTGCGCACGTCGTTGACGACAACCGAGCCCTCGAGGCCCGCGTTCTCAGCGAGCTGACGGAGCGGCTCCTCGAGTGCCCGCAGCACGATGCGTGCCCCGGTGTTCTCGTCGTCGTCGATGAGTCCGTCGACCTTGACGGCGGAGGACGCCTGCAGCAGCGCGACGCCACCGCCGGGGACGATGCCCTCCTCGAGCGCAGCACGCGTGGCCTGCAGCGCATCCTCGACACGGTGCTTCTTCTCCTTCATCTCCGTCTCGGTGGCCGCGCCGACCTTGACCACGGCGACACCGCCGGAGAGCTTGGCCAGGCGCTCCTGGAGCTTCTCGCGATCGAAGTCCGAGTCGGTGTTCTCGACTTCGGCTTTGATCTGGTTGATGCGCCCCTTGATCGCCTGGGCGTCACCGGCGCCGTCGACGATCGTGGTGGTGTCCTTCGCCACGACCACGCGACGGGCGCGTCCGAGCTGGGAGAGCTGCGTGTTCTCCAGCTTCAGCCCCATCTCCTCGGTGATGACCTCGGCGTTGGTGAGGATTGCGATGTCCTCGAGCATGCGCTTGCGACGGTCTCCGAACCCGGGGGCCTTGACGGCCACCCCGGTGAAGGTTCCGCGCAGCTTGTTCACCACGAGCGTCGCGAGCGACTCGCCCTCGACGTCCTCGGCGATGATCAATAGCGGCTTGCCGCTCTGGATCACTGCCTCGAGCACCGGCAGCACGTCGCGCACTGAGCCGATCTTCTGGTTGGCGATGAGGATGTAGGGGTCCTCGAGGGTCGCCTCCATGCGGTCCTGGTCGGTCACCATGTAGGGCGAGATGTAGCCCTTGTCGAACTGCATGCCCTCGGTGAACTCGAGGTCCATGCCGAACGTCTGGCCCTCCTCGACGTTGACCACGCCGTCCTTGCCGACCTTCTCGATGGCGTCGGCGATGACGTCGCCGATGTCGTCGTCGCCGGCTGAGATCGTCGCCACGCGGGCGATCTGGTCCTTGCCGGAGACCTCCTTGGACTGGGACGCGATGTTGGCCACGACCTCCTCGACGGCCTTCTCGATGCCGCGCTTCAGCGCCAGCGGGTTGGCGCCGGCGGCAACGTTCTTCAGGCCCTGGCGAACGATCGCCTGGGCGAGCACGGTGGCCGTGGTGGTGCCGTCGCCGGCGACGTCGTTGGTGGCTGTGGCCACCTCGCGCACGAGCTGGGCGCCCTGGTTCTCGAACACGTCCTCGACCTCGATCTCTCGAGCGATCGTGACACCGTCATTGGTGATCGTGGGAGCGCCGAACTTCTTGTCGAGCACGACGTAGCGGCCCTTGGGGCCGAGCGTGACCTTGACCGCGTTGGCGACCGCGTCAACGCCCGCCTCCAGCGCCTTGCGTGCCTCTGAGCTGTACTTGAGTTCCTTGTGAGCCATTGTTGTTCAGATCTCCTTAGGACTCGACGCGGGCTAGGACATCTGACTCGCGCAACACGAGCAGATCCTCCCCGTCGACCTTGATCTCGGTCCCGCCGTACTTGCTGTAAAGGACCTCGTCGCCCTTTTTGACATCCAGCGGGATGCGCTTACCGTCTTCGTCGAGCTTGCCGTCGCCTGCGGCGAGGACCTTGCCCTTCTGCGGCTTCTCCTTGGCGGTGTCGGGCAGAACGAGACCACTCGCGGTGGTCTCCTCCTCCTCGATCGCCCGCACGATCAGCCGATCGCCCAGGGGCTTGAGCTTCATTTTGAAAAACCTCCATCTAGAGAATGCGGCCGGCGGCCCGCGATCCTCTTGCCGGGGATCGAGCCGCCCTTTGGCACTCTCGGGGTGAGAGTGCCAACGACAGTCTCAATATATAGAAGATGTGGGGTTCTTCAAGGCTTGCCTGGCACTCTGACAGGGAAAGTGCCAAACATGAGCCTCCGGCCCTCAGGCCGGCCCGAGGTCAGTTCTGCGCCCCGCCGAAGCCCTTCATCGCCTCGGTCATGCCAGTGGGCTTGTCGAGGATCTGGGAGAAGCGCACGACCGTGACCGTGTCCTCCATGGAGACCTCACGCCCGTAGATCTGCTCGAGGAAGTGGATCAGCTCCTCGTGGCGGCGAAACTCGGGGTTGTCGTGCTTGATGTCCCGAGGGGAGAGGTCCGCGACCTTCATCACCTCGACCTGGTCGATGACGGCTTCGAAGATCCGTTCCCGCGGCGAGTACTGGTAGCCGATCGTGACCAGCACGGCCTGGTTCTTGCGGTACTTGCCCGACTTGTTGCCGAGACGGATGGTCGCCGTCTTGCGCCCACGCTTGAGCTCGTCGGCGAAGATCGTCGAGTAGAAGTTCAGGACCTGCACGGACGGCAGGCTACCGGTCTTTGGATTCGCCTTCTTCCAAGCAGGCGAGCGCGCGTACCACCATCTCGCGCTCGCCCGCGTGGCTGAGTGCCGTCTGGGCCTCGCGCAAGCCGATCCAGCGTGCCTCCTCGACCTCATCGTCGTGGTCCTCGGTATCTCCCTCCACGTACCGGAACAGGTAGAAGGAGACCGCCTTGGAGATCGTGCGCCCGTCCCGCCTGTACCAGTAGCGCGCCTCTCCCAGCTCATGCACCGGCTCAGCCACGATCCCGGTCTCCTCGCGCACCTCCCGTTCGGCCGCCTGCAGCGCGGTCTCGCCGGGGTCGACATGACCCTTGGGCAGGGCCAGCACGCGCGAGCCGTCGGGCGCTCGGCGTGTCGGGACGATCACGACGATCTGCTCGTCCTGGGGATCCTCCTTCCCGCGCACCACAACGCCCCCGGCCGAGATCTCGCGCGGCGTGGCCCTGCCCCGGCGCTTAGAAGACATACTGCTTCAGCGCCTCCGGATCGTGCACCACCAGCCGCCCCCGGCCCTGGGAGATGACCCCGGCGCGCTCCAGCACCGCCAGAAAGCGGCTGGCGGACTCGCGCGAGGACCCCGCGAGCTGCGCCACGTCGGCCTGGGTGGCGGTGACCAGGACGTCACCACGCGGAGCGGGCGCGGGCCGCGAACCGTCGTCGCCACCGGCGTGCGCGTCCTTCACGTCGGCCTCGATCTGTTCGCGCTCCTCGGCCAGCTCCTGTGCGACGAGCTCGCTCAGCACGACCGCCACGCGACTCTGCACCGTTTGGAATGACTGGCGCGACAGGCGATCATTGGTCTCGCGCAGGCGCCTGCCGAGGGCGATGACCAGCCGCATGGAGATCTCGGCGTGTTCGGTCATCAGCCTGCGCATGTCCGGACCGAGCACCGCCACCACGCTGATCGGCTCGATCGCCTCCACGGTGGCCGATCGAAGCTCGTCCTCGAACATCGCCAGCTCACCGAAGATGTCGCCCGGTCCGAACGTCGCCAGCGTGATCGTGCGCCCGTCGCCGTGCTCGTGGATGGCACGCGCATGCCCCTCGCGGACCACGTAACAGGTGTCGCTTGCGTCGCCCTCGCGGAACACCACCTCGCCGGGCTCGAATCGGCGCGGCACCGACAACTCGGCGATCCGCTCCAGATCGCTCTGCTCGAGGGTGGAGAACACGGGCACCCGCCCGAGGAGCTCTACCACCTCCGTTGAGCGCATCCCGGCCATGGAGCAGGCATATCACATGCCCACCGGCGCGTCCGGACGCCCCCCGGCGCTATCTTCAGGAGCATGGTCTCACCAAAATCGCTACGCACGTCCCTGCTCACACTCCTCGTGCTCCTGTCGGCTCCCGCGCTCGCGGCGTCCGCCTCGTCGGCCCCGGCAGGGCCCGCGGCTGCGAGAACGGCTGTGAGCAAGCACTCGCTGCTGGCCTCCCGCCAGCTGTGGGCCACCATCGATGTGTGCAACCCCTCGGACGCGCCCGACACCGTAGGCATACGCGGCTCGATGCCGGGCGACGGCAATTCCAACGAGGTCATGTACATGCGCTTTCGCCTGCAGTACCGGGATGCGAGCACCAAGCACTGGGTGGACCTGACGACAGAAGCCGCCTCCGGGTTCGTGGCGGTGGGGCGCGCCAAGTCGACGCGCCAGGCCGGGCGCAGCTTTCAGCTCATTCCCGTTCCCGGCAAGCCCGCGTTCGCACTGCGCGGCGTGGTGAGCTTCCAATGGCGTCGTGGCGCGAAGGTCGTGCTGTCGGCCTCGAAGCCCACAACGGCGGGGCGCCAGAGCCTCGCGGGCGCCGATCCGCCGGGATACAGCGCCGCCACCTGCTCGATCGGCTGAGGAGGTCGGCGCGCCTGAGCCGCCCAGGCCCGGGGCGCCTAGAACAGGCGTGGATCGTTGGTGATGATCCCGTCTACGCCCATCTTGGTGAGCTTGTCGATCATCCTCGCGTCGTCGACCGTCCATACGTACAGTTCGCCGCCGCCCTCGGCCACGGCACGCACAAGGGCGCTTGAGACCACGCGCCAATGGGCCATGATGGCGTCGAAGCGGCCCTCCTTCAGGGCAGCGCGGGCGCGGCGGGGAAGCATCGCGCGGTAGCCGGTGAGCATCGCCAGCGCGGGGATGGCCGTGAGCAGGTCGGTGGTGTAGTCGCGGCGCACGCGCGGCACCGACCAGCCGAGGCGCAGGGCGGGCTCGGCGGCGCGGATCCGGTCGAGACCGGTTGGGAACATGCCGCTGATGAGCGTGCGGGAGACCAGGCCGAACTCGCGCAGGTCCTCCAGCACGCGCAGCTCATAGCCGGGGATCTTCACGTCGACGTCCAGTTCGATCGGGGCGAAGGCCTCGCCGGCAAGGTGCTCAAGCGCCTCGCGGAAGCTCAGGGGCGTCCGCGCGGCCATGTCGTCGTAGTCGTGGGCCACCAGCAGCCGGCCGCTGCCGTCGGTGTTCTCGGAGAGGACGTCCAGCTCGATCATGTCCACGCCGTGGCGAAGCGCCGCATCGAAGCTCGCGAGCGTGTTGCCCGGCTCGATGTGCGCAGCCCCCTTGTGACCCACCCGCCGTGGGCGGATGGGGTGTGCGCCAATCGCGTGCATCGAACAAGTAAACGGCATCGCAGCCCGAATCACGAGAGCGGCACTCCTGCTGGGCGCTCAGAGCACCGGGTCAGGCGGTGAGCGTGAGCCTGCGGGGACCCGAGTGGAAGCCCAGCTGCACGAGCGCTCCCACGAGCTCGGAGGCCATGGCCGGCCGGCCGTCGATCCGCTCGAGCGCGAGCTTGCCCACCCGTCCGGAACGCACCGCTTCGGCCAGGGCCTCGAGAGCCTCCTGCACCGGAGCGTCGGCGAGCGTTACCAGACCGCGGCCGCCACGCTCCACGTACAGGGCCGGCTCATCTGCCACGAGCACCACGTAGGCGCCCGCCACGCGCGCTGGACGCCGGGTGAGCCCCTCGCGTTTCGGCCACGGCAGCGCGGCGCCGTAGGGCTGGGCCGGGTCGGCTGCCGCGATCACGAGCGCCCGCGCGCGCGCATGCGCCTGCGAGGTTCCGCGGGCGGCGCGCAGTCGCTCGACGGCGCCGGGCAGCGCGAACTGTGCTCCCCCCATACCCTCGATGAAGTAGCCACGACGGCACACCCCGAGCGTCTCCAGGTCCGAGAACGCCGAGTACAGGGTGGCGAAGCCCCCCCGGATCCCCTCCGCGAGAACCTGCTCGCGGGTGACGATCCCGTAGCGCTCGAGCAGGAGCTCGCAGAGCGCGCGCCTGCGCTCCGATGGATTGTCCGCACCGCCGCGGAAGACAGGCCCGGTGAGCGACCAGCGTCCCTGAAGCTGCTGGCCCAGCCCGGATCTGTGTCGGGCGGCCCGGCGCGCACCGAAGCGCGAGCGGCCCGCCGTCGGACGACCGCTCGCGGCCGCCCCGGCGCGCAGGCCGTTGCCGGCTGCGGGTGAGCGATCGCCCTGGGCAAGCGCGAGATGAGGCGCGCGCAGCGGCGCCCAGGCGTCGTTGGTGACCTCCCCCGCCCACACGAGATCCCACAGCGCGACGCGGAGCGCCTCCGCAGGGGCGTCCAGCTCTGAGAGCAGGTCGGTGAAGAAGCAGGGGCCCTGGGTCAGGCGTGCGCGCAGGAGCTCGTGCTCGGGGCGATCGGGCGGCGAGCCGCCCGCGCGAGTCGAGCTGCCCAAGGATGGCGGCCCGATCGATGGCGCGTCGTCGCGGAAGTACAGGGCCACGCGGCCCGAGCGTCCCCCGAGCGGGCCGGCCCCCACCCACACCAGCTCGCCGCTGGCGCAGAGGCTGTCGAGCCAGGACTGCGAGTAGGCTCCCGTGCGCCGGGGCAGCACGTCGCGCTCCCAGATCTCGACCGGAAGTGCGAGACCCTGAAGGCCCACGAGCACCTCGCGCAACCGGTCGATCCCGGCGCCGCTCGGAGAGTGGCGGTCCACGCCCTGCCAGGAGGGCAGGAAGGCAGCGAGACTGCGCTGCTCGGTCGGCTCGATCTCCTTGCGCAGGGCCGCCAGGGAGGCACGGCGGATGCGGCGGAGAACCTCGACGTCGCACCACTCGCGCCCGCTGCCACCGGGGCGAAGCTCGCCGCGGACGAGCTCTCCCGAGCGCTCGAGCTCGCGCAGGACCGCGCCCGCGTCCACGCCATAGCGCTCGCGGAGCTCCGCGGTGGTGAACGGCCCGTGGGTGCGTGCGTAGCGCGCCACGAGGACCCGCAGCGCGTCGGGCACATCCCCGAGGAACGCCTGCGGCAGCCCACCCGGGGGCGAGGCGGAGAGCGCGTCGCGATAGAGGCCGGCCTCGTCGGCTGCGATGTAGCGCTCCTGACCGCCCACGCGCAGCCGCACGGCACGCCGTTCGCGCTCGAGCTCAGCGAGCATCGAGGACTGATCGATGCCTTCGAACACGCGGACCGAGACCTCCTCGCGGGCGAGGTCGCCGATGTGGCGGAGCACGTCGTGAAGCCCGTCGCGGCTCGTCGCGCGAGTCAGCTCGGAGCGATGCTGCAGATCGTCCTCGACGCGCTCGAGCGCGCCCGGGTCGATCAGCTCGCGAAGCTCCTCCTGGCCGAGCAGCTCACGCAGCAGGTCCCGGTCGAGCGACAGCGCGGCCGCCCGGCGCTCGGCATTGGGCGTGTCGCCCTCGTACATGTAGGTGGCCACGTAGTCGAACAGCAGCGAGGAGGCGAAGGGGGAGACCGTGGGGGTCTCCACATCGACGAGGGAGATCTCGCGGGTATGCAGACCGTGCAGCAGCGTTTCGAGACCTGGGACGTCGAGCACGTCCTTCAGGCACTCCCTGTAGGTCTCGAGGATGATCGGGAAATCGGCATAGCGGCTGGCGACCTCGAGCAGGTTCTGGGCCTTCAGGCGCTGCTGCCACAGGGGTGTCCGCCGGCCGGGGTAGGCGCGCGGGATGAGCAGCGCGCGGGAGGCGTTCTCGCGAAAGCGCGCACCGAACAGCGCCGAGCCGCCGAGCTCGGCGGTGACCGCCCGCTCGACCTCCTCGGGCTCGATCAGGACGAGCTCTGCGGCGGAGGGAAGCGCGTCGGCCTCCTCGGAATCGAGATCGGGCAGGTGCAGGATGATGCCGTCGTCTGAAGAGAGCACGTCGGCCTCCAGGTTGAAACGCTCGCGGATGCGTGCCGAGAGAGCGAGTGCCCAGGCCGCGTGGACGCGGCCGCCGTAGGGAGACAGGACGCACAGCCGCCAGTCGCCGATCTCATCGCGGAAGCGCTCGAGCACGATCGTGCGCTCGGAGGGCAGCACGCGCGTGGCGGCGAGCTGCTCGCGCAGGTACGCCAGCAGATTGCCCGCCGCGCGCTCGTCGAGGTCGTAGTCGCGCTGGAGGGTCTGTGAGTCCTGGTCCACGGCCCAGCGGGTGAACGCCCCGATCGCCTCGCCGAGCTCCTTCGGGCGGCCGACCGAGTCGCCCTTCCAGAAGGGAACGGCACCGGGGGCACCGGGAGCAGGGGTGACGATCACGCGGTCGCGTGTGATCTCCTCGATCCGCCAGGTCGAGGCGCCCAGCAGGAACGCCTGACCGGGCCTCGCCTCATAGACCATCTCCTCGTCGAGCTCCCCCACCCGCCGCCCGTCCGGGAGCGTGACCGTGAACAGGCCCCGGTCGGGAATCGTGCCCGGCGTTGGCCACCGCCAGCTGGCGCGATCCCCGCCGCGCCCGGATCGTGCCCGCCACCCGATCCCAGACGATGCGCGCACGCAGCTCGCCGAACTCCTTCGACGGGTAGCGCCCGTCGAGCATGTCGAGCACGTTCTCGAGCAGCTCGCGGGAGAGCTCGGAGTAGGAGTGGGTGCTCGTGACGAGCGCGTGCAGCTCATCCACCGAGACGCCCGGAGCGACGCCGGCGTGGCCGTCCTCATCGGCGGATGTCGTTGAGGGGCCGGCTGCCGCCGGCTCGGCCGCCACGGCGATGGCGACGATCTGCTGAGCGAGTACGTCAAGCGCGTTGCGGGGCACGACGGTGGGCTCGATCAGGCCTTCGTGCATCCGCCGGACGACGACCGCACACTCGAGCAGGTCGCCGCGGAACTTGGGGAAGATCCGCCCGCGGCTCACCTGATCGACGCCGTGGCCAGCCCGCCCGATGCGCTGCAGCCCGCGGGCGACCGACTTGGGCGACTCGATCTGGAGCACGAGGTCCACCGCACCCATGTCGATTCCCAGCTCGAGCGAGCTGGTGGCGACCAGGCAGGGCAGCTCGCCCGCCTTCAACAGCTCCTCGACCTTCGATCGCTCCTCGCGGGCGAGCGATCCGTGGTGTGCCCGCGCGATCTCCGCCTCGGCGAGCTCGTTCAGGCGCAGGGCGACGCGCTCGGCCGAGCGGCGGTTGTTGACGAAGATGATGGTTGAGTTGTGAGCCCTGACGAGCTCGAGCAGCTCGGGGTAGATCGCCGGCCAGATCGACGTGCTCGACTCGCCGCCCGCGACGGGCGTCAGCGGGTCGCGCTCGGGGTCGACCGGGCCGGCGGGTTCGGTCATCGACTCCACCGGCACCTCGATGCGCAGCTCGAGCTTCTTCTGCACACCTGCATCGACGATCCTGACCTGCCGGTGGGGACCCACCAGGTAGCGCCCGATCTCCTCGAGCGGGCTCTGGGTCGCGCTGAGGCCGATCCGCTGCACCGCACCGGCGGCCTGGGCCTCCAGGCGCTCCAGGGTGAGCGCTAGGTGCGAGCCGCGCTTTGAGTGGGCGACGGCGTGGATCTCGTCCACGATCACCGCCTCGACCCCGCTCAGCATCTCCCGCGCCTGGGAGGTGAGGATCAGATAGAGCGACTCGGGGGTGGTGATGAGGATGTCCGGCGGGTTGCGCGCCATGGCCGCGCGCTCGCGCTGGGGCGTGTCGCCGGTGCGGATGCCCACGCGGACCTCAAGAGCACCGTCAGCGCGGGTGGTCGCGGCGATCCCGCGGATGGGGGCGCGGAGGTTGCGCTCGATGTCGTAGGCCAGCGCCTTCAACGGGCTGACGTACACGACGCGCGTGCGGCCGGCGCGATCGCCGCGCGTGCCCTCGGCGCTCAGCCGGTCGAGCGCCCACAGGAACGCCGCCAGCGTCTTGCCGGAGCCGGTGGGTGCGGAGACGAGCACATGCTCCCCGCCGGCGATCGCCGGCCATGCTTTCGCCTGGGCCGGCGTGGGGGCGGCGAAGGCCTGCTCGAACCACTCGCTGACCCTGGGGCTGAAGCTTGACAGGGGCACGCGCCTGAGGCTAGCGCGCGCCCGGTGTTCGCCCGCCCGCCCCATAGACTCACCTGCCCATGGACAAGGGTGTACTGCCATCCCAGCGATTGCGCGATGCCGTTCAGCGTGAATGGGTGGTCGCGGGCGAGTGGCGGATCCCTCCGGAGTCGATCCAGCCCGCGAGTCTCGATCTGCGCCTGGGAGATCATGCGTGGGCGCTGCGGTGCAGCTTCCTGCCGGACAGCAACTCGACGGTCGAGGAGAAGATCGAGGGGCTGGCATTCGAGCGGATCGACCTGCGCGACGGCGCGACACTCGAGCGCGACAGGCCCTATCTGGTTCCGTTGATCGAGGAGCTGCGCCTGCCCGAGCAGATCCGCGCGAAGGCCAATCCGAAGAGCTCGACCGGCCGCCTGGACGTGTTCACCCGGGTGCTCACCGATCGGAGCCACCGGTTCGACGAGATCGAGGCCGGATATCAGGGCAAGCTGTATCTGGAGGTCGTCCCGCGCTCCTTCGCGATCCGGGTGAAGACCGGACTGGCGCTCAATCAGGTACGGCTGATCGCTTCAGATGCCCGCCTGAGCGATCAGGAGCTCGTGGCTGTTCACGGTGGCTGCCCGCTGCTGTACCTTGACTCCCGGCCGGTCCAGGAGGCTGAGCTGTCGCTGGCGGATGGGCTGTTTCTGAGCCTCGAGGTCTCTGGAGACACCGAGAGCATCGTTGGCTATCGCGCCAAGAAGAACAGCCTTCCGATCGACCTCACGCGGGCCGCCGCGCTTGACTGGCAGGACTACTGGGAACCCGTGCGCCCGGAGCGGGGCAGGCGCATCGTGCTCGAGCCCGAGATCTTCTATCTGCTCCTATCCGCAGAGGGAGTGAGCATCCCGCCGTCATATGCCGCCGAGATGCTCGCCTACGATCCCACCGCGGGAGAGCTCAGAACCCACTACGCCGGCTTCTTCGATCCGGGGTTCGGCTACTCCAGGGGCCGTGAGAGTCGTGGCAGCCAGGCCGCACTGGAGGTGCGGGCTCGCGACGTGTCGTTCATGGTCGAGCACCGCCAGCCGGTCTGCAAGCTGGCATTCGAGCGCATGACCGAAGACCCCGACGTGTTGTATGGCCAGGACGTCGGGTCGAACTACCAGGGCCAGCAGACCATGCTGAGCAAGCACTTTGCCGAGCAGTCCGCTGCCGTCGCGCAGCTGCCGCTCTGAGTGCCGGCGAACCCGCCGACGGGCCTTACCGCAGGCAGGTGCCAGGTGACACGTTGATTGTTTATGATTCGGCGCGACGGGCACCAGAGCAGGATGCTTCACCGGCACGGACCGTCCCCGGCAGGGAAACAGTTGCAAGAACGGGAATCGAGAGCGCATGCCTAGAAAAGGGGCCCCCAAGCCCGCGAAGGCGACACAGCAGCCCGCTTGGTCAGTCCCCAGCCTGCGCGAGCCGCGCTACTCGCAATCGCTGGAGCGGGGCCTTGCAATCCTCAGCTGCTTCACGCCCACGCGCCCTGTGCTCGGCATCGCTGACATAGCCGATCATCTCGGCATGAGCCGCTCGACGACGCACCGCTACGTGATCACGCTCGTCGCACTGGGCTACCTCGAGCAGGGTGCATCGCGAAAGTACCGGCTGGGCCTTCGCGTGACCGACCTGGGGATGTCAGCCCTGAACTCGACGGGGCTGCGTGAGCACTCCTACCCCTACCTGCAGGAACTGCGCCAGCGGACCTCCTACTCGGTCAGCCTCGCCGTGCTCGACGGGCCGGAGATCCTGTACGTCAACCGCGCGCGCAGCTTCCGCCGCGGGCAGAACAACATCGACCTCGACCTGCATACCGGCTCGCGCCTTCCCGCATACTGCACCTCGATGGGCAAGCTGCTGCTCGCGAACCTGCCCGAGTCCGAGCAGCGCGAGCTGTTCACCTCGATGAAGCTGACCAAGCGCGGCCCGAACACGATCACGAGCAAGAAGGCGCTACGCGAGGAGCTCGACGAGGTGCGGGCGGCCGGCTTTGCGGTCAACGACGAGGAGCTTTCTCCGGGGCTGTATTCCATCTCCGCCCCCGTGCGCAACGAGGACAGCGAGGTCGTCGCGGCGATCAACATGGCGGCGCACAGCTCGATGATCTCGCTGGAGGAGATGGTCGATGCCCTCGGCCCACACCTCGTATCCACGGCCGACCGCATCTCGGCGCGGCTGGGCTACCGCCGCGACGACGAGCGCCACTGAGTCCGGGGGCCGTCCGTCCCCACGGGCGCCGGACGGCCGAACGCGCATACCCTGTGACGGTCGCATACCCTCTGGCGCCCGCATGACATTTCGGATGGATCGCACCACTGCCCTGCTCTGCACCCCGCTGCTCGTGCTGGGCCTGGCCGGCTGCGGCAACACGACCTCGACGGCGGGCTTCAAGGGGGAAGCTCACGAAGTCGCGCAGGCGATCTCGAACTTCCAGAGCGACGCGACGGCACGCAACGAACAGAAGATCTGCAAGGACGAGCTCGCAGGCGCCGTGGTGACGCGTCTGGACGGTGTGAAGGAAGGGTGCAAGCAGGCGCTCAAAAACCAGCTCGCCGAGGTGGACAGCTTCGAACTGAACGTGCAGTCGGTTCAGGTGAACGCGTCGAGCACTCCGCCGACGGCGACAGCCCAGGTGAAGAGCGTCAGGCAGGGCAAGAGCCGGCCGGGCACGCTCACGCTGGTGAAGGAAGGCGGCAAGTGGAAGATCTCGGGCATACAGTGAGCCGCCGCGGGTGAGGGTGGGAACGTAGCTCGCTCAGCGCAGTGAACGCCCGTACTGCCGTTCGTAGTACTCGCGATAGGCGCCCGAGCGGATCGGTTCCCACCACCAGGAGTTCTCGCGGTACCAGGCGACCGTCTGCTCGAGGCCGTCGCTGAAGGGCACCTGCGGGGTCCACCCGAGCGCGCGGACCTTCTCGGATGAGAGCGAGTACCGGCGGTCGTGTCCGGGCCGGTCTGCGACGTGCTCGATCTGCGATTGCTGGGCCCCGGTCAGCTCGACGATGCGGTTGACAACAGCGATGTTTGGCTGCTCGTCGGGACCGCCGGCGTTGTACACCTCGCCCGCGACGCCGTGCTCGAGCACGTGGCCGATCGCGGCAGCGAAGTCGGTGCAGTGGATCCAGTTGCGGACCTGCATTCCGTCGCCGTACACCGGCAGCGGGTCTCCCTGGAGTGCGTTCAGGATCATTAGGGGGATCAGCTTCTCCGGATACTGGTAGGGGCCATAGTTGTTCGAGCCGCGGCAGATGAGCGTGGGCAGCTCGTAGGTGTGGAAATAGCTCTGCACGAGCAGGTCCGCGCCGGTCTTGGTGGCCGAGTAGGGGGATGAGGGGCGCAGGGGTGAGTCCTCGGTGAAGGCGCCGACGTCGATCGAGCCATACACCTCGTCGGTCGAGACCTGGAGGTAGCGAAGCGTGTGCCTGCGCGCCGCCTCGAGGAGCACGTAGGTACCGAGCGCGTGGGTGGAGACGAACGCGTCGGGCTGGGCGATCGAGCGGTCGACGTGGGTCTCGGCCGCAAAGTTGACGATCGCCTCCGGTGAGCCGGCCTCGATCGCGGCCGCCACCGCTGCGGGATCCTCGATCGCGCCGCGCAGGAACCGGAAGGATGGATGCTCGGCGATGTCCTGGAGGTTCTCCTCCCGTCCGGCGTAGGTGAGCTTGTCGAGCACGGTCACGTCGTCGCCATGCTCGAGCAGGCGCTGGCGCGCGAAGGTGGAGCCGATGAACCCGGCACCTCCGCACACGAGCAGTCTCATGCGCGCATCATCCCAGCCCTCGCAGCCAGGTACCCGGCAAGACCGTCGCGCCAATCGGGCATTCCCAGCACGTCGTCGCGCTCTGATCGGAGCGCGGACCACGCGGGGCGAGGGGCGGGACGGCTCATCTGCGCGCTGCTCGCCGGCTCGACGGCGCAGCTGACCTCAGCCTGACGAAAGATCTCCCGGGCGAAGCCGTTCCATGAGACCTCACCGGTCCCGGCGAGGTGGACGAGGCCGGAGACCTCGCGCTCGATCAGCCCGAGCAGCGCGGGGGCGAGATGTCCGGTCCAGGTGGGACAGCCGATCTGGTCGGTCACGACCTGAACGACCGGCGTGGGCTCCTCGGATCCGCCCGGTCCACTGTCATCGCGAGCGCCCGCGAGGCGAAGCATGGTGGCGACGAAGTTGTGGCCCCCCACCCCAAACAGCCAGGAGCTGCGCACTACTGCGTGAAGGGAGGAGGCGGCGAGCACCTGCAGCTCGCCGGCGAGCTTGGTCTCGCCGTACACCGAGCGCGGGCCGGTCGGATCGGACTCGACGTACGGGCGCGGCTCGCCGTCCGGGTCGCTCGGGGCCACGCCCGAGAAGACGTAGTCGGTGGAGACGTGAATGAGCGGAACACCCGCCCCCGCGGCCGCGCGCGCGACGTTCCCCGCTCCGTCCGCGTTGACCGCGTGCGCCTGGCGGCGATGGCTCTCGGCGCCGTCGACGTCGGTCCAGGCGGCGCAGTTGATCACCGCGCCGGGACGGATGCGCTCGAGCGCGTCCTCCACGGCCGCCTCCTCGGCGATGTCGAGCTGGGCGTGTCCCAGTCCCGCGAGCTCGTGCCCGCCGAGCTCTCCCGCGCGCATGACATCGTGGCCGAGCATCCCGCCGGCACCTGTCACGAGCAGCTTCACTGGAACCTCACAGGATCGAGATGTCGGAGTTGTCCCCGACCATGAACCGGTACGCGCGCGGCTGACCGTCGCCGCGGCGCACGGTCACGTTGCGCCCGAGCAGCGACGACTCCATGCGGCCATCGAGGTCCGCGACCGTGCAACCCGCGAGCAGGATCGAGTGCTCGACCTCCGAGCCGCGAATCTCACACCGCTCGCCGATCGCGGTGTAGGGACCGACATAGCAGTCGCTCAGCCGTGCGTCGGCACCAACGATCGCGGGGCCGCGCACAGTCGTGCGCTCGAGCCGGGCGCCGGCCTCGACCACCACGCGCCCGTCCACACGCGAGTCGATCAGCTCGCCGTCGACCCGCCCGGGAAGGTTGTCGAGCACGAGGCGGTTGGCCTCGAGCATGTCCTCCAGACGTCCGGTGTCCTTCCACCAGCCTCGCACTATGTGCGGCTCGACGCGCAGGCCCCCGTCGAGCAGGTGCTGGATCGCGTCGGTGATCTCGAGCTCCCCGCGCGCCGACGGCGCGATCGCGCGTGCGGCGTCGTGGATCTGCGCCGTGAACATGTACACGCCGACGAGCGCCAGGTCCGTGGCGGGCTTCGTGGGCTTCTCGATCAGGCGCACGACCCGACCCACCGCACCGGGGGCAGTCTCGGCCAGCTCGGCGACACCGTAGTTCTCGGGGTCGGGCACCGGCGTGAGCAGGATCAGCGCATCCGGCGAGTGCTCGCGAAAGGCTGCCACCAGATCTGAGATCCCCCCCTGCAGGAGGTTGTCGCCGAGGTACATCACAAACGGGCTCGCCCCCAGGTAGGGCTCGGCGGTGAGCACCGCGTGCGCGAGCCCGAGCGGCTCGTCCTGGAGGATGTAGGAGATGCGCACCCCGAACCGCGAGCCGTCTCCGGCGGCCTCTTCGATCTCGCCGCCGGTCTCGGGGGCGATCACGATGCCGACCTCCTCGATGCCGGCCTCGGCCATCGCCTCGATCCCGTAGAACAGCACGGGCTTGTTGGCCACCGGCACGAGCTGCTTGGCGCTCGTATGGGTGATCGGGCGCAGGCGCGTGCCCTTGCCCCCGGACAGGATCAGTCCCTTCAGCGGCTCCACTCAGTAGACCCCGCCGAGCTTGCGATGGTCCCAGGTCGCCCGCCGGCGCTCCACGAACTCGAGGCCCACCCGCTTGGCTGCCTGAGCCGTGACCGCGGCACGCGCCTCATCGGGGAGCTCCCGCGGCGGCTCTACGCCACGGGGCACCGAATTCTGGAGCAGGATCGCGGCGCCCAGCGGCGCGACAGTGTCGAGGTCCCGGTGGATGACGGCCTCGCACTCGAGCATGACCCCGCGCAGCTCCGCATAGGCCTCGCCCGCCTCGACCTGCAGGGTGGCGCGCGGGTCGCGCTCGAGGTTGCGCACCTTCTGGGAGGCCGCGTACGTCCACGCCCATAGGCGCGGCCCCGGAACGACGCCGTCGTCGGGATCACGCAGCACGTACCAGAGCGGCATCAGGTGCGGCCAGCCGCGGGGGCCGACCGTTGCGCAGGTGACGGTCCGCTCCGAGGCGAGGAAGGAGGCGGCCTCGGCCGCCGACATCGTGATCTGCTCGCGCCGACTCATGTGAGGAGGTGAAAAGGTGCCTACACGCCGGCAGGCGTCGCGTGAGCCTCGCGCAGGCGCGCGACGGTCGCGCGGACGGCCTTGCGCGCGTCCTTGGGCTCGAGCACGGCGGCGTCGCCCGCTTCCTTGAGGATCTCCCGCACCAGCCAGTCGACGCCGGCGAAGCTCAGCTCGACGACGACCGCGCCGTCGCTTCGCTCCTCGACCACCCTTCGGGCCTCACGCGCCCAGCGGGCCCGCTCGGGAGACACCCACACGCGTGCGCTGCGCGACGCCTGCACCTCGCCGGTGCGCAGCCAGCCGTCGACCTCCGCCGCGGGGTCGACCTCCGGCCGCGGCTCGAACGTCTCCTCGGTGACCGTCGCGTGCTTGATCCGGTCCAGGCGAAAGTGGCGCATACCGTCGCGCTCGGGGTCGAACGACGCGACATACCAGCCCTCGCGTCCGTTCGTGAGCGCATATGGCTCCACCCTGCGCAGCGACAGCTCGTCCTCGTTCTCCTTGTAGTACTCCAGTTCCACGATCTTCCGCTCGACGATCGCGTCGGACACGAGGCGGGCCACGCCGGAGTCGTCCCCGCCGGCCCGCGCGACCTGGAGGCCCTGCTCCATCGGATCCTCGCCGAGCGCGGCGACGATCTTCTCGCGCGCGGAGGTGAGCGACCCCTCGGGGATGTGCTCACCGATCAGGTCGATCGCCGCCACGAGCGCCTTGGCCTCGACCGGCAGCAGGCGTGCCGGTCGATCGAAGTTGTCGCTGTAGGGCTCCGGATCGACCTCGATCGTCCCCTCCTGCTCGTTGATCTCGGCGTACAGCACGTAGGAGCCCCCGCCGAAGTTGACGACGTTGAGGACGTTGACGTCCTCGCGCAGCTCCTCGTCGCTGAGCTGCAGGCGCTCGCACACCTCCTCGATCTCGACCGGCTCCCCCGCACGTCCGGCCTGGATGAGGATGCTCGCGAGCGTAACCAGACGCGCGAAGCGCTCCGGGCGGATCGCGGTGTCGCCCCGCCCGGGCGATGCCTCCTCGCCGTCAGCGTCCGCCGCGGCCGACCGACGCGAAGCGGACCGGCCCCGCGCGGGCGCGGAGGAGCGTCCGCTCGTGCCATCGGCAGGAGTGACCTTCGCCTCGGCGCCGGGAAGCGTGTCGCCGTGACGCTCCGCCAGCAGCTCCAGCCGTTGCTCGAGCTCCCCGGCCAGCTCCTCGGGCCCCTGCAGGTGCGCATATGCGCCCAGGCCGAGTACCCAGGAGATGATGCCGCGCGGGTTCGAGTAGGGGGTCAGGAAGACCCTGCTCCCCTCGTCAGCCTCACGGATCTCCCCGTAGCGGCCGAAGTGGCGCTCGACCTGCCAGGCGATCCGCTCGGAGATGAGGATCTCGGCCACGCCCTCGTCCTCGCCGAGCTGCCAGTCGGCGCGGTTGGCGTACGCGCGCGGGTCGAAGTCGGCCGGACGGCGGAAGTCGTGCTCGGCCTTGGTCGCGTAGGAGACCTTGCCGCGGATGCGCGAAAGACGGAACACGCGGATCGCCTTGCGCTCGTGGGAGTGGCCCAGCAGGTAGAACTGGCCACCCTGGAACAGCAGGTGGTAGGGATCGACGCGGCGAGGGCCCACCTCGTCGCGCTCCATCGTGTAGTAGTCGAACAGGATCGTCTTGTTGCGAAAGATCGCCGTCTCCACCTTCGCGAGGCGAGCGGAGAGGTCGTGGCCACCGGCGGAGGCCGTGATGCCGAGCGCAACCGAGCGCTGCTCGGGAGCCTGCAGCGGGCTGGGACGCCCCCAGGTGATCTGCTGCAGCGCAAGGCGCAGGGGCTCTGCGTAGGCGAATTCGCCGTCCAGCAGGCTCAGTGCGGTCTGCAGCGCGGCGAGCTCCTTGTCGGTGAACGCGATCGGGGGCAGATGGAAGTTCTCCGGGCGCAGCGAGTAGTTCTCCTGCTCAGCCGCCCCGTCGGCTGGTCGCTCGACGGTCAGCTGGATGCGCAGCGATTCGAGCTCGGAGCGATCGGCGTAGAAGCGCCGCGCGAACGCGTCCTCGTTCATGCCGCTGTAGCCCTCCACGTCCCGGCGGATCTCAAGCGCCGTGACCGGCCGGCGCTCCGCCATCAGGTAGGAGATCAGCGACAGCTGCCGGATCAGCTTCTCTGTGTCCTTTGCCATCGCTCCGAACCATAGAACCCGACGGCGAGACAGTTGTCGAAGCGACCGCCTGAGCGGCCGCTATTTGCGGACTTTCAGCGGGCCTCGCGCGCGCGAGCGGGGGCCTGGGAGCTCTGGCCGGCCGCCGCGTCGCTCAGGCGATGTCGTGCCCGAAGCCTTCGCAGGGAGGTGGCCGCAACGCAGCTGGCCGTGTGTATAGACTTCGCCGCCAGAGGGGTGCGACTTAGGGTGAGCGGAGGCCGACGTGAACCTGTTCGTCAAGAAGCTGTTGGGAGTGGGCGCCGCTGTCGCGGTGGTGGGTGTCCTCATCGGCCTGTACATCGCCACCTGGGCGACGAGCCAGCCGACGCCCGTAGCGTCGATCAACGCGCCCTCCAGCGCCGGCACGCAGCTCACGCTCCAGACCGTCGCCGCGATCGGCCCCAAGTACAGCCCGGCGCATCCCGATTGGGTCTCCTACCTGGTGCGTCGCAACGGCCAGTGGGTGCACAGCACCATCTACACGGTGCCCGCCAACTCGATCGTGCACGTCACGCTCTACCAGTACGACGGCGAAAGCGGTCTGCGCAACCCGTTCCTCTCGCAGGTCCAGGGGACGATCGGCGGAACCGTGCGGGTCGACGGCAAGACGGTCAACGCGATCAAGCCCGAAGAAGCCTCACACACGTTCGTGGTGCCGGCGCTCGGGGTGTTCGTGCCGCTGCCGGGCGTCGCCGAAGAAGCCAAGAACCAGTGCGAATTCGCGCCCTGCGAAGGAGCCGCCCACCGCACGATCGAATTCAGCTTCCGCACCGGTAAGAAGGGGCGCTACCGCTGGCAGTGCTTCGTTCCCTGCGCCGCGGGATTCCTGGACGGCTTCGGGGGCCCGATGCAGACGCTCGGCTACATGGACGGGTTCCTGAATGTCGTCTAACCCGTCGATCTCCTCGGGCGGTGTGCCCGCGGAACCGAACCACGCGCGGCGCTTCACCACGATCTGGATCGTCGCCTCGCTGATCGCCACCCCGCTGGCGATCTTCCTCATCGGCCCGATCATTCCGCCGGGCCATGGCTCAGAACAGGCCTCGGGCAAGGTCACCGACAACACCGTGCTGCTGGCCATGGCCACACCGGTGCTGCTGCTGGTCGTCATCTACCTGATCTACTCGGTGGTCGTCTTTCGCCAGCCAAAGGGCGGCGCGCTGGAAGGACCCGCGGTGCGCGGCAACTCGAGCCTGCAGACAACCTGGATCGTGGTCACCTCGGTGCTGGTGCTGGCGCTGGCCGCATACGGGACGATCCGGCTGGAGAGCGGCTACGGCGCCGGCTCGGGGAGCGGGCCCAAACCGCTGACCGTGCCGAAAGGGCCGAAGCTGCCGGTGCAGGTGATCGCGCAGCAGTGGATGTTCACCTACCGCTACCCCACCTACGGTGGCGTCGAGACCCCACACCTGGTGCTGCCCGACAACAAGATGGTCGAACTCCATGTGACGTCGATCGACGTCATCCACTCTTTCTGGGCCATCCAGCTCGGCGTCAAGGCCGACGCCAATCCCGACGTTGACAACGTGGCGTTCGTCAGGCCCACCAAGCTGCAGAGCTTCGAAGTGCGCTGCGCCGAGCTGTGTGGCATCTGGCACGGCTACATGTACGACACAGGCCGCGTGGTCACACCGGCGGCATTCAACGTCTGGATACGCGAACAGCAGAAGCGGTTCGCCCCGGCGACCAGTGTGCTGCCGAAGTACAGCACCACCTACCTACCCGAACCAACGAGGCGTGGAGAATGAGCACGACGACCGAGGCCGCACCCACTCCCCAGCCCACCCGGCGACCGCTGTGGCGGCGACTGATCGGCTTCAACCTGCTGACCGCCGTGATCCTGGGGGTGGGCGGCTACTACCTGGGCTGGTTCATCGGCCATCAGGTCAACGGCGGCAAAAGCTTTGAATACCAGGCGGCAACCGACGAGAACGATGTCGCGTTGCTGTTCGCGTACTTCTTCGGCGTGATCGGCTTTCTGATCGGGCTGGGCTTCGCCAACTACCCCGTCTCGCGCCTGCTCGGGCGCCCTGCGTCGCTGCGTGAGAAGGAGGGCGAGGGCATCGGGCGCTACTTCGGCCTGTGCACCGACCACAAGGTCGTCGGGATCCAGTACCTGGTGGGCATCGGCGTGTTCATCTTCATCGCCGGGCTCAACGCGATGTTGATCCGCACGGAGCTCCTGCACCCCGTCCCCACGTTCGTGGGGCCCAACCAATACCTCTCGATTGTGGGCATGCACGGCACGATGATGATGGGGATGATGACCTCGGGCATCCTCGGCCCGTTCGCCAACTACTTCGTGCCGATCATGATCGGCGCCCGGCGCATGGCCTTCCCCCGCATCGAGGCGCTCACCTTCTGGCTGCTGATGGCCGCCGGGTTCATTCTCACGTCGACCATCTTCTTCGGCGGCTTCCCCACCGGCTGGACCGGCTATGCACCGCTCAACAACCAGGCGGTGATGGGCATGGACTCCTACATCATCTTCTTCGCCCTGGTGGGTATCTCGATGGCGCTGCTCGGGTTGAACATGATGGCCACGATCATGACCATGCGCGCCCCGGGGCTGACCTGGTCGCGCCTTCCGATCTTCGTGTGGTCGGTGTACGCGACGGCCATCCTGATGGTCCTGGCCGCGCCGATGCTGATCGCCACGCTGCTGATGGCGGCGCTCGACCGGACGATCAACACCTCGTTCTTCATCGCGGGCGGCGGCGGCAGCTCCTACCTGTTCCAGAACCTGTTCTGGTTCTTCGGGCACCCGGAGGTGTACGTGCTCGCCCTGCCCGGGTTCGGCGTGGTGCTCGAGCTGCTGCCCGTGTTCACACGCAAGCCGCTGTGGGGCTACCGGCTGGCCGTGGCGGGGATGCTCGGGGTGAGCCTGCTGAGCTTCTTCGTGTGGCAGCACCACCTGTTCGTGAGCGGCATCAACGCCGATCTGCGCCCGTTCTACATGCTCTCGACGGAGATCATCTCGATCCCGACCGGGTTCATCTTCCTGTGCGTGATGGGCACGCTGTGGAAGGCGCGAACGTCGTTCAGCGTGCCCATGCTCTTCTGCCTGGCGTGGACCTTCAACTTCCTCATCGGCGGGCTCTCCGGCGTGTTCCTCTCAGACACCCCGAGCGATACCGACACCCACGGCAGCTTCTTCGTGATGGCCCACTTCCATTACACGATCATGGGCGGTCTCGTGTTCACGTTCTTCGCCGCGATCTACTACTGGGTGCCGAAGATGACCGGTCTGCGCTTCAACGAGCGGCTGGCCAAGTGGCACTTCTGGCTGATGTTCGTCGCGTTCAACTCGACCTTCCTGCCGCTGTTCGCGCTGGGCATGAAAGGCATGCCCAGGCGCGTGAGCACCTACGCGCCCGACCTGCAGGGGCTCAACGTGTGGGTGTCGATATCCGCGTTCGTGCTCGGGTTCTCGATGCTCATCTTCGTGTTCAACACCGTGTACTCGATGATCTTCGTGCGGGAGCGCGCGGAGTCCAACCCGTGGCGCTCGAAGTCGATCGAGTGGCAGGTGCCGACCCCGGTGCCGGTCAACAACTTCGAGCAGATCCCGGTGTTCGACTCCGATCCCTACGACTACGGCACGCCGGTCGGCGTGCCCGGCGGCAGTCAGCCGGCGGCGGCGGGAGCCTGACGATGGCCTCAGAGAGCGAAAAGCTCCCCCTCGGGCTGATGGTTCCGCCGGTGGCGGCGGGCGTGGAGATCCCGCCCGAGCCGCCGGACGTCGGCGCGCGCGCGCTGTCGGTGGCCTCGAGGCTCCTGTGCGGCGCCTCGACGTTCTTCTTCCTGGCATTTCTGTTCGCCTACTTCTACCTGCGCTCGATCAACGTCGACCACATGTGGCGCCCGGCGCACGTGAGCCCGGACAAGGCACTGGGCGCAGCGTTCATCGCGTGCGTCGTGCTGAGCGCGGTACTTGCGTTCGCCGCCGGGCGCGGGATGCGGGCGAGGTCGCAGAGCTGGACGCTGGCTGCGGTCGGCTCGGTGGTGCTCGGGCTGGTCGCGGTGGCCGTGCAGTGCGTCGAGTACACCCACCAGCATTTCGGTCCCACGGACGGCGCGTTCGCGAGCGTGTTCTGTGCCTGGACGGCCTTCTACCTGATCGCCGTGCTCGCCACCATGTACTGGCTGGAGACGCTCGTGGCCACCGAGCTTCGCGCGCGGCGCGCCCCTGCGAGCGCCGGCGGCGACATCAAGGACCCCGACAGGCTGATAGCGCCCGGGCTGGACGCGGCCGTCTTCTACTGGGTCTTCCTCGCCGGTATCGGCGTGATCACCTACGTGACGCTGTACCTGTTGTAGTGCTCGCCACGGCGGCAGCGGCGCCCGGCTTCTGGGACTGGTCGTTCAATCCCCCGCTCGTCCTCGTGATCGACCTGGCGATCCTGTACTGGATCGGCGATCGGCGCACCGTCACCCCCCGGCGCAAGCGAACCTCGCAACGCTGGCGCGGCGCCTGCTTCTACTCGGGCCTGGTCGTGCTCGCCGTTGCGCTGGCCTCGCCGATCGAGCTGCTGAGCGCACAGCTGTTCTGGGTGCACATGATCCAACACGTGCTGCTGCTGGTGGTCGCCGCGCCTCTGATCGTGCGTGGCGCGCCCCTGGATACGGCTGTGGCGCTGTCTGCCGCTGGATGCCCGCAGGTCGCTGGCGCGCGGGCTCAGCCAGGGGGAGCGAACGGCCCCGCTGCGACTGGCGAGCCGAACCCTCGGTCGCCCCGTGCCCTGCTTCATCGTGTTCTCCGCGGTGCTGCTCGGCTGGCACGTGCCGGCGCTGTTCGACGCGACGCTTCAATCCACCGCGCTGCACGCGCTCGAGCACACGCTGTTCTTCTGCGTCGCGGTGATGTTCTGGAAGCAGGTGATCGCCTCACCGCCTCTGCGCACCCGCCTGGCGCCCGCCGAGCGCGTGCTGTACGCGATCGGCGGGATGATCGTCAGCTGGGCCCTGGCCGTGGTGCTCGCGCTCGCTCCACATCCGCTGTACGGCGTCTACGCGCACCAGGCTGGGCGCCCGGGCGGCATCTCGGCGATTGCCGATCAGCAGCTCGCGGCCGGGATAATGTGGGTACCGGGCTCGGTCACGTTTCTGATCGTTGTCTTCGTATACGTCCATCGCTGGCTGACGCCGACCGAGCCGGGCACGGCTGGAGCTCCACGGTTGGCGAGCGAGCACTAAGGAGGGTTCATGCCAAAGATCGAGGTCCCGCTCGCATCTCACTTTCTGACCGGGTCGATCCTGAGCCTGGCGATTCCCCTGGTTGTTCTGATCGTGGTCGCGGTCTGGTATGTGGTGCTGTGGCAGCGCGGCCTGGGCGAACGCTGAGATACTGGATCGCCCTGAGCGCCGGGGCGATGCGGAGTGAGCTTGGAGGCGCGCGACATCACGAAGGCAAGCAGGCCGAGCAGCGCGATGTCGAGCAGGACGTTGAGGATGATTGCGTCTGTGAGTGTCATGGAGCGCATCCTCTCCCGGGAAGCTAACCCCGCCCTGCACTCCACGTAGGAGCAAGCTAAGAGTCCGACAAGCGCTAGCGCGCGGCGAGCTTTGGCACGTCGTGGGCGATCTCGCTCGGTTCGAACGTGGCCGGGTAGATGGTCGTCAACCTGCCGCTCGCGCTGATGCCGTACACGAGCGCCGAGTGCGCAACCTGCTCAGGCTGGCCCACCTCGGGAGACGATCCGACGTTCCAGGCCGCCCACGTCCGAGACAGTTCGCCGGCCGAGCCGAGGAGATACTGCATCCTGCCCGCCATCTCATGGGCGCGCAGGAACCTGGCGACAGCGGCCGGCGTGTCCCCACGCGGGTCGACCGACACGGCGATGATCTGCGCCCGCGATCGCTCTGCGCCCAGCAGGTTCATGGCCACCCTGAGGTTGGAGGTGATGAGCGGACACACGTCGGGACAGTTCGTGTAGAGGAACGTGACCAGCACGGCCTTGCCGCGATACTCGCCCAGCGTGACCGGCTGGCCCAGGTAGTTGCGCAGATCGATCGGCGGCGCCGGCCTGGCTGGAAGCGCGAGCGCACCGAGGAACCCCCCACCAGCACCGGACTGCTGCGCGCCTGCGGGCAGCGCCGGCTTGCTCGGGCCCTTCAGCAGGACAAAGCTCACGCCCCCGGCGATCCCCAGGAGCAGGACCAGCGGCAACACGAGCATCGACCACAGAGCGCGGTGCGACTGCTCGCCCGCATCCGGCGCCCGCGCGGCCGGCCCGGGCTCCACGTCTTGAGCCATCAGCCAAACATAGTCGCTCCGGCGAGTCGCTATGTGCGACTGTCAGGCTGCTTCGCGGGCAGGTGCCGGTGGTTGGCCGGCCTCCTCGCCGATCTCCTGCCGGTCCTCGGCGCCTCGCTCTGCGAAGAACGCGCCCCCGCCGATCGCGCGGTCGAATCCAGACCAGCGCCGGCCGGGAGCGAGCTCCTTCTCGAGGCGGTCAAAGCTGCCCAGGCGCCCGCCGAGGTTGTCGATCATGTGCACGAGCGTCGCCTCCCGCGTGCATGGCAGGACCGGGCTCCCGTGCTCAAGCGAGCCGTGGTGGGAGAGGATGATGTGGCCCACCGCCTGGCCGAGCTCCGCGGGGAAGCCCTCGATGTCCTCGATCATGCGGCGGATGCGGTAGTAGCCCAGGGCGATCTCCCCCTGCAGCCGGCCGGCGTCGGTCAGGTCGATGTTCTGTGGATCGTCGGTGTAGGCCTCGAGCTTGCCGATGTCGTGCAGGAGCGCGCCGGTCACGGCGACGTCGCGGTCGATGCCGGTGAAGGTGGCGCTGATCGCACTCACCGCCTGGGCGACCCCGAGACTGTGCTCGAGCAGGCCGTGCCGGTATGCCTGGTGGTAGTACTTCGCCGCGGGAGCCACGCGATAGCCGGCCCACAGCTCTGAGCCGTCGCCGAAAACGCGCTCGAGCAGGACGCGCAGGTGCGGCTCCTGGATGGTCTCGAGCAGCTCGCGCACCTCACCTTCCATCTGGCTGACGTCGCGCGCCGGGCCGTCGAGGAGATCCTTGGGGTCGAAGCTCCCGGGCGCGGCTGCCGCCAGATCGCGCAGGTTGATCTGGGGTCCGAAGCGCGGGTGCACCGTGTAGCGGCCGCTGACCCTGACCGGTGCGCCTGCGCGTGCGAGCTCTTCCACCTCGGCGAGCTCCTCCCACACCATGCAGGCGACGGCTCCCGTGCGGTCCCCGAGCTGCAGGCGCAGGTAGTCGCCGCCGTCGCGGCGCTGGCGGCGCTCGGCCTCGCGGACCAGCAGGACCTGGTCGATCTCCGTGCCGTCGGTCAGCTCGTTCAGGAGCATGACTTGAAGGTAGATGGGGGTGCGGACGGGACGCGCGGGAGACTATTCTTGAGCCTTGCGTCAGATCGACAGCGTCGGGACGGTGGCGAGCGCCGGGGTGATGGGCAGCGCAGGGACGGTCGCCAGCCGAGGAGTGATCGCGAGCGCGGGGACGTTCGCCGGCGCGGGCGTGATCGCCAGCACGGGCACGGCGGCAAGCGCAGGGATCGTCGGGAGCGCGGGCGTCCTCTTCAGCGCCGGAGTCGTTGGAAGCGCGGCGGTCGTCGCGGGGATCGCCAACAGCCGGTGTGTCGCGTGCGTGGGGTGCATCGGCTGCGTGAACTGCGTCGGATGCGTGGGGTGCATCGGCTGCGTGGGCCTGCGTGGCGCGGTGGGCGCGATCCAGCGCTCCTCCTGACCGCATGACGGATAGCCCCTTTCGCCTGTCCGTCCTCGACCAGTCTCCGGTCTCGGAGGGATCCTCGGGCGCGCAGGCGCTGCAGAACACTCTGGACCTGGCGCGCTTGGCGGATCAGCTCGGCTACCACCGCTACTGGGTTGCCGAGCACCACGGTGGACCGATGCTGGCCGGAGGAAGCCCCGAGGCGCTGATCGGCCCGATCGCCGCGGCGACCACGAGCATTCGCGTGGGCAGCGGCGGCGTGATGCTCCCCCACTACAGCCCGTTCAAGGTGGCCGAGACCTTCAGCCTGCTGTCCGGCCTGTTTCCCGGCCGCATCGACCTTGCGCTGGGTCGCGCCGCCGGCACCGACCCCCTGACGACGTTCGCCCTGCAGCGCGATCGGCGCGCGGCAGCGCCTGACGATTTCCCGGAGCAGCTCGTGGAGCTGTTGGGGTATCTGAATGACCAGCTTCCCTCCGATCACCCGTTTGCGCGCCTGGCGAAGACGTTGCCCGGCCGCCCGGAGCGGCCCGAGCCGTGGCTCTTGGGCTCATCCCCGCAGAGCGCGCTGTGGGCGGCCGAGCTGGGGCTGCCGTATGCGTTCGCCGACTTCATCAATGCCGGCGGAGCCGAGATCACCGCGCTCTACCGCGAGCGCTTCGCCGAACACGAACACGCCGGGCTGAAACCGCGCACGGCGGTCGCCGTGTGGGTGATCTGCGCCGACAGCGACGAGGAGGCGCGGCGACTGGCCGCGAGCGGGCGCATGACGTTCACCCTGCTGCGTCGCGGCGAGCTGATCGCGGTACCGCCGCCGGAGAAGGCACTCGAGTTCCTCGCCGCCGAGGGGCGCACGCCGGGTCAGCCGCGCTCTGAGCGGCGGGCAGTGCTCGGGTCACCACCAGCGGTCCGCGCGGAGCTCGAGGACGTGGTCGGGAAATACGGCGCCGAGGAGGTGATCGTCGTGAGCATCACCTACGAGCATGAGGCGCGCAGGCGCTCCTACGAGCTGCTCGCGGACGTGTTCGGGCTGTAGGCGGACGCGCGGGCCTTGACAGGTGACTATAAGGTCACATATGATGGCGCCCATGGACGTGGTGTTCAGAGCGCTCGCAGACCCGACGCGCCGGAGCCTGCTCGACGAGCTGTTCGAGCGAGGACGGGCAGACGCTCAGCGCGCTCGAGCAGCGGTTGCCGATGACGCGCTTCGGCGTGATGAAGCACCTGAAGCTGCTCGAGCAGGCAGGGCTCGTGAGCACGAAGCGACGCGGGCGCGAGAAGCTGCACTTCCTGAACCCCGTCCCCATCCGGCTCGTCCACGACCGCTGGGTGAGCAAGTACGCAGAGCCCTGGGCGGCAGCGCTCAGTGGACTCAAGACCACAATCGAGGAGGACGCGGACATGAACGCGCAGAGCAGCGGCAAGAGGCCCTGGACGGCGGACCCCGAGGAGAAGGTGTTCGAGATCTACATCCGCACGACGCCCGAGCGTCTGTGGGAGGCGATCACCGACCCGCAGATGAGACGGCAGTACAACTTCGGGGCGGAGGTCGCCTCCGACTGGAAGCCCGGTTCGGGCTATGAGCTCGGGACCCCGCGCGGCGGCGAGATCGCAGCGGGCGAGAACCTGGAGGTCGACCCGCCGCGCCGGCTCGTGCAGAGCTTCAACGCGCTGTGGAGCGACGAGGTAAAGAGCGAAGGGACCTCGAGGGTCACCTGGGAGATCGAACCGGTCGGCGACTCGTGCCGGCTGACCGTCACCCACGACCAGCTTGGCAAGCAGCCCCACGGCGAGCTCTACGGCGGCTGGCCGATGATCCTGTCGGGCCTGAAGACGCTGCTGGAGACGGGCGAGAAGCTGACGACCCCCGGCTCGCTCCGCTACTCGGAAGCTCCCGCCTAGGGCTCCAGGCGATGGGGTCCGCGGTAGAGGAGGGTGACCTCCCTGCACGTTGTCCTGCCCGAGCATCTGCATCAAGAGCCTCGTCAGCCCGAATCCGAAGCCACCGTGCGGGGGTGCGCCGAAGCGGAAGAAGTCGAGGTAGTACTGGATCGGGGCCACGTCGACACGCTTGTCCTCTGCCTGCGCCAGCAGCCGTTCGTAGCGGTGCTCGCGCTGGGCACCGGTGGTCAACTCGATGCCCCGCCAGAGCAGATCGAAGCTCTTGGTGACGGTCGGGCGGTCGTCATATCGCATGTGGTAGAAGGGCCTCACCGACGTCGGATAGTCGGTGACGAAGGCGAACTCGTTGCCGTAGCGCTCCTTGACGATCGCCGACAGCGCGCGCTCTGACGGCGGGTCCAGATCGTGCTCGGGCCCCGGCGCCTCGTGTCCGCCCTCGCGCAACAGCTCCTTGGCGTCCTCGAGCGTCACGCGCGGGAACGGAACCGCGGGCACGATGAGCTCGGTGCCGAAAGGTCTGCTCGATCTGCTCGCCATGCACGTCCTTCACGACCGCGAGCACGTGTGCGAGCCAGCGCTCCTGGAAGGCCATGACGTCCTCGTGGGAGTCGATCCAGGCGATCTCCGTGTCCACGCTCGTGAACTCGGTGTCGTGGCGGGAGGTGAAGGACGGGTTCGCGCGGAAGACGGGACCTATCTCGAACACCCGCCCGAAGCCCGCGGCCATCGCCATCTGCTTGTAGAACTGCGGTGACTGGGCCAGGTAGGCGGTGCGGTCGAAGTACTCGACCTTGAACAGCTCCGCACCCGACTCGCTGGCAGAGCCCATGAACTTTGGCGTGTGGATCTCGATGAACTGCTGTTTGCGCCAGTACTCCCGCATCGCGTGCTCGGTGGTCGTCTGCACCTCGAAGATCAGCCTTCGGTCGGGCCTGCGCAGATCCAGATAGCGCCAGTCGATCCGCTTGTCCAGGGCCGAGTCGGCCGCGATGGGCACCTCCGGCTCGGCGAGCGAGTCGACCTGGAGATCCTCGAGCTTCACCTCCAGGCCTCCGAGCTTCACCCGCTCGTCGGCCACCACCGAACCGGTGACTGTGACCGCCGACTCCACGGTCAGCGCGGAGATCAGCTCGTTGAGCTGACTGGTCGAATCGTCCTTCGCCAGTACGACCTGCGCGAGACCGGTTTCGTCGCGGACGACCATGAACTGCATGCGCTTCTGGTCGCGCAGAGCATGAACCCAGCCGCGAATCGTCACCTGCTGGCCGATCGCCTCGGGGAGCTCGGCTATCAGTGTGCGCTTCACGCCGGGGACCCTATCCGAGCAGGCCTTCTCAAAGGATGCCACGTCTCTGACGGCAGCCCGGCGCGCTCGTCTACCCCACGGGTTCCTCGGCCAGCTCGACCTCGACGGCGAACTCCTCGTCCTCGTCCGTCTCGATGCGCTCGATCGACCCTGCCAGCAACAGGTCGCCCTCGCCCAGCCTGAGCGCGCGAAGGCGCTCGGCGGTGTCGCGCACAACCACGCGCGCGACCGGCGCGCGCATCTTCCGGCGTGCCTGGGACTTGGCCTTGCGCACCTCTCGCAGCACGTCCGCGGTCACCCCGAGCGCCACATCCTCGCGGTCGCCTTCATCGACCTCGCCGCCCGCGCCCGCCTGGGAGAGGACGCCCGTGAGCTCATCCGCATCCGGCCATGGCGCGCGGTGAACCGAGCCCGGCTGCCACCAGGACCACACCTCCTCTGCGACGAAGGGAAGGAACGGGGCGAACAGGCGCTGGAAGACGGAAAGCGACAGTGCCAGCGCGCGGCTGACCGATGCCGCGGCCTGGGGCGTGGAGTCGTAGCGACGGCCCTTCACGAGCTCCAGGTAGAAGTCGCAGTACCACCAGAAGAAGCCCTCGACCTGCTCGAGCGCGCGGGCATAGTCGTAGCCCTCGAGGCTGCTCGTGGCATCCCTGACCACGGCGGCCAGGCGAGCGATCATCGCGCGGTCCAGAGGATGGGTGACCTCTCCCTGGGGGGGCAACTCGGCGAGCGCGAACTTAGACGCGTTCAGCAGCTTTACCGCCAGCCGCCGGCCCACCTTCATCTGCTGGGCGTCGAATGCCGTGTCAGTCCCGGGACGACCGCTGGCCGCCCAGTAGCGGACTGCGTCGGCGCCGTACTCCTCCAGCAGGTGCATCGGTGTCACCACGTTTCCCTTGGACTTCGACATCTTCTTGCGGTCGGGGTCCAGTACCCAGCCGGAGATCGCCGCGTTGCGCCAGGGGAGCGCGTCCCAATCCAGCTGTGATCGCAGGATCGTCGAGAACAGCCAGGTTCTGATGATGTCGTGCGCCTGCGGGCGGACATCCATCGGGAAGACCTTCTCGAACAGCTGCTCACCTGCGCCCTTCAGGGTGTCCTCGCCCGCGCGCCCGGCGATCTGCGGCGTGAGCGAGGACGTCGCCCAGGTGTCCATCACGTCGGGGTCGCCCACGAAGCCGTTCGGCTGGGAGCGTTGCTCGGGTTCGTACCCGTCGGGAGTGTCGGTCGACGGATCGACGGGAAGCTGCTCGGCGCTGGCCGCGATCGGCTGGTCATACAGCACGGCACCGGTCGCGTCGAGCGGGTACCAGACCGGAAACGGCACGCCGAAGAAACGCTGGCGACTGACGCACCAGTCGCCCGTCAACCCGTTCACCCAATCCTCGAACCGCGCGCGCATGTAGGGCGGATGCCATTCGAGCTCGCGGCCGCGCTCGAGCAGCGCCTCGCGATGATCGAGCGTGCGGATGAACCACTGGCGACTGGTCACGATCTCGACGGGCCGTTCGCCCTTCTCGAAGAACTTCACGGCCCGCGTCACCTGCGTGGGCTCACCGACAAGCTCCTCGGACTCTTTCAGCAGCTCGACAATGCGCCGACGCGCCTGGTTGATCGTCCTGCCCTCCAACTCCCGGTACTGCGCGCGGGCGCGATCGACGTCCGCGGACTCCCAGCCGGCGGCCCCCCACGGAACCTCGCCGAGGCGGCCGTCGGGGTCGAGCACCGAGCGGACCGGCAACCCCAACTCACGCCACCACACCACATCGGTGAGGTCGCCGAACGTGCACACCATCACGAGGCCCGTCCCCTTCTCGGGGTCGACCAGCGGATGCGTGAGAACCGGAACGCGCGTGCCGAACAGCGGCGTCAGCACATCCTTGCCGACCAGATCGCGCTGGCGGGCGTCGTCGGGGTGGGCGAGCAGTGCCACACACGCGGGGATCAACTCCGGGCGGGTCGTCTCGATCAACGCATCGCCGTCGCCGTCGCCGTCGCCGTCGTCGAGGCGGAAGCGGACGCGGTTCATCTCTCCGGAGCGCTCGCGGTCCTCCAGCTCGGCCTGGGCGACGGCGGTCTGGAAGTCGACGTCCCACAGCGTGGGGGCCTCCAGCTGGTAGGTCTCGCCCCGCTCGAGCAGTCCGAGGAAGGAGCGCTGGGAGATCCGCTGGGCGAGCGTCCCGATGGTCGTGTAGGTCATCGACCAGTCGACGGACAGCCCGAGCGTGCGCCACAGCTCCTCGAACACCTGCTCGTCGCTCTGTGTCAGCTGTAGACACAGCTCGACGAAGTTCGGCCGCGACACGGCGACCGGGTCCTTCTCCGAAGGCTCGCTCGGTGGCTCGAACGCAGGGTCGTAGGGGACGGACGGATCACAGCGCACGCCGAAGTGGTTCTGCACACGCCGCTCGGTCGGCAGGCCGTTGTCGTCCCAGCCCATCGGGTAGAACACGGCCATTCCGCGCATGCGTTGATAGCGGGCGATCGCATCGGTGTGGGTGTAGGAGAAGACGTGGCCGACGTGCAGCGAGCCGCTCACCGTCGGTGGCGGCGTGTCGATCGCGAACACCCGCTCGCGCGGCGCGGTGAGGTCGAAGCGGTAGGTGCCGTCACGCTCCCACACCGCTCCCCACTTGGCCTCGATCCCATCGATCGTGGGCCGCTCGGGCACATCCGCAGGGCGGAGTGCGCCCGCGTGGACGCCATCGTGTGCCGAGGATCGCTGTGACGGTGGCAAGGCCTGGATCGTATCCGCACGCCTGCCCGCGGGCGGTCGAGTTGCGCCCACGCGCGCACAGGCGGGGCAGGGACCCGAAAGGACGGCCGCCAAGCGTTGAGCACGGTCGGGAATGTTCAAGCGCCACGGGCCCGGAACCGATGAAAACCCAGATGGATGCAGAGGCTGATCCGGGGGCGGCTCCGACCGATACGAGTCGGCAGCTTTGTTGCACGATGACAAGCGTTCTGCTGCGCCTTGTGCGCGACGCCGGCGGGGACTCACGGGTCTCTTGAACCTGGTCGGCTTCCGTCAGCACATCGACCGCGCGCTGAGTGATGTGCGCCCCGAACACGAACAGGTCGGGCTGCTGTTCATCGATCTGAACGACTTCAAGCTGGTCAACGACACCTACGGCCACGAAGGCGGCGCCGAGCTGCTCCGCCAAGCGGCCACACGCCTGCGCGGGATCGGTCGCGGCGAGGACGAGGTGGCGCGTCTGGGGGGAGACGAGTTCGCGATCATCCTCGCGGACGTCGACCAGGATGATCAGGTTCGGGCCGCCGAAGGGCGCGTCCGCGCCGCCTTCCGTGAGCCCTTCCTGCTGGGCGCCATCCCGACCACGATCAGCGCCAGTGTCGGCGGGGTGATCTGGCCCGAGGACGGCCCTACCGTGAACGAGCTGGTCAGACGGGCCGACGCGGCCATGTATCAGGACAAGGCTGAGCGCCGACGCGCATCTCCCGAGCATGCGTACGCGCTTGCACCCCAACACGTTTGAGCGCCCGAGGCGAAGCGAGAAACGACACTCAGCTGGGTGTATATTGTCTGTCGTGTCAAACGCACCATCTGATGCCAGGCTCCAGCAACGTGAGTTATCTTCCACACCCGAAAATGCCTGGCTGCGTTTCGACCGTAACGTCTCACGCGATCTAGTTCATCGCACGGCTCTGGCCGAGGTATTAATTGCGGACACTATCCAGGTCGCCGACAACGAATTTCTACTTGGTACTCAGCTGCCGCGCGCCCACAGCCTGTGGTCGGATCGCCAGCACTCATATCACGATCCACTGATTACGGTTGAGATATGCCGGCAGGCCTGTTTGGCGATTCCTCAGCGTTACTATGACGTGGGCCCGGACTGGCAGTTTGTGTCCAAGCACATCGACTTCGCGGTTGTGAATCTGAAGGCCTTCGCGGACAACTTGGTCTCTCCGCCGGAGGGGATTCTGCGGGCACGATTCTCGAACAGGCGCGAACGCCACGGTGTCCTGTGCGGCCTGACAGTGGGCAGCATCCTGAGCATTGACGGCACATCGGCATCGACGGTGGACGGCGACCTGATGTTTTTCCCAAAGGCCGAGTATGAGGAGATGCGCGATCACCAGCGCGCATGCAAGCCCCTCGAGAGCGCACGGCTGCCGATCGTCACTCGGCGGATCGACCCGGCTCGTATCGGTCGGATCCTTCATCGCAACGTCACGATCGGCGAGAGCTCCGCTGCCGGATTGACCGCGGGAGAATGCCGCTATACGGTCGTCGTCGATCAGACACAACCTTCATTCTTCGACCATCCCCTGGATCACCTACCGGGTGCACTGGTAATCGAGATCTACCGCCAGGCCGCGATCGCCACCGCCACAGTTGACAGCACAGCGTCACCTGCGTCGGCAATCGTCACGCGGTGCGACGTACAGCTGTTCGATTTCGCCGAGTTCGAGGCGCCGGTCGAATGCTCGGCGACCGTCTTGGACGAGCTGCCGCATGGGCGCGTGCAGATCGCCTTAGCGCTGCACCAGTTCGACACCAAGATCGGCGATGCGCGGGTGGAGCTCGATTTAACCTCGGTTGTCACCCCCCGCTAGGGACGGCTGGCTTCGTGCGCGCGCCGTCAGAGCCCTCTGACGCGACTCCTGCGAGGAGTCGGAGGACCTCGCAGGATCTACGCGGGCGGCGATACGCGGTGGTCGGCGGAGGGCTGTCGGGCTTGGCGTCGGCCTGGTACCTGAAGGGCCGAGGCGCCTCGACACACATCTTCGAGAGCCAGAGCGAGCTCGGTGGGCGCGCGGGCTCAGGATTGCTGGGCGACCGGCTGGTGACGCTGGGCGGCAAGAACATCGGGCGCACCTACACACGCTTTCGGGCGTTTACCTCCACTCTCGGTGATCACCGTTATGAGTACTTTGGGATAAACAGCTCACGTGTCATCGACGGTCGGGTGTTGACCTTCGACTCGAGCCGTCGTGGAGAGATGCTGAGCAATCTGCGGGGAATCCCGAGTAGTGATTTGGTCGGACTCGCCCGGCTCGTGCTCGTGCTCAGACGCGACTCGGACGCACGCTATCTGTCGGAGACGGGCTGCCGGAGGCTCGCTCGGAGCTATGGCACGAGCAGCGTGCAGGATGTCTTTGGGCACCGCCTGCGGGAGCTGATTCTGCGGTCGCTCACCGTTCGTGTGAGTGCCGCCGAGCCCGACGAGGTGCCGATGTCCAACGTCCTGCCCTACGTGGGCATGATGACCGATACCTACGACCAGCTGGCCGACGGGATGCACCGTGTCGTGCAGGCGGCAGCGCGTCACTCTCAGGTCAGCCTCGGAACGACGGTCGAGGGCCTGCTCATCGAGGATGATCGGATACGTGGGATAGAGGTTCGCGGGCCCACGGGCGATCGTGCCTTTGAGAGCTTTGACGGCGTGGTCATCGCGACCCACGCCCCTGCCGCGGCACGACTCCTGGAGGCGACGGCGCCACGCACAGCTTCACTTCTGCAGGGGGTTCGCTACTTCCCCCTGCTCGTGCTGCTGGTCGAGTATGAGCGACCGGTGTTCGAAAGCGGCGTGCGCGCCATCGTGTTCGGTCCCGAGGAGGCGCTCAGCAATGCCGGCGCCTACGGCACCGGCGATCTGCGTGTCGTCCGCTACACCTTCAGCGGCCGGCGCGCTCGCGCGCTCACCGAGCAGGAGCCCGATGCGGAGCGCCTGGCGGCGATCGCCGAGGCTGCGCTCGCTCCCCATGCCCGGGTGGCCGGCAATCCGCGGCGGGCCATGCTCGCCCACCGGTTCCTGCCCGGACTGTGCGCCTATCACCAGGACCAGGCCACCTTCCTCGAGCGCCTGCGCTCAGCCCGGGCGAACATGCCGGGGACGCACCTCGCGGGCGACTACCTGCGCGGATGCTCCATCGAGGCGTGCTTCGCCGCCGCTGAACAGACTGTCGCCGCAATCTAGTCAGCGCCGGCGCCTTAGCGCGAGGCGACTGATGCGCGTCTCGGCCAGCGCCAGCCGCGCGGCGGCGCGCCCCGGCACACCGTGCACCGCGCCCCCAGGGAAGGTGGCCGCGCTGCCGAGATACAGTCCGCGCACCGGCGTCCGATAGGGAGCGAGCGACGGGACGGGACGGAAGATGACCTGGTCGAGGGAGTAGCTGCCGCCACCCACATCTCCGCCGATCAGGTTGGCGTTGCGTCGCTGCAGGTCGGCGGGCCCGAGGACGTGGCGAGCGAGGATCCGCTCGCGAAAGCCGGGCGCGAAGCGCTCCACCTGGGCCTCCATCCGCTCCACGTGGCGGTCACGCTCATGCTCCCAGTCCAGGGAGTGAGGACCGTGCGTGTACGCCCACGCCGTGTGCCCGCCCGCCGGGGCACGCGAGGGGTCGGCGATCGACTGCTGCCCGAGCAGCATGAACGGACGCTCGTGCAGCCGGCCGGTCATCGCCGTCACCTCGAGCATCTCCGGCAGCCGACCCGCCGACATGGACGGTGCCGGCTTCGCGGGCCTCCGGTGCGGTCCAGGGAATCTGGCCGTCGAGGGCCCAGTCGATCTTGAGCGTGGCCGGGCCGTAGCGATAGCGGCGCAGCGCGCGCGCGTACGCCGACGGCATCGCGTCGCCGGCAAGGGTGGCGAGCGCCCCCGGCATCACGTCAGCCACCACGACCGGCGCCGTGAGCCGCTCGCCACCGGTGAGCTCCACGCCCACCACACGGCCGCGCTCCACGGCCAACCTTCGCAACTGTCGCGCCGGTGCGCACCACGCCGCCCAGCTCTTTCAGGTAGGAGACGAGCGCTCCCGCCAGCTCGCCTGCCCCACCCTCTGGGCTGGGCCACCCCACGCCATGACCGAGCAGGTTCAGATAGGCCGCGGCGATCGCGCTTCCTGCCCCTGTCGGTGGCACGTCGGAGTGCATCGCCGATCCATACAGCCACGCGCGCGCTCCCTCGTCGTCAAACAGCTCCTCGCCGAGCGCCTGCGCGGAGGAGAGCAGCAACCGCGTGAAGTCGAGCATGCCGTTCGGGCCGAGCCCGGCGGCGAGCCGCATTGCGCCCCTCACCGGTGGGAAGCCCCCGAGCATCGTGTCCCTCAGCGCGTCGAAGTGCTGAACGAACGGCGCGGCGAACCCGCGCCAGCGCTCGCCGCCGCCTGCGTGCGACGCGGTCGAGGCTCGCGGCCGTGCGGTCGAGGTCGCGGTAAAGCGCGATCGCCCTGCCGTCCGGGAGCGGGTGTGCGTAGCAGGCGCCGGGATGGACCCAGCGCAGACCATGGCGGTGCAGCGGCAGCCGGGCGAACACCGGCGAGGCGGCGCCCGCCGGATACACCGAGGAATAGACGTCGTGGCGGAATCCCGGGAGCGTGAGTTCCTCGGTCGCCACCGCGCCACCGGGACGCTCGGCCGCCTCCAGCACGAGCACCGACCACCCGGACTGCGCCAGGGTGATAGCCGCCGCCAGGCCGTTGGGACCGGACCCGACCACAAGCGCGTCGTGGCTCATGGACCCAAGCATAGGTCCGGCGGGGTCCGCGAGAATGGCGCACAATCGCGTCTGTGCGCGGTCAAGGTCGGCCCAGTGGCGCGCAGGACCGAACCTCGGAGCGACTACGCGCGTGGAGCTGGGCCGCGACGTGCGAGCGTGGGATCGGTCGTGCTCTTCCACCACCGGCCCGACCGCACTGACGCGGCCGGGCATCTCCTAGACGCGCCCGGACTCGGGGACCGTCACCCGGCCGGCGCTGGCCGCTAACCGCAGTAAACCGGTGGTCTAAATGAAGCGCGACTAGACTCGCAATGGTGCTCCTCCTCGCGCCAGCCCTGCCAACTCCTCGTGGCCCCGATGCGGCCCGGCGATGATCTTTCGCCAGGTCACCCACGACGACCTGGGCTGCGCCTCCTATCTGATCGGCGACGAGCGGGCCGGGAGTCGCCGCGGTCGTCGACCCGCGCTTTGAGATCGACGACTACCTGGAGCTGGCGCGTTATCGGGGCGTAACGATCGATCACGTGTTGGAGACCCACAATCACGCCGACCACGTCTCCGGCCACGGACGCCTGGTGGCGGCCACCGGCGCCCGGATCCACATACACCGCGACGCGGGCGCCGACTACGAGCACGATCCGATCGACGACGGCTGGGAGCTGAAGCTCGGCTCGCTGATCGTGCGCGCGCTGCACACACCCGGGCACCGGCCGGAGCACACGGCCTTCGCGCTCATCGACACGAGGCGCGGTCTGGATCCGTGGGCCGTGCTGAGCGGCGACAGCCTTTTCGTCGGGGACGTCGCCCGGCCCGATCTCGCAATCGAGAAGTCCGAGGGCGCGCGTCAGATCTTCCACTCACTGCACGAGAAGCTGTTGAGCCTGCCCGAGGACTGCGAGGTCTGGCCCGCCCACCTCGGGGGGTCGATGTGCGGTGGCCCGAACATGGACATGAAGATCTGCTCGACCGTCGGCTTCGAGAAGCGTCACAACCCGATGCTCTCGCTCGAGAACGAGGGAGAGTTCGTCACCCAGGCCCTCGCGGGGCTCGGGCCTCAACCCCCGAACTTCGAGAGGATCGTGGCGCTCAACCGCGGCGCGCTGCTGATCAGCGGAGTCGAGGTGGCCGCCCTGTATCCGCACCAGGTGGAGCTCAAGCGCGACGAGGGAGCGCTGCTCGTGGATGTGCGCACCGACCTGCAGTTCGACGATGTCCACATCCGCGGCTCGATCTGCATCCCCTCGTTCAGCTCGGGCTTCGGGTCGAAGCTCGCCTGGCTGGCCGACCACGACCAGGAGATCGTGTTCATCGGACGCGACGATGCCGACGGCAGGCGTGCGGCGAAGCTCGCGGTCGCCGTCGGCGTTCGCAACATCGCCGGTCTTCTGGCCGGAGGCATGACCAACTGGCGACAGGAGCGCCATCCCGTGTCACGGACAGAGCGTCTGACGGTGGAGGACCTCTTCGAGCGCCTCGCCGTCGACCCCGAGCTGCAGGTACTCGATGTTCGTGAGCGCGGCGAGTGGGAGGCCGGCCACATCCCCGGCTCGGCCTTCATGCCCTGGCATGACATCGTGGAGGTCCCTCCCGGTTTGGACCCCAGCCGCCCCGTCGCCGTCATCTGCGGCGCGGGCCTGCGCGCGGCCACCGCCGCCAGCCTTCTGCGCCGTCACGGCGCCGAGCAGGTTCTGCACGTCATCGACGGCGGCGTCCCGGAGTGGGGCAGGCGCGGCAAACCGCTCGAGCGCAGCCCGCTCGCGTAGATTGCAGTGAACCTCGAGGGGAAAGGACCCATGTGATGGCCAAGATTCTCTGCGTGCTCTACGACGATCCGGTCGACGGATATCCGTCCGGCTATGCCCGGGACGACATTCCCGAGATCCAGCGCTACCACGACGGCCAGACCACGCCCACCCCCGAGGCGATCGATTTCAAACCGGGCGAGCTCCTCGGCAGCGTCTCGGGAGAGCTGGGGCTGCGCAGGTTTCTCGAGGGGCAGGGCCACGAGCTGGTCGTGACCTCGGACAAGGACGGACCCGACTCCGTCTTCGAGCGAGAGCTTCCGCAGGCCGATGTCGTGATCTCCCAGCCCTTCTGGCCCGCCTACCTGACGGCGGAGCGGATCGCCAAGGCGCCCAAGCTGAAGCTGGCGCTGACCGCCGGAATCGGCTCGGACCACGTTGACCTGCAGGCTGCGATCGAGCATGGCCTGACGGTGGCCGAGGTGACCTACAGCAACAGCATCAGCGTGGCCGAGCACGTCGTGATGATGATCCTCGCGCTGGTGCGCAACTACATCCCCTCCTATCAGTGGGTGATCGACGGCGGCTGGAACATCGCCGACTGCGTGTCGCGCTCATATGACCTCGAGGGCATGCAGGTCGGCACCGTGGCGGCGGGACGCATCGGCGCGGCGGTCCTGCGGCGCCTGGCACCGTTCGAGGTCGGCCTGCACTACACCGACCGGCACCGGCTGCCCGCCGAGGTCGAGCAGGAACTGGGCGTCACCTTCCACCCGAACGTGGAGTCGCTGGTGAGCGTGTGCGACGTGGTCACCATCAACGCGCCCCTTCACCCCGAGACGGAGAACCTGTTCAACGCCGAGCTGCTCGCCAAGATGAAGCGCGGGGCCTATCTCGTGAACACCGCGCGGGGCAAGATCTGCGATCGCGACGCGGTTGCTCGGGCTTGTGAGAGCGGCCAGCTCGCGGGGTACGCGGGCGACGTGTGGTTCCCCCAGCCCGCTCCCCCGGACCATCCGTGGCGCACGATGCCCCACCACGGCATGACCCCGCACGTCTCGGGCACGAGTCTCTCCGCCCAGGCCCGCTATGCGGCCGGAGCGCGCGAGATCCTCGAGTGCTGGCTGGAGGGACGCCCGATCCGCGACGAGTACCTGATCGTCGACGGCGGCAAGCTGGCCGGCACGGGCGCCCATTCCTACAGCCCCGGGGACGCCACCGGCGGCTCGGAGGAGGCGGCGCGCTTCTCGACGAGCTGATCCGCCGCGGTTGCCGTTACCGGCCGCGGCCCATACAGAGGAATCCTCGGTATGCAAGAATGAATCCTCAAGATGCCGTCAACCGTCGTCACCGCAAGGACCGCCCCCGGCTCATCGGGGCGGTCGAAGGCGTCGGCCCGCGACCGCTTGCTGGCAGCCGCGCTCGAGCGATTCGACAGCGACGGCGCGCTGGGTTCGATCGTCTCGTTCCGCCCGATGGCAGCGACATTCGCCGCGACGCCAGGGGGAGCGCGGGCGCCGTCGCTCTTGCCTTCGTTCCCGGCACGAGCACGCTGCTGGTCACCATGAACCAGCGCGACGATCTCGATGCGGCGACTCCAGGCGATTGGCTTGCCGACGTTCGTCAGGGTCAGGATCGGCGCTCTCCGCGCTGTTACGGACAGGGCGGTCGTCCTGCGCCGGCGTACCGATGCCGATCGCCGTGCTGGACAAGCATGCAGCAATCGGCGACGCTGGCCGTCCTCTCCGGCCGGCTCGGGCCGCTCGTGGGACCTCTGCGCTAGTTTCCGAGTGCAGACGCAAGGTCGAGCGAGTCGCTTCACCCAGGCGGTTCGACCTACAGCGGCTGGGATACCCCGTTCCTGACGGCGTCCTGAACCGCAGGCGGTGCCGTTCGCCCCAGATGGCTCATGCGCTGTCGGCGACTCGGCCCGGGCAGACTAGGCATCCTCGGTTTGCAAGAATGAATCCTGAGGCCGGGCGCCGTCGCCGGCGTCCTCGCCGACGCCGCGTGGCAGACCCTCAAGGAGACCGCATGACCTTCTACGAAGACCTCGTCGAGCGCGGACGCGAGAACGCAAGCCCCGTCATCCGGGTGGAGCGCGGTGAGGACCGCGCGGTCGTCACCCTCGACGATCCCGCCAAGCTCAACGTGCTGAGCGCGCCGCTTGTCCAGCAGCTCAGGGCGGCGCTCGAGGAGCTCGTCGCCGACCGGTCGATCCGGGCGATCGTCCTGACGGGCGCCGACCCCGGCTTCTCGGCGGGTGGCGACCTGCGGATGATGGACGACGCGCCCGACGCGCTCGCCGCACCGGAGGGCTCGACCGACATCTGGCGCTGGATCCGCTACGAGTTCGGCGGGATCGTCCGGTTGATCGCGCGCAGCGATACAGCGTTCATCGCCGCCATCAACGGCCCGGCCGCCGGCGTGGGGCTTGCCTGGGCGCTGACCTGCGACCTGGCGATCGCCTCGGATCGAGCGCGGATCGTCCCCGCCTTCGGGCGCCTGGGCCTCCTGCCCGAGGTCGGGACCTCGTGGGCGCTCACCCGACGGCTGGGCTATCAGGGCGCCTTCGCCTACTACGCGGGCGGCGAGCATCTCGATGCGGCCCGCGCCAAGGACCTTGGGCTCGTTCACGAGGTGGTACCCCATGAGGAGCTGCTCACGGCCGCGGACGCGTGGTGCACACGGATCGCCGCGCTGCCCGCGCACGCGCTGGCCATGACCAAGCCGCTGCTCCGCGCCGCAGCCGACGGAAGCTGGGACAGCACGCTGGCCATGGAGGAGTTCGCCGAGCCCCAGTGCTTCACCACCGGCGCCTTCCAGGAAGCCGTGCGCGGGCTGCTGGCAGCGCGATGAGCCGGGGCGTCAGCGGCTGAGCGCGATCCGATCTCGGCTCACACGGTCGCGGCCGGCCGAACCCCGGCCGCCTCGAGAATCGCCGCCGCCTCGTCTCGCCGGCGCGTCGCCAGACGTTCTTCGGCCGCCTCTCGCGCGTGCGGTGCGACGAACCCGACGATGTCGGGCAGGCGGACGATTTTGCCGAGGCCGCCCCATGTGCCGTCGGGTACCTCCCAGCTGAACACCCACACGCGGAACTCGGGGTTGGGCCACTTCCCGGCCTCGGCCTCGGCGACCGCCCGCGTGATGTCAGCAGTGACCGCCGCCCGACGCTCCTCGTTGTACTGGCCCTCGGGCACCTGGCAGACGAACTTGTAGTGAGGACCCTCGGCGGGGACGCCGGCGACGAACATCTCGTGTCGATGGACGAACAGCCAGGCGATCGATCGCACGGCCTCGTTCCTCGGGTCCGCACCCTCGTGTTCGAGCAGAAGATCGGTGACCCGGCTCAGCAGCTCGCGCTCGGCGTCGGCGGGCAGGGCGTCCTTCGGGATGTATGCGTCGCACATCGGCATGCTGGTCTCCTCCTGTTCCGCCTCGGCTGCGAGGCTGAGTTGTAAAAGCAGACGCAGACTAACAGGGCGCAGTCCAGATGTCAAACTCAGCTATTCTCATGTCATGCACCCCGACCGCCTCAGCTACACGGCCGAGAACTGCTCGATCCGTCGGAGCCTCGAGATCGTCGGCGAGCGCTGGGCGCTTTTGGTGCTCCGCGAGGCGTTCTACGGGGTGCGGCGCTTCGATGACTTCGTCCGCATGCTGGGCTGCCCGCGCGACGCACTCAGCGCGCGGCTGAACACGCTCGTCGATGAGGGCATCCTGCGACGCGAGCCCTACCGTGAGCCCGGCAGGCGGGTCCGCGACGAGTACCGGCTGACCGAGAAGGGGCTTGAGCTGTTCCCTGCTCTGCTGGCACTGATGGAGTGGGGCGATCGCTGGACGGCTGATCCGAGCGGGCCCGCGGTGGAGGTGACCCATCGTGAGTGCGGCGCGCCGATAACGATGACCATGACCTGCGCTCGCGGACACGGTCCCTTGGGCGTGCGCGACGTCGCCGCCCGACCCGGACCGGGAGCGCTGAAGGTGGCCTGAGCTAGGAGCCGCGCGAGCCTTTGGGCGCGAGCTTGAACGCCCCGAGGCCAAAGTCCTGGTTGCAGGTCATCGTCGTCTTCGTGTCGTTGCAGGAGAGGCTGTCGGGGAACACGACCTGCTGGTTGGTGGGCAGCGTCTGGCCCCTGCTCTTGAGCTTGAGCTTGATCGCTTTCGCCTTGCCCGTCGGGCGCAGACGGTAGGCGCGTCCTGAAGAGAGAAGCTCGCAGGCGACGTTGTTCGGGGACGGCGTCCACAGGCACCGGATGTTCCCGCTCGGAGTGGAGAAGTGGCAGGGCACCGTCGCGGGACCGTTGCAGGCGTAGGCGGTGTGGGCGTTCTGCGCCCTCGAGGCTCCCGCCGGTCCGGGCGCAAGTCCCAGCGCAGCGGACAGGGAGACGACGCACGCAGCCACGGCGATGGCGAGCTTCACCGGTGCGCGCACCCGCGCGCGCGAAGAGATCGTGACGGACGGGGTCTTCATCGGCTGGATTGTCCCACCCCGCGCTGAAAGACGCGCCGGCCGCCGCACGAGGCGCCGCTCAGAGCGCGCCCGGAGCGCTCAGACGCACGAGCTGTTGATCCCCCTCCATGCCCCGCAGCTGCGCCGTGAACGGTTCGCGCACGAGCTCGGCGCGGCCGAGCACGGCATCTTCCGCGACCCTGTCGAGCTCCTCCTCGAGCAGCACGATGTCGTGGCCGTGGCTCTGGTCCGCCAACCGGGCCGCCGTGTTGACCGTCCGCCCGAAGTAGTCCAGGCGATCGTTGGCCGTCACGGCGATCGCCGGGCCGACGTGGACGCCGACCTTGAGGACGAGCTGCGGATGGATGTCCTGCTCCTCACACCAGCTCGCGAGCCGCTCCTGCATGTCGATCGCGGCAGTCGAGCGCGTCATCGAGTCGGTAGAAGGCGCACATCACACCGTCCCCGATCGTCTTGACGATGCTTCCACCCGCGCGCGTGACGCTCTCTCTGACGAGGTCGAAGTGGCGGTTGACGCGGGCGAAGGCAGCCGCGTCGCCGATTCCCTCGTACAGACGCGTCGACCCCCTGATGTCGCTGAACACCAGGGCGATGTTCCGTACCGCGAGCTGCTGCCCCGGAGCAAGCATCTCCGAGCCGAACAGATCGCGAAACTCCTGCATCGCCGTGACCTGCGCGGCCGTGGTGATGTCCGTGGCCTCGGCGGTGTCCTCGAGAACCGCGAGAACGGGACCGTTGGTCTCGTTGGACAACTCCAGCGGAGCGCCGGTCGGGAGCGCGAGCGTCTCGCCCTGGCCGACGCCGTCCGGTGCTATCCACCGATCGGCGGCATACGTGACGCGCGTCGGGCTCACGCCCGCACGAGTGGGGGCGGGCAGCACGTTGAGTTCATGGGTGGGGGGCACGGTCCGCAGCCGCAGCGGACCGCTGGGCGCCACCGCGATGGATCGGGCTTCGCGTGGGCGCAGATACTGCTGCGCGAGAACGTGCGGGGAGCGCGCAGGCCCGGCGATGCAGTACACGGCGTCATCGGCGACGCGAACGGCCGGGTGCACCGAGAATCGCAACTCGACGCGCTCGTCGAAATCTGCGGCATAGGAGATCCCGCACGTGTCACAGTGATAGCTCGCTGGAACGTGCCCGAGGTCGTTGACCTCGTCCTTGGGCACCCGGCAATTCGGGCACATCAGCTCCCAGCGCAACTCCAACAGACCTGCACGGCTCGCGTACAGGAACAGGCGGACGTACCTCGAGACGGTTCTCGCCCCAGACGTCCGCGACGGCGAACGCGCGCATTTTCACCACCTGGTCGTCGCTGCCCTCCGCGATCCGCTCCCGCAGAGGTGGGATCAGCCGTCCCTGAACCGGGCACCCAGCCAACTGCTCGAGCAGACGGTCCAGATGCGCCACGTCGACGGTGGGGCGACTGTTGGGCAGCGGTGCGGGATCTGCCTTGCCGATCTGGCTGCGCTGCAGGTAGTGGTCGCAGTAGTCGAGCAGGTCAGTCACCGGCGCCCTGCCGAGTCGCCACAGCACCCGGCCCGCCAGATTCTTCGGCGTGAACTCGGCAAACGAGTTGACGACAACGCCATCGCCGGCTCTCGTGCAGCTCGATCCCGCCCACCAGGCAGCTCAGCGGACCGTTCTGGAACTCGCGTCGTACGACATAGCGCTGCTCGCGCACCCAGTCAAACGGGAACTCCGTCCAGCGCACGCCGACGATGCCGAACGCCCTCGCCCGTGCGCGGCGGAGCAGCGCCTGCGAGGGCGCTGAGAACTCGACGGCCGGCAGGCCGATCGCACGGTTGAGGTGGTCGGTGTCGGCGAGAATCCGCCATGCCTCCTCGACCGACATCTCGATACCGGCGCTGTCGCTCGAACCGGATCGTCCGGTGCTTCATCTCTCAGGAACCGACATCGGCGGGCTGAACCTAACTGATCCGCGAGAGCCCGGCAGGTTTGGCCTCGGAGGCGGCGAACAGAGGTTGCATGCGCAGGCCGTCGCTGTCGATGCTCGTGGCGCCGCTCGCGCCCTTGCTGTGCTGACGGGGTTCGTCGCGGTGCCCGCAGCCGACGCGACGCCCGCGCACTGGGTGGAACAGGAGAAGAACGGCGCCACCGTAGGGGTCGACCTCCCGTGCTCGGAGCCACCCGCGCACATCGTCGCAACCATTCGATGGTCCAACAGCAAGGCAGCCACCCTGAGCGATGATTCGTGCACTTCGAACCCGCAGGAAGAGCTCGGCGAAATCGGCCTTCTGAAATGGAGCCGCTCATCGGTGGCACTGTCCTGGGGAGCAGAGCCCTCGGCGCTGACCACCGGCATCGGCCCGCGCCTGGTGATCGAAGCGCGCTCGCACAGCCGCAACGTCAAATGGACGATCTCCTTCCGACTCACCGCCAACGGCAGCTACCTCGAATCGGGCACCATCCTGATGCATTCCGAATACTGGCCGACCAAGCGCATCTCGCAGGGTGAAGAAGCGTTCGTCAAGTATTGCCTGGACAAATCCAGGGAAATCACGAGCGTCGACAACCGCCTCGGCTGTTATGAACCGGCGCTGAAATACGTGAGGACGACGTGCGGTGGGCACACCACCCGGGCGTGGGGTCCTCGCAAGCAGCCCTGATCGGGCACCTCGAGGTCAAAGCGTCCGAGCTGCTCGGGCAGCGCGCGGAGCCGCTAGATCGCGCGCTCGCGCCCGCGCCAGTAGGGCTCGCGCAACCGGCGCTTGAAGATCTTGCCCGAGTCCTCGCGCGGCAGGGAGTCGCTGAACTCGACCACGCGCGGAGTCTTGTAGGCCGCGAGCCTCGCGCGCACGTGGTCGCGCACCGCGTCGGCGGTCAGCCGACTGCTCCGTCGTGGAGTTCGACGTGCGCGGCGAGCGCCTCCCCGAATTCGTCGTCGGGGATCCCGAACACGGCGCAGTCGCGAACGCCCTCGAGCGACAGCAGGCAGGCCTCGATCTCGGCCGGGTAGATGTTCACGCCGCCGCTGATGACCATGTCGCTGCGGCGATCGTTGAGGTACAGGTACCCGTCGGCATCGAGGTAGCCGATGTCGCCGCAGCTGATGAGGCCGTCGCGCTCGACCGCGCGTCGCTTCTCCTCGTCGCCGGCGTAGGTGAAGTCGGGCCACACGTCGAGCCACATGTAGACCTCGCCCGACTCGCCCGTCGGAAGCTCGCGGCCGTCGGCGTCGAGGATCTTGATCACGGCCTGCTCGATCGGCCGCCCGACGGTGCCCGGGATGCGCGAGCCACTCCTCGCTGTGCAGAACACGACCGGCCCGGTCTCGGTGCCGCCGTAGTACTCGGCGATGATCGGGCCCAGCCACTCGATCATCGCGCGCTTGACCTCGGGCGGGCACGGCGCGGCCGCGTGCACGACCCAGCGCAGCGAGGAGAGGTCGTAGCGGGCGCGCACCTCCTCGGGCAGAGCGAGCAGCCGCACGAACATCGTCGGGACCATCTGCACGACCGTCGACGCGATGCTCCTGCGACGATCCGCAGGAAGTCCTCGGCGTCGAAGCTGGTCATGATCGTCATGTCCATGCCGTGGGTCGCCGCCACGAGCGCGTACACGTTGGGCGCCGTGTGGTACATCGGCGCCGGGATCACGGTGCGCTCCGCCGGCCCCAGCTGGAAGATCTCGCCGAGCATCGCCCGCGTCCCCTCGCGCTGCGCGTCGGTGGCGGGCGTGCGCACGACGCCCTTGGGTCGCCCGGTCGTCCCCGAGGTGTAGATGATGCTGACCGGCGCGTTCTCGGGCGGCTGAGCCGCCCACGGCTCGTTGCCCGCCAGCCACTCGGGCCACCGCAGCGCGCCGTCGGGAAGGTCCGCCTCGGACGGGTGCGCCGCGCCGTCCTCATCGGGCGCCACCACGATGAGGGCGAGGCCCTCGGGCACGCTCGGCGCGATCGCCGGCCAGAGGTCGGCGTGCACGACGAGCGCCTTCGCGCCGCTGTCGGTCAGCACGTGGGCTATCTCATCGCCGCGCCAGTGCCAGTTGATCGGCACGGCGCTGGCGCCCAGCGGCACCGTCGCGATCGAGGCCTCGAGGAACTCGATCGAGTTGCGCAGCAGGAGCGCGACCCGATCGCCCGCGCCGATGCCCAGCTCGAGCAGGCCGCTGCTCGCGCGCAGCGCGCGACCGAACAGGTCGGGATAGGTGCTGAAGCGCTCGCCGCAGCGGACGCCGATCTGCTCCTGCGCGGACATCGGCGCGGATCCTAGTCGTCTCGGCCAGGGGCCCGTGACTCAGCAGGGCGGCGGATGCGATCGATCCGGCACGTCTATCGCGCGCGGCGGCGAGACCGGCCTGCGCACTGCTAAGAGCTAGGCCCGCGGCGGAAGCGCGCGGCCCGGCAGCCGTCCACGAGCTCGTCGTGGTCAGCGCCATGACGCGTCGACGATCTGCGAGGGTAGGCTTCGCGCCGATGGAGCACGTCACCCTGCGTGACCACGACTCTGGCGTGGTCGTTTTGAGCGCCGACCGCCCGCCGGCGAACGCGATGGACGTGACCCTGCTGCGCGACCTGCTCGACGCGCTCGAGCAGGTGGCCGGCGACCCTCCTGCCGCGCTCGTGCTGGCCGGGCGCCCCGGTTGCTTCTCTGCGGGCGCCGACCTGAAGGCGGTGCCGACCTACGGCCCACCTGAACAGCGCCAGATGGTCGACGCGATCAACGCGATGGCGCTCGGCTTCTATGGGCTGCCGTGCCCGGTCGTCGGGGCCATCACCGGCCACGCGATCGCGGGCGGCCTCGTGCTGGCGCTGTGCACGGACATCCGGATCGCGTCGAGCGCGGGGCGCTACGGACTGACCGAGGTCAAGGTGGGTGTGCCCTACCCGCAGGCGGCGATCGGGGTGGTGGCAGCCGAGCTCGCGCCGCACGCGGCGCGAGTCCTCGCGCTCGGCAACGAGCTGATCGACGCCGCCGAGTGCGTGCGCCTGGGCGCGTTCGACGAGGTGGTCGAGCCCGACGAGGTGATTCCGCGCGCGCTTGAGCTGGCCGGCCGCCTCGCGGCGTTCCCTGCCGACGTCTACGCCCGCACCAAGCGCGAGCTTCGCGGCGCCACCACGGCGCGCCTGCGGGCCGCCGCCGCGAAGGACCCGCTGCTGGACGAGTGGGTCGACTAGCGATAGCGCGTCAACCACGATTGCGAACGCACGTCGCAATCTGCCCGCCGCGATGAGCCGAGGTGTGGGACATTCCAAGTACACGCAAACCAACCGCACGACGTCCTCCGATCGGGACGCCGTTGTTCAGGCTGAACCGAAAGGACGCGATCTCATGAGCTGGGACTTTTCCACCGACCCGGACTACCAGGAGCAGCTCGACTGGATGGCGGAGTTCGTCCGCCGCGAGATCTGGCCGCTCGAGGCCATCTGGCATGACCTCGGGCTCGATGGCCTGCGGGCGGCCATCGCGCCATTGCAGGAGGAGGTCAAGAGCCGGGGACTGTGGGCGACCCACCTACCGCCCGAGCTTGGAGGGCAGGGCATGGGGCAGGTGCGGCTGGGTCTCATGCACGAGATCCTCGGCACATCCCCGATCGCCCCGCTGGCCTTCGGTAACGCGGCCCCGGACTCCGGCAACTCCGAGATTCTCGCGATGTCCGGCACGAGCGAGCAGAAGGACCGCTGGCTGCACCCGCTGCTCGCGGGCGACCTTCGCAGCGCCTTCAGCATGACCGAGCCGCACACTTCGGGGTCCGATCCGACCCAGCTGCGCACGCAGGCGGTGCGGGACGGGGACGGATGGGTGATCGACGGACTCAAGTGGTTCTCCTCGAACGGCTCGATCGCCGACTTCCTCATCGTCATGGCGGTGACCAACCCCGACGCGCGCCCCTCCCAGCGGGCATCCATGTTCATCGTCCCGTGCGACACCCCCGGTGTGGACATCCTCCGGGACGTCCCCACCATGGAGCACCCATGGGAGCAGTTCGGCGGCTACGGCGGTCACTCGGAAATCCGCTACGACGGCGTGCGGCTTCCCGGCGAGGCCCTGCTCGGCGGCGAGGGCGAGGGGTTCGTGCTCGCCCAGCATCGGCTCGGCCCGGGCCGCATCCACCACTGCATGCGCTGGCTCGGAGTCGCACGGCGGGCCTTCGACATGATGTGCGAGCGAGCCACCTACCGCTACACGCACGGCTCACTGCTGGCCGACAAGCAGACGGTCCAGAACTGGATCGCCGACAGCGCCGCCGAGATGCAGGCCGCGCGCCTGATGACCCTCCATGCCGCGTGGGTGATGGACACCCAGGGTGCAAGGGCGGCGCGGACCGACGTGGCGCTGATCAAGTTCTACGGGGCCAAGGTCCTGCACGACGTGGTCGACCGTGCACTCCAGCTGCACGGGTCGCTCGGCTACTCGACCGACCTGCCGCTCGAGCAGATGTACCGCTTTGCGCGCGCCGCGCGCATCTACGACGGACCCGACGAGGTTCACCGCCAGTCGGTGGCCCGCCATGTCCTCGCCGGCTACGAGCCGCCCGCGGACGGCGTTCCCAGCGAGCATCTGCCCACCCGCCGCGAGGCCTCCCGCGAGCGCTTCAGGCATCTGCTGGAGGCGGTCACGGCCAACGACTAACGTGCTCGGGCTCTGCAACTAGCCGAGCACGAGCTCGGCTACCGACCGCAGCGTCGCCGCGTCGCCCGAGACGAGCAGCGTCGTGACGATCGACTCCCGCCAGCGCTCGAGATCGTCACGGATCTTCTCGCGCGGACCGAGGAGCGACAGCTGCTGGATCAGCTCGCCCGGGATCCGCGCACCAGCCTCGTCCTTCTTGCCGGCGAGGTAGAGATCCTGGATCTCGAGTATCTCCTTTTCATAGCCCATGCGGATCGGCACGTTGGCGTGAAAGTTGGCGCCCTTGGCCCCCATCCCGCCGAAGTACAGCGCGTAGAACGGGCGTAGCGCATCGACAGCCGCGTCGAGGTCCTCGGAGACGATCACCGGCACAGTCGCGGCGATCTCAAAGTCATCGATGCTGCGTCTGGCGCCGTCGCGAGCGAAGCCCTCCCGCAGCGGATCGAGATACAGGTCCTGATGCTCGGGGGAGAACAGCATCGCCAGCCAGCCGTCGCACAGCTCGGCGCACATGGCGATGTTCTTCGGGCCCTCGGCGCCCAGGAAGATCGGGATGTCCTCGCGCAGTGGATGAATGGACGACTTCAAGGGCTTGCCGAGCCCGGTCCCGTCGGGGAGCGGCAGCGGGTAGGCGGGACCGTCGTTGCTCACAGGCCCGCGGCGCGCCCAGATATCGCGCAGGATCCCTATGTACTCGCGAGTGCGGGCGAGCGGCTTGGCGTAGGGACGCCCGTACCAGCCCTCGACGACCTGCGGGCCGGAGGCACCGAGACCGAGGATGAAACGCCCACCTGACAGGTGGTCCATCGTCATCGCCGCCATCGCGGTCGCGGCCGGCTGGCGTGCCGAGATCTGCACGATCGCCGTTCCGAGCTTGATCCGCTCGGTCGACGCCCCCCACCATGCGAGCGGGGTCAGACAGTCCGAGCCGTAGGCCTCCGCCGTCCACATCGAGTCGAAGCCCAGGCGCTCGGCCTCGGCGACCGTCTCGAGGATCCCCGGTGGAGGTCCGCCGGCCCAGTAGCCGGTGTTCAGTCCAAGCTTGAGTGCACGCGCCACGGCCGCATAGTCTTATCGATCTGCCACTAGAGTGCCCCCGTGCCCGATTCTGAGCGCCTGCAAGGAAGTGCCGAGCTGCGCAGCCGCCGCGAGGCCGTCGTGCGCGAGCACATGGAGTCCGAGAACCACCACGACTTCGACACCACGATCGGCACCTTCGCGCACCCTCGCTACGAGCTCATCGCCACCGGCGAGGTCTACGATGGCGAGCAGGAGGTCCGCGGCTACTACGCCGAGAGCCGCACCGCCTTTCCGGATCAGCGCAATGAGGTGCTGGCGTTGCACCACACCGAGGAAGGCGTCATCGTCGAGTTCGACCTCCTGGGGACCCACCTCGGTTCGCTGCGCGGCCTGCCCCCCACCGGTCGCACGTTCCGCTGCCGCATGTGCGCCCTGTTCGTGTTCGATGAGGATCAGATCGTCAACGAGCGCGTCTACTTCGACCAGCTGACCATCATGCGCCAGCTCGGCGTTGCCCATGATCCGAACACCCTGGCCGGCCGTGCGACCACGCTCATCAGCCACCCGCTCACGATCGGCGCGGCCCTGCTACGGCGTGTGACCGACCGCGAAGGACGCTCCTGAAAGCTCGCTCTTGCGTGGTTTGAGGCGATCGCGCGTGGCTGGGAGTAGAGTGGGCGTGTGGCGGTTTCAGGCGGCCCGCAGACACCGGAGGTCGACCTAGGTTCGCTGGACTTCTGGGGCAAGCCGGCGGAGGAGCGCGACCGCTACTTCGCCCGGCTTCGCAGCGAGGCGCCGATCTCGCGCCACCGGCCGCCCGAGGACATCCTGGGGCTGCCCGAACTCGAGCGCATGGACTACTGGGCGATTGTGCGCTACGACGACGTGCGCGCGATCTCACGCGATCCGCAGACCTTCTGCTCGGGCGCGGGCACGCAGTTCGCCGATGCCCCGCCGGAGTTCCTGGAGGCCTCGATGTCGTTCCTGGCGATGGACGCACCACGGCACACGAAGCTGCGCGGGCTGGTGTCCTCGGCTTTCACCCCCCGACAGGTCGCTCGCATCGAGGAGGGGATCCGCGTGAACGCGCGCCAGATCGTCGAGGAGGCGACTGCCGGCGACGGCGGCGACTTCGTCGAGCTCGTGGCCAAACGACTGCCCCTGGTCACGATCTCGGACATGATCGGCGTGCCCGACGCCGACCGCGAGCGGGTGGTGGCAGCCGCCGATCTGCTGGTGACGGCCTCGGACCCGGAGGCGTTTGGCGAACGGGCGCCGATCGAGGTGCTGGGCGAGGCGCTCTGGACGCTCACCGAGTTCGCCACCGAGTTGGCCGCCTACCGCGAGAAGAGGCCCGGTGAGGACCTGATGACGGCCCTGGTCCAGGCCGATGTCGATGGTGAGCACCTCACCCACGCGGAGATCGCGGCGTTCTTCGTCCTGCTGTCCGTGGCCGGCAACGACACCACCCGCCATACCACCTCGCACGCCATGCGCGCGCTGACCGTCAACCCCGATCAGCGCGCGCTGCTGCTCGAGGACCTCGACGGTCGACTGGGAGCGGCGGTCGAGGAGTTCATCCGCTGGGCTTCGCCGGTGATGACCTTCCGGCGCACGACCACCCGCGAGGTCGAGCTGCACGGCGAGCGCCTCCCCGCGGGTGAGAAGGTGGTGCTCTTCTACCACTCCGCCAACCGTGACGAGCGCGCCTTCGAAGAGCCGTGGCGGTTCGACGTGACGCGCGACCCCAACCGCCATCTGGGCTTTGGCGGCGGCGGCCCGCACTACTGCCTGGGGGCCTCGCTGGCCCGAGCCCAGCTTCGCTCGATCTTCGGCGAGCTTCTCCGGGTCGTTCCCGAAATCGAGGCACAGGAGCCTGAGCTGCTGCGCAGCGCCTTCGTCCACGGCGTCAAGCGGATGGAATGCGAGTTTCGGCCCGGCGCCTGACAGAGGCAGTACGGACACGCAGTGACAAAACGCACTACGCTGCAGCGCAGGGGATTTGGAGTTTCAGACACCGCCTTCGATTAACCAGAGGAGAGAGCGCGATGAGCACACAAACGACCATCGACAGCGACGAGCTTTTCATCGGCGGTGAGTGGACCGAACCGAAGGGCTCGGGCCGCATATCCGTGCTCTCGGCCAGCACGGAGGAGCCCATCGGCTCGGTGCCCGAGGGCACAAACGCGGATATCGACGCCGCGGTCAGGGCCGCACGTGCAGCGTTCGACGATCCGAGTGGGTGGTCCTCCTGGTCGGCCGAGGATCGTGCGCAGGCGCTCGAGCGGTTCGCCGGCGCGTTGGAAAGCCGGGGCGAGGAGGCCGCGCGCCGCGTCTCGTTGCAGAACGGCATGCCGATCTCCTTCGCGCTCATGGTGGAGGCGGTCTTCCCCGCGGTGCTGGCGCGCTACTACGCAGGGTTGATCCGCCAGACGCCTATGCAGGAGGACCGGCAGGGGCTGCTCGGCGGGACCGTGCACGTGGTCTCAAAGCCGGTCGGCGTGGTCGGGGCGATCGTGCCGTGGAACTACCCGCAGACGCTCGCGCTGTTCAAGCTCGCGCCGCTGCTTGCGGCGGGTTGCACGGTCGTGATGAAGCCGAGCCCCGAGACCGTGCTCGACAGCCTGCTGCTCGCCGAGGCGATCATCGAGGCCGAGCTGCCGCCTGGCGTCGTGAACATCGTGCCGGCCGGGCGCGAGGTCGGGGCCTACCTGGTGGAACACCCCGGTGTCGACAAGGTCGCATTCACCGGCTCCACCGCGGCGGGTCGGCTGATCGGGCGGCGCTGCGGAGAGCTGCTGCGCCCGGTCACTCTCGAGCTCGGCGGCAAGTCAGCGGCGATCGTGCTCGACGACGCCGACCTTTCCAACGCCACCGAAGCGTTGTTCGCCGCGACCCTGGCGAACAACGGCCAGACGTGCAACATCGGTACGCGGATCCTCGCACCGCGCGCGCGCTACGACGAGGTCCTCGCAGTGTTCAGCGGCCTCGCGGGCGCACTGCAGGTCGGCGATTCGCTTGATCCCGCCACCCAGATCGGCCCGCTCGCGAGCGCACGCCAGCGCGACCGCGTCGAGGGCTACATCGAGAAGGGTCGCGCCGAGGGCGCGCGCGTCGTCGCAGGAGGCGGCCGTCCCGCCGAGCTCGACCGCGGCTGGTTCGTCGAGCCGACGATCTTCGCCGACGTGGAGAACACTTACACGATCGCTCGCGAGGAGATCTTCGGGCCGGTGCTCGCGGTGATCCCCTACGACGGCGTCGATGACGCCGTGGCCATCGCCAACGACTCCGAGTACGGGCTCGGCGGCAGCGTGTGGACCACCGACCAGGAGCGCGGCGAAGCCATCGCCAGGCGTGTGCAGACGGGCAGCATCGGCATCAACCACTACATGCTCGACCCGGCCGGCCCGTTCGGCGGCGTGAAGGCAAGCGGCCTCGGCCGGGAGCTCGGTCCGGAGGGGCTGGCGGCCTATCTTCAGCTGCAGTCGGTCTACGAGGCTCCACCGGAGCCGACGGCCACTCCGTAGCGAAATGCATGCCAGACGATGACCGGATGAACGGGCGCGCCGCCCCGCGCGCCCGTGTTGCCGTCGTCACCGGTGGCGGCCGCGGCTTCGGACGCGAGATCGCCCGTCGCCTCGCCCGGCGAGGCTACGCCGTGCTCGTTACCGACCTCGACGCGGCGAGCGCCGATGAGACCGCCGGGGAGATCGGCGGGGGAGCCTGGGCGAGGGCCTTGGACGTACGCGACGCCGAGGCCCATCGCATAGCCGCAGCGGAGGCCACCGAGCGCGGGCGCCTGGTCGTGTGGGTCAACAATGCGGGCGTGCTGCGCACCGAGAAGGCATGGGAGCACTCCGACGCCGACATTCGGCTGACCGTCGAGACGAACGTCCTGGGCGTCATGTGGGGCTCTCGAGCCGCGATCGACGCGATGCGCAGCACCCTCAGCGGCGACGAGCACGTGATCAACCTCGCGTCGATGTCGGCATTCGGCCCGGTTCCCGGCCTGGCCGTCTATGCGTCGACCAAGCACGCGGTGCTCGGCTTCACCACCTCGCTCCAGGGCGACCTGCGCTCAGCCGGTCTTCCGATCCGCGTGCACGCGGTATGTCCCGACGGCGCCGACACACCGATGGTGCAGGAGCGCGCCGGCGACCGCGACTCGGCGATCATCTGGTCCGGCTCACGGCTGCTCACCGCCGAGGAGGTCGCCGATCGGGCCGTGGCGCTGCTCGACTCGCGCCGGATCGTGCTCGCGCTGCCAAGGCATCGCGGCGCTCTCGTCCGCGCGCTCGGCCTCGCACCGAGCATCGGCGTAAGACTGGCCGAGCCGTTACGCCGTCTAGGCGAACGCAACCGCTCAGCTGTGCCTCGCGCTAAGGCGCCCTAGCTCGTTGGCGCGCAGGCCGTCAGTCCGTAAGGATGGGCGACCTTGGCGAAGTCCGCGAACACGTCCGTTGCCACCCGTCCGGGGTCGCGTTCGAGCTTGTCCAGATCCGCCTGAGCCAACTTGAGCATGTTCGCTACCGCAGCCTCGTCGCCGGCCGGCACGCCCAAGGCCCTGATTGCGGTGATCTGCCCCTGGATGGAGGGAACGTAGGTTCCCTTGACGAGAGTCGCGATCTGCTCCTTCGACGGTTGGGTTGCCAGCTTCGCGCCTGCGGCGCTGAGCACGGGGTCGGCCCTTCCGCAGATGGCGTTGGCCTTAGCCAGAAACTCAGCCTTGGTGGTCGGCGGGGTGGTCGCCGCCGTGCTGCTGCTGCTGCTCCCGCAACCCGCAGCGCCGAGACCGGCCATCAGCACTCCTACGATCACCAATCTCCCCAGACGCGCAGGCGGGGCAACCCCTGCTCGCATAGATGGCTCGGGAAGCAGTCTCATATTCGAGCTCTTCGGCGTGTTGTGCGCGTAGCTTTAGTCCGGTGTTGCAATGAATTCGCGTCCCCGGACGGCCACCGGGGCTGACCGGGCGTCCTTGACAGCCGCCGCCCGTCCTCATGGCGCAACGGATACCGATATCCGTCCACAGGGGCCAAAAGTTCCACAGAAAACCGGCTGGCGGGTCCGATCTCAATGTGAACGCATGCGTGCATTTCGAGGTGAAGACCGAAAGCGTGTCCGGAAGCGAAACCCACAACCAAGCCACCGGCTCTCCATCCGGAGCGGGATCGCTGTCGAGCTTGCGCACGGGCCCGCTCGGGCGCCTGCGCCAGCCGGCCTGGGGCCGCAGGAGCGTGTGGGCGTCGCTCACGGCACTGCTGGTGCTGGCCGGGGTGCTCGCCTCGGTTCTGGGCGCACGCGCCGTGGCCCGCTCCGACGCCAACCAGGCACGGCTGTCGTTCCACCTGGCCTCGGCTGAGATCGCCTCGACGCTCAAGCTGGCGATCCAGCACGAGGAAGACCTCGTCGTCAGCGCAAGCGCCTTTGTCACCGGCAATCCAAGCGCGTCTGGCGCCGACTTCGACATCTGGGCGGAATCTGTTCACGCGATGCAGCGCTACCCCGAGCTCCAGAACATCGGCCTCGTGGCGCTCGCGCCGGCGTCCCACCTCAGCGCGTTCGAGGCACACCTCGCCGCCGATCCCGTGCGACCGCTGGGGCCACACTCGGCCGGATTCAAAGGAAGTCTCCAAATCATGCCTCCCGGGAGACGGCCCTACTACTGCTTCGCCGTGGCCGGTCTGGCAAGGAGCGCCGAGAGCTACATACCTGCAGGCCTCGACTACTGCGCGCTCGCCCCCGCGCTCATCACAGGGCGCGACTCGGGGGTGGCAAACTACGCGCCGTTCGTGGACGGGGCGACCACGACGCTGGGAGTGGAGACCCCGGTGTACCGCGGGGGCGTGACGCCCTCGACGGTGTCCGCCCGCCGGCAAGCGTTCGTCGGCTGGCTCGGGGAGCTGCTGGTGCCCAACGTGGTGTTGAAGCGGGCGCTCGAGGGTCACCCGAACGTCGCGGTGACCTTCCGCTACCACTCGGGCCCCTCGAACGTGAGCTTCACCAGCGGCGCGGCCCCGGCGGGCGCCCAGAGCACGAAGATCAATCTCCGCCAAGGGTGGACCGTGCAGAGCTTCGGACCCAAGGTCGCGGGCGGTGTGTTCGGAAATTGGAACGCGCTCGCCCTGCTGATCGGCGGGACCCTGATGAGCGTGATGGTCGGCCTGCTGATGCTGGTGCTCGGAACCGGACGCAGGCGAGCCCTCTCGCTCGTGCGCGAGAAGACCCGTGAGCTCTCCCATCAGGCTCTCCACGACGCGCTGACCGGCCTTCCCAACCGAGCACTCGTGCTCGACCGCGCCGAGCAGCTGCTCGCACGGGTCGCACGCCAGCCGGGCATGGTGGCCGGCGCGCTGTACATAGACATCGATGGCTTCAAGCACGTCAACGACAACCTCGGCCACGCGGCCGGAGATCAGCTCCTGAGGATCGTCGGGAAACGGCTGCAGGGCGCGGTGCGCGAGCAGGACACGGTGGGTCGCCTCGGCGGGGACGAGTTCGTCATGCTGGTCGAGTCGACACCGGACGAGGGGGCGTTCGACTCGCTGGCCGACCGCCTGACCGAAGTCCTGCGCGAGCCGGTTGAGCTCGATGACGGCCGGAAGATCTTCTCGGTCACGGCCAGTATCGGCGTGGCGGTCGGGAAACACGCGACCCCCGATGCGCTCCTGCGCGACGCGGACCTGGCCCTGTACGCCGCCAAGGCAGCCGGAAAGGATCGGTATGCGCTGTTCGAGGCGAGCATGGACGCCGGCGACGGCGACCGCCTGGAGCTCGAGAGCGAGCTGGGCATGGCCGTGCAGGACGGCCAGTTCTTCCTGCTCTACCAGCCGATCTTCGACCTGCCGAACCGGGAGGTGGTCGGCGTCGAGGCGCTGATCCGCTGGCAACATCCGACACGGGGCATTTTGCCTCCAGACAGCTTCATCCCGCGGGCCGAGGAGAGCGGGCTGATCGTCCCGATTGGCCGGTGGGTCCTCGATGAGGCCTGCCGCCAGGCGTCGGCATGGGCCGGAGAAGGTCTCTCACTGGGGGTCTCCGTGAACGTGTCGGCCCATCAGCTCGGCCGCAAGGGCTTCACCGAGGACGTTCTCCGTGCGCTCAAACAGTCGCGGCTCGAACCCTCATCGCTGATTCTCGAGATCACCGAGACCACGCTCATGGGCAACGTGCCCGCGGCGTGCGAGCAGCTGAAGGAGATCAGGGCGCTCGGCGTGCGCGTTGCGATCGACGACTTCGGGACGGGATACGCATCGCTGTCGAACCTCCAACGCATGCCCGTCGACATCCTCAAGATCGACAAGAGCTTCGTGGCCGCCCTGAACCACGGCGGTCAGAGCCGGAGTTGCTCGAGGCAATCCTCGGCGTGGGCCAGGCCCTATCGCTGGCCGTGGTCGCGGAGGGCATCGAGCGACAGAGCCAGATGAGGACGCTCGAAGAGATGGGCTGCGAGATGGCCCAGGGCTTCCTCATCGCAAGGCCGAGCCGAGCGGAGATCATCGAGCGCCTGCTGGCGTCCCCTGCAGACCGGGGAGCCGTCGGCTCGCTTCTCATTTGAGCGTCGCGACGATGTTCGCCGCGGTGCGATGGGCAAGCGCCATGATCGAGATCATCGGGTTCACACCCGGCGCCGAGGGAAATGCCGAGCCATCGCCGATCCAGACGCCCCTGGTGTCGTGCAGCTCGCCGCGCCCGTCGGCCACCGAGTCCGCCGGATCTGACCCCATCCGGCACGATCCCATCTGGTGCGCCGTGAATGCGGCCACGTCGTTGGCCTGAAGCGAGCCCTGCTGCGATCTCGGCGAGGAATGCGTCGAAGTCATCGCCCTCACGCCAGGTGAGCGGACGCTGATAGAAGGTGATGATCTCCTTGGCATCGGCTGCGCGATGAAGCTTTGCGAGCTCGACCATCGCCTGGCGGAACAGCCGTGAGTCGACCGGATCGTCGAACGACCAGCGCGTGACCGCGCGGCCGTGGTCGTCGATCACCACCCGCCCCTCACCGTGATCGCGGGCGACCGAGATGAACGGCGCCGAGTACCTGAACACCCGCCTGATCATTTCCTTGTGCTGTCTGCCGTCGACCCACGGGAGCGACATCGCCTGGATCGCGGGCGTCAGCCCGATTGCCTCGATCAGGAAGCCGTACTCGTCCTCGCACTGCTTGAACTCGTCCGAGAGCGCCGACTGGATCTGCCCGATCCAGCCTTCTATCGGCTGCTCGTAGGCGCCGACGACCACGGACGCGGGATGCAGGCGCAGGTGCTTGCCGACCGCAGGGCCGCCGATGCCCGAGCGCAGCAACAGGGCGGGTGCCTCGATCGCACCACATCCCACGACAACCGTGGGCGCGCTTACCACCAACCTGGTCGTGGACCCGTCGTCGTTGCTGACCGACGCCACGACGCCCGTGGCGCGGCCATCCTCGACGAGGATCCGCTCGGCGTGAGCGCCGACCACGAAGCGGGCGCCGGCGTCGGCGGCATCCTGCAGGAAGGTCTTCATCGTCGATTGCTTGCACCCCTTCTGACAGCCCACGAAGCAGTAGCCGCAGACGCGTGGATCCTCACACGAGGCGTCCACGTTGCGAGTGAGGCCGCGGTGTGAGTAGCCGAGCTCCTCGCACGCTCCGATCAGCTTCTTGTGCGTGCGGTTCTGCGACGTCGCGGTGTCGTTCACCGCCAGTCGCTTCCAGACAGCGTCGATATGCGCGTCGTAGTCCGGCTCATCGATTCCCTCGATCCCGGCGGCGGCCCACTCGCGACGGATGTGGTCAGGCGTGCGGATGCAGTTCATGTAGTTGACGACCGTGCCGCCGCCCAGGGTCGAGCCGGCGAAGATCGAGATCGAACCGTCCTCGGAGCCCACCAGGCCTCCGCCGAGGTAGAGGTCGAGCATGCCCGGAAGCTCGAGCTGCTTGAAGTCCGACTCGTTGCGGTACTGGCCCATCTCCAACACGACGACGGACTTGCCCGCCCGCTGCAGCTCGGCGGCCAGCACGCCGCCGCCGGCTCCCGAGCCGATGACGCAGACATCGGCCTGCAGCGTCGCCGACTCGCCCGAGACGTGCTCGAGCGAGATCGTCTTGGGCGCTTCCTCGGGCGACGGCGGCGCCGAGATCGGCCCCGGGTAGGAGATCGCGTCCCAGTTGAGGTTGTGCCCGGACTCGTCCGGAAGCGCGTAGAAGAACAGGAACGTGAGGCCGCGCAGCTGGCGCACTCCGAGCTTTGCGCCGGGGCTCGACGTGCCGACCACGTGGAGAAGCTCGGTGCGGGCTCTGAGCGAGAGGCTCGCAAAGTCGTGCTCGGCGAACCCGTCCAGAAGCTGGCCGAGGGCCTCGATTTCCTCGGGCACCATCGCCTGGGCCAGCAGCCCCTCGATCTGGCCGGCAACGCCCAGATCCGATGCGGACCGCGCATAGAAGTCGCGCAGCGACTCGTCATCGCCCTCAACGTCGATCGCGGGTGCAAACGTGTCGCACACCGCCTCCAGCGTGCGCCGCTGTGTGGGGCTCAGTACGCCAACGGTTACAGCCATATCCACATCTCCTCGCTCCGGTTGTCAACTGATCCTACGGCGCTCCAGTTGTGGTCGGGGTGCCCCTGCGGCGAAACGCTGAGCAGCGTCGCGCTGCTGGGTCTGATGGCGACCGTGATCTCCCCCTTCCTGTTGGGCGCGTCGGGCAGCCTCGGGCGCGGGCTCCATGAGCCGTCGGGCGCCACAGCTCGGCCTCCCAGCGTCACCCCGGAGAGTGCCGCCGGCGAAGGTGCGGTGAGCGACAGGATGCTCGCGCCCCGAAAGCGGCTTCCCACTCGCAGCCGCAGCGCTCACCCTGTGCGCCCCCGGCGGATCGTCGTCGACGACCACGAAGTGAAGCCTGCCGGAGCGGGCGAGGAAGCTCGTGACTTCCACGTTGGGATGGCCCGGCGAGCTGGTTCGCACGGGCAGGGGGCGGTCGCCGATCAGGGCCTTGGCGAGGAGTAGCGCATACCACTCCGGTTGCGCGCCCAGGGCGCCCGTGGCCAGGGCTTCGGGGGTGGGCGCGCACACCGGCGTGTAGCCGCCGCAGTTGGCGGGATTGCCCTGCAGGTTGATCCCGGCCGCGCCCGTGCCCATGGTCTGGGTCAGGTAGCTGACCGCCCACAGCGCCGAGGCAAAGGTGTTGCTGATTCCGGCGACCCCACCGCAGGAGACCGTGTTCGTCTCATCCAGGCGGAACGGGGTTTCGCTCGCGCGCGCGACGGACATGTAGCGGTCCAGCGAGACGCCCTCGGCCCTGCGGATCTTCGGGCTGAGAAGCTGGGTGATCGTCGGAGCGGGGATTTTTTCGCAGCCGAGCGGGTAGTGGTGTCCGGTCAGCAGTGCGGGGGTCTGATTGACCACCTCGACCGGCCCCCAGCTTTTCGAACGCGCTCGACCCCGATACGTCCGGGCCGGCCAGCGGTATGCCGGGCGCGGCCGCTTCGATCGCGCTGCGATAGGCCGCCACCTGGGCGTCGTACTGCACGAACGTCCACGGTTCTGGGCGCAGGCCGTGCAGCGCGTACGCGTTCGGCTCGTTGCCCAGCTCGATCCCCTGTAGCCACGGCCCGAGCGCTGCCTTCGCCGCCGCGCCTCGCGCGCGGCGGCTTCGGGTTCGTAGTGGCCGAGGCCGATCGTCAGCAGGATGCGCCATCCGCTCCTGGCCGCGAGGGTGCCGAGTTCGCGAAGTTCCTTCGCTTCCAGGGACGCTCGACGCCCAGGCAGGGGCGGGCCGTCGCTTCGTCTGTCCAGGCGACCCGTGTGTCGGCCGTCACGCCTCCAAAGCGAAGCACGCCGCGGCCGAGCTGATCGCAGCATCGTGACCAGGTCGCCGCTGTCGCCGTAGCCGTGCTATCTGCGCCGAGGCTCGACAGCTCGAAGGAGAGCCCGAGGAATTCCGGCGGAACCGGAGTCCCGGGATTGGTCTCGTCGATCGAGACCGACAGCGGGGTCAACTCGGGCTTTGCGCGCCGAGCGAGCGCGGTGGGAGCGAACGCGAGCACAAGCGTCGCGCAGAGCGCCACGCCCAGCGCCACGCGCACGCGGGTGCGCGCGCCCGCACGGTCTCGCGGGCCAGCTGTTGGTGCGTCGCGGCGCCTCATCAACGGCCCAGTAAACAGGTCTGCCGGCGCCCTTGCGCCGGAGCGGGGCGAAGCGGCTCAGCTCTGGGGGATGAATTCCCAGCCGAACCGCGCGGCGGATGCGAGTGTTGCGGCCGCGTCGATCTCGGCTGCCTGGGTGGGCGCACCGGCCTCGAGGAAGAAGCGCTCCATTCCGGCGGGGCTGAACAGCAGCACGCGCCGGCCCTGTCGGCGGCCGATGTTGACGCCCGAGTGGATCACGCCTCGTGGCACGTGGATTGTCTGCCCCTCCGACAGGCGCGATCGCGTCCCATCGAGCACCATCTCGAACTCGCCCTCGACGATGTGGATGGTCTCGGCCTCGTCGCGGTGTCGATGAGGTGGCAGTGACCAGCCCGCCGGCGGGTGGTCGACGAGCAGACAGAACGCGTCGCCCGTGTCCGCGCCGACGAGGTGGATCTCGGTGCGAACGCCACCGGGCATCCAGACGATCCGGGGGTCGGCAGCCACCCACCGACCATAGCTGCCTCTACACCTCGCGGTCACCGTCATCGGCGACGCGCCCGCCGAGCTCGACGAGGCCGTCCTTCAGGGGCCGCGCCTCGATCTGGCAGCCGGGCCCCTGCTCGATCGCGAGCGCGCGTCCGAGCGCTGCGCAGAGCAGGATCGCCGCCGAGCCGGTGGCCGGGTCCTCGACGATGCCGAGGTCGGGTGCAAAGACGCGCGCGCGGATCCTGCCCTGGACCTCGTCCTGCCACGCCCACACCTGCAGAGCGCCCGTTGCGGGTGGCGAAAACGCATCGACCGCCGCCGGCGTTTCGAGCTGAAGGCGCTCGAACGGGGGTGACCACTCAGCCCTCGCGGTGATCCAGGCGCGGCTGCCATCCACCCGCGTCCTGACCGCGCCGGCAGGAGCGTGCAGGACGGGCTCTCCAAGCAGCCACGCGCTGCCGACGAGCGGATGCCCGGCGAAGGGCAGCTCTGCGGTGGGCGTGAAGATCTGAACCGCACTGCTCATCCTCGATGAACACCGTCTCTGAGTAGCCGAGCTCGGCCGCGATCGTCTGCCGGCGCGCGCGATCGATGAGCTCGGCCTCGCGGACGACACCCAACGGGTTGCCCGACGCACCGGCGATGTCGGTGAACACACGCAGCACCCGCACGGTCGTCATCGGGCGATCGTAGTTCCCGCAGAGCCTCCCCGTCTGCGATCGCCTGACGATGCGCGATCAGGCGGTTGCGTACGCCGGCAAGTACGGGGCCGGCCTGACCAGGCGCCGCACGATCGATATCTCCGAGAGCGGTAGTGTGCGGTCATGTCCTCCGACTGGCGGGCGCTCTCCTACGATCAGTGGAGCGAGACCTGTGACACGCTCCACGCGCATACACAGGTCCTCGGCAAGCTCGCCGTGGCCCTGGCTCCACCCGAGCCGGAGCTGCAGCATGCCGCGCTGCGTCTGACCGCGCGGGGGTGGGAGACGGCGCCGCTGCCGGCACCCGACGGCTCAGGAGCGCTCGTTGTTGCCCTCGATCTGCACACCCACGAGGCCGTCGCCGAGCACAGCGACGGCCACGCTCGGAGAGTTGCGCTCACCCCCGACCGGCCGGTCGGCGAGGTCACGCGGGAGCTCCTGGACGTCGTCGCCGGCCTTGCCGGCGCCATCCGGATCGACCCAACGCCGCAGGAGGTGCCCTGGAGCGTCCCGCTCGACGAGGACGAAGAGCACGCGCGATACGACCCCGACAGCGTCGGTCTGTACTTCGCCGACGCCACCCGCGCCGCACTGGTGCTCACAGAGTTCCGCGCGCCATATCGCGGACGTTCGACCCCGGTCAACGCTTGGTGGGGCTCGTTCGACCTCGCGGTCAACCTGTTCTCCGGACAGCCGGCTGACCCGCCCTCGGATGACTTCATCATGCGCAACGCGATGGATGCGCAGGAGGTCGCCGTCGGCTGGTGGCCGGGCGATGCGAGCAACGGCAAAGCCGCGTTTTACGCCTACGCGCATCCGGCACCGGAGGGGTTTGCATCCGCAACCCTCTCCCCCGCGTCCGCGCACTGGGATGAGGCGCTCGGCGAGTACATCCTCGACTGGGACGATGTCTGCGCGAGCTCAGATCCGCACGCGGATGCACTGGAGTTTGCCCGCTCGGCGTTTCGCCACGCCTGCGCCGTCTGCGAGTGGGACCCGGTGCTTGCTGCTACCGCCGAGGGAACGCCGCCGCCCGTCGTGTGAGGGCGCGGGCGCGATCCCGGCGGTCACGTCCTGCAGCTCGGGCTAAGCGTGGATCACTTCCGGGCGGGCCTGCCGCCGGGCCTCGGCCAGCAGATCGACGAGAATCGCATCGAGCTCGAGCATCTGATCGTGCTCGATGAGCGTGCCGTCCGGGTTGAACGCCTCCTCGGCGGTGCCGACGGGGAGTTCACGGTCGACCACCCTCGCGCCGGCCGCGGCGAGCGTCTTGCGCAGCTCGGCCTGGGCCCACACGGCGCCGAACATGCCGGTGCTCGCTCCGATCACGGCGGCGGGCTTGTTGCGCAGAGCGGCGGCGGCGGACGGGCGCGACGCCCAGTCGACGGCGTTCTTCAGCTGACCGGGGATCGAGTGGTTGTACTCTGGGGTCGCGAACAGGAGCGCATCGGCGTCGGTGATCGCATCGCGCCAGCTGCGCACCGTCGGAGGGGGTGCGATCTCGTCGTCCTCGTCGAAGGGCGGTATCGCCTTGAGTGCTTCAAACACCACCAGCTCAACCTCGGGCGGCAGCAATACCCCCGCCGCCCGAAGCAGGTACCGGTTATATGAGTCGCGCCGCAGAGACCCGGAGATGCCGAGCACGCGCATCGGCTAGCCCTCGACCCGTGCCAGCTCGAGCTCGACCGTCAGCTTGACCTCGTTGGCGAGGGCGAACCCGCCCTTGGGCAGTGGCGCGTTCCAGTTCAAGCCGAACTTTGTGCGGTCGATGATCGTCTCGAGCGTGACTCCGATCTTCACCGCTCCGCCGAGCGTCTCGACCGGGTCGGTGATCGTGCCGCGAGTCTCGACAGGGTGTGTCTGGTCCTTGATCGTGAGCTCGCCGTCGACGATCAGCTCCTCGCCGTCGCGGCGCAGAGACGTCGCGACGAACCTGAGCTCCGGGTAGCGCTCGGTGTCGAAGAAGTCCGGCGAGCCCAGATGGGCCTGGAGGTTCTCGTCCTTGACGGCAATCGAGTCGGCATGGACGGTGCCAACGAGCTCGGCGGCGCCGCTCTCGCTCACGGTGAGGCTGGCGTCAAGGTTCTCGAATCGCCCCCGGAAGGTTGCGACACCCATGTGTCTAACCGCAAAACTCGCGGAGGAGTGGGTGGGATCGAGCTGCCAGGTTCCTGTCGGCAGCTGGGTGGAGGTGTCTACGGCTGTTGCTGACATGGGATGCTCCTTCTGGTTGCTTTTGCTCTTGATTGGCGGACCGTAGTCCGCTTACAGCTAGAATAACACACAAGTGGACCATAGTCCGGAAATATCAAAGACCCACCTTCACGCGGTGGACCTCCCCGCGGAGCTGCCTGGGCTGCCGCTGCTCGAGCCCGCGCGTCAGGAGCGCGCCGACGCAGTGCGCAACCGGCTCGCGATCCTCTGCGCCGCCGAACGTCTGGTGTCCGAGCAGGGCGCGGATCGCGTGACGATGGACGAGATCGCCTGCGCCGCGGGGGTTGGCAAGGGCACGCTGTTTCGGCGCTTCGGCGATCGCGCCGGATTGCTTCGTGCGCTGCTCGATGAGCGCGAGTGCGCGTTTCAGGAAGGCTTCATTCGTGGCGGCCCTCCCCTCGGACCGGGCGTCCCCCCGCGCGAGCGTCTGATCGCTTTCGGCCACCGCCTGCTCGAGGAGATCGAGGTCCAGGGCGACCTGCTGGCGGCCGCCGAGACGGGAGCGCCGGGCGATCGCCTGCTGCACAGCGTGTACGCCGCCCACCGCAGCCACGTGGCCGCGCTGCTTCGCGACATCGCCCCCGCCAGGGACACCGAGTACATCGCCGATGTGCTGCTGGGGGCGCTCGCCGCGGAAGTGGTTCTCTATCAGCGCCGTGTGCTGGGGATGCCCCTGCAGCGGTTGAAGGACGGCTGGCTTGCCCTGCTGGAAGGACTGCCGATCGAAATGTCCGGAGCCCGGCAGGCGTGAATAGCCGGGTCCGCCGCCGCCACCGCTGGCCGGTCCGGGCGAAGTCGTAGCCTGTCCTCGCGATGAGGCCCGTGTACGGCTTGGGTGCCTTCGTTCCCGTCGCCCTCGCCCTTGAACTGACAGACGCTTCTCCGACGCTGGTGTTCGCTGCCTCGGCTCTCGCGATCGTGCCGGCTGCAGCCCTGATGGGCGACGCCACGGAGCAGCTCGCGTCCAGCACGGGACCTGGCGTCGGCGGCCTGGTCAACGTCACGTTCGGCAACGCACCCGAGCTGATCATCGCCATCTTCGCCTTGAGCGACGGGTTGCAGGAGGTCGTCAAGGCGTCGCTGGTGGGCTCGATCGTGGGCAACGCGCTCTTGGTGCTCGGCGCGGCCATGCTCGCCGGAGGCTGGAAGCGCACGCGCCAGACCTTCGATCGCACCGCCGCGCAGACGCAGGCCGGGATGCTCCTGCTCACGGTGGCAGCGCTAGCGCTGCCCTCGATGCTTCAGCTGGCTCGCCACGTGAGCCTGCCCACCCTCTCGGAGACGCGTCGCGTGTTCGGGCCCGACCTCGAACACGTCTCCATCGCCGTGGCCCTCGTGCTGATCGCGACCTACGCCGCCGGACTGTTCTTCTCGCTGAGAACTCATCGGGCGCTGTTCAACCCCGGCGCCGGGGAGCCCAGCGCGGAGGGTGGATGGTCGGTGCGCAGGTCCGCCGGCACGCTCGCGGCCGCTGGGGTCGTCGTGGCGGTCATGAGCGAGATCCTGGTGGGGTCGATCGAGCACGCCTCGCACGACATCGGCCTGTCGCAGTTCTTCGTTGGCGCATTCGTGGTCGCGGTCGTCGGCAACGCAGCCGAGCACTACGTCGCGGTGGTGGCCGCCGCCAAGGACAAGATGGACCTCGCCGTCAACATCGCGATCGGCTCGGGTGCCCAGATAGGGCTGTTCGTCGCTCCCGTGCTGGTGCTCCTGTCGTTCGTCGTCGGCCCATCGCCGATGGCCCTGGTCTTCAACGTGTATGAGATCGCGGCTCTCCTCGCCGCGGGGCTGGTAGCCAGCGCGCTCGTCTCAGACGGCGAGTCCACCTGGTTTGAGGGCTTTCAGCTGATCGCTCTGTACGCCGTGATCGGCATCCTCTTCTACGCTGCCTGACGGTGAGCGCGAGCCTCGGCGTCGTCCGCCCGCGCCCCGAGGGCGCGGGCGGCGAGCACGTCGAACTACGGCAGTACGGCCCCGAGGAGCGAGGTGAAGTCCGCCTGTCCGGAGACGTTCGGGTGGTAGCTTTCCGACAGCGGATTGGACTGCCCGTTCAGCCACTCCGAGGAAGAGCACACCTCGTGTGGAAGGAACGCGTTGCGCGGGTCGACGAAGGTGAATCCGTGGGCGGCCGCCTGACTGGAGATCGCGCCATCCAGCAGATCGCCGGTGTGGTTGAGTTCCTTCTCATGGGAGGAGGTCAACAGGTTGACGTTGCACGTCTTCCCTTCCGCGGTGAACAGGTGCGGGTAGCCGAGAACGACCACGTGCGCCGTCGTCGCCCGCGCCCTGATGTCGGCGTAGGTCGTGTTCAGCAGCGCGGGCAGCTTGTTCTGGATGAAGCTGTTGGCACTGCTGATCGAGCTCCCACACGTGAAGTAGTAGAGCGCGCAGCTGATGATCACTTCGCTGAAGCCCGCATCGTTGCCACCGATCGTGATCGTCACGAGGCTCGTCGTGCTGCTGAGCGTTCCGAGTTGGCTTGAAATGACGTTCGCGGTGGTGGCGCCGCTGCACGCCTGAAAGCTCAGCGAGTAGCCGCGGGCCGCGGCGATCTTGGGCCCGTACGCTTCCGGACTGCGGGCGCAGCTCCCTGCTTCTTTGTAGAACACGCGCGTACCCACGCCCGAGGAGTAGGAGTCCCCAAGCGCTACGTACTGCGGTTGCGCAGCCGCTGCGGCAGCCGGCGCGAGCACGCCGATGCACAGCGCGACCAAGCCGATGATCCGGCGTCGATTCCCCATCCTCTACCTCCCTGTTGTATCGATCCGCCCACGCTGCGCCGGAGTCGCGCCCTCCCCCGGCTCCTCGCGAGCGCTGTGCTGTGAACCTACCCGCCCGCAACGACTTCCGTCAACGGTCTCCGAGGATCCGGTGAGTGCTGCACCGACGCCAGCGACAGCGTGCAACGTCCGACCTCAGACCCGCCGACGACGTCCCGCTGTAGCTTTCAGCCCTGATGACCGGCACCTGGCAGCAGTCCAAGCGCTACGCCGAGGTCCTCGGACACCGGATGGCCTACGTCGAGCGGGGCAGCGGTGCTCCGATCGTGCTCCTGCACGGCAATCCGACCTCGTCCTACCTGTGGCGCTCGGTGATCGATCGGCTGGAGGGCCACGGTCGCTGCATCGCCCCCGATCTGATCGGCATGGGCGACTCGGACAAGCTCCCCCCCGCGGACGAGGGGCGCTACACCTTCGTGCGTCATCGCGAGTTCCTCGACGGATTGCTCGACGAGCTCGGCGTGGTCGACGGATGCGACCCTCGTCGTGCACGACTGGGGCAGCGCGCTCGGCTTCGACTGGGCGCGGCGCCACCCCGACAGGGTTCGCGCGATCGCCTACATGGAGGGGATCGTCCAGCCGATCGCCGGCTGGGAGGAGTGGCCAGAGGCGGCGCGCTCGATCTTCCAGGGCCTGCGCTCGCCGGCGGGCGAGCAGATGATCCTCGAGGGCAACGTCTTCGTGGAGCGCATCCTCCCGGCCTCGATCCTGCGAAAGTTGAGCGACGAGGAGATGGAGGAGTACCGCCGGCCGTTCGCCGCACCCGGTGAGGATCGGCTTCCAACCCTCATCTGGCCGCGCCAGATCCCGATCGCCGGAGAGCCGGCGGATGTCGCGGCGATCTGCGCAGACTACGCCCAGTGGCTGTCGACGACGCCCGGGCTGCCCAAGCTGTTCGTCAACGCCGACCCCGGCACCATCCTGACCGGCAAGCCACGCGAGTTCTGCCGCACCTGGCCCGATCAGAGCGAAATCACGGTCCCGGGCCTGCACTTCATCCAGGAGGACTCCGGCGAGCAGATCGGCCAGGCCGTCGCGGCCTGGCTCGGGCGTCTGCCCTAGCGCGGGCGCGTCACCGCGCTAGGACATCGCCGGCGCGCCTGCAAGGACGATCCACAGCCTCTGCGCGAGCTCGAGCTCACGGCTCGACTCGGTCACGGCAACGACTCCCCACCCACCGTCGATGAAGCCATACGCCGTGCGGCCACGGCCGCCTGGCCGTAGGCGATCCCGCCGTCGCCGATTGGCAGCTGCTCGGGTGAGATCACGCGCAGACCGGCCGCGTGCAGGTCTGCCATGACCCCCTCCAGCAGACGGCGGTTCTGGAACACGCCCCCGGACAGCACGATGAGGTCGCTGCTCTCTGTGGCGGCCGCGCGAACCAGCGCCTCCACGGTCGCGGCCGTCAGCGCCGAATGGAACCGGCTTGCGATCCTGCCCGGCGCCACCCCCGCCGCCACGTCGGCGCTGATGGCCCTAATCGTCTCCCGCGGGTCGATCACGATCAGCTCGTCGTCGCCCTGCAGGGAGATCGGGTAGCTGCCCCGCTCGTTGCGGTCACACGCCGCCTCCAGCTCGATCGCCGCCTGCCCCTCGTAGTTGACCTGCGCCCGCAGTCCGCAAAGGGCACCGACGGCGTCGAACAGGCGTCCCATGCTCGTCGTCACCGGCGAGCTGAACCCGGTGCGCGACAGCTGGGACACCTGGCGCCACGAACGCTCGTCCACGCGGCCTCGCAGCGAAGGCGGGATCTCCGGTCCGACGTCCTCGTCCTCGGCCTCGCCCGCGACCGACAGCCACGCGCATGCCATCCGCCAGGGCTCGCGGATCGCGCGCGCGCCTCCGGGAAGGCGAACGGGCAGCAGCATGCCGACGCGGCGAAACTCATCTAGATCGCCGATGAGCAGCTCGCCGCCCCAGACGGTGCCATCGAGTCCGTATCCGGTCCCGTCGAAGATGGCGCCCACGGCGCGGCCCGGCTCTCCGTGCTCGGCCAGGCACGCAGCCAGGTGGGCGTGGTGATGCTGGACACCGATCAGCTGCTCGACATCGCGGTCCATCGCGTACTTGGTCGAAAGGTACTCCGGGTGGAGGTCATGCACGACCACCTCGGGCTCCACCCCGAACAACCGCTCGAAGTGATCGATCCCCTCCGTGAACGAGCACAGCGTCTCGTAGTTCTCGAGGTCGCCGATGTGGTGGGACACCCACGCGCGGCTTCCCCTGGCCAGGCAGAACGTGTTCTTCAGCTCAGCGCCACAGGCGAGTATCGGGCGCGCGGCGACATACGGGAGCGACACGGCGGCGGGCACGTACCCGCGCGAGCGCCTCAGCATCATCCTGCGCGGGCCGGCGGGAGCGCCCAGCACGCGCACCACCGAATCGTCGGAACGCGTCTGGATCGGACGGTCGTGAACGAGCAGCATGTCCGCGATGTCGCCCAGGCGCGCGAGCGCGTCCTCATCCCGATAGGCAATCGGCTCCTCGGAGGCGTTTCCACTCGTCATCACGAGCGTCACGACTTCCCTCCGTACCGCCGGCGTCACATCGCGGGCCGGCGCCGCCGCTTCGCAAGCACCCTCGTTGAGGTCTGCGAGCAGCATGTGATGGAGCGGAGAGTAGGGCAGCATGACGCCGAGCTCGGGCGCTCCCGGGGCAACCGACGGCGCCACCGCCGCGGCCTCGAGGCGCGGCGCGAGCACGATCGGGCGCTCGGGTCCGCACAGCAGCGCACGCTCGGTGGGGCCGAGCTGCACGAGGCGTTCCGCGGCATCGACCGTGGCCGCCATCAACGCGAAGGACTTGTCCTCGCGGCGCTTGCGTGCGCGCAGTGCGGCGACCGCCTCCTCGTCATCGGCACGACAGGCGAGGTGGAACCCTCCGATGCCCTTGATGGCCACGATCTGCCCGTCGCGCAGAGCCTCTGCGGCCGCCCGCATGGCATCGCCGGTGGGCTCGGCCGGAGACTGTTTCGCGTTCACGGGAACGAGCGAAACCGACGGCCCGCACTCCGCACAGGCGTTCGGCTGCGCGTGGAAGCGGCGATCGGCCGGACTCTCGTACTCCGAGCGGCACCGCCCGCACATCGCGAAGCTCGCCATCGTGGTGAAGGGCCGGTCGTAGGGGACCCCGCGGACGATCGTAAAGCGCGGCCCACAGTTGGTGCAGTTGATGAACGGATAGCGGAAGCGACGGTCAGCGGGATCGAACAGCTCGCGCAGACAGTCCGCGCAGGTCGCGCTGTCGGGCGTGACCGGGGCATCGATGACTCCCACGCGCGGGCTGTCGAGTATCGCGAAGGCTCTCTCGCCCTTGGGCTGGCGCTCGTCGGTCACCACCCGCTCGATCACCGCCAGCGGCGGCGCATCCACCTCGAGTCGCGCGAGAAACGCCTCGACCGCAGCGTCGCTTCCCTCCACCTCCAGGAGGACTCCCCGGGAGTCGTTCAGGACCCAGCCCGCGAGGCCATGCTCCCCTGCCAGCCTGTGCACGTAGGGCCGGAAGCCCACCCCCTGCACCGTGCCCTGCACCCGCGCGCGCGCGCGGCGCGTGAACGTGGAAGCATCGCGTACGGGCGCGCGAACGCTCAACCCTGTTCTCCCGCGCCGGGTACGAGCTCCACGAGCTCACGCAGGACGTGGTAAGCGCTGGCCTGCGCCTCCTGGATGCGAGGGATGTGCTCGGAGTGGGTGATCACCACGTGGTCGGCCAGATGCTCTGACCTCACGCGCCCCCCGTCGTAGCCGACCAGCGCGATCGTCAGGAGCCCCTGGCGCCGCGCCTGTTCCAGCGCATCGATCACATTGCGCGAGTTGCCCGATGTGGAGAGCGCGAGCAGCGCGTCTCCAGGCGCTCCGTAGGCGATCACCTGCCGCGAGAAGATCGCGTCGATGCCGATGTCGTTTGCGATCGCCGTCAGAATCCCGGAGTCCTCCGTGAGATCGATCGCCGGCCGGGCCCGGCCCCGCGCCGCGGCCGCCGCCCTCCTGAAGTCGGCGACCACGTCCATCGCATCGGTGGCCGAGCCCCCGTTGCCGAGCGCCAGCAGCTTGCCCCCCTGCTCGAAGCTCGCCCGCAGTGCCGTCGCCGACCCTAGCAGCGCGTCGCGATTGTCGGTCAGCGTTTGGACCCGCAATGCGCCGATCTCCTCGGCCTTCATCAGCACCGAGCGGCGCACGTTCTCAACGACCGGCTCCAGCTCGCGCTCGCGCTCGGCCAGGAACGGATAGAGAAAGCTCGACGGACCTGCATCGTGGACGGGGCGAGCATCACGGCCCGCGAGCAGACCGCGATGGTCGAAAAAGACGTGCACCAGCTCCCAGAGCACGTGATAGAGGGTCTCGATCAGCTCCTGACGAACGGGACCATCGCTGCTCGCAGGCTCGAACTCCCACTCCGCGCCGAGGTGGGCGAACGCGATCGTCAGGCACCCCCGCCCGCGGGCGAGGTTCGTCGCGCGAACGATCCCCTCCGTGTCGTCGTCCTCGGCCGTGAACGCGATCGCAATGTCGTCCGAGCACGCGATCAGGTCGAGCTGGGACGCCAGGTCACCGCCCGCTCCGGTCAGGCCGATCGCGGGCAGAGCGCGCTTGCCCACGATCACGGGATGCACGAACTCAACCGCGACATGACGCGCGTCCGAGCACGCCCTCGGCGAGGTTGCAAGCGCGATCAGCTGGCCGCCGCGCGCGAAGCGCTCAGCCATCCGGTGGCAGAGGCGCGCGAGTCTCTCGGCCTCCTCTGCAAAGAACCGGGCGTTGGCCTCCGTACGCCGGCGAAGCGACGCATCGAGATGCGCAGACAGCACATCTTCGGTGACGGTCTGCGTCAAGCCAGCGCTCCCTCGGGTGAGCGATCAGCGACCTCGGCCAGCCAGTCGCGCCATGCGTCGATGCCCTCCCCGGTGCGGGCGCTGAGAAGCAGCCGCGGGACGCCGGGATGCACCTGGTCGAGGTTGTAGAGGAACCGATCGAGGTCATAGTCGAGGTGCGCCAGCAGATCGATCTTGTTGATCAGGACCAGATCGCAGGTGCGGAACATGAGGGGGTACTTCAGCGGCTTGTCCTCGCCCTCGGTGACCGAGGAGACCATCACCCGCACGTCCTCGCCGACCCTGAACTCGGCCGGGCAGACCAGGTTGCCGACGTTCTCGATCACCAGCATGTCGATCTCGTCAAGCGGTAGGGCATCCAACGCCGAGCGCACCATGTTCGCGTCGAGATGGCACTCGCCGCCGAAGCTCGGATCGGTGTTCAGCTGCGTGACCGGCACATGCAGACTCGCCAGACGATCGGCGTCCATCGATCCCTGCACATCTCCCTCGAGCACCCCGACGCGAACGCCTGGAACGTCGCCGACCACACGCTCGAGCAACGACGTCTTGCCGGCACCGGGCGCGCTCATGAAGTTCACGACCGTCACCCCGGCGCGGTCGAAGTCCGCGCGGTTGGCCTGCGCGATCGTGTTGTTGGCGTCCAGCGCGTCTTCGACGATCCTCACTTTTGTGCGATGCATGCGGCCTCCTCGATCTCGATTGACTCAACTTCGAACTCGTTCCCGCTCGCGATCTCGACGTCTGAGCCACCGCACGTCGGACAGCGAAACGCCGGAATCTCGATCTCCCACGTGCGCTCACACGGGTTGCATCGAAGGCTCGCCTCGACGACCTCCTGCTCGAGCCGCGCGCCTTCGCAGATCGTTCCGCGGGCCACGAACTCGAAGTAGAACTCGAGCGTGTCGGGAACGACCTGGCGCAGGCGCCCGACGCGCATGCTGACCAGGCTGACGCGGCACCCGCCCGCGTGCTTGACGACCGTGTTGAGCACCGCGCCACTGAGCGACAGCTCGTGCACCGCGCTACTCCGCCGGTTCCAGGGTGGCGCTCGAGCGAAGCTCCCCGGCCGTCTCGACAACCAACGCCATGCTCGCCATTAGTTCTCCTCTCGCCTGAAATCAACAGATGCGCGGCAGCGGGTCACCCACCAGCTGGTCCATCACCCGTCGGCCGCCGAAGCTGGTCTCCACCAGCACCATCCCGGGCGGCTCGGTCCGCACCTCACCTATCTCCGCAGCCTCAGCGCACCCCGGCACCGCTCGCAGGGCCGCCAGCGCGGCGTCGGCGGCGGCCGGGGCGACGAACGCGACCAGCTTCCCCTCGTTCGCAACATACATGGGGTCGATACCGAGGATCTCTGCCGCGCCGGCTACCTCCGGATGCACGGGGATCGCGCTCTCGCGCACCAGCATCGCCACCGAGGAGGAGCGCGCCAGCTCGTTGAGCACCGAGGCCACCCCGCCCCGCGTGGCGTCGCGCAGACAGCGCAGCCCGGGACCGACGGCGTCGAGCAGCGCGTCAACCGCCGGCCACAGCGAAGCCGTGTCCGACTCGATCGATGCATCGAGCTCGAATTCGCCGCGGGCGAGCATGATCGCCATGCCGTGCTCGCCGATGCTGCCCGACAGCAGGACGCGATCGCCGGCTGTGAGATTCGACGGCGAGAGCCGCGACCGCGGGTCACGCCGTCCGAGGCCGGTGGTGCAGATGTACATCCCGTCCGCGTGTCCCCGCTCCACCACCTTGGTGTCGCCGGCGACGATCTCGACTCCGGCGCGGCGAGCCGCCAGCGCAATCGCGTCAACCTCGGCACGCAGCTCCTCAGCCGTCAGTCCCTCCTCCAGAACCAGCGAGAGGCTGAGCGCGAGCGGCTGAGCACCAGACACCGCAAGGTCGTTGACGGTCCCGTTGACCGCAAGGTCTCCGATCGATCCTCCTGGAAAGCGCAGCGGCCTGACCACGTAGGAATCCGTCGTCAGCGCCAGCTCCAGACCATCCACCTCCACGTCGCCGGCATCTGACATCTGGCTCAACGCGGCGCCGCCGAATGAAGGGATGAGCAAGCCCTCGATCAGGCTCTGGGTCGCCTTCCCGCCGGCGCCATGTGCCATCGTGATCCGCTCATCGCGGAACTTGGCGCGCTTGCCGCGGGCGGTCTCGATGATGCCGAGGATCTTCTCCTCTCGCTCGGAGATGATCGCCTGCTCGGCCATCACACGACCTCCCGCTCGCGCGCGAAGCGGCCCAAGTTGTAGTACGCCGCGCACGCCCCCTCTGAAGAGACCATGCACGTGCCGATCGGCCGCTCAGGCGTGCAGGCCGTTCCAAACACCTTGCACTCCCACGGCTTGATGACCCCCTTCAGCACCTCACCGCACTGGCACGCCTTCGGATCGGCGACGCGCACGCCGGGCACGCTGAAGCGACGCTCCGCGTCGAGGTCGGCGTACCCCTCGGACAACTTCAGCCCGCTGTGGGAGATGAAACCCAGCCCACGCCACTCGAAGTGCGGCCGCAGCTCGAAGACCTCAGCCAGTACCTCCAGCGCGCGAAGGTTGCCGTCATAGGGAACGACGCGCTTGTACTGATTCTCGACCTCGCACCGGCCCTCGGCGAGCTGGCGCAGGATCATGGCGATCGCCTGCAGGACGTCCAGCGGCTCGAAGCCCGCCACGACGACCGGCTTGCCGTAGTCCGCAGGGATGAACTCGAACGGCCGCGCCCCTACGACCGTGGCGACGTGGCCGGGGCCGATGAACGCGTCGAGCCGCAGGTCCGGCGACTCGAGCAGCGCCCTCAGGGGCGGCACGATCGTGACATGGCTGCAGATGCAGGAGAAGTTCTCCACGCCCTCTGCACGTGCCCGCTTGAGGGTCAACGCTGTCGACGGCGCCGTCGTCTCAAACCCGATCGCGAAGAACACAACCTCGCGGTCGGGGTTCTGCTTTGCGATCCGCAACGCATCAAGCGGCGAGTACACCATGCGCACGTCGGCACCGGCAGCCTTGGCGTCGAGCAGACTCCCACTGGACCCCGGAACACGCATCATGTCGCCGAAGCAGGTGAAGATCACGCCGGGGAGCTCGGCGATCGCGATCCCGTCATCGACGCGCCCCATCGGAATCACGCATACCGGACAGCCCGGTCCGTGCACGAGCTCGACGTTGGCCGGCAGCAGATCGTCGACTCCGTACTTGTAGATCGAGTGGGTGTGACCGCCGCACACCTCCATCACCTTGTAGTGGGTGCCGGGCTCGACCAGCGACAGGATCTCCGCGGCCACGGCACGCCCCAGCGCGGCGTCACGGAACTCATCGACGAATCTCACGCCACCACCCCGGTGGCACGCTGCAGCATTCGCAGCGTGCCGGTCGGAATATCCGCCTCGGTGGGAAGCGGCGCGATCGCAACCCCCGCGTGGACGAGCAGCTGCTCGCCGGCTGCGACCGGCTCGACCAGCGCGGTCTCGACCGTTTGGCGCGCGCCATCGGCGTCGGCGCACAGCGCGAGGCCCCTGCGCTCGTCGATGCGCACCACCGTCATCGCCACGCCGTCATCGGAGCAGGTGATGCAGTGCCCGCCTGCGCATGATCTGCTCGCTGCCGGCTGGCTGCTCACTCGATCACGCTCGCCTTCAGCTCCTCGAGCTCCTGCTCGTAGTCGGAGCCCATCCGTTCGAGGAGCTCGCGTGTAGCCCGCGCCTCCTCTTCGTCCACCTGGGAGATGGCGAAGCCGACGTGGATGAGCACCCAGTCGCCAGGAACGACGCCCACGCCGTCCACGTCGAGCAGGCCGATGTTGACGGTCCGCCGCACACCCGCCACGTCCACCATCGCAAGTCGGTGCTCCTCGTCTACCACCTCCACGACCTGTCCTGGGATGGCGAGACACATGCAGCACACGCCCCTTCTCTGGTTGGTCGCATCGCCGCCGGCGTGCGACAGGCACAAGAGCCCACTGGTTTCGCGAGCCAACACCTTCTATCACCGCTGCAGAGGCCCGAAACGAGGTGGCAATCTCGCTTACGCGGGCCCGGTAAGCCAGGTTACACCTCGCGAGACGGGGGTACTCTGCCGGCTTGCCCGACTCGGGGACGCGCGAGAGCACAGGAGTCGCCTGCTCTACACCTTCCTGGTGGATGCCGACGACGATCTCGCCGGGGTGGCCGCGGCCTCCATACCGGCCGTCCATCTCTCTTCGATGCGCCCGAAGTGCCACACGGTGAGAGCGATCGCCCACGTGGCGACGAACATGCCGACGATGATGAATCCCGCCTTGTTGATATCGAACGCCTGGAACCAGTCAACGACCGAGCCGGTGAGCCCGACCTTTTCCGTCAGCAGGCTGACGATCTCGATCGTCCCGATGAACAGGGCTATCGCGATCGAGAGGCCCGTGACCGTGATGTTGTAGTAGACCTTGCGCACGGGTTTGGAGAACGCCCAGCCATAGGCGAAGTTCATGAACGACCCGTCGATCGTGTCAAGCAGCGACATTCCTGCCGCGAACAGGATCGGCAGGCACAGAACCGCGTACCAGGGCAATCCAGCCGCTCCTGCCCCGGCGGACAGGACCAGCAGCGCAATCTCGGTCGCGGTGTCAAAGCCGAGACCGAACAGCACACCGATCGGGTACATCTGCCAGGACCTGTTGACCGTTCGCGTGAAACGGCCGAAGAACCGGTTCATGAAGCCGCGGGAGTTGAGCTGCTGCTCGAGCGTCTCCTCGTCGTAGGCTCCGCGGCGCATGTCGGCGAATACCCGCAGGATGCTGATGAGGATCACGATGTTCAGCGCCGCGATCACATAGAGGAAGGTGCCTGACACGGTCGTTCCGATGACGCCCGTCGCGTCGTGAAGGGTCGACTGGTCCTTCTCGACTTGACCGCTCAGCGCCTTGACGCCAATCGCCAGCAGGAACGCGAGGAAGAAGACGATCGTCGAGTGGCCGAGCGAGAAGAAGAAGCCGACGCTCAGCGGCCGCTTGCCTTCGCTCATCAGCTTGCGCGTGGTGTTGTCGATCGCCGAGATGTGATCGGCGTCGAACGCGTGTCGAAGTCCAAGCGTGTACGCCGTGATGCCGGTCCCGATCGCAAACGTCCCGGCCGATCCCAGTTTGAAGTGCTGGGGCGCGACGACCAGGATGAGGATCCCGAACCCGACGATATGGAGTGCCGCGATGACAGCCACCATGCCGCTCGCGCGACGCCACTCCGAAGGAGTCATCGCTCCCTTGACCCGAGTCCAGCGTGACGCGTGCTGCGACAAGACCGGCAGGGCGTCCATCGCGTCTCCTTTCTTGGCCCGCGATCGCCAGCCACGGACACCGTGATCGCGACGCAACATACAGAGCGCCCTGCCAAATGCAAGCTCCCAGTAGTTGCGATCGACATCGGGGGCGTAGGATCTCGCGCGTGATCTGACCACCCGCGTGGTGAGGAGCAGCCGGATGGACGACCAGTCGATTCTCAACCGCATCGACGCGCTGATCGACGAGGAGCACGCCCTGCTTGGTCGCGAGGAGGCCGACGCTGTCGACCGCGAGGCGCTCGCGGCCGATCAGGAGCGATTGCGCGGAGTCTCGATCGAACTCGACCGATGCTGGGATCTGCTGCGACAGCGCAGGGCGCGCCGTGAGGCGGGCCAGGATCCCGAGGAGGCCCGCACGCGCGATCCCGCCGTCGTAGAGAAATATCTCCAGTAGGCGCGCGATGGGCTTCGCCTCCGTAGAGCCGGCGCTCACGCCGCGGCGGCGGCATGCACTGGAAACGCGGGCAGGCCCTTGAGGTGCCGTACCCCTCGTGCGGCTAGCTTGATCGTTCGCGTCCCCGCGAGGGCCGTGCGCACCCGCTCGGTCAGCAGCACCTCGCCGGGCGTAGCGGCGTCGGCGACTCGCGCGGCGGCGTTGACGGTCGAGCCGTACCAGTCGCCGTCCCGCTCCACCGCCGGGCCGCTGTCGACGCCGACGCGGATCGGGGGAAGATCCTCGAACTCTGAGAGGGAAAGGATGCGGCAGGCAAGCCGAACGGCAGCTCGGCAGTCTGTCGAGTGAACCATGACGGCGTCACCGATGGCCTTGACGACGTTGCAGCCTTCGTCGGCTGCCAGCTCGCGCACCCGCTGATGGAACTTGGTGGCAAGGTCCGCCGCGAGCTCGTCTCCGTTGCGGTATGTGTACTCCGTGAAACCACACAGATCGGCGAACAGGAACGTCTCGCGTGCGGCTGCTCGGGAAGGTACGCTCGAGATGGTGTGCTGGGACATGAGTGCATCCTTCTCCGGCTTCGCCGCCTGCGCCAGCCACCCAAGGGGTAGGTTTGGGACACCTTGAGGCATTGATGTCGCCGACTCGCCCCGTGTCCGGCCCGCTCCACGGCCTGCGCCGGTAACCTGAGCGGAGCATGAGGAGGATGCCCGGTCACGCTCGGTGCTGTCTGGATCCGCCGCCTGCCGTTCGATCGCGCTGCTCGCTGATCGCGGCGGTGGTGGTGCTGGTGCTCGGTTTCAGCTCGGCAGGCTCCGCGGCGGCGCAGGTGGGCGTGTCGATCGTGTTCAGGGCCTATCAGCCGGCCACGACCACGGTCAACGTGGGTGAGACCGTGAAGTGGACGAATCTGGGATTCGGCCCGCACACGGTCACCGCGCTCGGGGGCATGTTCGATTCGGGCCGGCTGGAAGTACACGAAACCTTCTCCGTCACATTCACGACGCCGGGGAGCTACCTGTACGCGTGCACGATCCATCCGAGCATGAAAGGCACGGTCATCGTGCGCAGCGCGCAGGCGCCGCAGGTCGTTCAGGCCAGCCTGTCCAGGCGCAGAGGCGCACACGGAAGCCACACCCTGGTTCACGTCCAGGCCCCCCGTCCCGGGGCCAGGGTGTCAGTCGAGCTGCAAAAGGGCTCTAAGTGGCGGCGCGTGGCGCAGGGCCGTTTGAGCCCGCAGGGCAAGGCAACGTTGAGCGTGAGCTCGTCCTCTCATCGCCCGCTGCGGGTGGTGGTGGCCGGGCAACCAGGCGAACCGACGCTGATGAGCCGGGTGCTGCGCCCCCTGGGCTGACAGCCTCGCGCGTCAGTGATTCCAGGGCGCACCGCGTGTCAGCGACAGGCCGCCTCTGCCGTGTGATGTGGTGAGCCCCAGAGCTCGGCAGAAGTACAGCAGCAAGCGCGCAGCCGGCGGTTCGGCCTTCGACCCATATGCGGCCGAGCTGATCGCCAGACCGCCGTCGCGCACGATGGTCGCCTGCAGCTGCGCAGGAGTGGGTTCACGCACGACCTGGACGGTGGCCATCATGCCGTGGTCCTCGTGGAACGTGATGTGGCAGTGAAACACGAACTTGCCGGTGAAGTCGGTCGGCTGCATGAGGATGACGGTGTGCGAGTGGGGCGGCAGCGCGACGTTGTCCTCATAGTCGACGTAGGGCACGCGCTTGCCGTTCACGCTCACCACCTGGAAGTCGTTCGTGTGGATGTGGAACGTGTGCCATTCTTCGTTGCTGTTGACGAGCGTCCACTGCTCGACCGATCCAAGCTTCATCGTGATGTCCGTCCGGTTGGGATCGAACGTCATCCCGTTGAGCAGGAAGTTCGTGTTTCCGGACGCTTCGGTCATCTCGCTGAACACGATCGTGCGCTTGCGGTCGACGTGCTTGCGGCGTAGATCCAGCGGGTGACTGAGCACGGTCCGCGCCGGGAAGGGGGTGTAGTTCGGGCCGCCGGATGAGCGCAGCGTGAGCACGGTCTGGTTTGGCACGGGTCCGCCGTTGGCGAGCTTGTCGCCGCCCGGGAACTGAGCGAACGGCGCTGCCTTGACGCGGTAGATGCCGGCGCGCGCGCCGCGCACCAGCACCTCACGACGCGATCCCGGCGCGATCATGAGATCGCGCACGCTCAGCGGTCGCGCAAGCGTGTGGCCGTCCTCGGCCAGCAGCAGGAACCGCTGCTTGCCCGGCAGGCGCAGCATGACGACGCGGTCGGCGTCGGCGTTGAAGATGCGCCAGCGCTGAAGCTGCCCGGGACGGATTTTCGCCGTCGGGTTGAGCACGCCGTTGACATACAGCGGCGTGGTCCCTTCCGAGGAGTCCGCGACCGGCACCACCTTGCTGTTGTGGACTTCGGTGTTCTGCAGGACGATCCAGCGCTGGGGGACGTTCCGGAGCGCGGGCAGCGTGTCGAGTCCGCCCTCCTGGACGATCGCCCCGGCCAGGCCGCCGAAGATCTGTCGCTCGACATGCATGTGCAGGTGGGGGTGATACCAGTAGGAGCCCGCCGGCATGTCGCGCGGGATGTCGTATTCGTAGGTGAAGCGCTGGCCGGGATCGATTTTCACAAAGACGTTGTCGTGGTTCCCCGTGGGCGAGACGTGAAAACCGTGGGTGTGGAGGTTCGTCGGTTCGGGCAGATCGTTCTGGAGATGGACGATCAGCCGGTCGCCGGCACAGATCACCATCGTGGGACCGGGAAAGCTGCCGTCGTAGTTCATGGCGCTGACGCGACGATGGTTGATGAGCACGCGGCCGACCGAGGCGCGCAGGTCCATGTCGAGCACGCCGTTTCTGCTATAGCGAACGGGCGGCTCGGGAAAGCCGTCGTGCAGAATCGGCGGCGCCTTGGCGTGACAGTCGGACCTAGGAGAAGCGGTCACCGACGAGCCGCCCGCCGCCCGGGCCACCGCCGCCATCGCGGCGAGGCCGACGAGCACGCTCGCCAACACGGAGCGTCTGACGTTCACCGGGCGATCCTACAAGCAAGAGCCGCTCCGGCCGCGAAATCCCCATAGCGCCTTCTGCTCCCCGAGCGTCAGTAGGCGCCAGCGCCCGGCTCCTCGCGCCCACACATACATGCGGACGTCGACCACACTGTCGATGTCCTCGAGCAGATCGACGGTGGCACGCGCGCCGATCCATTCTGCCAGGACCTGCGAGCTCCTGATGTCGACGACCTTGAACTCCAACGGACCCACCGGCTCGATCGACTCGGTTGCACGAGGCGGGCGCTCGAGCGCCACGACCGCCAGGTCCTGCTCCGGCGAGCGTCCCTGAAGCGCCTCCTCCAGGGGCACCACGTGTGCCCCCGTGCCCTTCGTCTCCGTGTCGAGGATCCAGGTCTTTCCCATGCAGCTCAATCTAGCTTGACCGAGCGGCGCATTCGGTGGGAGACTAACGCGATCGATGGCGGCCGAGGGCACGATCACCGCTTGTCCGAACTGCGGCACGAAGAACCGCATTCGCGCAACCTCTGCGGGCGTACCGCGCTGCAGTATCTGCCATACCAACCTGCCGTGGATTGTCGAAGCGAGAGCCGACAGCTTTGACGGCGAAATCACATCTTCGGTGCCCGTGCTGGTCGACTTCTGGGCTCCGTGGTGCGGCCCCTGCCGCATGATCTCGCCACTGGTCGAGAAGATGGGCCGCGACCACGCGGGCCATCTCAAGGTGGTCAAGCTGAACGTCGACGAGGCCCAGTCGATCGCAGCCCGCTACGGCGTCCAAGGAATTCCGCTGCTCGTGCTGTTCGAGGACGGCACGGAGGCAGATCGGATGGTCGGTGCCGTCCCCGAGAGCCAGCTTCGCAGCTGGCTCGAGCCGCATATCAAGCGGGCGCGTGGGAACGCGTCGGCGGGTCAACCCCTCGCTTCATGAATTGCCATGTGCAGATCCGGCGCGCGCGGCCGCTCACAGCTCGAGTGGGGATCGCCGCCGGGGTGCTCATGATGTCGCTCGCTGCTCCTGCGGCTGCGGCAGGCGCACCCGTCGCGCTCGATCCCAAGGGCGTTTCGGTGGCAACATACGGCGGCTGGGCGGCGTGGAGCCGGGCGGACACGGCAACGGGCCACTACGCGCTCGTGCTTCGCTCGCCACATGGCGTGATCTCGCTGCCGGCCCTCGCCGAGAACACTTCGCCGTTCGATGTCGAGCTGGGCCCGTCCGGCGGCTCGGGAGTTGCTGCGGTCTACTCGCGTTGCGAGAACAACGCCACCCGTAAGGGCTGCCACCTCGCCGAGGTCCGCCTGGGCGGCGCCGGAGCAACCGAGCAGACGCTCGCACCGCCCGGTGGCGGCTCAGACCATGAGCCGGCCATTTGGAATGGCGGCCTCGTGTTCCTGCGCCGCAACCCCTCGGGCGCCAGGCGCCGGCCCGACAACCTCCTCGCTTGGAAGATCGGCAGCCGCAAGGTGCGGTCGCTGGCACTGCCAGTCTCCCGAGGAGCGAGGAACAGCGGGGAGGATGGCCGAAGGGACTGACCGGCTCCATCACCGGTCTGACGTTCAACGGCAAGCAGGTCGGCTACGTCACCAGCAACCTCGTCGGGAGCTTTGGCGAGACGTCGCTGTGGTTCGAGCCGCTTGCCGGGCGCCCTCGAGCTGATCGACCAGGAGACGAGCGGGGCCGGGAACGTCTGTCCGCCGGAATTCGTCTCGCCGGTGCTCGCCGGGCCCTGGCTGTACGCCTACCTGCACGCCTGCGACCCGTCAGCGAACCCCAACCTCGATCGCCTCACACGCTACCGCCGCGGGGACGTGGAACGGGCGCACTACACGTTCATCCACTCCGGCGACGAAGCCATCACTTCGATCGTCCCCGACGGCGCGGGCGTCGACTGGGACTCCTCGGGAATCGAGCAGCTCCCGACGGTTACCTGGCGCCGAATCACGGCGCCGGTCGCCCAGACATTCTGCAGCCGATCCGACCCGTTCTGCTGAGCACGATGACCGTGTCGCCCGCCGGCGCGGGCTCCTCAATTTGAGCCGATGATCCCGGGGCGCAGGATCTCGGGGTCGTGGCCGGGGATCACGTCGAGACCGGCGTCCCGCATCGCGCGCAGCCTGTCTGCGGAGCGTCCCTGCTGCTCGTGGTCGTCGGCGAAGACCGGGAACCGGTGGTCGTCCAGACCCGATGCGTAGTGGGCGACATCGGCACCGAGCACGAGGTCTCCGATGCGGACCGACTGGTGTCCGGGCGTGTGCCCGGGGGTGAGCAGGAGCTCGATGCTGCCGTCGCCCAGGAGATCGTGGTCGCCGTCGATGAGGATCACCTCGCGGCCATCGTCGGCATAGTCGCGCTGCATGAAGAAGTTGCGCTGCACGGCCGCATCATCACGGCCGGCCGCCCATTCGCTGCGCTGGACCACGACGGGCACGGATGGTGGGATGAGCTGCAGGCCGCCGACGTGGTCCCAGTGCAGGTGCGTCAGCACGACCTTGGTCAACGTGCCCACGTCGAGCTGCTCGGCCACGCTCTGCTCCTGCTCGAGGACTGACGCCGCGAAAACATCAGGCCGCTCGTAGTACGCGGCCGGATCGGCGATCGCGGCGGGATTCAGTCCCGTGTCGATCAGGATCCGCTCGGTCGCCGTCTCGAGGAGGTAGGCCGGCACGGGAAAGCGCATCGTCCGATCGAGGTCATCGCCTGCGCGGAAGATCCCTGCCGGGGCTGTGAACCACCCTACGTCCAGCATTTCTACCTTCACGGTCCCTCCTCATGGATGTTTGTTCGATTCGGTCGCTGCACCTACGGACAGCTCAGGATCGAGCGCCCGCGAGCGCCCGCTCGAACGCCTTCCCTGCGCGCTCGAGCGTCTCGTCATCACCAAGCAGCTGACGCTGCCAGTTCGTCGCCAGCCCGATCGCGTTGAGTTCGAACGCGAGCTGGGCGGGCTCCCGGCCCGCCGAGAGCTCCGACTGGCGCGCGAGCTCGGTCAGCCATCCGAGCCATTGGCGCATGACCTCAAGGACGCGATCGCGAACGGGGCCCGGGCGGTCGTCGAACTCCAGAGACGCCGCTTGGAAGAAGCAACCCCCCGGGAAGACATCGCGGCGAAAGTAGTCAAGCCAGGCGGCCAGCGTCGCGCGCATGCGTGGCAATCCCTCCGGCGCCGCAAAGGCGGGCTCGATCACCTCTCTGAAAAAGATCTCGCGGGCAGCCTCGATCGTTGCGAGCTGCAGCTCCTGCTTACTGCCAAAGTGCGCGAACAGGCCGCTCTTGCTGACTGAAGCGTGGCGTGCCAGTCCGCCGATGGTGAGCGCTTCAAGGCCCTCGCGCGAGCCGAGGTCGATGGCGCTCGCCAGGATCTCCTCGTGCGTCCGTTCGCCGCGCAGGCGCCGCCCGTCTGGGTTCGCAAAGGCGGCGGGCCGGCTCATCCCGCATGTTATAGCACGATCGTGCTAAAAGTTGCCCGAGCCATCGGCAACCAGCCCGCCGCTTCGCGGGTCGCCACTTGGGTGATCGCCGCTACGCGTGCGCCATCCGCTCGATTGCCTCTGCCGCCCGCGTGATCGCGGCCGTCTCGAACAGGAAGGGCGTGGCGTTGGGCACGCTGTGAACGGGAGCCTCGAGAGAATCGGAACCCGCCGTGGCGTTGAGCACATAGCGCAGCGATATCTCGTGACAGACCACGAGGACGATCTTCGAGCTGCTCGGCGCGAGGCTCGCAAACGCCCGCGCGTATCGCGCCGCGGTCTCATCGAGACTCTCCCCGCCGGGGAACCGATCGTGCCGCGAGTGGGCGTCCTTCCAGGCGCGGTACTCCGCGTAGGACCGGCCCTCGAGCTCCCCCACGTCGACGTCATCCAGCAACGGCTCCTCGCGGAGAGCAACGTCGCGACCCTCGAGGACGATCGCAGCCGTCTGCCGTGTGCGCTCAAAGCGCGTGTGGACGCACAGATCGATCGGTAGCTGCGCCAGCTGGAGCTCCAGCTGGCGGGCCTGCTTGACTCCCTGCTCGGTCAACTCGACATGCACTGTGGGATCGCCGTTGACGCGCTCTTCGAGATTGAGCGTCGACTGAGCGTGCCGGGCGAGAATGAACAGGGACATCGGTGATCGAGTGAGCTGAGCGGCTCCGCTCCCGCCGCTGACAGACGGGGACTGCGACTACGGCAGCACGATCGCGCGCATCGTGTGCTCATCGGGGAGCTTGTCAAGGATGCGACGCAAGATCTCGCGCTCGGAGGCCTGCCCCGTCTGGAGATCGTCGAACAGCAACCGGACCGCGGTGTGCGTGATCTTCATCTGCCGGGGTGCAAGCGAGACCGTCAATTTCCCGGTCGCGTCCGGCGCTGCCTCAAGCTCGAGGAGAACCTCCCGCGCCAAGCGGCGAATCTCCGGCTCATGCGCCTCATCGGAGATGAGTAGACGCAGGGCGCCCGCGGTCACCGGCACCTCCCCTGCGTCCAGAAGCAGGTGATAGGGAGGCTCAGGTGCCTGCACGGTGCCGCTCATGGTTGTTTCAGTATCGCGCACGACACCCGCCTCGGTAGGGTGGGCGCCGCGTGCCCACGAGGCGGGGCCACTCCGGAACCTGGACGCGTGCAGGCATTTTCCAGGAATGGCGAGACTCGGAATCGAACCGAGGACACCACGATTTTCAGTCGTGTGCTCTACCAACTGAGCTATCTCGCCGGGTTGCCCGATGCTAGCGGCTCTCTCTGCCCGCCATGCTGCTCGCCTGACCCTCGCAGGCGCCGCAGCTCAGCCGGCGGCGCCGGTGTGGTCCCACGCCTGCAGGTACGGCAGCGGATCGATCGGGTATCCGCTCGCGGCCTGCCAGGCCCCGACCCACATCTCGAGGTGCAGATGTGGAGCGGTCGCGTCGCCGGTCTGCCCGGCCCTGCACAACGCATGCCCCGCCGCCACGCTCTCGCCCGTGCTCACCGCGAGCGTGCCTGCCTGGCAGTGGGCGAACATGAATTCGAATCCCACGGTCGTGTGCTCCACCGCGTAGTAGCCCGCGCCGCCAGCCTGGAAGCTCGTAGTGAGGATCGTCCCCGCCATCGGCACCACCACCGGCGTGCCTTCCGCGGTCAGCACATCCTGGCCCTGGTGCAGGTATCCGCTGCGGGGGGCACCGAACCGGTTTTCGGGACCGCCGAAGCTGTGGGCTCCGGCCACTGGGAACACCGCCCCGGCTGCGGCGGACTGCGCGGGCGTCGGCACACCAGCCGGCGGCGGCGCGGAGGGCGGGGGCAGCGTTATCTTCAGCGGAGCCTTCAGCACCGTGAGGCTGGCCTCGCCGGCGTGGCTTGCGCCGCGCAGCAACGTCGCTCCGGTGTGGTCGTGCGCGCTGACGCTCACCTGGTAGCTGCCCGGTTGGAGCGTCCGCCCCGCCGGCCAGCTCACGGTCATCGTGCGGCCGGTGTGGACCCAGCCCAGGTTCACCCTGATGACAGCCTTGTGGGTGGAGATGCTGGTCACGGTGACCTGGGCGTTGACGGTGCCGACGCCTGTCTCGTCGATCCGCAACAACATGCGCGGCGGCCTGCCGGCGGTCGCCGTGCTCGGAATGCTCAGCCTGCTGACCACCGGGCGTCGAGCCGAGGCCGTGCGGGTGACCACGCCGTACTCGCTGCCTCCCGCCAGTGGCGCCGACGGCGCCTGCACGCCACCCGAGACGTCCGCTTGCGCCGGCGCCGACGCGATCAAGGAGCAGAGAGAGATTGTGAGGAGGGCAGACAGGGCAACCCGGAGGGAAGACCTCATTCATTTACTCTCGCCCGGCCCAAGCCCCGGGGTGAGGCGTGCGCGTCGAATTGCAGGACCCTCGGGAGCGACCGTCCTCTGCCGCCCGCCACGTGCCCTACTGCCTACCCTTGCTCGAACTCCTTCACGAGAGCCTCGTAGGTCAGCCGCAGCCCTTCCGCGATCGGTACCTGGGCCTTCCATCCCAGCTCCCGTTCAGCCAGGCTCGTGTCAAGGCAGCTGTGCTGGAGCTCGCCCGGCCGCAGGTCGGCCAGCTGTGGCTCAACGTCGGAGCCGGCGATCTCGCGCAGGGTGCTCCACAGGGTCGTCACGTCGGTCTCGACTCCCGTGGCGATGTTGTAGGTGCCCGATCGGCCCGACGCTGCCATCAACGCGCTCACCACGTCCCCGACGTACACGTAGTCACGCGTCGGCTTGCCGTGGCCGAACAGCGTGGGGACACGCCCGGAGTGGAGGTGGTGGGAGAAGATCGCGACGACCCCCGCCTCACCGTGCGGATTCTGGCGAGGCCCGTACACGTTCCCCAGCCTGCACACGGCATGAGGGATGCCCGAGGAGAGCGACCAGGTCTTCACGTAGGCCTCTGCTGCCCACTTGGACGCGCCGTAGGGGGACAGCGGCGCCGGCAGCCGGTCCTCGCCGGTCGGCATGGGCGCATCGTCTCCGTACAGCGCTCCCCCGGTCGAGGTGAACGCGACCGAGGCCCCGCACCTGCCGGCAGCCTCCACCACATTCAGCGTGCCCTTCACGTTGACCTCGCAGTCGCGCCCGGGATCCTCGACCGAGGCCACCACGCTCGCCTGCGCCGCCAGGTGGAAGATCGCACTGGGGGCGACCTCCTCGACGACCGCCGCCAGCGCTGCGAAGTCGACGATGTCCAGCCTGCGCAGGTCCGCCTCCTTGGCAACCCGCTCGGGCTTGCCCGAGGACAGATCGTCGATCACGGTCACGCCATAGCCGTCGGCCAGCAGCGCGTCGACCACGTGTGAGCCGATGAAGCCGGCTCCGCCGGTCACGATGGCGCTGGGAGTCACTCCGGGGAATCTACAGCGAGGATGGGACGGCCACCGGTGCGCCGAGCAGCTCTTCGACCGCTGCCACCGACTCGTCGATGCGCTCGAGCACCGTCATGTCCGACTGCTCGCCGGGAAGGCCGTCGCTCACGGCAGCGCCCCTGAGCATGACCGGGATGTCCGGGTGGCCCGCGCGAAGATCCTTCACGGCGCGCGCCACCGCGTCGACCGCCGGGGCCGCTGTGGCCCCCAGGACGATCACGTCCGGGGATTGGCTGTCCACCTTCGCCAGCAGCTCTTCGACCGACAGGTCGGTTTCGAAGCTCGCGTGGTATCCGGCCGCCGCGAGCTGGTCGTGCACCATCTGCAGCCCGAGTGTGTGCGGGTCGCCCCGAAACACCGCCAGCAGCACCCGCTCGCGCGTGGGCTCGGTGCCGCCAAGCATGTAGCGGTACAGCGTGGCGAGCACGCGGCGTGTGATTCCCAGTGCGAGATGCTCGCGCTCGCTGTCCAGCTCCCCCGCCTCTGAGAGCTCGCCGATGTAGTTCAGCGCCGGGGCGATCACTTCTGCGTGGAGAGTCGTGGGGGGAAGTCCGTCCTCGATCGCCGTGGCGATGGCGCCCTCGGCCATCTCGGCGTCCCCGCGCTCGAGCGCAGTTGCGTACGTCTGGAGCGTGGTCTCCATGAGACCTACGGGGTCCGCCCTGATCGCTTCACGCCCGTCGGGACCGGATCGGCCGAGCACTTCCATGAACGCATCCAGCACCATCGGGTCGAAGTGGTGCCCGCGCTCCTCGCGCATCATCTTCACGGCCTCCTCCACCGAGAACGCCTTGCGGTAGACGCGATCGCTTGTGAGCGCATCGAACACGTCCGCCACCGCTACGATCCGTCCCTCGATCGGGATTTCCTCGCCCACGAGCCCTCGGGGGTAGCCGCTGCCGTCCCACTTCTCCTGATGGCTCAGCGCGATCGTCGCGGCCATGTCGAGGATCGAGGAGGACGAGCCTCGCACCAGCCTGTGACCCTCCTCGGCGTGGGTCTCCACGATTGCCCGCTCTGCGGGTGTAAGCGGGCCTGGCTTGAGCAGGATCGCGTCGGGAATCGCGACCTTACCAACGTCATGCAGGGGCGCGGCGTGGCTGAGCTTTGCGCAGAAGTCCGGGTCCATGCCGATCTGTTCGGCCAGCAGGGTCGAGAAGCGTCCGATGCGTTCGATGTGGGCGCCGGTGTCCTCGTCGCGGAACTCGATCGCCATCGACAGGCGCCGCACGGTCTCGGCCTGCGCGATCTCGAGCTCTGACAGCGCTTTTTTCAAGTCGTTGGAGCGACCGCCGATCTCTTCTTCGAGCGCCGTTCGGGCATCCTCGCCGAAGCGCCACCCGAGCAGCATGGCCGAACAGGCCAATACCGCCACACACGCGGCGACCACGTCGGATGCTCCCGCCACCACGGCGCCCACGGCGGCGCCCACGGCGACCACCGCCCACGACGCGTAGGACGCGTAATCGACGCCCGAGCGCCGGCGCAGCAGAGCGCTGCCGGGAGCCGGCCTCAGCGCGAGCGGCTGCGTGCGAGGTTCACTGCCCACACCTTCTAATCGGCTTCCCGGCCGATTTAGCTTAGCCCCGCGGCCTGCGACCCCGTTTGCGCCACCGCCGGCTGCACCGGCTTTCGCCCGCTGATCGCCCGAGACGGAGCGAGGCGGACCCACCCCACGCCGGGCGGGCCGCCGAATCCTGGCTTTTGCTTGAGTTGCCCCGGTCACTCTGAGCTCCCACGTGCCGTCCAGGCCCGCGATCGGCACCCGTTGTGGCCCCCTTTAGCAGGCCCGAATGGGGTAGACGGATGATCGAGAGTCTGTGGGCTAACGCCCGGCCAACTGGGTGATGTCGATCGCGTTCGTCGGCGCCAGGACCGAGACCGGGGCGTTCCAGTTGCTGAACAGAACCCTGCCGCTGCTCGTACCGGCCTTGGCCACGGCCACCGGGTACGGCGGACCCGTCGTGGCCACGTACAGGGTGCCTCCCTTCGAGGTGTCCGTGATGGCCAGCACCTTCTGTCCGGCGATCGTGGTGTTGGCGCCCTTCGTCAGCGTTCCGTGCTGCGCCAGGGTCGTGTCCAGCAGCTGGTGGAGATCCGTGAGCGAGGCGAGCGAAGCGAGGTTGCCGGTGCTCGCGGGCGCCTTCAGCCAGCGTCCCTGGAGCAGCTGCGCAGCCGTGGGGCCCGCAACATGGCGGTAGAAGGCCGGGCTTCCTTTGATGAACACGTTGCCGTGGATCTGGATGAGTTCGAAGCTGAGCCCGTTCTCGGAAAGCTGTCCGCGACCGCCCTTGCTTGCCAGCAGATGGAGATCGAGCGTGATCGGCGAGCCGCCACTCTGGATCGAGCCTGCGACATGAACGGAGTTCGCGCTGTCAGCCAGGACCTTGGCCGCCGCGACGATCTCCGTGGGCGTCTTGCCTTCGATGCCGTTGCCCTTCGATGAGCTGCCCGAGCTGCCGCAACCGGTGAGCGCTGCGGCAAGCACCAGGAGCCCGGCCAGCGCGGCCGCGGGGGACGGGAGTCGAGCACGCATCGCCGCGCAGACTCTAACCTGGGCCGTGGTCGACTGCCCCGGCGGCGCGCCCGCAGGCTAGGGTGTGCACGATGACAACCCGCCCGAGCACATGAGCGTGAGCGCTGTCATCCTCGACCATATGAGGCTCCAGCCGTGTCCGATGTGAATCCTCGTTTCTTGCTTCGCGAGTGCCCCACCTCGCGGCTCCCGGCGGTCCTGAACGGATGAGCGTCATGGACGCCGCGCTGGATCACGAGATCGTCGTCATCGGCGCCGGCTTCGCCGGGATCGGGGCCGCGATCAAGCTCCGGCAGGCCGGCTTTTCGGACTTCGTCGTGCTTGACGAAGCCGACGGCGTCGGCGGCACCTGGCACTGGAACACCTACCCCGGGGTAGCCGTCGACATCCCGTCCTTCAGCTACCAGTTCTCCTTCGAGAAGCGCAGCGACTGGTCGCGCACCTATGCGCCGGGCCGCGAGTTGAAGGCCTACGCCGAGCACTGCACCGACAAGTACGGGGTGCGCGGGCACTTCCGCCTCAACACCAGGGTCACCGGCATGGCCTTCGATGAGGATGCCAACGCCTGGTACATAGACACCGCCGACGGGCAGCGCATCAGCGCCCGCTTCGTGATCGGCGCAACCGGGGTGTTCAGTCAGCCAAAGCTGCCCGAGATCCCCGGTGCCGAGACGTTCGCTGGTCCGACAATCCACACGGCGCGATGGGACCACTCGGTGCGGCTGCAGGGCAAGCGCGTCGCTGTGATCGGCACCGGCGCCTCGGGCGTCCAGGTGATCCCCGCGATCGCGCCGGAGGTGCAGCGGCTGACCGTCTTTCAGCGCACGCCGATCTGGTGCCTGCCGAAGCTCGATGTGCCGTTGAGCGCCCGCGCCCGCGCCGTCCTGCGCTGGGTGCCTGGAGCGATGCTCGCGGCCCGCTGGCTCAGCCAGGCGTTCGTCGAGCTGACGTTCGTGCTCGTCGCCCACTTCGCCGGTACGTTCCCGTTCCTGCCGGCTCGCGGAGAAGCGGAAGCGCGCAGGCTGCTCGGCGACGTGGAAGACCCGGGCGTGCGCAACAAGTTGACGCCGCGCTACCGCCTCGGCTGCAAGCGCCCGAGCTTCTCCAACGAGTACGTCCGCATCTTCAACCGCGAGAACGTGGACCTCGCAACGGCCGCGATCGACGAGATCACGCCGGAGGGGGTGCGCACCGCAGACGGCGTTCTGCACCCGATCGACGTGCTCGTGCTCGCGACCGGCTACAAGGTCTTCGACAAGGGCAACATGCCGCCGTTCCCTGTGATCGGCGTCGGCAGCATCGAGCTCGCGGAGTTTTGGGACGCGAACCGCCAGCAGGCCTACGAGGGCGTGAGCGTCCCCGGCTTCCCGAACTGGTTCACAATCACCGGCCCCTACGGCTTCAATGGGCAATCCTACTTCGGCCTGATCGAGACCCAGATGCGTCACATCGTGCGCTGCCTGGAGCGCGCACGCTCCGAGCACGCGACCCGTGTCGAGATCACGCCCGCGGCAAACCAGCGCTACTTCGAATCGGTGCTCGCGCGCCGGAGCAACCAGGTCTTCTTCCGCGGCTCCTGCGCGAACTCCAACAGCTACTACTTCGACAAGCACGGCGACGTACCGTTCCGGCCCAGCCTGACGCTCGAGGCCGCCTGGCGTAGCACGCACTTCGACCTTGACGACTACGACTTCGTCGCCTCCCCGGGCGCGAACGGTCGCATTGACCCAGGAGCAGTAGTGAACCTGCGTGGGAGTGCGGGCTGAGCCGAGGAGCGGGGGTAGGCGGGTCTGCTATCGAGGCGGAAGCCGGGGGCCGCGCACGACGCCGATCTCTCACCGGATCTGGACACCGCTGGGTGGTGGTTCCTCTTCGTAGGCGGCCTCGTGGATCGACGGGTGTGCGTGACGCGCAATGACGATCCCGTTCCCATCGCCCGACAGCTTGTCGTCGCTGGCCGCCTGTGCCGGCTCGTGGAGCTTGGCGGCTTGGTCCGCCTTGGCCTTCGCGGCGGACTCAGAGTCGCCGACCGTGACGCGGTCGCGGCCTCCCTTCTTCGATGCGTACAGCCCGCCGTCGGCGATGGTCAGTAGTTCCTCGAGGCTCTCGCCCTGACCAGAGTCAGCGACGCCGAAGCTCGCGGTGAACGGGAGCGTTGTCCCGGAGTGGGCCGCGGCAAGATCGTTGCGCACCCGCTCGAGCACCTTCACAGCCTGGAAGCGGTCGAGCCCGGGGAGCACCATCACGAACTCCTCGCCACCCCAGCGGGCGATCAGGTCATTGTCGCGAAGCGCACGCGTCGCGGTCTGGGAGAACAGCCGCAGCGCTCTATCGCCGGCCTCGTGCCCGTGCGCGTCGTTGAGCTGCTTGAACCTGTCGAGGTCCGCGATCACGACGGCAAAGGGACGCCCCGCCTTCATCAGCCCGCGGAGCTGCCTCTCGGCGGTGCGCCTGTTCACCAGCCCGGTGAGGCCGTCGGTCGAGGCCTGCAGCTGGGTCTTTTCAAACGCCCGAACGGTCCCGATCCGCGCGCCGGCTTGGCCGGCGAGCATCGTAAGCTGCGAGACCGTCTTGCTGGAGAGCGTCTCTCCGTCCGGCCCCGTGGTGTGCAGCACTCCCAGGGCACGGCCCATGAAGCTCACCGGAACGCATACCGCCGAACAAGGACCCGACGCGCGACCACGAAGCTGGGGGCAGGCGTTCAACGACTCGCTCGAGTCGAACACGGCGGCCGTCCCGCGACGGACAGCGACGCAGGAGAAGGGAGACTTCACCTGGCAGCCCGGCGCCTCGATGCCGGGGCTGGAGGCGACGCGCGAGAGATTCGCGCGGCTGGAGTCCGAGAGCAGCAACTCCATCGGAGTCTGCTCGGAGATCTCGAGCGTGGCACGCTCGACGACATTGAACACTTCTTGCTCCTCGTCGGCCATCTCGAGCGCCTCGCCCAGGCGACTGGCGAAGCCGTCGCGCTGCAGCTGGGTCGTCAGTTGCTGCTCGAGCTGCACGCGGTCGGTCGTATCGCGTGCGTTCAGGACGACGCCTCGGAGATTGCGGTCGGCTCGCAGATCGGTCGCGCGAGCCTCGAGGTTGCGCCACTTGCCCGACGCGCTGAGCATGCGAAAGCTGAACTCCGAAGGCATGCCGGTGGCTTGCACTCCCTGAAGGGCCGCCCGGTCATCCTCATGGACGAAGCGGATGAGACCACTCCCGTGAAGCTCGGAATCAGACTTTCCGACCAATGCCGAAACCGAGCGGCTGACGTAGCGGCAGCCGTTCGCACCGAGAACGATGACGAGATCACTGGATGAGAGGGCGAGGCTGCGGAAGTGGGCGCTCTGGCGACGCGTGGTGACAAGCAGCACGGAGGCGAGAAGGAGGGTGATCAGCAGACCACCCGCGCCGAGAAGCACCTGATTCGTGATCAGGTCGTTGATGTTGGATTCATCGACGCGCCCGATTTCCTGCGCGGCCCTGAACGCGATGCTTGACGTGAGCGCTGCTAGCACGCGAAGGCGCATGATCGGATCCAGCTGGCTCACGTGCTCGTGCGCTGTTTCAGGCAGATTCGCCGTCGGCTTGTGGCGCAGCACCGCCTGCCCGGTTGCGGTCAGGTCGGCCACCAGGTGCTGCTCCTGGGCGAACTGGGCCCGCAGCACACGCCCGTCAACAGGCGGCAGGTTCGCTTCATCATCATCGCCGTTGACCGCCGGAACGGCGCCTCCTTCGAGCAGCGAGGTTGCGCTCGTAGCGAGCACCCCGGCGGTGTACGCGGGATTCGCCTGCCTTCCCTCGCGGATGAGCAGGATTTCCTCGACGTACCGTTCGGCAAGCGTGCGCTGGCGCGCGGCGACCTCGATGACACTCGTGCGGTGCTGCGAGCCTTTTGTCGCCGACACCGACAGCGCGACCGTGGTCGCGAAGATCAATGCAAACGTGATGAAGATCGCGATGACGGGCACGCGGCTGGAGTTCGTCACCGTGAAGGGCTTCATCGCCTTCGCACGGCCGAACATCATCTGACCACCAGGTCGGTGTGCATGCCGGCCATGTAGTGGCCCTCCATGTTGCAGAACAAGATGTACCGCCCCGGCTTCAGCTGCAAGGTCAGGTCGCGGACGGCCCCGGGGGCACCCGGCTCAAGCGAGCCCGGCTCGGAGCGTTCGACCGCTTCCTCGTCAACCGTCAGGCCGTCGGGACGCAGCGGCAGGCTCCCGGTCCGCGCCGGCACGACGAGGAACTCGTGATGGGTGGGGCCCTGGTTGTCGACCCGGAAGGTGTAGTCCCCTGTCTTGAGGGTCGAGGGGGCGCTGATGTGGAAGTCGCCCTCGGTGACCGGGACGACAGACGCGGTGGGCCCTGGTTTCTTGCTGGAGCCGCCACAGCCGGCGGCGAAGCCGAGTAGCGCGGCCGTCCACACCACCACGAGTATTCGCAGCCCACTGGTTACGCGCGCGCGCATCTGAACGCATCGGCCGGCTGCCCTGGATCCTTGAGGCGGATCAGGAGAGAGTGAGCGCGCGAACGATCAAGCTCGACATGTCCCCGTTGCAGCCGTCCAAGCACACCGGCTTGCGTGGTTCACGTCAAGGCTGACACGGCCTCAAAGGCCGCTAGGTCTGGGACGCGAGCGTCTCGGGGGGGAAGAGGAGCACGGAGCACCGCGCCTGGTGCACAACTCGCCTGCTCACCCTCCCCATCGCTCGTAGCCCATCCAGCCTGCGGGTTCCCATGATCACCAGGGAGGCGTTGGCTGCGGCGGCGGCTGACTTGATCACATCCTGAGCACGACCCGGTTCGACAAGGACCTCACTGCGGCCGGACGCGAGAGCACGTTTGAGCGCCTCGTCCTGCTCCTCGAGTGTGCGTTCCTGCTGACGCGGACGGCTGCGCTTGAGGGGTGACTCGCGTCCAAGCGCGTGTACCAGCGTCACATCGGATCCGTGGGCATGGGCGAGCCGGGCAGCCAGATCGACGAGCCCGTGCGAGGCCTCGAGACCATCGCTCGCGACGACGATGCGGTCTCCAAATCGCCGCTCGGCGTCCAGCGGCCGAGCGACAAGCACCGGAGTGGTGAATCCTTCGATCGCTCTGTTCCCGACCCCCACGCTGAGCCACATCGCCGGCCACGAGCTTGCGGGGGCTCCGAGCGCCAGCAGGTCGTATCCTGCGCTCCAGTCCAGGATGACGCGCGCCGGGGGGCTGCGCGAGTCGACCTCGCTCGTGTACGGCACGCCGGCCTCCTGGGCGATCCCTTCGGCGCGCTTGAGGATTTCCGTTGCCTGCGCCGGTCCGATCTCGGGAGCTCGATGGTCGCCTCCGGATCGGAATGACGTCACCGCGAGGAGAGTCAGACGTCCCTTGGTTCCGGCCAGGGTTGCTGCCTGCGCCACCGCCGCGAAGCCCCCCTCTTTGCCACGGATGCCGCAGAGAAGCTTCGCGAAGATCGGGGCGGTGCTCGCGGGCGCCGCGCGGTCCTGCGATTGAATGCTCTCGGCCTCGGGCATTGGCGCAAACTGAATCGTGAGCGGCTGGGTCTGCAGGGAGCTTACCGCGCCTTGCGCACGAGTCGCGGCCGGCGCGGGGTTGACCCGAGCCTGAGCGGCCCCGGGTCCGCCGGGGGGGTCGTCAACCCTAAGGCCATGGGGCTCGAGTCAGGCCGTCCAGATGTTCGCAGAAGGACCCCACCCCTTAGGTGTCGACATCTATCGGACGGCCGTGGTGAAAAGTCCGATGGGTCAGCAGGTGTGCGAAACGCCTCAAATCTCGTACACCTGGGACTTCGGACTGCGACCGCTGAGGACGTTCCGGAGGAGAAGCGGATGGGCGAGGGCTTCCCTATCCGGTCAGCTCGACGGCTTTAACGGCTTCCGTCTTCTCGTTGAACTCGCGCACTTCGACGACCCTTTCGCAGCTACGCGAGCGTGCAGGGCTGGTTCGCCGCAACCGCTCAGGACGAGAGAAGCAGAGCCATTTCGCCCCCGATCTCTGACTCCCCCTCAAACCCCCAAAGCCACGTACTTGGTCTCCAGATACTCCCCGATCCCCTCGAACCCGCCCTCGCGGCCGAACCCGGACTGCTTGACCCCGCCGAAGGGGGCGGCGGGGTTTGAGACGACGCCCTGGTTGAGGCCGACCATGCCCGTTTCGATCCCCTCGCACACGCGGAACGCGCGGGCGAGGTCGCGCGTGTAGACGTACGCAACCAGCCCGTACTCGGTGCGGTTGGCCGCGGCCAGGGCCTGCTCGTCCGAGGTGAAGGTGGCGATGGGGGCCACCGGTCCGAAGATCTCCTCGCCGAACGTGCGCGCGTCGGCGGGCACGTCGGCCAGGACGGTGGGCTCGAAGAAGTAGCCGCGGCCGTCCACAGGGTGACCGCCGAGGAGCACGCGGGAGCCGCGGTCGACGGCGTCGCCCACGAGCTCTGCCACCTTCGCGCGCTGATCCTCATCGATCAGGGGTCCGACGTCGACGTCCGGCTCGGTGCCACGGCCGACCTTCAGCGCGCCCATGCGCTCGGCCAGCCCGTCCGCGAACCGCTCGGCCAGTGACTCGTGCACGTGGAAGCGGTTGGCAGCCGTGCACGCCTCTCCCACGTTTCGCATCTTCGCGAGGAACGCGCCGTCGATGGCCGCCTCGAGGTCGGCGTCCTCGAACACGAGGAAGGGGGCGTTGCCGCCGAGCTCCATCGACACCCGCAGGACCTGCTCGGCCGACTGTTCGATCAGCCGTCGCCCGACCTCGGTGGAGCCGGTGAAGGAGAGCTTGCGCGTGCGCGGGTCCTTGAGCAGCGGCTCGATCACCGCACCGGAGCGCCTGGCGGTGATCACGTTCAGCACGCCCCCGGGCAGCCCGGCCTCCTCGAGGATCTTGGCCAGGGCGAGCATCGACAGGGGTGTCTGCTGGGCGGGCTTGACCACCATCGTGCACCCGGCGGCTATGGCCGGCGCGATCTTGCGCGTGCCCATGGCCGTGGGGAAGTTCCAGGGGGTGACGAACACGCATGGGCCGACCGGCTGGCGCATGGTGAGGATGCGTCCAATGCCTGTGGTGTTGATCATGTAGCGACCGTGGATGCGGACGGCCTCCTCCGAGAACCACCGAAAGAACTCCGCCGCGTAGCCGATCTCCGCGCGGGACTCGGCGAGCGCCTTGCCCATCTCGAGCGTCATCAGCAGAGCAAGCTGATCGGCCCGGGCGACGATCGCCTCGTAGGCGCGGCGCAGGATCTCCCCGCGCTCGCGCGGCGCCGTGCCCGCCCATTCGGCCTGTTTGTCCGCGGCCGCCGCCAGCGCCGCCAGAGCATCCTCGGGCTGGGCGTCGGCCACCTCGATGAGCGGCTCCCCGGTGGCCGGATCCTCGACCGCGAGCGTGCCGCCCGCGGATGCCGCGCGCCACTGCCCGCCGATGTACAGGTTCGTGGGGACGCCCGCCAGCACGGCTGTCTCCCCCTCGGCCGTGACCATCTCCCCGCTCATCTCCCAGCCAAACACTCGGCCGTCATGCGGGGGTCCGGCTCACCCCCCGGCCCGGCTGCACCGATCGGGGACGTGTGCAGGGCGCGTTCGCCCGACGAGGGCCCCGCCCGCCAATCTGAGTCCACGAGAGCACGGATGCTCGCCACGAGATCAACCTACCATCGTCTTCGCCCCTGCCTTGCGATCCTGGCCACGAGCCTGGCGTGCATGCCGCTGTGCGCAGGAGCCGCACGCGCCTCGTCTCTGGTGATCACCGGCGGGGGTGACGGCCACGGCGTGGGCATGAGCCAGGAGGGCGCGCTCGGATACGCCCAGCACGGCCTCTCCTATCAGGCGATCCTGGCCCACTACTACTCGGGCACGTCGCTCGGCCGGGTTCCCACGAATACGGTGGTGCGGGTGCTGGTGGGCGCAAAGGTCAAGCGGGTCCCGCTCGAACGGTACGTCCGCGGCGTGGTCGCCGCCGAGGTGCCGGCGAGCTGGCCGCTGGCGGCGCTCGAGGCCCAGGCGGTGGCCAGCCGCACGTACGCCCTGACCGCGCACGCGGGCGGGGCGAGGTTCGACGTGTACTCCGACACCCGCTCGCAGATGTATCTCGGGACCGCCGCCGAAACTGCCCGGACGAACGCCGCGATCACGGCGACCGCCGGGCAGATCGTCACGTACGCCTCACAGCCTGCGATCACCTACTTCTTCGCCAGCTCGGGGGGGATGACCGAGAACGTTCAGGACGGGTTCCCCGGCTCCGCGCCCGAGCCCTGGCTGAAGGCCGTCGCGGACCCCTATGACGGTGGACCGACCCACGCATGGACGGTCACGATGAGCTTCCACGCCGCCGGGCTGCACCTGAAGGGTCTGGTCAAAGGGGCGTTCCGCGGGATCGAGGTGCTCGCCCGGGGCGGTTCACCCAGGATCGTCTCGGCCCGGGTGCTGGGGACGCGGGGCACGGTTCTCGTGAGCGGCCCTGAACTGGCCGGCCGGCTCGGACTGGACAGCACCTGGGAGTACTTCAGCGTGAAGAACGGCTCGAGCGTCAGACGGGAGCCGGACCACAGCGGACAGCCCCCCTCTCTCTCGACGCCCGTGACCCCGCCCGCAGCGCCCGCAGCGGCGCCGACGGGACCGCAGGGCGGTGCCCCGGCGCCGGTCGCGACGGAAGCGACCGCCGCCGGCGGCGTCGCTGCCCGGTGACACACCCGCCCCGGCGCCGGGCGCGCCCGAAGCGAGTGCTGCCAAGCGAGTGCTGCCGGCGGCGCTGCCGGGAGACGCACGCCTACGACATGCGTCCGCCCAGGACCGGTCGGGGAACCGGACCCTTACGAAACGGATTCTCGCCGCCGAAGGATTGGTGATGAGTGTCCGCCGCGGCATCGCCCTGCTCGCCTGCGCGGCCGTGCCCGCGCTGGGAGCGAGCGCAGCGGCGGCCCACTCGGTGGGCAGCTACGAACAGGTCGCCTGGGTGCGCCGGGCCGCCACCAACTTCGTGGCCGCCGAGCTCGGCGGGAACGGCGCCGGGGCGTGCACGATTCTGAACGCTCCGCTCAGAGCCACACAGCACCACCGCACGTGTGCGCAGCGTTGGAACGCGAAGCTCGCGCGACTCCTGCACGAACCCGGCGGCCGGGCGCGCCTGCGCGCGCAGGCGCGCGCGATCCCCTCGGCCGTGGTGATCATCCATGGCGACGTCGCGTCGATCGAGCTTCCCGCACCGCTGATGAGCGGCCCCAGCCGCTTCGTGTGGAGCGAAAACTGCTGGATGCTCAAAGGCTGAGCACCGCCCGCAGCCGCCCGTCCGCCTGCCCGCCCTCCGCCTCGGCCGCCGGGGGCATACGCTGGAGCGGTGGCCGCCCCGCTGCTGATCGCCGACGTGCCCTGGCTGTTGTATCGCTCGTTCTTCGCCCTGCCGAAGTCGATCGTGGACCCACAGGGGCGCCCGGTGAACGCGCTGCTGGGAACGGTCAACGCGGTCCTTTCCCTGATCGATACGCGCCTGCCGGCGCGCGGCGTGCGCGGCGTGGTCGCGTGCACGGGCGCCGAGCAGGCGGACTATCGCGTCAAGCTGTACCCGGCCTACCACGCCCACCGCGAGGAGATGCCGGATGCCCTGCGGGCGCAGTGGGAGAAGGCCCCGGTTCTGCTGGACAGCCTCGGCTGGACGGTCAGCGGCAGCGATCAGCTGGAGGCCGACGACGTGATGTTCTCGTTCGCGCGAGTGGAGGAGGAGAGCGGGGGCACGGCTCTGCTTCTGACCGCGGATCGTGACCTGTTCGGCGCCGTCAGCGAGCACGTGTCCGTGATCCAGCTGCGCAAGGGCGACGAGGCGGAGGAGATCGGCCCGGCGGGAGTGCGGGAGCGCTACGGGATCGCGCCGGAGCTCGTGCCCGACTTCATCGCCCTGCGCGGCGACCCCTCCGATGGGCTGCCGGGCGCGCCGGGCATCGGCGCCAAGACGGCCGCGGAGCTGTTGCAACGGTACGGCTCGCTGGACGCCGTGCTGGAGAGGGCACGCGAGCTCGCCTCCGCGGCGGCGCTCGCGAAGCGGGCGAGCGCCGGCAGGGACGGCGACATGCGCCCGCGGACGGCGGGCGTGCTGCGCGAGAACGAGGATCTGCTGCGCACGTTCAGGCACATCGCGACCCTCCAACGGATCGAGGTCGAGCGCCCCCGGGACCGCGCCACGGACTTCGCCGGCGGGGCGCTACGCGCGCGGGAGATGGGCATGCGGCGCCTGGCCGACCGGCTCGAGACGCTGGCGGGCGCGGCGGGTTCGGAGGCCTAGGGGGTGAACTTGACGGTGATCACGTCGCCGTCGGTCATCGTGTAGTCGCGTCCCTCCAGGCGCAGGGTGCCGCGGTCGCGGGCGCCCGCATAGCCGCCCGCGTCCACCAGCTCGCGCCAGCCGACGACCTCCGCGCGGACGAACCCCTTCTGGATGTCCGAGTGGATCTGCCCCGCCGCGTGCCACGCGGTGAGGCCCTCGCGCAGGTGCCAGGACTGGGCCGGCTTGGCCTCGCCGGCGGTGAAGAAGGCGATCAGGTGAAGCAGTGAGAAGGCCCCGCGCACGACGCGCTCGAGGCCCGACTCGCTCACTCCGAGCTCCGTGCGCATCGCCGCGGCGTCCTCGTCCTCGAGCTCGCCCAGCTCGGCCTCGATGCGGGAGGAGACCGCAACGGCGCCCGCGCCCTGCGCCCGCGCATGGGCGGCCACCTCCGCCGGGACCTCCTCTGAGCCCTCGTCCACGTTGGCGACGAACAGCACCGGCTTGGCCGTCAGCGAACCCAGGTCGCGGGCGGCGTTGCGGGCGTCCTCGGGCACCGGCACCCCGCGCACGGGGCGTCCGGCCTTGAGCTCCTCGATGACCTCGTTCAGCCACGCCTCCTCGGCGATCGCCACGCGATCGCCGCTGCGGGCCTGGCGGGTGACGCGCTCGACGCGACGTTCGGCCTGCTCGAGGTCGGCGAGCACGAGCTCTGTCTCGATCGTCTCGACATCCTTCAGCGGATCGACCCGGCCCTCGGGATGGATCACGTTCTCGTCGCCGTGGGCCCGCACGACGTGAACGATCGCGTCGGTCTCGCGGATGTTGGCCAGGAACCGGTTCCCCAATCCCTCTCCCTCATGCGCCCCCGCCACGAGGCCCGCTATGTCGTGGAAGTCGACGGTGTCCCACACGATCTCCGAGGCGCCCACCGTGTCCGCCACCTGCTCCAGCCGCTCGTCGCGCACCGGCACCACGGCGACGTTCGGCTCGATCGTGGTGAACGGGTAGTTGGCCGCCTCGGCCCCCGCTTTGGTGAGGGCGTTGAACAGGGAGGACTTGCCCGCGTTGGGCATCCCCACGATGCCGATCGTCGTGCTCACAGGGGGTGCTCCGCCGTGTGCCGGGGCTACGCGCCGAAGCCGACGCGCAGATCGTCGCTCTCGGAGCGAACGTAGACCACCTGGGCGAGGTCGAGGCGGACCGGGCCCTCCTCGCTCTCGACCTGGTGCCAGCCGCTGCCGCCCAATGCCTTGTTGAGGGACTTCAGCTGATCGTCGCTCACCCGCAGCGCCAGCACCTGGCCGCCCTGAAAGCCGACGCCTATGCGCCTGGAGGCGGGGGCCATCAGTGTCCCCCCGACCCCGCGGCCGGCTCGACGATCTCGGTCAGCACGCCCCCGGTCGCACCCGGGTGCATGAAGGCCACGCGCGAGCCGCGGATGCCGGTGCGCGGCTGCTCGTCGATCAGGGCCATCCCGGCCCCCTTGAGCGCGGCGAGCGTGGCGTCGATGTCGGTCACCTGGTAGGCCACGTGGTGCAGCCCGGGACCCTTCTTCTGAAGGAACCTGCCCGACGGGCGTCTCCGCGCCGAGCGGCGCCAACAGCTCCACGTGGTTCTCGCCGACGTCGAGCAGGACGGCCTCCACGCCCTGCTCGGAGACGACCTCGCGGTGGGCGATGAGCATCCTGAAGTTGTCGCGGTACAGCTCGAGCGTCGGCTCCATCTGCTCGACGGCCACGCCGATGTGGTCGATGCGGGTGAACACCCGCCGCAGTCTATAGCTGGCCGGCGCCGCCCTCGCGCGGAGGCTCGTGCACGTCGATCCCGCCCGGGCCGGCCGGAGGGCCGGAAACGTCGATCGGGCCTGGGCCGGCGGGGGAGCTGTGGCCCTCCGCCGCGGCTACCACGCGCAGGCCCACGCCCGGGGCGCGCTCGAGGCGCGGCACCCCCTCCATGATCCGTTCGATCGCATCGCGCTCCAGCACCTCGTGCTCGAGCAGCTCGTTCGCTAACGCGTCGAGTTCGCGGCGATGGGAGATGATCATCCTCTGCGCGGCCCGGCGCGCCTCCTCGATCAGGTCCTGGCGCTCCTCGTCGCGGATCCTGAGCGTCCGCTCGGACAGACGCACGTCCCCGTCGGGGGAGCGGCCCACGCCCGCGGTGCCCATCGCAAAGTCGTGGACCATCGAGTGGGAGATGTCCGCCACGCGCTTCAGATCATCGGAGGCGCCGGTGGTGATCGCGCCGAACACCACCTGCTCGGCCACCCGTCCTCCGAGCAGCACCGTCATGTAGTCGAGCAGCTCCTCGCGCGTCTTCAGATAGCGGTCCTCGGCGGGGAGGTTGAGCGTGTAGCCGAGCGCCTGCCCGCGCGGGACGATCGAGATTCGGTGCACGCGGTCGACGGACGGCAGCAGCTCGCCGCACAGCGCATGCCCCGCCTCGTGGAAAGCGACCACGCGCTTCTCGTGCGCGTTCAGCACCCGTCGCGACTGCACGCCGGCGACCACCCGCTCGAGCGCCGAGTCGAAGTCCGCCATTTCTATCGCCTTCGAGCCACGGCGGGTGGCGAAGATCGCGGCCTCGTTGCAGATGTTCGCGAGGTCGGCCCCGGTCAACCCGCTCGTCTGCTGGGCCACGAGCCCCAGGTCGACATTCTCGAGCGGCTTGTCGCGCGTGTGCACGCCGAGCACGCCCTCGCGGCCTTTGACGTCGGGTGGCACCACGAACACCTGGCGGTCGAACCGGCCCGGCCGCAGCAGCGCCGGGTCGAGCTTCTCGAGCAGGTTCGAGGCGGCGATCACCACCACGCGCCCGGTCGAGGAGAAGCCGTCCATCTCGACGAGCAGCTGGTTGAGCGTCTGGTCCTTCTCCCCGGAGACGTCCATGCCGCGCCGCCCGCCCACGGCGTCGAGCTCGTCGATGAAGATGATCGCCGGTTCGTGCTTGCGGGCGATCGCGAACAGCCGCCGGATGCGGGCCGCGCCCAGGCCGGCGAACATCTCGACGAACGAGGCCGCCGACTGCGCGAAGAACTGAGCACCGGATTCGTGCGCCACGGCCTTTGCCAGGAGCGTCTTGCCGGTTCCCGGCGGCCCGTGCAGGAGGATGCCCTTGGGCACCTTCGCCCCGAGCTCCTGGAAGGGCTTCGGATCGCGCAGGAACTCGACGATCTCCTGCAGCTCCGCCTTGGCCTCGTCGACGCCCGGCGATGTCCGCGAAGGACACGGCCTGCTTGGAGGACGGTTTGATCTGCTGCGGCTTGACCCGCGGCATCACCTTGAGCGTCCGCCAGAGGATGAAGATGATCGCCGTGAAGAACAGGATTCCCACGACCGGCTCCCACTGAAGCGCCCAGTTCTGGATGTCCTGCACGAGCGAGGTGTGCGGCGCCGCGACCGGCGTGACGGTCGTGCTCACGGACGCCGTCGGCAGCAGCGGGTGCGCGAGCAGGTAGTGAGCGAGCTGGTGCGGGGGACCCTCGAACACGGTCCGCACGGCCGCCGTGACTTCGGCGTTCACCCTTTCCAGCAGTTCCACCATCCTTGGCATCGTCTAGCCAGTATGCCGTCTCTTGGCGCTATTTGCGAGGGAATTGAAGAGACGCACGAAATCTTCCGGGACGGGTCTGGAGCCGTCCGGCACGCACCGCCTCCGCGCCGCCTCAGCCGAGCATGCGCACGGCGAGATCCCGGAAGAACTCGCTCGCGTACTCCAGATCGCGCACGTCGATGCGCTCGTCGGAGGCGTGGATGAGCGGAGTCGCCGCGAGCAGCGACTGGTGGCGCTGGGGGAAGAAGCCGTAGGCCACGCACTCCGGGAAGGCCTCGCGGAAGTGGCGCGAGTCGGTGAACCCCGGCAGGATCACGGGCACGGCCTCGGCGCCCGGGTCCTGCTCTGAGATCCACCCGGAGATCGCGTCCATCAGCGGCGAGGCCGCGGGGGAGCGGTTGCCGACCACGCGCTCTGTGAACTCGATCGCGAAGCCGTCCCGCGCCTCGTCGCCCAGCACTTCGGCGATTCCCCGTCTCACCTCCTCCTCGCCCAGGCCCGGCGGGACGCGGCAGTCCACTTTCAGCTCGGCGCGGCTGGGGATCACGTTGATCTTCTCCGAGGCCCTGATCCGCGTGGGCGTGAACGTGACCCCGAGCATCGGCTCGAACATGGTCGCAAGGCGCGCGTCGGCTTCGCGCAGTCGTGCGATCGATCCCGCCGGGTCCTCAGGGTCCTCGCCGATCCCGCGCAGGAAGGCCTGCGGCTCGGCGGTGAGCTCGTAGGCGGGCTGGCGTCGGAGCCGCTCGAGCACCGGCCCCATCTTCAGCAGTGCGTTCACACCCATGCCCGGCATCGACGCGTGGCCGGCCACCCCGTCGGTGGTGACCGTGAAGCGGAACACGCCCTTCTCGGCGCAGCACACCCCGTAGCAGCGCCGGCCGCCGTACTCGAACACGGCGCCCCCGCCCTCGTTCACCAGCAGGTCGCAGCGCACCTTCTCCGGATGCGTCTTGGTGATCCATTCGGCGCCCAGCTCGCCGCCGGTCTCCTCGTCTACGACCGCCGCGATCAACAGCTCGCCGCGGGCCGGGCGCCAGCCCGAGCGCGCCAGCGACGCCGCCGCTGCCACCTCGGCGGCCACCTGCGACTTCATGTCGAGCGCGCCCCGCCCCCACAGGTAACCGTCGGCGAGGTCCCCCGACCACGGGTCGTGGGTCCACTCGGCGGGGTCCGCGAGCACCGTGTCGACGTGCCCGAGGTAGCAGAGCGTCGGCCCCTGCCCCTCCCCCCGCAGCCTGGCCAGCAGGTTCGGGCGCTCGGGCAGGGCGCCGAGCAGCTCGCACTCGAAGCCGGCCTCCTTGAGATGCGCCGCCAGATACTCCATCGCCGGCCGCTCGTCTCCGGGCGGGTTGACGGTGTTGAAGCGGAGCAGCCGCTGAAGCAGCTCTTCGGCCTCCGTGGCTAGAGCAGGGGTGCTCATCGCGAGGATCGTACGCCCATCCCCGCCAGCTCCTCGCGCGCGAGCGGGAAATGGCAGGCGGTCAGTGTTCCCGTGCCCCTGTCCACGAGCGCCGGTTCATCCACCGAGCAGCGCTCCTGCGCCTTGGGGCAGCGGGTGTGAAAGCGACAGCCGCTGGGCGGGTTCGCCGGACTCGGGACGTCGCCGCTGAGCAGCCTGCGGCCGCGTCGCGACGATGGCTCGGCGACCGGCACAGCGGACAGCAGCGCGCCGGTGTAGGGATGACGGGGAAAGGCGTACAGCTCCTCGCTGGGGCCGATCTCGACGATCTTGCCGAGATACATGACGGCCACCCGGTCGCACATGTGGCGTACGACCGACAGATCGTGGGCGATGAACACGATCGACAGATCGAACTGGCGCTGCATCTCGCGCAGCAGGTTCAGCACCTGTGCCTGGATCGAGACGTCGAGCGCAGAGACGGGCTCATCGGCGATCAGCAGCTTGGGTCCGAGCGCGAGCGCGCGCGCCACCCCGATCCGCTGGCGCTGGCCGCCGGAGAACTCGTGCGGGTAGCGGTTGTAGTGCTCGGGGTTCAGGCCGACCGTGTCCATCAGCTCCTGCACGCGCGCGCCTGCGCTCGGTCCGGTCGGAGTGCATGCCGTGTATGGCGAACGGCTCGCCCACGATCGAGCCGACCGTCTTGCGCGGGTTCAGCGAGGAGAAGGGGTCCTGGAAGATGATCTGCATCTCGCGCCTGACCGCCTTCAGCGCCGGCCCCTTCAGATGCGTGATGTCCCGCCCCTCGAAGCGCACCTCGCCGGCGGTCGCGTCGATCAGGCGGGCGATCAGCCGTGCGGTCGTGCTCTTTCCGCAGCCGGTCTCCCCCACGATCCCCAGCGTCTCACCGCGGCGCACCTCGAAGCTCAGGCCGTCGACCGCCTTGACCTCGCCCATCCTCTTCTGCAGGAGAACCCCGCGGGTGATCGGAAAGTGCTTGACCAGGTCGCGCACCTCCACCAGGGGCTCTCCCCGAGCCGTGCCTGCACCCTCGATCGCCGAAGCGCTCAACCCGGCCCCCCGTTCAGCTCGCTCCACAGGCGCCGGCGCACGTCGGGCTCGAGCAGGCATGCCGCACTGTGGCCCGAGGAGCTCGCCGAGGGCCCGCCGGGGACATCCTCGAGATCAGGGTCGATGCGCGCATGCTCGGGCTGCGCGTAGGCGCAGCGCGGGTGAAAGTGGCAACCCGACGGGGGGTTGATCAGGCTGGGAGGGCTTCCCGGAATCGCCTGAAGCCGCTCCTCGCGCGGGCCGGTGAGCGTGGGGATGGACTTCAACAGACCCCAGGTGTACGGGTGTTCGGGCTGGGAGAACAGGTCCTCGGCCGAGGCCGACTCGACGATCCGCCCCGCGTACATGACCGCGATCTGCTCGGCCATCTCGGCGACCACGCCGAGGTCGTGGGTGACGATCACGATGGCCATCGACAGCTCGCTCTGCAGGCGCTCGAGCAGCTCGAGGATCTGGGCCTGGACGGTCACGTCCAGCGCCGTCGTGGGCTCGTCGGCGATCAGCAGCCGCGGTTCGTTGGTGAGCGCCATCGCGATCATCGCGCGCTGGCGCATGCCGCCCGAGAATTCATGCGGGTACTCCTCCGCGCGCCGCGCCGGGTCGGGGATCCCCACCAGCCCGAGCAGCTCGACCGTGCGCGCGCGGGCCGTCGCCTTGCTGACGTCGCGATGGGCGAGCACCGCCTCGTCGAGCTGGCTGCCCACCCGGTGCAACGGGTGAAGCGAGGACAGCGGGTCCTGGAAGATCATCGCGATGTCGTTGCCGCGGATCCGGCGCATCTCTTCCTCTCCGAGCTCCAGCAGATCCCGGCCCTCGAACAGGATGCGCCCGGAGATGCGCGCGCCCATGCGCCGCGTGAGACCCATGGTCGTCAGCACGGACACCGTCTTGCCCGAGCCCGACTCGCCCACGATTCCCAGCGTTCCCCCCCGCCGCACCTCATAGCTGATCCCGTCGACCGCATGCACCACACCATCCTCGGTCGGAATCTCGACGCGCAGATCCTCGACTTGCAGAAGCGGCTCGTCGTTCATCGTGATCCTCGCGACGGATCGTCGTTCCTGGCAAGGACGCAGTGAGCGTGGCGTGCTTGGCACGCGAGCGATCGAGGACGCAGCCAGGGGCGACGAGGCGTCACGAGTATCTGACCCGCGGATCGATGAACGCGTAGGCGATGTCCACGAGGATGTTGGCCACGACGATGAAGAACGCGACCAGCAGCACCGTGCCCTGGATGATGGGGAAGTCGGCGTGGGTGATCGCGTTGTAGCTGAGCCGCCCGATCCCCGGCACGTTGAACACGGTCTCGATCAGGATCGCGCCCCCGAGCAGCGTCCCGATGTCGAGCGCGAGGATCGTCATGATCGGATTGATCGCCGGGCGCACGCCGTGGTGCAGCACCACTCGGCGCTCGGTCAGGCCCTTCGCGCGCGCGGTCCTGATGTAGTCCTGGTTCATCGTCTCGATCAGGCTCGCCCGCATCACCCGCGCGTAAACCGCGGCAAAGCTGGCCGCGAGCACGAGCCAGGGGAGCATCAGCGAGGTGGCCCATTTCCAGGGGTCGCTGGTCAGCCCGACGTAGCTGCCGGCGCCCGGGAACACCTTGATCTGGCCGATGTCAGCCGCGAACAGGTACAGGACGATCAGGCCCAGCCAGTATTCGGGCGCCGACACGAACACGAGCGCGGTGCCCATGCTCGCGCGGTCCAGGCGCGAGCGGCTTCTCAGCGCCGAGAGGATCCCCACGGGCAGCCCGACCGCCAGCCAGATGATCACCGAGCCGACGGTCAGCGAGATGGTCGCCGCAAGCCGTTCGAAGATCAGGCTTCGCACCGACGCGCCGCTGTAGTAGCTGAAGCCGAGATCGAAATGCAGGAACAGGTTCTTCATGTAGATCCAGAACTGCGTGATCAGCGGCTTGTCCAGGCCGAGGTTGGCGCGGATGTCGGCGATCACCCTGGGGCTCGCGTTGCGCCCGGCCCGCAGGCGCGCCGGATCGCCCGTGGGCAGGATCCGGAACAGCAGGAAGGTGAGCGCGGCGACGAGCACGAGCAGCACGACGCCCCAGAGCACCCGGCGAATGATGTAGCGGGTCATCGCGCCGCTCCCTCAAGCGGTCACTGAAGGGAGGTGAAGCTGTAGTCCCACTGACCGGTGTTCCACACGTCGCCGACGCCGCGGACGTTTTTGGCCTCGATGTTGGGCTCCTTGTCCCAGTCGAAGGGGATGGCTGCCGCCTGTTCAACGAGTTCCCGGTCGATCGCCGCCCAGGCCTTTTCACGCGGTTCCTGGCCGATCAGCAGCTTGGCCTTTTCCATCGCTTCGTTGATTTTCGGGTTGTTCACCTGACCCCAGTTGTTGTTGCCCGTCGGGATGATGTTCTTCCCGTTGAACGGGACGTCCAGCACCGCCTGGCCGTCGCCGAAATCGGCGACCCAGCCGACGTTGGGGCAGACGTCGATCTCTTCCGCGGGCACCCCGCAGAACTTCGCGTACATGGTCGAGTCGTCGACCAGGTCGAGCTTCGTTTTGAAGCCGAGGGTCTTGAGCGTCTGGTTGGCGATTTCCGCATCCTGCGGGGCAGGATCGCCGGTCGAGCCGACCATCTGGAGCGTCTTTGAGCCGGTGTACTTGCCGCTCGGATAGCCGGCCAGCTTCATGTACTTTTCGGCAATCGCCTGATTGCCTTCGGGGTGTTCGTTGTAGTCGACCTTCGGGCCTTCGAGACCTCCGGCGGCCCCGAAGCCGGGGACTTCGGGGTATATGAAGTGGGTCATCACGGTCGTGACGAGCGACCCGCCGCGCGCCTTGTTCATGGCCGTGCGGTTGAGCGCCGCCCAGAACGCCTTGCGCAGGTTCACGTTGGAGAACAGGCCCTGCTTGTTGTTCACGGCGATGTAGTGATCCCCGGCGCCCGGGGAGACCGAGAGCTGGTGTGCGAACTTTTCATACGCGAGCTTGACGATCGACTGCGCCGGCGTGTCGTTCTGCACCATGTTCGAGCCTTCGAGCACCTGCCGGCCGATCACGGTCGGGTCACCGCCGATGCTGATGTTGATCTGGTTCAGGTAGGCGGGCCTGTAATCGGTGCTGGCACTCCAGTTCGGGTTGCGCACGAGCACCGCCGACTTGCCGGGCTGATAGCCGATGCCGAGCACCTTGCCTTGGGCGTTTGCCTTGAACATGTATGGACCGGTTGCCACCTGGTGGTTGCCGTATTCGGACGGCTTCTTTTCATCGAGGGGCTTCGCGTATTCCTCGGGCACGGGCGCGCTCAGCGGCAGCACCAGGGCGTCGAGCACGATCTGCCCGTTGGGCTGGGTCAGGTGAAAGACGATCGTGGAGGAGTTGGGCGTGGTGATGCCCGGGAAGGGACCGCCTTTTGCCTGTTCGAAGCCCTCCAGGGTTTTGAAATACGCTTCGAAGTAGGGATTGGCGACGTTCGGGTTGGCCCCGCGGTCGATCGCGTAGGCGACGTCCGCGGAGGTGACTTCACGGTTGACCGGCGGTGAGAAGTGAACTCCGTGGCGGATGTGCACGGTGATCGTCTTGCCGTCGGAGGAGATTTCCCCGGGGCCCGAGGCCATGTCGGGAGTGGGCGTGGCGAATGTGTTCGGCTTGTAGGAGAACAGGGGCCGCTGGGTCGCGTACACGACCTCGTAGTCGAGGTTGTAGTAGGCGATTCCCGGGTCGATCTGTTCGAAGTCCGAGTGGTTCAGGACGGTGAGCGTGCCGCCGCGCGTGCCGCCGCTCTGCGGCTGTGTCTTCGGGGTCTGGATCCCGTTGCTTGAGACGGTGGAAGAGCTCGAGCCACACGCGCCGAGTGCGAGCGCGAGTACGCCGCCCAGCGCAAGTACGCCCAGTCTGATCGGCCTTGTCATGGTGCCTCCTGTGTTCGTGTCGCCGGAGCCGCGGGGGTCATCGGGCGGTTCTTGGGTTGAGGGCATCCTGCAGGCCGTCGCCCAGCAGGTTGAACGCGAGCACCGTCAGGAGCAGCGCGATGCCTGGGAATGCCATGTACCACCAGGCTGTGTTGAAGATCGGGGTGGCCTGCGCGATCATCTGCCCCCAGCTGGCCGTCGGAGGCCTGACGCCCACGCCGAGGAACGACAGGGCCGCCTCGAGCAGGATGTTCTGGGGGATCAACAGCGTCGTGTAGACGATCACCGGCGCGGCGAGATTGGGCAGGATCTCTCTGAGCATGATGCGGGCGTTGGAGGCCCCGAGCGAGCGCGAGGCCTCGACGAACTCCTTTTCGCGCAGCGACAGCACGAGCCCTCTGACGATGCGCGCGATGTAGGTCCAGCTCGCGAGCACGATGATGAAGATGACCACTCCCACGCCGGGCTGAACGGTGCCCGCCACGCAACCGCGGACCGCGCATGCCGCGCCGATGCCGAGGCCCAGCAGCAGGATCGGAATCGCGAGCACCACGTCGATCAGGCGGGACAGGATCGTGTCGGTCCAGCCGCGGTAGAACCCGGCGAGGACGCCGGTGATCACGCCGACCACGGCCGCGATGGCCGTGCCGAAGATGCCGACCACGAGCGAGACCCGCGCGCCGTAGATGACCCGCGACATCACGTCCTGGCCGAGCTGGTCGACGCCGAACGGATGCGCCAGGCTGGGCCCGAGCGGACTGCCGAAGGAGTCGGTGAGGTTGAGGTTCTGTACATACGGCCCGGGCAGGCCGAGCACCTTGACCACGAGCGGCGCCGCGATCGCGACGACGATCAGCACCACGATGAAGATCAGCGAGGCCACCGCCAGGCGGTCCTGACGGAACCGGCGCCAGAACAGCTCGCGCGGAGAGCGGGATGCGATCTCCTCGCCGCCGCCCGTGAAGTCGAAGCTTCCCAGGGCGCCGGCCCGCAGCTCGGCGGTGCCGACGCTCATCGCGCCGGCCCTTGCCTGTCAGATTGCGGGTTACGTCCAGCGGAGAGCACCGAATTAGAGGTTCGACACCTACTCCTCGCCGACCTTCCCATAAACCGCCGGATTGGCCGCATTTTCTAGTCGGGCCCGAGGCGCGCGCAGGCGGGCGGGTTCGGGCGGCCCGGCGCGCGATACTGCAACCATGGACACCCTGTTCGAGACGGACACTCCGGGGCAGGGAGGGAGCAGCAGGGCATCCACTGGCGGTGCGCGCGCGCCCGAAGACGCTCGAGGAGTTCGTCGGGCAGTCCCATCTGCTGGGCGAGGGCTCGGCGCTGCGGGTGGCGATCGAACAGGGCAACCCCCACTCGATGATCCTGTACGGGCCACCGGGCTCGGGCAAGACCACGCTGGCCCGGATGGTGGCCGAGCACTCACGGGCGGCGTATGAGGAGCTGAGCGCGGTGCAGGCCGGCCGCGCGGAGGTGCGCGCGGTCATCGAGCGGGCCGCGCATCGCCGTGCCACGAACGACGGGCGGACCGTCTTCTTCCTCGATGAGATCCACCGCTTCAACAAGGCCCAGCAGGACGCGCTGCTGCCCGCGGTCGAGGACGGTGTGATCACCCTGATCGGCGCCACCACCGAGAACCCCGCGTTCGAGGTCAACGGCGCTCTGCTCTCCCGCGTGCGCGTGTATGCGCTTCAGGCGCTGAGCGCCCAGGAGGTGGGGGTCGTGCTGCGCCGCGCGATCGCCGCGGACGGGGCGATCCTCCTCGACGAGGACGCGATCGAGTTTCTCGCCGCGCGCAGCGAAGGCGACGCCCGCACCGCGCTGAACGCGATCGAGCTGGCGGCCGCCACGGCCGTCGAGCTGGGCGAGCAGCGCGTGACGCTTGCGCGGGTCGAGGACGCGCTGCAGCGCCGCGCGGTGCTGTTCGACAAACAGGGGGACCGCCACTACGACTACATCTCCGCCTGGATCAAGGCCACGCGCGGGTCCGATCCGGACGCGTCGCTGTACTACCTGGCGGTCATGCTGGAGGGCGGCGAGGACCCCCGGTTCATCGTGCGGCGGATGGTCATCCTCGCCTCCGAGGACATCGGCAACGCCGATCCGGGCGCCCTGTCCGTGGCCACGGCGGCGGCGCTGGCCGTCGACCGCGTGGGGCTGCCGGAGGCCCGGTACGCGCTTGCTCAGGCGGCCATCTACCTTGCCCTGGCGCCCAAGTCGAACGCCGCCGGGCGGGCGCTCGCCGCGGCCGAGGCGCACGTGCGCGATCACGGCGCCGCTGCCGTGCCGGGCTGGCTGCGCCCGGGCGCACGGCCGGGACAGCAGACGGGGGGCTATGACAACCCGCATGAGCGCCCCGGGCACCTCTCCCCGCAGGAGCTCCTGCCCGAGAGCGTGGTCGGCGAGCGCTTCTACGAGCCCGATGAGGCGGAGGCTGAGCTCGCGCGCCGGCTCGAGCAGATTCGCCGGGCGCGGGGCTCCGAGGCGCGATAATCGCCCGCATATGCACACGCCCTTGAGCGACACGCAGGCACAGGAGCACCTGCAGGCGCGCGACCCGGCGACGGGCGAGGTGCTGGGCGGCCTGACGGTCACACCACCCGAGCAGATCGACGAGGTCGTCGGGGAGGTGGCCAAGGTGCAGCCGCTGTGGGCGCTGCTGCGGGTGAAGGACCGGGCCAGGTACATGCGCAGGATGGCGCAGGCGGTGATCGACGACTTCGACGAGCTGCAGGAGGGGCTGGCCCGCGAGCAGGGACGGCCGCGCGCGGAGATCGCATCGCTCGAGCTGCTGGCGGCGATCGACGCGCTCTGCTGGGTCGCGCAGGACGGAGCCGAGGTGCTGGGGGGCAGGCGGGTGGGGATCCACCGCTCGATGTCGCTTGCCAAGCGCGGCCGCATCGCCTATGAGCCCTACGGCGTCGTCGGCGTGATCGGCGCCGGCAGCGCGCCCTTCGCGCAGCCGCTCGGCCAGATCGCCGGGGCCCTGCTGGCGGGGAACGGCGTGGCATTCAAGCCGGCCTTGCGCGCGGGCCTCGCGGGCGAGCGGATCGCGCGGGTGCTGGCCCGCGCGGACCTGCCCGAGGGACTCGTGCGGATCGTGCACGGCGGCGCGGAGGCCGGTGTGGCGCTGGCGCGGGCCCCCGTGGACAAGATCCTGTTCACCGGATCGCCCGTCATCGGCCGCGAGGTGGCACGGGCGTGCGTGTCGCACGAGACCGAGGTGACGGTCGAGCTGGGCGGCAAGGATGCGATGCTGGTGCTCGCCGACGCTCACCTGCAGCACGCGGCGGCGGGCGCGCTGTGGGCGGGGTGCGCCGGCGCGGGACAGGCGCGCGGGGCGATCGAGCGCGTGTACGTCGCCCGCGAGATCTCCGAGCAGTTCATCTCGGCGCTGGTCAGGGGTGCCAGGGCGCTCACCGTCGGCGACCCCGCGGACCCGCGCATCCAGGTCGGGCCACTCGCGTCCTCGCGCCGTGCCGAGCACGTGCACGGGCTCGTACAGGATGCGGTGGCGCAGGGGGCGCAGCTGCACTGCGGCGGCCCGGTCAGCCCTCCGGGCTGCGACGCGGGCTCCTTCTACGCGCCCGCCGTGATCACCGGGGCCACACACGAGATGCGCCTGCTGCGCGAGCCCGTGGACGGACCGGTGCTGGCGGTGGTGACCGTCGACTCGGTCGACGAGGCGATCACGCTGGCCAACGACTCCGACTACGGCCTCGGGGCGTCGGTGTGGACGGAGGACCGCTATCAGGCGATGCGGATCGCGCGCGAGCTGCATGCGGGGATGGTGTGGCTCAACGACCACCTGCCCGGGCCCACCGTGTCGCGCGGCCCGTGGGGTGCGGCGGCGGGAGGCGGGTTGGGCCGCACGCTCGGCCAGACCGGGCTGCGGGCGTGCGCGCAGGAGAAGCTCATCACCTGGGATCCGCCCGCGACGCGGGGGCTGTGGTGGGGCCCCTACGACGAGGTGACCGTCCGCGCGGCACGGGCGGTGGCGAGCATGCGCTCGGCGCGCGAGTCCGACCGCGAGCACGCCTGGCGCCAGGGCGCCGTGACGCTGGCGCGCGTGGGGGCCCGTGCGCTCGGTCGCGGATTGCCGAAGTCCGGCTAGGCTTGGGTCATGCCCGCTCAGGCCTACGCAGGCAAGGAGTGCGTCTGTCAGCTGCGCAGGGGAATCTGCGACCAGAGCTGCGTGCAGGGGATGCTGGACACGCAGTTCTACATCGCCTGCCTCAGGCTGACGGGCCGTCGCTGCCTGGTGGTCGGCGGCGGGGACATCGGCCTCGAGAAGGTCGAGGGGCTGCTCGCATGCGACGGCGATGTGACGCTGATCGCTCCGGACGCCGTTGATGCGCTGCGGAAGTACGCGGGCGAGGGCTCGATCCGCTGGGAGCAGCGCTCCTATGCCGGTCCGGCAGACCTGGAGGGCGTGTTCATGGTGATCGCCGCCACGGACGACACCGACGTGAACATCGCGGTGTTCACGGACGCCGAGCGGCGGGCCATGCTCGTGAACGTCGTCGACGTGCCGCCCCTGTGCAACTTCATCCTGCCCGCGATCGTCCGCACCGGACCGCTGGCGATAGCGATCTCGACCGCAGGCGCGTCCCCGGCGCTGGCCAAGCGCATGAAGCGGGAGATCGAAGGCCAGTACGGCGAGCCATACGCACGGCTGGCGCTGCTGCTGAACGAGGTGCGCGGCTGGGCCAAGGGCACGCTGCCGACCTACCAGGAGCGCAAGGAGTTCTTCGAGGGAATCGTCAACGGCGATCCCGACCCGGTTGAGCTGCTGCGCGCCGACGATACGCCGCGCGGCGCGGGCGAGCAGGCGGTTCGCGAGCTGATCGCCCAGGCGCAGAGCGCGCACGCGCTGCAGGTCTCGAGAGCCTGAGCGTGGCCGCCCTCCGTCTCGAAGGGCTCGCTCGGCACTACGGTGAGCGCGAGGCGCTCGTCGATGTCTCGCTGTCGCTGAAGGAGGGGCAGACGCTCGTCGTGTTCGGTCCCAACGGCGCCGGCAAGACGACCCTGCTGCGAGTGCTCGCGACGCTCCTGCGCCCGCACGCGGGCAGCGTGCGCGTGCTCGGCTCCGCGCTTCCGGAAGAGGCCTGGGCGGTGCGCGGGCGCATCGGCCTGCTCGGTCACGAGCCGCTGCTCTATCGCGAGCTGACCGCCCGGGAGAACCTGCGCTTCCACGCGCGTCTTCACGGCGTCGACGACGACCGCGTCGAGGAGCTCCTGGAGGCCGTGGCCATGACCGGGCGCGCCTCCGAGCCCGTGCGCACCCTCTCCCGTGGCATGGTCCAGCGCGTGGCCGTGGCTCGTGCCGTGCTGCACGACCCCGAGCTGCTGCTCCTGGACGAGCCCCACGCCAACCTCGACCCGGCCGCGGTCGAGCTGGTGAGGCCGCTGATCGGAGCGGCCTCGGGGCATACGCGGGTGATCTGCAGCCACGACCCGTCCGGCGGGCTGGCCGAGGCCGACGTGGTCCTGGGACTGCGCGCCGGGCGGGCGGCTCTGCTCGAGGCCTCAACGGACGTCCACGCCGGCGCGATCACGGAGCTCTACGGGTGAGCGCGAGGATCGAGGCACCGTCGCGAGGTGAGCCCCGGGCCGAGCCGGAGGGCTCGCCGGCGCGCGAGGCACCCGGGGATGGGCGCGACCGTCCGCGCGCTGCTGCGCAAGGAGCTCCTGGTCGAGCTGCGCACGCTCGAGTCCGTACCGGGCATGTGCCTGTTCGCCGTCACCACGTTCGTGCTGTTCCACTTCGCCCTGAACCGCAACACCGTCGACGGCGACCTCGCGGCGGGCATCCTGTGGGTGACGCTCCTGTTCGCGGCGATCCTCGGCGTCAACCGCCTGTTCGTCGCCGACGCCGAGGAGGGTGGCTTCGACGGGTTCCTGCTGGCCCCCGTGGACCGTGGCGCCCTGTTCGTCGCCAAGGCCCTGGCGCTGCTCGCCTACCTGGTGGCGCTCGAGCTCGTCGCAGTGCCGGCCTTCGCGCTGCTGCTGCTCGGCCCGTCGCTCGGCCAGGCGCTGCCCGGTCTGCTCGCGGTGCTCGCGCTCGGGGACATCGGCGTGGCTGTGATCGGCACGCTCGTGGCGGCGCTGGCCGTGCGCACGCGCGCGCGAGACCTGCTGGGACCGCTGCTGGCGCTCCCCCTGTTCGTGCCCCTCGTGATCGGGGGCGCGCGGGCGACGGCGCCGCTGTTCGCGCTCGGGCACGCCACGGGGTTGCCGGGGCGCTGGCTGCTGACGCTGGGGCTCTATGATCTGGTGTTCGGGCTGATCGCCTTTGCCCTGTTCGATTTCCTCCTGGAGGACTGAATGGAAGCCTCAAGCCGGCGCCCGGCCGGCTCCTCTGAGACCAAGCGTCGCCCCCGGGGCGATGGTGATCGCTACGGAAAGGGCCTCGGCGCCCTCAGCATCGCCACCGTCGCCGTGATCGCGATCGCGCTGGGCCTCATCTTCTTCTACGCCCCGCTCGAAGCCGAACAGGGCTTCCTGCAGAAGATCTTCTACGTGCACGTGCCGCTCGCGATCGTCGCGCTGTGCGGGTTCGTGATCGGCGGGATCCTGGCCATCCAGCACCTGCGCACGCGCGATCCGCGCTGGGACTTCCGCTCCTACGTGGCGATCCACATGAGCCTGATCTTCGCGGTGGGCGCGCTCATCACCGGCTCGATCTGGGCCAAGGGCTCATGGGGGCACTGGTGGGTGTGGAACGAGCCGACGCTCGTGTCGTTCCTGATCGTGTTCCTGCTGTACGCCACCTACCAGCCGCTGCGCTTCGCGATCGAAGATCCCGAGCGCCAGGCGCGATACGCATCGGTGTTCGCGATCACGGCGGGGGCGTTCGTGCCGATGAACTTCATCGCCGTGCGCATGTCGACCGCCTTCCTGCATCCGCGCGTGCTCGGCAGCACCTCGAACCTGCCGCCGCGGATGGCCTTCACGTTCCTGATCTCACTGCTCGGCATGGCGCTGCTGTACGCGACCCTGTGCAAGTTCGAGCTGACGGTGAAGCACACCCGCGCCCAGCTGGGCGCGCTGCGCCGGCGCGCCGACGCTCGCTCTCCCGGGCACAGCGCCGGCGACTGGGCCGGAGAGGCCCAGCGCAGCCGCCCGCGCAGCGCTGCCCCGCGGCTGCAGCCGGCCGGAAGGCAGGGGAGCTGATGGCCGCGGCCGTGCTCGGCGAGCTGCCCGCGCTACCCCTGCATGAGGCCGGCAAGTACGTGGCCGGCGCCTATGTGGTGGTGTTCGCGCTCGTGCTCATCTACGTGGCGATCATGGCGATCCGCATGAGCCGGATCGAGCGCCAGCTTGGAGAGCTCCTGGCAGAGGAGCCCGCGCCGAGCCCGGAGGAGCTCGACGTCTCACGGCGGGAGTCGACGCTGGCATGAGCGAGCTGCTGGCACTCGGCATCTCGCACAAGACCGCGCCCGTCGCGCTGCGCGAGCGGCTGGCGTTCACCGAGTCCGAGGCGAGCGAGTTCGCACGCGAGGCCACGGAGTCGGCCGAGGTGCGCGAGGCGGTCGTGATCTCGACGTGCAACCGCACCGAGGTCTACCTGGTGGTGGGGGACCCGGTGCGTGCCGAGTCCGAGGTGCTGGGCCTTCTGGCCCGCCGTGCCGGTATCCGCCCGACCGAGCTCGCGGAGGCGATCTACTCCCCGCGCAACTGCGACGCCGCGCGCCAGCTCTACCGGGTGACCGCCGGCCTCGAGTCGATGATCGTCGGCGAGGCGGAGATCCAGGGGCAGGTCAGGCGAGCCCACGAATCCGCGATGCAGGCGGGATCCACGGGAGGACTGTCCAACCGCCTGTTCGCCGCTGCGTTGACGACGGGCAAGCGCGTGCGCTCGGAGACGGCGATCGGCTCGAGCCGGGTGAGCGTTCCCTCGGTGGCGGTGGACCTCGCGCTCAGCGTCCTCGGCACGCTCCAGCAGCGCCACGTGGTCATCCTCGGCGCGGGCGAAACGAGCGAGCTGACCGCGCGCGCGCTCGCCGACCGTGGCGCCGACACCATCTTCGTGGCCAACCGCCACGCCGACCGGGCGTTGAGTCTCGCCGAGCGCTTCGGCGGCTCGGTGGTCGGGCTGGACGGGCTCCCCGACCAGCTCCTGGAAGCGGACATCGTGCTGTCCTCGACCTCCTCGCCACATCCGATCGTGGGCCGGGAGGAGCTCGAGCTGGTGATGCAGGAACGGCCGGAGCGTCCCCTGCTGTTGATCGACATCGCGGTGCCGCGCGACATCGACCCCGCCTGCGGCGAGCTCGAGGGGGTGAGCCTGTACGACATCGACGACCTGCAGGCGGTCGTCGAGAGCAACCTGAACACGCGTGCAGCCGAGGCGCCCCAGGCTCTCGAGATCATCGAGGAGGAGATCCACCGCTTCGCCCGCTGGCTCGGCCAGCGCGACACGCTGCCGACGATCAGCGCGCTGCGCGAGCACGGCAACACGCTCGTGGAGCAGGTGCTCGCCGAGAACGCCGGGCGCTGGGAGTCGGCGTCGCCGCGCGACCTCGCCCGCGTCGAGGCGATCGCACGCGCGGTGATGAGCCGCCTGCTGCATGAGCCGACCATCCGCCTGCGCAGCCCGCGCGAGGACCGCGGCCATGCGAGCCTCGAGATGGTGCGCGAGCTGTTCGGCCTGCGCGAGGACGCTGAATCGCTCGAAGAGCCTCGGGGAAGTTGGCGGAGGTCCACGACCTGCGCCGTCGCCGCGAGCGTTGATGCGGATCGGGACGCGCGGCAGCGCGCTCGCGCTGGTGCAGGCCCGGCTGGTGGCCGACACCTTCCAGAACGACCGGGTGGGACGCTGCGAGATCGTTCCGCTCGTGACCAGCGGCGACCGGGGCGAGGCGGTCGCAGACAAGTCGCGCTGGGTCAGCGAGCTCGAGGATGCCCTCCTGCGCGGGCAAGTGGACATCGCCGTGCACTCCGCCAAGGACGTCCCGGGAGCGCTGGCGGAGGGGCTCTCACTGCTGGGGGCTCCCGCGCGCGCCGGTGTCGAGGACGTCCTGTGCGGGGTGGGCGGACTGGATGAGCTGGGCGCCGGCGCACGCGTCGGCACGAGCAGCATTCGCCGCCTTTCGCAGCTGCGCTGCGCGCGCGAGGATCTCGAGGTGACGACGCTTCGGGGGAACGTCGATACCCGCCTGCGCAAGCTCGCCGAGAGCGAGCTCGATGCGATCGTCCTGGCGCGCGCCGGCCTTGAGCGCCTCGACAGGGAGTCCGAGATCGGGACGGTGCTCGACCCCGAGCGCTTCGTCCCGGCCCCGGGGCAGGGGATCCTCGCCCTCGAGGGGCGCACCGATGACGCGCTCGTCGCCGACGCCGTGCGGGAGATCAACGATGCGGAGACGTTCGCCTGCCTGCTCGCCGAGCGTGCCCTGGCGCGTGAGCTGGGAGCGAGCTGCCATACGCCGCTGGGCGCCTGGGCCGTCCCGGCGGACCGCGACAGTCTGCGACTGCGCGCGTGGGTCGGGCTGCCCGACGGCTCGGCATGGGCAAGCGACGAGCTGCTCGGCCGCCTGGACGAGCCCGAGGCGCTCGGTCGCGACGTGGCCTCGCGGTTGAACCTGGCCGGGGCCGGCGAGATGCTGCGACGGGCGGAGGAGATGACGAGGGTTGGAACCGCCTGAGCCGGCACCCGGGCGTGTGTATCTCGTGGGCGCCGGCCCCGGCGACCCGGGCCTGCTCACGGCCCGTGCGCTCGAGCTGATCGCAGCGGCGGACGTGGTCCTGTATGACCGCCTGATCGGTGCGGCGGCTCTCGACGGCGCGCGCGCGGACGCGGAGCTCGTGTTCGTGGGAAAGGAGGGCGGGGCCGAGTCCGTGCCACAGGATCTGACCGAGGCGCTGATGGTGGCGCGCGCACAGGAGGGCAGGGCGGTGGTGCGCCTGAAGGGCGGCGATCCGTTCGTGTTCGGGCGCGGCGGCGAGGAGGCGCTGGCGCTGCGCGCTGCCGGCATCGCATACGAGGTGGTGCCCGGGGTGACGGCGGGCCTCGCCGCGCCGGCCTACGCGGGCATCCCCGTCACCCACCGCGGGCTCGCGAGCGCGGTCGCGCTGGTCACCGGACACGCTCGCGCGGATGATCCTGCGGACGCCTCCGCACAGGACGGCCTCGACTGGCCCGCCCTGGCCGCGTTTCCGGGAACGCTCGTGTTCTACATGGCGGTGCGCCGCCTGCCCGACATCGCCGCGTCGCTGATGGCCGCCGGGCGTCCTTCCTCCGAGCCGGCGGCGGTCGTGGAAGCGGGCACGCTGCCCGGCCAGCGCACCGTGACCGGCACCCTGGAGACGATCGCCGAGACGGCCGGGCGCGAGGACATCCGTGCGCCCGCGATCACCGTCGTGGGGGCGGTCGCCGCGCTGGCCGAGCGGCTCGCCTGGCGCGAGGGGGGCGCGCTGGACGGGCGCACCGTCGCGGTCACGCGTGCGCGCGCCCAGGCCAGCGTGCTCGCGCGGCGCCTGGAAGGACTGGGCGCACGCGTGGTGCAGGCGCCGGTCATCCGTATCCAGGCGCGTCCCGGGCCGCCGCTTGACCCGTCGCCATACGATCTCGTGTGCCTCTCGAGCCCCAATGGGGTCTCGGCGCTGTTCGAACGTCTCGCCGCGGGCGGGCGCGACGCCCGCGCGCTGGCCGGGAAGCGCGTGGCGGCGATCGGCCCGGGAACCGCCGCCGCACTGGCGCAGCGGGGAATCACGGCGGATATCGTGCCCGAGCGCTTCGTCGCCGAGGGGCTCGTCGAGGCCCTGGCGGACGTGCCGGTGCATCGCGCGCTGCTGGCACGGGCGAGCCGCGCGCGCGATGCGCTTCCAGACGCACTGCGTGCGCGCGGAGTGGAGGTGGACGTGCTGGCGGTGTATGAGACGGTCGTCGAGCCCCTCTCCGCCCCGGCGCTCTCGGCTGCGCGGCAGGCCGACTACATCACCTTCACCTCCTCCTCGACGGTGCGCTACTTCCTCGAGGCCCTGCGCGCCGCGGGCGATCCGCAGGACGGCGACGCGAGCGGCGCCGGCGCGGAGGATTCGCGTCAGGGCCTCTCCCCGGGCACGCGCATCGTGTCGATCGGACCGGTCACCTCCGAGACGCTGCGCGAGCACGGCCTCGAGCCCCACGTCGAGGCGGAGCGTCACGACATCGACGGCCTCATCGACTCGCTGCTCACAGATGCAACCGGACGAGAGCACTGAGCACTCCGCACATCACCTTTCTCTCCGACTACGGCCACAACGATGAGTTCGTGGGGGTCTGCCACGGGGTGATCGCGCGGCGCTGCCCTGCCGCGCGCGTCATCGACATCACCCACGCGGTTCCCCGCCATGACGTGCGCACGGGCGCGCTGGTGCTGCGCGACGCACTCGCCTACATGCCCGCCGGGGTCCACCTGGCCGTCGTCGATCCCGAGGTCGGCGCGGTCGGCAGGCACGCGCGGCGGGCAGTGGCCATGCGCGTGGCCGAGCAGGAGCGGCTGCTGGTGGGGCCCGACAACGGGCTGATGATGCTGGCGGCCGAGCGACTTGGAGGCGTGCTCGAGGTGGTCGATATCGGCCGCTCGCCCGAGCGTCTGGAGCCGGTATCGGCCACATTCCACGGGCGCGACATCTTCGCGCCGGTCGCCGCCGCGCTCGCGGCGCAGGAGCCGCTCGCCGAGGTGGGCGAGCCGATCGCGGTGGAGGAGCTCCGCGCGCTCGAGCTCCCCGCGGCTCGCGCTCTCGACGGCGCGCTCGTCACCCATGTGCTCCGCACCGACCATTTCGGGAACCTGATCCTCGACGCCTCGCACGCCCTGCTCTCCTCGGCCGGGGTGCGACTCGGCGAGGAGGTCTCGGTGCAGGTCGGCGCCGATGTCCATCCCGCCCGCTATGCCTCCACGTTCGCGGACGTCGCCCCGGGAGAGCTGCTCCTCTACGAGGATGCGCAGCGCATGGCGGCGCTCGCGGTCAATCGCGGCTCGGCCGCCGAGCGCCTCCGGGCAGGGCGCGATGATGAGATCCTCGTGCGGCCGGCGTGAGCGCACCCGGCCTGAGCGCACTCGGCCGGCCGCGGGTGCACCTGCGCAGCACCGACTCGACCAACGAGCGCGCGCGGCTCCTGGCGAGCGCGGGGGCGCCGCATGGAACGCTCGTCACGGCCTCGGTGCAGACCGCCGGGCGCGGGCGTCAGGGCCGCCGCTGGACCGCGCCGCCGGACAGCTCGGTGCTGATGTCGCTCGTGCTGCGCACCCCGCCCTCCCTGCTGCCGCTGATCGCGGCCGTCGCCGTCTGCGATGCCGCCGGTGACGATGCGCGCATCAAGTGGCCCAACGACATCGTGATCCCGCATGGACCGGCACTCGCGAAGCTCGCCGGAATACTCACGGAGGGCCGCCCCCAGGAGGGCTGGGCGGTCCTGGGGATCGGCCTGAACGTCGCCGTGCGCCTCGAGGATCTGCCCGCCGAGCTGCGCGGGAGGACCGCAACGCTCGGCAGCTCAGCGCGGGAGATCGAGCCGGCGCTGGCGCGCCTGCTGGATGCGCTCGCCCGGCGTCTCGCGGAGGGCGAGGGGGCGACGCTCACCGCCTGGCGCGAGCGCGATGCGTTGCGCGGCCGCGAGATCGTGTGGGGTACCCACGGCCCGACAAGCTCTGAGGAGCGCGGACGCGCGGAGGGAATCGATGGGACGGGACGCCTGATGGTCGCCCTCGCCGGCGGCGGGCACACGGCGCTCGCGGCGGGGGAGGTTCACCTGCGGGAGCTCGATCAGAGCGTCGAGGCGAGCTGACGCCCGCTCACTCCTGATGGTTGTTGAGCGCGTCCTCGACGCTGCGCTGCAACGTCTCGTTCGCGCCCGCCTGCAGCCCGTTGGCGGCGACTCCCCGGCGCTCGTTCGAAAACGCCTCGGACATCTCGGATTCGGTGGGCCGGCGCGCCTCCTGCGCGCCCTTGACGGACCCGGCGTTCACGCCCTTGCGGGCGCCGGTCCCGGCACCCGGACCCGACCCGTTCGAGCTGCCCTTCCCCCCCTTGCGCCTGCGCCGGGCGTTGCGCGCGCGGCGTTTGGGGAAGTTGCGCAAGCAGCTCGCGGGCCAGCGCCGGAGGCTTGCGGGCCATGCGCGTGCGCGCTCCGCGCAGCGCCTCCTCGGCCTCGGGGGTGTGGGCGAGCGCGGCGGCCAGCAGCGCGGCGGCCAGGCGGCGGTCCTGCTTGCGCGCGGCGTGGATCAGCCGCCGCGCGTTGCGCGCGTGCGCCCCGCCTGCCGAGTTGACGAGCAGCCCGAGCAGGCGCTTGGTCTCCGGCCAGCGCTGCACCGCGTACTCCTCGTGCACGTCGCGGGTGTACTCGGCCAGACGCCAGATCCAGGCGTTGGCCTGGTCGCGCCGGCCGATCCGCCGCTCGACCAGCGCGCGCAGCATGATCTTGGTCGCCTCCTTGCGCTCCTCGCGCCCCCAGCCGCCGATGATGTCGATCGCCGTGTCGAACGCGTCCGGATCGCGTAGCGCGGCGATGTCGGTCAGCGCCCGCAGGCGCAGCTGCGGGTTGTTGTTGCGCTGAACGGCCGTGATCAGGAAGCGGCTCTTCAGCTCGCCGGTGCGGTCGAAGTGGAGCATCGCCCGCGCCCTGCGCCAGCCGCTGGGCGCGACCCTCGCCCCCGCGAGCGCCGCCCACACATGCTGCTCGCCGTAGTCCAGATGCTCGACCGCGATCCGCCACAGCTCGCGCTCGAACACCGCGAACCGCCGCTCCTCCTCGGCGCAAACCGGCAGCACCCGCCGCTCCACCCGCATCCTGCGTCCGCGCCCGCGGCGCACCGGGCCGACGACGATCGCGCCGCCGCGGTAGACGTCGCGGTCGAGCAGCGAGTGCAGCGTGACCACGGGGTCGTCGTGCTTGGTGGCGGGGTGCACGAAGTCGACGACCAGCCCCGCCTCCTTGCCCGGGTGCCGGCGCGTGACGCGCCCGACGCGCTGCTGGTAGATGCGCTTGGAGGCCGTCGGCGCAAGGTGCACGCAGACGGTCGCCCGCGGGCTGTTCCAGCCCTCGGCGAGCAGCTGCGCGTTGATCAGCACGTCGATGTCGCCGCGCTCGTAGCGCGCCAGGATCTCGGCGAGCTCGCGCTTGGGGGTCTCGCCCGAGACCCCCTGCGCCTTGATCCCCTCCGCCCGGAACGCCTCGGCGAGGTTGTAGGCGTGACGCACGCCGGCCGCGTAGACGACGCCGGGAACGCCGTTGAAGCGCGTCCGGTAGAGGTTGGCGACGGCCAGGTTGAACGGCTGCTGGTCGAGCAGTTTGGCGAGCTCGTCCTGGTCGAACTCGGTGTCGACCTCGCCCCGGCGCAGCGGCACCTTGGCGATCGTGCGCACGCCCACGCCGGGTGAGATGCGCACGCAGCGCAGCGGCGCGATCACGCCGCGGCGCGCCGCCTGGGCGAGGTCGAAGCGCGAGGTCTGGGTGGGGAACAGGTCGGTGACGTGGCGTGCGATGAGGGCGCCGGTGGCGGTCATGCCGATGAAGATCGGCCCCGTCCAGTTGCGGATCGCGCCGCTCGTCTTCTCGCCCAGGGCGGTGTGCGCCTCGTCGCAGATGACGATCGTGTAGGCGCTCGAGATCTTGCCGGCGTTGCGCACGAACCACTGGTAGGTCTCGACGGTCACGGGTCCGGCCCGCCTTGACCGAGTCCTCGCCCTGCAGCAGCGCGCGGCTGATGCGCTTGGAGTAGCCGCGGTCGCGCAGCTCGCCGTGGAACTGGTCGACGAGGTTGCGCCGGTGGGTGAGGATCAGCACCCCGCCCGTCTGTGACGCCTCCACGAATCCGAGCGCGGCGACGGTCTTGCCGGCGCCGGTCGCGTGCTCGAACCAGAACCGCTTGGCGGCGTTGGGGTCCTCGGGCTGCTCGGCGAGGGTCTCCTCTTCCTCCTCATCCTCGACCCAGTCGCGAGGCTCCTCATCGGAGTCGCTCTGCAGCTCGGGCTCATCCTCGGGCTCGTCCTCGTCGGCGATCAGCTCGACGTCGTCATCGAGATCGTCCTCATCCTCGTCCTCGTCGGGGGCGGCGCGCTGGACGGGACCGAGATCCTCGTCGTCCTCCTCATCCTCCTCCTCCTCCGGCTCCTCCTCGTCCTCGTCCTCTTCGGCGTCCTGTGACTCGCGGCGGGGAGCGTGGGTGCGGCGTCCCCGTCCTCGGCCTGCACGACGTCCTCTGGACCGAGGATGTCGGCGGAGGCGAGCAGCTCCGGCGAGGCCGAGGCGGCCGCGCGTCCGTTGCCGCCCTGCGAGGGACGCTGCGCCTCGGCCAGCAGCGCGGTGAGCGTGCCCGACAGCGCATCGACCTGGTGGGCCGAGAGCACCGTCCCGTCGGCCAGCTTGGGCTCATCGTCGGAGAGCAGCCGCTCGAGCCCGAGCAGCAGCGAGAACTCACGGCGCCACTCGGTCGAGGGATGCTTGCGTTTCGGGTCCGCCTCGAGCTCGGCGAGCGCCTGGTCGAGCGCACGTCTTCGCGGGGAGCCGGGCGCGAGCGCGACCGCGGGATCCTCGCCCTCGTGCAGGAACCGCTCGCGCACGAGCTTCTCCGCGCGCGAGATCTCCGCGGAAGTTGGAATGGACGCGACCGCGCGGGCCACTGAGGTGGACTCGGCCATTGAGGCTCTGGACTTCGAGACTGAGCCGCCGCCGAAGGTTGTTTCAGCGCGACTCGGAAGGACTGGCGCCCAGCTGGCGCCGTTTGCCGGATGCTCCGAGCAATCCGGCTCTGACGTGTCTTTCAGAGGGTATAGCACGTCGAGGCGTGATTGAAGTCGAAAGCTCAGCGGGTGATCGAAGTGCGGGGCATCTGCCACCCTTTGCGGCGATGACGCCCAAGCGCGTGTCGATCGCATTGGCCGGGGTGGCGCTGCTGGCGCTGCTCGCGGTCGGCCTCGTTCAGCTGGCCGGCTCCTCCGGCTCACCGGCCGCGCGATCGAGGCTCACCCTCGCCCAGATCCGGACCCGCCTGGCCGGCTCATCACCACAGCTGGCGGCGCTGCACGCCCAGGCGGGCGAGCTCCTGCCCGGCGGCCTGACCGCCGTCCGCGCGCGCCTGGCCGCGCTGCGGGGGCACGCGGTGGTGATCAACAAGTGGGCGTCCTGGTGCGTGCCCTGCCGCTCGGAGTTCGCCTTCTTTCAGCACGCTTCGGTCACGCAGGGACGCGAGGTGGCGTTCATCGGGCTCGACTCCGGGGACACGAGCCGGCGTGACGCGCTCGCCTTCCTGCGCTCCTTCCCGGTCGGCTACCCGAGCTACTACGACCAGAGCGGGCAGGCCGGCACGGCGATCACCGACTCGACGTTCACGCCCGTCACCGTCTTCTACGACAGCCACGGCCACCAGTACATCCGCCAGGGCCCCTACCCGAGCGCGGCCAAGCTCGAACAGGACGTCAGCCGCTATGCGCTCGATGGTTGATGCCTGAGATCCGGATCGACCCGCTGAGCGGGCACAAGACCATCGTGGCCGGCGAGCGCTCGCGCCGCCCGGGGGGAGAGCCGGGCCGCTGGCTGCGGGAGTCCTCGCCCGAGCCGATCGACCCCGAGCGCGACCCCTTCGCCGATGGCAACGAGGAGCGCACGCCGCCCGAGCTCGACGCGGTGCGACCCGGCGGAGGCCCGCCCGACTCCCCCGGCTGGACGGTGCGCGTGATCCCCAACCTGTATCCCGCGCTCGGACCTCCGGACGAGGCCGGTCAGGATGACGAGCCGGGCAAGCGAGAGGCCCATCCGGACCTGTTCTGCTCGCTGCCCGCGACGGGCTCGCACGAGGTGATCGTCAACGGCCCCCAGCCGGTGCTCTCGCTGGCCGAGCTTCCGCTGCAGCAGGTGGTGGCCGCGATGGAGACCTGGCGCGCGCGCATGCGTGCGCACGCTCACAGCGCGTGCGTGCAGCTGATCGTCAACGAGCGGCCCGAAGCCGGCGCATCGCTGCCGCACACCCACGCGCAGCTCTACGCGCTGGACTTCGTGCCGGCTGCCGTCGCGCGCGAGCGCGAGCGCGCCGGCGCCTACACGACCCGCACGATGGGACAGAGCCTGCTCGGAGACCTGGTCGCGGAGGAGGTGCGCCTGGGCGAGCGGATCGTGGCGATCGACGAGGAGGCCGTGCTGATGGCGCCCTACGCCTCCCGTCTGCCGTTCCAGCTGATGCTCGCCCCCCGCAAGCCCCGCCCGCGCTTCGAGGACGACGGCCCCACGGGCGCCGCGCTCCTGCACGACGGGCTGTGCCGGCTGGCGCGCCACTTCGGTTCGAGCCCTCCGCTGAACATGTGGGTGCGCACGGCTCCGCGGGGGGTCGATCAGTTCTGCTGGCGGATCGACGTGCTCCCGCGACTGACCCATCTGGCCGGCCTCGAGCTGTCCACCGACGTGAACCTGAACATCGTCGCACCCGAGGACGCGGCGGCCGTGCTGCGGCAGGCGTGAGGGCTTCCGCTCGCTCCTCGCGGGGAGCGGAGGGCTAGGCTGCGCGGAGCGATGCCGCCCGAGGACCGATTCGTACCCCGCTTCGCCGCCGAGCCTCCGCAGGAGGAGCTGCCCTACGGGCGCTGGGCGGATCGCCTGCGCGAGGAGTTCCTCGCGGCGGCTCTGAAGATCGATGCCGAGCAGGACGACCTGGGCGAGCCGGGCGACGTCGTCTGGTATCCCGATCGCAGCTGGCACGGGCGCACGTACGTGCCGGGAACCTCACACACCTCCAACGGATACGAGCTGTTCGGGTACGTGCGCTTCATCCCCGCGCCGGAGGACGGCGAGCCGAGCGACTTCTCCGCGCACGTCGACTTCACCGCGGAGACCGCCGAGCGGAATCCCGACTGGGCCATGGACCTCTGCGACGAGGTGATCGGCGCCTGGCGCGGACACTCGGGCGCCGTGGCCGCGATGACGCTCGTGTGGGGATACCCACTCGTCTCCGGCGGGCGGATCGCCACCGCCGAGCTCGCCGGTCTGGCCGTCGACCAGTGCGAGCTGATCGACGAACGCTTCACGCTCATCGCCCCGGATGACTACCGCCAGGACCTGCTCGAGATCAGGCTGTTCGGCGCCAAGAGCCAGGAGCTGGCGTGCGAGTCGCTGTATGCGCCGGATGAGGAGGAGGAGGAGGAGGCCACGGCCGAGTAGCCGCAGCCCCCTTGCCTCAGCGGTTACTTGCGGCTGTTGACTTTGCAGACAGAGAGCGCCCGTTCCCTGGCGGCGCCGGCGGGAATGTGCGACGCGTTGACGAGTTGGACGCACGCTTCTTCGGCGACCTGGCGTAGGGCGGCAGTGTTGCCGTTGGCGGCCTTTTCGCAGGTCTTTTCGAGTTGGGGCTTCGCGCTCGCCGGGATCGTCGACTCCGCCTGGACGCCGTGCTTGCAGGTTTCAACGGCCTGTTTCGCCTGCGCCGGTGTCAGGGGGAGCGTCGTCGTCGTCGTCCCGGACGTGGTCGTCGACCCCGGTGCCACGGTAACCGTCGGCGTGGTCTGGCTACTGGATGTGGAGTTGCTGCTGCTCCCGCACCCCGCGACGAACGCTCCGCCGGTGAGTCCAACGACGAGCCATGTGGACAGCTTCAGAGTCATTTATCCCTCCATAGTAGAAGAGGACGTTCGCCCACCGGCTCTCGAGCGGTTTGACGACCGTCTGCTCTCTAAACGCTACTCACTTCTCGTGCTGGCGGCGCAGCAGGCCCGGCGCCTCATCGCTCATTGCCGCGTCTACCACCGCGGTGAACATCTGGGTGAAGTGCTCGACTATCTCGTCCACCGTCGCATCCAGGTCACCGTTGATCCAGTCGACCAGCAGGTCGATGACGGCGCCCATCAGCGAGCGGGCGGTCAGCACCGGGTCCAGGCGCAGGACGTCGCCGGTGATCGGCCGCGAGTTCTGAAGCAGGATGTCTGCAAACGCGTGCCTGTTCTCGCGACGCAGCCGTTCCAGACGATCGCTCACGCCGACGACCTCGAGGGCGAGCACGCGCGCCTTGCGTGGGTCCTCGGTGAGGATCTTCCAGGCCACCCCCAGGCCGGCGTGCGCCTGCTCTTCGATCGTATCCACCTGCGACGTGGCCTCGACCACCGCGGTGGCAACTTCGCCGACGATGCGTTTGTAGACGTAATACAGCAGGTCCTCCCTGTCGCTGAAGGACTCGTAGAAGTAGCGGGAGTTCAACGAGGCGGTGGCGCTCACCGCGCGGATCGAGCTGCTGGCGTACCCGCCGGTGCCGAACACCTCAAGACCTGCGTCCAAGAGCCGCTCGCGCCTCTGGGCGCGCCGCTCTGACGGCTCGACGCCTCGGTAAGGCCGGGTTGCTTGGCTGGCCGAAGCCATGGAGATCATTGTCGCACGGTCACGAACGACCAGCGACGGGCGACCCATCCGAGAGTCCGGCAGAGACCCCTCAGAGCCTGATTTGGCAGGCGTAGAGGTGCCTCACCACATTCTTCCACAAAGTGGTCTGGCAGTGCTACACTCGCGCTCGGGGAGGCCTCCGTATCACGCGGAAGGGCCGGTCGTTCGAGGTCCTCGGCGCGAGAGCAGGGTGGCTCTCAGTGACTTCAACGAAATAGGGGAGAGGGGTGTTGCAGTGTTGACTCGCACAGCTTTGGCGCGGGCGGTTTTCGCGCTTTCGGTTCTCATCGTCCTGGTGATGGCCCCGGGGGCCGCCGCAACGCCCGTCGAAGGGCCTGCCGGCTCGGAATTCTATACGCCGCCTACGAGCTCGCCGACGGGCACGAGCGGCGAACTGGTCTGGTATCGCCCGACGACCGAGAATCTCAACGTGACGCTTCCCGCCAACAAAGCGTGGAAAGTGCTCTACCAGTCCTCCAACCAGCAGGGCAAACCCGATTTTGTGACGGGCACGGTGCTCGTGCCCACGGCGGCCTGGAAAGGCAAAGGGCAGCGGCCACTGGTGACCTACGGCATCGGCACCCAGGGTCTTGGTAAACAGTGCGCACCCTCGCTGCAGATGGAAGAAGGCACCGAGTACGACGGAGGCGCCGCCATCGCTGCGCTGAAAGCGGGCTATGCCGTCGCGATCACCGACTACCAGGGCTACACCAGCGGCTCGGTGCAGCCCTACCTTGACGGCAAATCAGAGGGTGACGCGGTGCTTGACATCGTGCGCGCGGCACGCCAGCTGCCGGGATCGGGTGCCACCGAAAGCACGCCCGTGACGGCGTGGGGCTACTCACAGGGGGGACAGGCCGTCGGTTGGGCAGGAGAGCTGCAGCCGACCTACGCGCCCGACGTGAAACTGATCGGCGTCGCCGCCGGCGGCACCCCCAGCAACCTGCAGTCCGTGGCCACGTTCGGCTCCGGCTCGGTGGCGGCGGGCTTCACGCTGATGGGCCCGCTCGGTCTCGGCATCGCCTACCCCGGGGAATTCCCCGCGCTGTCCACGTTCGCCAACATAGCCGGCATCAACGTCGGTCTGAAGCTGTTCACGACATGTGCGATCCAGGCGCTGAGGGAAGACCGTGACCTCAACTTCACCCAGCTGACCACCGGTGAAAGGTCGTTTGAAAAGCTCGAGGAAGAAAACCCCGTGATACCGCGGATCCTCAAAGAACAGAGCCTCGGCACGAAACCGATCACGGTGCCGGTGTACCACTACCACGGCCTGGAAGACGAGTTCGTACCGGTCAACCAGGATGTGGAACTGCACCAGGAATGGTGCGCGCTGGGCGTGAAGGACGACTTGCAGCTGTATCCCGGCGATCACCTGCTGACCGACCCGACGGCGATCCCCACGGTGATGAAATGGATCGAAGAACGGGTGGCGGGCAAAACGGCGCCGAGCACGTGCGGGCAGCACGCCGCGGGCGCGACGCTGCCATCCTCGGCTCGCCTGACTCCGGAGACCGGTGACCTGGTCATCCCGCTGCCGGCCTGGCAGTTGAAAGGCTCGGTGACCGAGAGGAGGAGCGGGATCTCGGTCGAAGTTCCTGTCGGCGCGACGTTGAGCGCCCAGGGCGACGTGACGAACGAAACGCTGAGCGCCCAGCTGTCGATACCGCCGATCAACCAGACGATCAGCGTGCTCGGCCTCCCCGTCAGGGTCAAGGGCGCGCTCACGCCGGTGGGAACCATCACCGGCAAAGTGAGCCTGTCCGAAACCGGCGTCCTCAGCCAGAGCGCGGTGGGCGCGGCGAACATGCTCGTCGGCTCGGTGGGCGTCGGCATCTTCACGGTACCGGTCGGCTGCACGACCAAGCAACCGATCCAGCTGCCGTTGAGCATCACCGAGCCGGTGAACGCGCTCAGTAGCGGCGGCTTCGGAATCAAGACGGAAGTGACCGTCCCGGAATTCAGCGGATGCGGCCTGTTCGGGCCGATCCTTTCGAGCCTGATGTCGGGACCGGGCAACCCGATCAACATCAACGCGTCACCGCCGCCACCGATCAACTGGTAGCGGCGGAGATCTCGGTCGGCATGAAGCTCGACCGAGAGACAGGAACGGGGAGTGGCTTCCCACTTTAGGGCCACTCCCCGTTCCCCATGCCCCCGCCGGGAGTCGAACCTGGATCTACCGCTTAGGAGGCCGCTGTGCGATCGGTCTGGAACGCCGGGATAGCCAGCGTTTGTAGGCCGTCCCGATCGTGACGGCGACTGGGATCTGGCCGAATCGAGACGGTTGCCGGTGGGTTTGGGCGGCGAATGAGGCTTGCTGCCCAAACGAACAAGGAGCTAGATCGGACCGAACGCCTTAGACATCGACTCAGCGGGCTCGCGTCGGGCTCCAAAAGTTTGATGCGCCTTCAACCCAGTGGTCTCCGAACGCGTTTGGCCGCAATGCGGCAACCTGGCTGCCATCATCGCGGTGATGGGCGATCGGCTGCCGAGGTGAGAAGCCAGCACGAGGAATGGGTCAGGCTGCCGGGGCTGAACCCGGAGGAGGCCGCGAAGCTGTTGCTCCGGGATCTTCGCAGCTCGCGGACCGGCCTGTCGAGCGTCGAGGCCCAGCGCCGACTCTCCCAATACGGGCCAAACGAGTTGCGCCGCCGGGGCGGGCGGCGCTGGCCGCGCGAGCTGGCCCGCCAGTTCACGCACCCGCTGGCCTTGCTGCTGTGGATCGCCGCTTTGCTGCTAATCCTCGTCGGCTCGAACGTTGTGGCGATCGCGGTGCTTGCGATCATCGTGCTCAACGCCACCTTCGCCTTCGTGCAAGAGATGCAGGCCGAGCGCGCGGTGGAGGCTCTCGCGCAGTTCATCCCGCAGCGGGCCAGGGCGATGCGCGACGGGGCACCGCGGGAGATCGACGCGGTCGAGCTGGTGCCCGGCGATGTCATAGTGCTCGAAGAAGGCGATCGCATCGCCGCCGACATACGCCTCCTGTCGGGGGCGATCGAGGTGGACATGTCGGCGCTGACCGGCGAGTCGGTCCCGGCGCTTCGCTCGGCTTCGATCCTCGACGTTGAGGTGCCCCTGCTGGTGGCGCGCGATCTGGTCTTCAGCGGCACCAATTGCACGGGCGGGGAGGCCCAGGGAGTGGTCTTCGCCACCGGCATGACCACCGAGCTCGGCCGGATCGCGGCGCTATCGGAGCGTGTGACCCAAGACCCGAGCCCACTCGAGAGTCAGGTGCGGCGGGTCGCTTGGCTGATCGCCGCGGTCGCCGTGGGCCTGGCGCTCGCCTTCATCCCGTTCGCAACCTTCGCGGCTGGACTCTCGTTGGTGAACGCCGTCGTGTTCGCCGTCGGACTTGTGGCAGGTCTGGTTCCCGAGGGCCTGTTGCCGGTCATCACGCTGGCCTTGGCTGTCGCCGTTCGCGCCCTTGCTCGGCGCGGGGCCGTCGTCAAGCGCCTTAGCGCGGTTGAGACGCTCGGTTCAACCGACGTCATCTGCACCGACAAGACCGGCACCTTGACCGAGAACCGCATGGAGCCGACGCTCATCTGGACGGCAGCTGCTTCGGTGAAGCTTGGCGACGAGGGAGCCGAAATCGACGGTCGAGAAGAAGTCGCCTCTGCGGACCGTGGGGCAGATCGCCGCCGCCTGCAACAACGCGCGCCTTGAACCTGGCGAGGAGCCAGGCGGTGATCCGACCGAGATTGCGGTCCTGCTCGCCGCGCGGCAGCTGGGCGCAGACGTGGCCGTCGCCACGCGCGAGGCAAAGCGCCGCTGGCAGTTTCATTTTGACCCCGAACGCAAGCTGATGTCGACGATCGACACGGAGGACAGTCAGCTGGATTGTGCACGCCAAGGGTGCGTCGGAGGCGCTGCTGCCGCTCTGCTCCACCCTGCTCGGGGCGGACGGCGTCGAGGTGGAGCTCGACGACGAAAGCGCACGCGGATCGGCGATCAGGTTGATCAGTGCTCCGCCGAGGGCCTGCGCGTCCTGGCTTTGGCCCAGCACCTCCTGCCTGTCGGTGAACCCGCTCCGCACCGGCGAGCTGACGCGGAGCGGGAATTTTGCTTCGTCGGCCTGATCGCGATGCTCGACCCGCCGCGGCCAGAGGTGGCCGACGCAGTCGCTCGCTGTCACACCGCGGGCATCCGCATCCTCGTCATAACCGGCGATCACCCAGTGACCGCGGCGGCGATCGCCCGGCAGGTCGGAATCGCTCGCGCGGATCCAACGGTGATCAACGGCGAGGAGCTTGATCGGCGTGACGATCGAGAGCTCGGGAACTGGTGCGCGGCGATCGCGAGCTGATCTTCGCTCGCTCCTCCCCCGAGGCGAAGCTGCGGATAGCCGACGCGCTGCGCGAGCTTGGGCATGTCGTGGCGATGACCGGGGACGGGGTAAACGACGCCCCGGCTCTACGCCGCGCCGACATCGGCATCGCGATGGGGCGCTCGGCGACCGACGTCGCCCGCGAGGCCTCGACCATGGTGCTCACCGACGACGACTTCGCGACCATCGTCGCCGCCGTGCGGGCGGGCGGCAAGTCTACGACGCCGTGCTCCGGTGCGCTGCAGGTCTCGATGCGCACTCCGCCTCGACGCGTCGACGGCAGGAGCCGTCGCGTGCCGACCACGCGCCCACGGGCGGTCGATCGAGCCGCTGCGGTGCGCACGAACTCGGACGGAGCATCTGATCACCGACGGCGGCGGCCAGCGAGGCGACGCCGACGATCATGAGCCGGGTCCAGGCGTGCTGACAGGTGGCTCTGGCGCCCGCATGGGCAGCGGCCGTATCGCGGGCGCTCGATCAGCTGGCGCCCGGTGACAAAGATCGATGAGCGGGTCCATCACAGCGGCGATCGCGTCGGCGGCGCACGGACCAACGTTGGCGATCGGCAGCGGAATGCCTGACCGTCCCTCGACCGACGCACTCCGCGCCGGATCGAGCCGCGAGGCGCGACCCTCCGTGAATCATCGCCGACGGCCTTCCAGAGTGCGTCGAGATCCGCGGGCATGCCGGCGACGAGCTGATCGCCCAGTGGCGTGATCTTCGACTGGCGCGCAGCGCGACCTGCGAGCCGGGTAAAGGCCTGTTCCCAATCTGGCTCGGCATCGCTCGCTCGACCAGGTAACTCGCGTCCTCGCCCCACGTTTCGAGGACACGTTCGAAGTGTTCGTAGATTTGAACGGATGCACGATCGGCGGTCGCATCTGAATGTACTCAGGAATGCGACCGATATATCGAGGTCGCACGAAGGTGATGACCAGCGTCAGACTCTGACGCGCTCAGGGAAGTCGACGGCGAATAGTTGTGCCATCGCCGCACCCTCGAACAGCCCAGAACGGTGGGCGCGCTGCGAGCCAGTAGCGTCATTACAGCGAGAACGTGGTCCATGCGATTCCTGCAGCGGCGCCGGCGCTGCGAGCGGATCAGACAGCGCCGTGCCGCGCTTGTCGAATAGGACGCAGCGCGAGAGCTAGGCGAGCTTCTCCAGGGAGCGAGCGATCCGCGGGTCCGCCCACTGCAGGTCCAGGTGCGAGATGAAGCCGGGCACGATGACGAGGTCGAGCGGACCGTCAGCGACGAGCTGATAGGCGATGTTGACGTCACCGCTTCGCGCGTATTATGTCTATGGACGCATCGGACAACCAATGCTACTCGCCGCGCAGGTCCTGACTCTCCCGACGCCGACGTCGGACGTCTGACGCGCGCGGTCACGACTGATCCTCGGTTGGAAGGCAGTTGCTCGCCTCGGGCGGACGACGTTCGGCTCTGAAGAGACACTAGTCGTTCTCTTCGCACGATGCTCGCTTACTCCGTCGAAAGCAGACTCTGCGCGTAGATAGTGCCGCGCTGACGACGTCGTCTTGCGCGAGTACGCAGGCGTCGTTGGACGCTCGGATTCGATGGCGATTCAGCGTGCGGCTGTCGCGTGAACGCTCCACCAGGTCTTGCGAGCGCCCCATAGCGCGCTACGGGCCCGTGCCAGGCTGGGCGTATGTGATTTCGGTCAGCTTCGGGACTGAATGCGCACGCCTATGATGGCGGGCGCAATACAGCACGCTTTAGCAGAGGGAGTGGCATGTACACGGAAAGTGAGCTATGGTAGTTGTTACGGTGGGGCTGACAATGAGAGGAATCGCGTCTTCGCGAACAACGCGAGTTCGTGAAGGGGCGTCCGGCGAGGGCGACGTGCGCTACTGGGCTACACGTCTCGAAGGGCGGAGCTGTCGAACGCATGGACGCGAGCTCTGGGCCGACCGGCAACACGACCTTCGATCGATCGAGTTCAGTCGCCGCCAAGACAGGCAGGCGGACAGATGAGAACTGCGCCGGCGATGCCTCGCCGCGCCGGCTGGACGCGGCGATCGGTCCGTGACACTGCACCGGACGGTCACCAGGGGTCTAACGGCGACGTCAACGCCTCCGCGGCAGTCGGGCACGCGATTCGACTCCGCCTGCAGGGCGGGCCACCGTCGCGCGGCGTCGCCGACGAGGCGTCGAGGCTGCCTGCGCGTCGCGGCACCGGGTAGCATCGGCGCAACGGCTCCGACCGGATTGGGCAGCTGGCGACCGCGCGAGCTGGTAACGTGATCGCGCCGCTACTGGATCGGCGTGCTGCAGCCAATCGAAACGCGGCTAGCGATCTGCTGCACCCTGCTGTTGGCGAGGAGCAGGTCGCTTGGATCTGTGACCTGTCAGATCTGTTTCTGCCGTCAGCAAGCGAGTCAGCGGCCGATGCGGTAGCGAACGTGCGTCGCACGCGGGGAGTGGATCACCTCGACCGGCTGTAGGCCGGGGTCTTGCACTCCGTCGAACAGGCGCTCGCCGGCGCCAAGCAGAACGGGAACGACGTCGAGCATAAGCTCGTCGATCACGCCCGCCGCGAACGCCTGCCGCACGGTGGAGGCGCCACCGGCGATGTCGACGCAGAGGTTTCCGGCCGCCGCCTCCGCGCGCTCAAAGGCGACATCGAAGCCTTCGGTGATGAAGTGGAACGTCGTCCCGCCCTCCATCGCGATCGGATCGTGCGGGTAGTGGGTGAGAACGAACACAGGAGCGTGATAGGGCGGCTCGTCGCCCCACCACCCGCGCCAGTTCACGTCCCACGCGCCCCGAACTGGGCCAAACATGTTGCGGCCCATCACGTACGCTCCGCAGGGCTTCATGAGCTCGTCGCGCGTGCGGGCGTCGGCTTGATGGATGGGCTCGTCCAGGTGCCAGTGGTGGAGCTCCAGGCCGCCGACGCCGAGCGGGTTGTCGCGGCTCTGATCGGGGCCGGCGACGAAGCCGTCGAGAGAGATGGACATGTGGCATGTGGTTGGTGTCATGTGAACCAAGACCACCGAATCGACGAGAAATCATCGGTGGGGGACGCCCTCGCGAAAGTTAGCGGTTGCCCGGGTCCACGGCCGACCTGGGCACCTCGCGCCGCGTGGCCGCCAACTCGGACCTGCCCCGGTTTCCTCGCGCGACGAGTACCCGCGCGGCCACCAGCCGTGAGCGACGTCGTACTGAGGGGCCAGGCCTACGGTCTCCCCAATCATCGGCCCTGTCAGCGACCGAAGAGCTGACCCCGCGAAGCCATCGGCGCAGCATCCCTCGGAAGGCTCCCAGATCGTCCAGCATCCCATCCGTACATCGACCACATTCGGCCCCGCAAGCCGATTAGTTTGGGCAGCAATAGGCAGCAAACCGGCTGAGCTAGTCACCGATCCGGCCCGGCTGGTCAGCTCACTCCCAAGGCAATAGCAGGGCATTTCAGACAACGCCCGGCCGCGATCTCCGTACTGGATCCACCGCGCGAGCAGACGCTGCTCCGCTCGCCACGAATCGTCCTCAATCAAAAGCGCGCCCAAGCGCAGGGATTTTCTGTGAATGCCCCCGCCGGGAGTCGAACCTGGATCTACCGCTTAGGAGGCGGTCGTCTTATCCATTGGACTACGAGGGCGCGGCCCGACGGGAGTGAGGGGCCAGACGGGAAGGCTACCGGCGCTCACGCCGGCTGATCTGTCGAGGCGGCGCGATGCGTGGCCTCGCCGGCCAGGCGCTCGAGCGCATCGCCGCCCAGGCGGTGGGTGATCCACTCGCCCATCGTGCGGGCGCCCAGGCTCCGGTAGAAGCCGAGCGCCAGCTCGTTCCAGTCGAGCGCCGCCCACTCAAGGCGCTGTCCGCCGCGCTCGTGCACGTGCGCGGCCACCGCCGCGAGGAGCGCCCTGCCGACGCCTGCGCCGCGGTGGCTGGGGCGGACGAACAGATCCTCGAGCCAAACTCCCTGGATTGCCAGGAAGCTCGAGAAGGTCGGGAAGAACAGCGCGTAGCCCACCGTCTCGGAGCCCAGCTCGGCGATCAGCGCCTGCGCGGCCGGGCGGTCGGCGAACAGCGCCTGTTCAAGCTGCTCCTCGGTGGCCTGCATCTCGTCCTCGAGGTGCTCGTACTCGGCCAGTTCTCCGAACAGCTCGAGCAGCAGCCCCGCGTCTCCCGGCCGGGCCTCGCGGATGCGCAGCGGCTCCCGCTGGGAGGCGTCGGCCATGAGGGTCAGCTCGCCCGGCGGTCGGGGCGGTCGGGGTAGATGTCATCGATCGTTGTGAGGGGCACGTACGGCGCGCCCGCGGCACTCTCGATCGCGGCGCCGCCCCCGGCGAGCCGGTCGAGCACGCTGACCACGCCGCAGATCTGCCGGCCCTCCTCGTGCAGGGCCTCGATCGCAGCGAGCGTGGAGGAGCCCGAGGTGACGACGTCCTCGACCACCACGCATCGGTCCTGGGAGTCAAGCGGCGGCCCCTCGATGCGCCGTTGCAGGCCGTGCGCCTTGGCCTCCTTGCGCACGAAGAACGCCTTCGCGCGGGCTCCGCCCGCGAGGGCGGCACAGGCGACCGGGTCGGCCCCCATCGTCAGGCCCCCGACCGCGGTGGCGTTCCAGTCGGACAGGAGCGCGGCGAGCAGCGTGCCCAGCGCCGCGAAACCGGCGGGGCGCAGGATCGCGCGCTTGGCATCCACGTAGTACTCGGCCTGCGCCCCGCTCGTGAGCGTCACCGTGCCGATCACCAGTGCGTGCTCTCGCAGCTCCTCGACGAGGCTCGCGCGGGCCTGAGCGAGATCGCCCGAGTGGATGGCGAGGGTGTCCATGCGGGGATCTAATCTAGCGGTGTGTCCTCGTTCGCCGGATTGCTGCGGCTGGCCTCGGTGGTGATCTGTCTGATCGTCGTCGCCTCGTTCGGTATCTTCGCGATCGATCAGACGAAAGGCGCCTCCAAGAACCAGCAGGCCGAACTGACGGTTGGCACCAGGGAAGCCACGGGTCAGCCCAAGACCTCGACCACCAAGCACGAGAGCGGTCTGCACGAAGCGATCGACGAAGCGTCGAAAACCCTCACCTCGCCGTTCTCGGGCGTCACCTCGGGGTCGAGCAGCCAATGGACCATACGCACCGTCAACCTGCTGCTCGCCCTGGCCATCTACGGCTTCGGGCTCGCCTATCTGGCACGCGTGATCCGCGTCCGCTTCTGAACTCAGGGGCCGGCGTTGCCCCGTACGTGCTTGCTGCCGCCGCCGCTCTCGTTGTACACGTCGACCGCGGTACCCGTCTGCACCCACCCGTAGATCGCGGCGGCGTTGGGGATCGGCACACGCAGGCAGCCGTGGCTGGCGGCGTAGGTCGGGACTTCGTGGTAGCCGTGGATCGCGTACCCGCGGATGAAGTAGTTGGAGTCGACCATGCCCTCGGTGTTGACCCCGAAGGTCTTCGAGTACACGTTGAAGTGGCCGATCACGGTGGGCGTCGAGGGCTTGCCCGAGCTCATCGTGTAGATGTCGTGCACGCGCCCGTCCGGTTCGATCTCGGCCAGCACCTGCCTGGTCAGATCGGCCTCGACATGGCGCCCGTCTCGCCTGTAGAGCACGTGGAAGCTGCCCGCCCCGTGCCCGAGCAGTTCGAACACGCGCCGGCCCGCCGCCGGAACCCGTGCGAGGCCGGTCAGCTTGCGGTAGGCGATGAGCGCGCGGCCGGTGCCTTCTTCGAAGGTGCCGCTCAGCGGCACCGCGTAGTGCAGGACGTTCAGCTCCGACTGCAGCAGCCGCACCGACTGGCCCTGCGCGCCCGGTCCGATGTTCGGGTTGACGAAGTGCACTCCCGGTGAGCGCCCGCTGAACGCGCCCTGCTGGGGTGTGGCGTAGTGGGCCGCCCGCGCCTGCACGAGCCCGGGGTAGTGGCTCGCGAAGCTGAGGTGGAACTGACCGGCGCCGTTTCCGATCGCGAGCACGCTCACCGTCTTGATCTCGATCTTGCGTCCTTCCAGATAGAAGCTCACCTTCACCGTCTGGCCGCCGACGTACGGCGTGACCACGCCGCGCACCACGATGCGTCCGCCCACCAATGCGAAGGGCGGGCTGCCGCCTACCTTCTGTAGCGCGAGCGTGATGTGGCCCGCAACCACAGCGGGAGCGGGGGCCGGCAGCTGCGGAGCGGGGGCAGGCACGGGTGCGGGCGGTACAGCCCCCAGCGCCGGCGCTGACCCGGCCCAGAGGACCGCAGCAGCCACCACCGCGACCGCTGAGAGAGGGCGCGAGCTCGTCATTCGCATCGATCCTAGCCGCCGGGGGCGACGCTCACGCCGGCTGCAACTCCAGCGGGCGGCCCGGGGGCGGGCTCGGGCGTGATGACGCCGAGACGCATGAGCGCCAGCACGACCAGGCCAATGGCTGCGAGCGACGCCAACATGAGCACCGGGATCTGCCACCCCCAGTTCTCGAGGCTGCCGAACGCGAGCGAGTTGTTGAGCGAGTGCGTGACGATGCATGGATACAGCGAGCCCGTGTGCCGGTAGAGCAGGCACAGGGCGAAGCCGAGGCCGGCGAGCGGCACGAGGTCCACTGCCGGCGCCGAGCCCGCGTGGACCCCCCCGAACAAGAGGCCGGTGATGATGGCCGCCGGCCACGTGCCGCGCAGGTTGCGCAGCGCCGTGAAGATGAAGCCGCGGAACAGGAACTCCTCGCAGATGGGCGCGACCACGCAGGTGAGCGCTGCGCTCAGCAACAGCAGAGTGGTGCTTTCGCCGGCCCCCAGCTGTTCGAGGATCTTCTCCTTTTCCTCATGCAGCACCGCCGCCCAGATCAGGCTGAAGAGCAGGAACGCGACCATCGTGAGGAACACGAGCCACACCGCCCGCCACAGGCGGGTGGGGCGCAGCCCGAACTGCCAGGCGCTGACCGCGCGCCCGCCTATTTTCGCGACGAGCACCGCCGCGAGCACGAACGCGACGTCCTGCACCACGGTGTCCGCGATCGTCAGGCCCCCGGGGATATGCGAGGCGGTGACATTGACTCCGAACAGGAGCGCTGGAAGGTCGACGAGCAGGACTCCGAGCGCCGCGAGCAAGAGCCCCCCGACGAGCGCCAGCGGCGCCCCCCACGGGGGCCAGTCGGTGTCGGGCGACTGCAACGCTCCGCGCGGCTCATCCATCTGACTTACGCCACCCAGTGCCAGGTGGCGAACTCGGCGAGGAAGAACGCCATCAAGAGGGCGGACGCGGCGAGCGCCGGACGCTGTGCCCGCGGATGCGCGGCCAGCCATGCGGCGAGCCACATGCTCAGCGGGAACAACACCACGAGAAAGCGCGGCAGCGACATCAGCGGCTGGGGGGTCACCGGGTAGGAGAGCGGCAGGGCGAGCGCGGCCAGGACGTAGACCCCGTAGGCGAGTGGCAGCGTGCGCAGCACACCCACCACGGCGGGGACGGCGGCGGCCAGGAAGGCGAGCAGCATCAGGTTGTGCCCCGCGTCGACGAACGGGCTGCCTGGGGCGCGCGGGAAGTAGAGATGGCTGCGCTGGAAGGACAGCAGCTGGCGGGCGCCCTCGAACGCCGCCTTCATCCCATCCCACACCCCGAGGTAGGGCCCCGCGAAGTGCCTGCCCCACACGTCCTCCGCGTGGAACGGCATCAGCGCGTCGCCGCCTGACAGCGCAAGGTTTGCCATGTACAGACCCAGGCCCACGGGCACGAGCTGACAGCCAGAGGATGTCCTTGCGCAGCCGGTAGCGGGGACGGATCCAGCCGGCCCTTCTGAAATCGGGGAGCCGGTCCTCGCGGGGCCCGTACAGATACAGCATCAGGGCGGGCAGGAGGAGCAGCACCCCGGCACTGCGCGTGGCGCCGGCAAGGGCGCCGAGCGCTCCCACCGCGGCCCAGCGGCCCTGACGGGCACACCAGAACAGCCCGACCGACAGCGCGAGGTAGAGCGACTCCGAGTAGACCGCCGAGAAGTAGAACGCCATCGGTGCGAACGCGGTGACGAGCACGGCCAGGCGCGCGACCTCGCCGCCGCTCGGGCGGGTGAACGAGGACTGCGCCGACCGAAGATGCGCCGGCGCGCTCGTGCTCCAGCGTGGTCAGGCGGTGGATCCCGTACAGCGCCAGCGCCAGCGCGAGCACCGACAGGAGCATGCCGGCGAGCACGGGCGGCGTGCCGAACCAGGCGATCGCGCGCAGGCCGAGCGGATACAGGGGGAAGAAGGCGGCGCGCGAAGAGGTGAACGCGCCCAGGTCGGGCCGGTAGCCGTAGTGGGCGATGACCTCATACCAGGAGGCGTCCCAGCGCGCGGCCGGAGCGGCCAGCAGGTCGCCGAGCGACCCGAAGCCCCGGGTCACGCCCGGGCGGGTTGAAGGCGTTGCGCACGGGCCCGAAGCCGAAGGTCACGACCGTTCCCACCCCTGCTGCCCAGACCAACAGGCGCGACATCCACAGCGCGCTGAAGCTGTCGCGCACGGCCGCCATCCGCGCGGGGTCGGCGCGCAGTTCTGAGTATCGCCGCAGCAGCCAGCCGCTCGGCAGCGAGCCCGGCGCCGGGCCAGCCCGAGCCGGGCCGGTCAGCCGCTGCCCGGCGGCCGGGGCGCCGAACGGCGGGCCCAGCTCGCTCGCGGTGTCCAGGATGGCCAGCTCGGCGGAGTCGGGGTTCATGTCGTGTGGGCAGGAGGAGCGAACGGGACGCTGCAGCGCAGATGGCAGGAAATCACACCCGGACCGGTAATCTCGGCTTCCCCGAGATGTCCAGGCAAGCACGACAGCGCAGGCGCAGGCACAACGGCAGCGGACCCAAGCGATTCCTGATCGTGGGCGGCGGCGTGTTCTTCACCGCGCTGATCGTGGGCATCATCGCGGCCGTCGGGTACGTCCTCAGCGTCGCACGGGAAGCCCCGGCGGTCCAGCGGCTGCACCCGATCCTGAGCGGGGGCTCCTCACAGGTGTTCGCCGCCGACGGGACGCGCCTGGGCTTCATCCAGTCTGACGAGCTGCGCAGTCCCGTCTCCTGGAGTGAAATCCCCTCACAGCTGAGGAACGCCACGGTGGCGATCGAGGACCAGCGCTTCTACAAGAACAACGGCATCGATCTGACGGGGATCTTTCGCGCCGCCGTGAAGGACGTCGTCCACGGCGCGGCCCTGCAGGGCGGCTCGACGATCACGATGCAGCTGATGCGCAACCTGTACCTCGGGGGAGACCAGCGAACGCTCAGGCAGAAGATCATCGAGGCCAAGCTGGCGATCGAGTATGAGAAGCACCACTCCAAGCGCACGATCCTGACGAGCTACCTGAACAGCGTCCCCTATGGCACGGTGGGTGGCCAGACGGCGATCGGCGTGCAGGCCGCGGCCCGCGTCTTCTTCGACAAACCGGCATCCCAGCTCGACCTGGCCCAGTCCGCCCTGCTCGCGGGCCTGCCGCAGGCTCCGTCGCAGTACAACCCCTTCCATGACCGCAGCGCCGCCCGCGAGCGGCGCAACGAGGTGCTCGCGAAGATGGCCGAACTGCACTACGTCACGCAGTCGCAGGCGGCGGCTGCGGAGGCGGCGCCCCTGGGCGTCCACTACGGGAGCTACTACTCGCAACGAAGGGAGGACTTCTTCTTCGAATACGTGCGTGAGCAGCTGGTCCACCGCTACGGTAAGCGGACGGTCGCCCAGGGCGGCCTGAAGGTCTACACGACCATCAACCTGAACATGCAGCGCCTCGCGCGCAAGGCGATAGCGCAGGTGCTCGACCAGCCCGAAGACCCCGCGTCGGCGATCGTCACGCTCAACCCCGCCAACGGCGACATCGAGGCGATGGCGGAGTCCCAGAGCTATGAGCAGTCGCAGTACAACCTCGCCGCCGACGGACATCGCCAGCCGGGCTCCACGTTCAAGGCGATCGACCTCGCCGACGCGCTCTCGCGGGGGGTCGATCCGAACAGCACCTACTACCTCTCGCACACGCTCGAGCCGGGCTGGCTCACCGGCTATCCGACGTATGAAGTGAAGACGTTCGAGGGCACCTCGCTGAACCAGTCGTTGAACCTCCTGAACGCGACGCTGCACTCGGACAACACCGTGTATGCGCAGCTGGCCGCCGACCTCGGCGAGCGGACGGTGACCCAGATGGCATACAAGATGGGGGTCACCACCCACCTCTCGAGCTATCCGGCCGAGGCGCTCGGAGGGCTGACGCTAGGCGTGACGCCGCTGGAAATGGCCGCCGTGTATGCGACGCTCGCCGACGGCGGATGGCGCAACAGCCCGATCGCGATCACCAAGGTCGTCTTCCCCGACGGTCACGCGGATGGGAAATGGGGCAAACCGCACCGTGTGAAAGTGCTGAGCGAAGGGGTGGCCGCGGAGGAGACGGACATCCTCAAACAGAACGTGCAGAGCGGCACCGCCACGCGCTCGGCGATCTCCTGTCCAACGGCCGCCAAGACGGGGACCACGAGCGAACTGGTCGATGCGTGGCTCGACGGCTACACCCCCAACTATTCGACGGTCGTGTGGATGGGCTACCCGAACAAGCGGGTGTCCATGACCGACGTGCACGGCGAGCCCCAGCAGGGCGGCTACCTGCCCGCGGAAATCTGGCATGCGTACATGTCCTCGGTGACCGAAGGCAAGACTTGCGTGCCCTTCCCCACCGCCAAGGAATCGATCTCCTACGCTCCGTTCTACGGCAAATTCGCCACCACGGGGTTCGCCAACGGACTCGGGCAGAGCGAATCGGAAAATTCCGAAGAACACCACGCTTCGAGCAAACCGAAGAACCACGGCGGAAGCTCCCACCCGGGCCATGAAGCCGGCGGGACGCACAACACTCCCAGCGAACGTCCGGGGAGGCTGGGTGCGCCTGCACCGCCGGCGAAGGAACGGGGCGGCGGGGAAAAACCGGCGTCGGGCGGCACGAAGACGTTACGGGGAACCGGCGGCGCGTCGCCCGGATAGACGGGTTCAACCACGCTTCGCGGGCCACGCACTGGTAGTTTGGGTGGTCCTGACAGAGACAAAGGGCCGGGCACTCGCACCCGGGTGCGGCCCAGATGGGATGCGGCGTGGCGAAGGAGGACAAGGTTGAATTCGAGGGCGAGGTGATCGAGGCCCTGCCCAACGCGATGTTCCGCGTGAAGCTCGACAACGAGCACGTCGTGCTCGGGCATGTGGCGGGCAAGATGCGGCGCTTCCGGATCCGCATCCTCCCGGGCGATCGCGTTCGCTGCGAGCTCTCCCCGTACGACCTCGACCGCGCGCGGATCGTCTACAGGCATCGCTGAGCTCTCCCTGATCGAATCGATCGCGGCCGAGCTTCACAGCCCGAGCAGCTCGAGGATCGTGCGGGGGACGGGAGACGACGCGGCCGTCGTGCGCGCGCGGCCCGTGTGCGTGACCTCGGTGGACGCGATGATCGACGGCGTCCACTTCCGTCTGCGCGACGGCTGGGCGACGCCCGCGCAGGTGGGGCGGCGTGCGCTGGCGGGTGCGCTCTCCGATCTGGCCGCCATGGGGGCCGACCCCGGCGAGGCCTACCTGGTCGTGGGCCTGCCCGAGGGGTTCGGCGAGGAGCAGGGCCTCGAGCTCCTGAGAGGCGCGAGGGCGGTGGCCGAGCAGAACGGCACCACGATTGCCGGCGGGGACGTGTCGAGCGCCCCCGCCCTGACCGTGTGCGTGACCGTCGTCGGCTGGGCCGACACGCCCGATGAACTGGTCGGCCGCGACGGCGCCCGGGTGGGAGACCTCGTGGGCGTCACGGGCCGGCTGGGCGGCGCGGGCGCGGGGCTGGCGGTGCTGGAAGGCCGCGTCACGCGCTCGGCGGAGACCGACGCGGTGCTCGCCCGCACGCAGGACCCGCGGCCGCGCCTGAGCGAGGGACGGGCGCTGGCGGCGGCGGGCGCGCACGCCCTGATCGATCTGTCAGACGGTCTCGCGACCGACGCCGCACACATCGGGCGCTCAAGCGGTGTGCTCGTGCGCGTGGAGCTCGAGCGGCTGCCGCTGGGAGAGGGGGTGAGCGGGATCTGCGCTCAGCTGGGCATACCCGCCTGGAGGATGGCTGCCACCGGAGGGGAGGACTACGAGCTGTGCTTCTGCGTGGCGCCCTCCGACCGCGCCCCGGTCGAGGACGCGGTGAGGGCGGTGAGCGACGTGGGAGTGACCTGGGTGGGTGACGTGGTGGAGGGTCCGCCCGGTGCGTCGTTCCTAGACGCCCGGGGAGATGAGCGGCGGCTCGAGGGTTTCGAGCACCGCTGGTGAGGAGCGCTTGAGCCCTGCCCGGTGCGCGCGCGCGTTCCTGCCGGGCGTCACGATCGGCCGGGCCTTCCCGCCCCCGGGCAGCCGGCGGGCCGCGCCCACGGGCACCGTGCGGGTGAGGTGGGCGAACACGAGCAGCCGTTTGGCGGCGCTGAACAGCGGCGTGCACGCCGACAGCACGAGCCGCGTGTAGCCGATCTGGTCGACCGCCGCGCGAACGTCCGTGGGTGAGACCACCGCGTGGCCGATGACCGTGTAGGTGAAGTGCGCGTAGGGCATGTTGATCAGGATGCGGTTGCCGGCGCGCAGCGAGTCGATATGGCGGAAGGGCGCGAGGTATGTCGTGCGATGGCCGGCGATGGCCGTCGTGCCCGTGATGCCCGGAAAGCTCGTTTCGGAGTAGATGCCCGGGCCGTCCTTCAGTTCTTCGGTGCCGGTGCCCTTGACGATCACGTAGCTGGCGCCGATGCGCGGGATCACGATGCGCCCGACCGCGCTGCCGGGGTGCGCGTGGTGCTCCAGTTCACCCGCCAGGAACGCGATGCGCCTGCGCTCCGTGGGCAGGGTGGCGAGCTCCCGCCGCTCGACCGGGGTGGGAGCGGCGCGTTCCATCGCGTGCAGCGCGCCACTCAGGCGGTCCTGCTGGAATTTGGCGTACAGGGCGGTGAACGGCTCCTCCCAGACGAGCGTGACGCCGGCGTCGGCCAGGGCCAGCGCGCCGATCGCGATCAGCAGATACGCGAGCAGGCGGGGGGCGCGGCGGGGGCGAGCCGGCGACGGAGGGCCCATGAAGGGCACGCGTCGCTGAGAAGCCGTTCGTTGGGCCGGTGAGGTCGTGGACATGGCGGGCGGCTCGGTGCTCTTGACATGGGAGCATAGACACCGGATAACAATGGGGTTGGCGGGATCGGCGCCGCCGGCGCGGTTACCTGCGCAGAGCCGACTCCGTCCCCCCCAGCGATCCCGGACCCGCGTAGGAGCGGGGACCGCGAATGGTGACCTCGCTGCGGGAGTCGGCATCCAGCCCGCCGGGGAGCGGCTCGGTTCCGTTCAACGCGACCATCGCGCCGGCGACGAGACAGCCGAGCGCGAGGCTCCACAACACCGCCCCGAGCACGCCCACGTGCCCGCCGGCGAAGAGCAGCACCGTGGTCCATGCAACCGCGAGGGGACCGAGGCCGAGCTGGTGGGCGTAGAAAGCGACGAGCAGCAGCAGCGGGAGCAGGGCCAGCGCCACGAGGGCGAGTGCCTGCGCCGGGCGCGGGCGCAGCTCCGGCGAGACGATCACGAGGAACAGGTGAAGCGCCGGCACGAGCAGGAGAGCAGTGAACGGATCGACCATCCACACCACGAGGCAGAGGGCGAGCAGCACGAGCAGCATCGCCAGTCCGGCGGCTTCGGAGCTCGGCCGTACGCTCAGTCCCAGGCGCCGCACGAGTCCGGGCCAAATGAGCCAGAAGAGCCCGAGCCCGAGCCCCACCGCCACGACGGCCCTGGTCGCGGAGCCGTCGAGCGACACCGCGCTCGGCAGCACGGGCGTGGCGGGGACGGCGCCGACGCGTCCCAGCAGATAGGCGAACAGCGCGCACAGCAGGAATGGAACGGCGCAGGCAAGGGTCCACAGCGTCCAGCGCGCGACCGGCTCGCGCCGGCGGCGCAGGCGCGCGAGCGCGTCGACCGCGAGCAGGAGCGGCCCGAGCATGAGCGCGGCCACGAGCAGACGCAGCGCCCATGCGGGGATGGTCTGGCGCTGCACGAGCACGCCCGTCTGCATGGCGCGGGGCACATCGGGCGCGGTGTCGAGCGCGTCGACGGTGGTGAGCACGGCGCGCCCGAAGCCCTGCAGGCGTTCCGCGCTCACGCCCTCTCGCGCCGAGGGTCCCCGTTCGCCGCTGGCCTGGACGAGCACGGCGGGCAGCCCATGGGCGTTGAGCGGACCCTGCTCACCCCCGGCAAGGGGAAACGCGAGGTGCGCGAGTTGGCCGATGGTGCTGGGGGCGCCGGGGTCCGAGCCGGTTTCCTGGGCAAGCGCGTCGGTAACCGTTCGCTGCAGCTGGAGCGGAGCCGAGCCGAAGCCGTCCGAGAAGGGCACCGCGAAGGGCTTGCGCTGGGTCGTGCCCGCGAGGTCGCCCAGCACGATCGCAGCGTCGAAGGGGCCGTGAGAGCTGGTGACGAAGTCCTCTGCGCCCGCGTCACCGCCGCTGCCGCCGCTGGTGGACACGAGCACGATCGTGCGCCGGGTCTCGCGCGTTGCGAACACGCGGGCGAGCTCCAGGAGCGCCGCGGTGCCCGAGATCTCGGCCTGCGAATGCGGCGCGACGGCATCGCGGTGGGCGAGGATCACGATCGGGGTGGCGTTGGTCGAGCCGGGGCGCTGCGCGATCACGGTGGTGAGCGTGCGCTCGCCGTCGCTGGTCTGCGCCTCGAAGTGGCGGGCGTGCACCGAAAAGCCGCCTCCGGCCGTCCCGCCCAGCCCCTTCAGGGCCTGGACGACGTGCGCTGCCAACGCCTGGTCGCCGGCGCTGCCCGGACGACGTTCGGGAAATTCGCCCGCCAGGCTCTTCGCCTCGGCCAGCGCGCGCGATCCGTTGAAGGCGTCCGGCGCCAGCGTCGAGGTGAGCGGCCGCGGCCTGGGTGACAGCGAGAAGGCGGCGATCGCGAGCGCGAACACGAGGGGCACGAAGGCCGCGCGGTACAGGCGCCAGTTGAACATCGCCTAGACCATAGTCCGGTCCTCGTCTCATCGCAGCGCTCGACGCGCCGGAGGTCGGGTACCCCGTTAGGTATCGTCCACCCGCGTGCTCCAGCCCGTGGCAGTAGGAAACAAGACGCTCGCCGATTACACGCACATCTGCGGACGGGAGCTGATCGCCGAGATCCGCGAGCTGGCCGAGCCGCTGCAGGGTCGGCGGATCGTCCACATCTCGGCCACGGCGTTCGGCGGAGGGGTCTCGGAGATCCTGTACACGCTGGTGCCGCTCATGCGCGACGTGGGCCTCGAGTGCGAGTGGCAGGTGATCTACGGGCGCGAGGAGTTCTTCAACGCGACCAAGCTCATGCACAACGCGCTGCAGGGCGCGGCGGTGGATCTCGACGAGGAGCAGTGGGAGACCTGGCGGCAGTACAACGAGATGAACGCGCGCGAGCTCTCCGGCGGGTGGGACGTGTGCCTCATCCATGACCCCCAGCCGGCCGCGCTGCACGGCCTGGTGCCGGAGAAGGCGAAGGGCTGGGTGTGGCGCTGTCACATCGACCTGTCGACGCCCAACCCGCAGACGATCGCCCAGCTGCTGCCGTACATCGCCGACTACCCGGAGTCGCTGTTTCACATGCGTGAGTACGTGCCCGAGGGGATGAACGGCAGAGTCAACGTGGTGCCTCCGGCGATCGACCCGCTCACGCCTAAGAACATGGCGCTGTCGCCCGAGGACGCCTCGTTCGTGTGCGGGCAGTTCGGGATCGACCTCGACCGCCCGCTCATGTGCCAGGTCTCGCGGTTCGATCCCTGGAAGGACCCGTTGGGGGTGATCGACGCCTATCGCACGGTCAAGGCGTCCATGCCGGAGGTGCAGCTGGCGCTGGTGGGCTCGATGGCCTCCGATGATCCGGAGGGGTGGGATTTCTTCAACGCCACGATCGCCCACGCGGACGGCGATCCGGACGTGCACATCCTCAACAACTTCAACAATGTCGGGGCGATCGAGGTGAACGCGTTCCAGTCACACGCCGACGTGCTCATCCAGAAGTCCACGCGCGAGGGCTTCGGGTTGACGGTCTCCGAGGCGATCTGGAAGGCACGGCCGTTCATCGGCGGAGACGTGGGCGGGATACCGCTGCAGATCGAGGACGGGGTCACCGGATATCTGGTGTCGAGCGTGGATGAATGCGCCGAGCGCGCCCTGGGCGTGCTCAGTGACCCCGGGTTGGGCAAGGCCCTGGGAAGGCGCGGGAAGGAGCACGTGCGCACGCATTTCCTGACACCGCGCTACCTGCGGGACTACCTGCGGATCTTCAACGAGCTGAAGGAGCCATGAGCGACGCACCGGCACGGCGGACTCAGCTTGTGCTGGTATCGAACCGCGGGCCGGTCACCTTCCACGCGGACGGGGAGGTCCAGCGCGGATCCGGCGGCCTCGTGACCGCGCTCACCGGCCTCGCGTCCCATCGGGATGCGATCTGGATCGCCTCGGCGATGAGCGACTACGACGCCGAGGCCTCGGAAAGGCACGACGGGCGGGCGTTCCCGGTGCACTCGCCGGCCGGCGGGGAATTCCAGGTGCGGCTGGTGGTGTCGGACCCGCAGGCCTACGACCGGTTCTACAACGTGGTCGCCAACCCGATGCTGTGGTTCATCCAGCACTACCTGTGGGACCTATCCAACGCCCCGGACATCCGCCGGGAGGAGATCGAGGCGTTCGAGTTCGGGTACAACGCGGTCAACGAAGACCTCGCACGGGCGGTCGTGGAGGAGCTCGAGGGCGTGGACGAGCCGGTGGTGATGGTGCACGACTACCACCTGTACACGCTGCCGGACCTGGTGCGCCGTGCCCGTCCGGACGCGTTCCTGCACCACTTCGTCCACATCCCGTGGACGCAGTCGGACGCCTGGCGGGTGCTGCCGACGCGCATCCGCGAGGAGATATACACGGGCCTGCTGGCCAACGACATCATCGGCTTTCACACCCGCTCCTACCGGGTTAACTTCCTGCAGTGCTGCCGTGACCTGATGGACCTGGAGGTGGACTTCGAGCGCGGGGTGGTGCAGTTCGGAGAGCGCGAGGTGTGGGTGAGGGCGTATCCGCTGCCGATCGATCACAAGGCCACGCGGCTGATCGCGCAGGGCGAGCGGGTGAGCGAGTTCGAGGAGGAGCTGTTGCGCCGCCGCCGGGACTTCCTGATCCTGCGGGTGGACCGCGCCGACCTGAGCAAGAACGTGCTGCGCGGATTCTCCTCGTTCGACCTGTTCCTCGAGCAGCACCCCGAGTTCTCAGAGCGGGTGACGTTCATCGCGCAGATGATGCCCTCGCGGACCGACGTGCCGCAGTACGCCGAGTACCTCGAGCGGATCGAGGCCCTGGTGGCGGTCGTCAACCACCGGCACGGCACGCCCGACTGGATGCCGATCCAGCTGAAGCTGCGCGACGATCTCGAGGAGGCGATGGCGGCCTACAAGCACTACGACCTGCTGCTGGTGAACGCGATGTTCGACGGCATGAACCTGGTGGCCAAGGAGGGGCCGATCGTGAACGAGCGCGAGGGGGTCTCGATCCTGTCCGAGAACACGGGTGCGCACGAGGAGCTCGGCTCCTACGCGCTGTCGGTGAACCCGTTCGACATCCAGGAGCTGGCGGACTCGATCTATGCGGCGCTGACCATGGAGCAGGGCGAGCGCCACCGCCGCGCGAAGGGGCTCGTGGAGATCGTCACCTCGCGCGATCCGGGCGACTGGATCGACGAGCAGCTGGCAGACATCCGCGCGAAGGGCCGGAGCCGCTAGGCTTCCGGGAGCGACGCCTATGACCCTGCCCGCACCCACATACGATCTGATGCTGCTGCTCGACCCCCAGGCCGAGGAGGCGACGCGCGCGAAGATCGTCGCCGACGCGCGCGCTGCGATCGAGGCGCAGGGGGAGGTCGTCCGCGACGATGACTGGGGAGACCGAGCGCTGACCTACCCGATCGACCGGAAGGCCGACGCGGAGTACCACCTGCTGCAGTTCCACGCCGGAGCACCGGAGCTGTTGGGGTCGCTTGACCGGATGCTGCGGATCACCGACGGCATCCTGCGCTTTCGGATCATCAAGCTGAAGCCGGGCGTGCCGGATGCGCCCCGCGTGCCGGCCGCGGCCGACTCCGACTCCGACACCGAGACGGCGCAGGAGCCGCCGGCGGCGGCGGTCGCGCAGGAGACCGTGGAGGTCGAGGTGGCCGAGACCGAGGCCGGCCCCGCCGTCGAGACCGCAGTCGAGGCAGTGGCCGAGGCCGAGTCGAGGCAGTGGCCGAGGCCGACGCCGCGGCCGAGGCCGAGGTGGGCGAGCCCGCGTAGGGCTCGAGCCCTCCTGCGGTCCCGCTTGCAGGCTCCTCACAGCCCTTCCACGCGCGGCGTGAGGGTAATAAGATCGGCCCCATGGGTTGGGCAGCCGAAGACATGAGCGATCAGACCACGCGGCGGACCGACGTGCTGCGGGCCTCCCCGCCGATGTTCCACTCGAGGCTGTTGGACGCCCTGTCGCGCGTGCACCCCGTGGTGCCGGTCCTGATCTTCGTGCCGGCGATCGTCGCGCTGACGGCGTGGGGACTGTCGAGCGTGAGCGTGGCGGCGATGGTGGGGCTGTTCCTCGCCGGGTATGCGCTGTGGACGCTGTTCGAGTACTGGCTGCACCGGGTGGTGTTCCACTTCGAGCCCGAGGACGGCTTGGGCGCGCGCATGCACTGGATCATCCACGGGGTTCATCACGACCATCCGAACGACCCCCTGCGCCTGGTCATGCCGCCCGCGGTGAGCGTGCCGCTGGGTGCCGTGGTGTTCGGCGTGCTGTACCTGATCTTCGGCGAACGCTACGCGCCCGGCCTGGGCGCGGGCTTCTTCGCCGGCTACCTGGTGTACGACATGACCCACTACTACCTGCACCATTTCCGCCCGCGCGGGCCGCTGGGGAGGATGCTGCGCGAGCGCCACATGCGCCATCACTTCCAGGACGAGACGCGCGGCTTCGGGATCAGCGCGCCCTATTGGGACGAGGTGTTCCGAACCTCCTCGCGCGGCAGTCGCAGCCGGACGGGCGATCGGCCGGGATGACGGGCTCCGCCCCTGCCGGGGCTCCGCGGCGGCGTGCGCCGTTCTCCTCCGCCGGGATTGACGTCACCCGGTAACGGTCAAAAGGACGCAACCAGCGGGGTGGCGGCGGTGACGTTGACGGCTCCCGCCCGCAGGCCGGTCTAGACTCGGAAGCTCGAGCTCGACGCCGAGGAGCCCTCAGAAGACAGGGACTCCGAACAAGCCGAAAGGAAGAGGAGCCGTGGCTGCAACCAACATCAACAGGGTCGTGATGACCGGAAACCTGACCGCCGATCCGGAGCTGCGCTCGCTGCCGAGCGGCACGTCGGTGTGCAAGCTGCGGATCGCGTGCAACACGCGCCGCAAGAACGGAAGCACCGGCGAGTGGGAGGACAAGCCCAACTACTTCGACGTCACGGTGTGGGGCGCGCAGGGCGAGAATGCCGCCCGCTTCCTCTCCAAGGGCCGTCCGGTCGCGATCGACGGTCGCCTAGAGTGGCGCGAGTGGGAGGCACAGGACGGCGCAAAACGCCAGGCAACCGATATCATTGCCGACTCGGTGCAGTTCCTGGGCTCGCGAGACGACGCCTCTCCTGGAGGCGGACCGATTGAAAATCGTCAAGCCGGCGACGGAGCCTCCAAGGGCTCGGACGTCCCGGTGGACGAACGGGACTTCCAGCCTGCACCGGTCGCCGGCGCCGCCGGCGACGACGACATTCCGTTCTGAGTTCCAGCCGACACAGCGAGGTCCTAGTGCTTTTCACCATCAGCGCCGCCATGCCCGAGAGCCGCTCAAGCGGCGGAGAACGCTGATGGCAAAAGCGCGCGGTCGCGGCAAGCCGGTACGCCGGCGCGACAAGAAGGGCGGTCCCGGAAGCGGCCGGCGCAAGCCGTGCCAGCACTGCCGCGACAAGATCGAGCAGGTCGACTACAAGGATGTGGCGTCGCTGAAGAAGTTCATCTCCGAGAAGGGGAAGATCCGCTCGCGGCGGATCACCGGCTCGTGCCGGCGCCACCAGGTCCAGATCGCCCGGGCCGTCAAGCGCGCCCGCGAGCTGGCGCTGCTGCCGTACGTGAACGAGGGTGGACGCGATGACAACCCGCGCCGCGAACGGGGCGATCGCGACCGGGAAAGGTAGGCGCTGAGATGCCCGAAGCGCTCCTTCTGCAGGACGTCGAGACACTGGGCGAGCAGGGCAACGTGGTGGATGTGTCCAAGGGCTACCTGCGCAACTACCTGATCCCGCGCAAGCTCGCCCAGCCCGCTACCCGGGGCGCGATCCAGGCGATCCGCGAGCGCCAGGAAGCGGCCGAGCGGGCGGAGCGGAACGCCGTCGAGAAAGCCCAGGAGCACGTGAACCTGCTGAACCGGACCGTGCTCACGGTGCCCCAGCAGGCCGGCGCGGACGGTCGCCTGTTCGGGTCGGTCACCGCGCAGGACATCGCGACCGCGATCCGGGAAGCGCGGGGGCTGAAGATCGACAAACGCAACGTGCACCTGCCCGAGCCGATCAAGAACGTGGGCACGTACATGGTCGTGGTCGAGGTGGTCGACAACGTGACCGCAACGATCAAGACGATGGTCGTCGCGAAGAAGTAGCTCCACGCCCGCCGGGGGCTATGCGAACATGTGTTCGCGCATGAAAATCCCCCTCAATTGCGAGTTCCGCCCATGGCGCGGGGCAGCCGGAAGCCTAGACTCGCCCCAGCCATGAGCGCCGTCTCCCACGCCAACGGCTCAGCGAGCGCCAACGGCTCAGCGATCGCACCGCCGCACAACCTCGACGCCGAGCAGTCGGTGCTGGGCGCGATCCTGCTCTCCGATCGCTCTCTGTACGCGCTGGTGATCGAAGAGGGGCTGCGGGCGGAGGACTTCTATCGCGAGCGCCACTCCTCCATCTACGAGGCGATGCTGGCGCTGTACAACGAGTCGGAGCCGGTGGACGTGCTGACGGTCACCGACCGCCTGCGCCAGATGGGCCGACTGGAGGACATCGGGGGATCCTCCACGGTGGATGAGCTGACCGGCGTGGTGCCCGCCGCGGGGCACGCCCGCCGCTACGCGCAGATCGTGCGCGAGAACGCCCTGCTGCGGCGCCTGTTGAAGGCCTCGTATGAGATCCAGGAGAGCGTGCTGGGCCACCAGGCCGCTCCCCGCGAGCTCGTCGAGCTGGCGGAGAAGGCGATGCTCGAGGTCGCGCGCGATGATCGCCAGCAGGACTTCCGGGCGATCGAGGAGGTGCTGCACGAGGAGCTCGAGAAGCTGCACCGGCTGTCGCTGGAGGGCACCTCGCTGACGGGCACGCCCTCGGGCTTCAAGGACCTGGACGAGATCACCGGCGGATTCCAGCCCGGCAACCTGATCATCGTGGCCGCCCGCCCGGCGATGGGCAAGAGCGCGCTCGTGTGCAACATCGCCGAGAACGCGGCCGTCGAGCACAACAAGCCGGTGGCGCTGTTCTCGCTGGAGATGGCCGAGGCCGAGCTGGCCCAGCGGTTCGTCGCCTCCCAGGCGCGGATCAAGGGTGAGGAGCTGCGCAAGGGCAGGGTGGCCGAGCAGCGCTGGCCGAAGATCCTGAACGCCTCGGGGCGCCTTGCGGCGGCACCGCTGTGGGTTGATGACTCAAGCGACGTGGGGATGCTCGAGATCCGCGCCAAGGCGCGGCGGCTGCACAGCCAGTGCGAGGGCGGGCTGGGGCTGATCATCATCGACTACCTGCAGCTGATGCGCACCGACAGCCGCTACGACAGCCGCGTGACCGCCGTGGGCGAGCTCAGCCGTGGCCTGAAGATCCTGGCGCGCGAGCTGGGGGTTCCGGTGATCGCGCTGTCACAGCTGAGCCGCGCGGTGGAGCAGCGCCCGGACAAGAAACCCCAGCTGTCCGATCTGCGTGAGAGCGGGAACCTCGAGCAGGACTCGGACCTGGTGATGTTCATCTACCGCGACGAGTACTACAACGAGGACTCCGAGCGCCCGGGCGAGGCCGACCTGATCATCGCCAAGCACCGCAACGGCGCGGTGGGCAAAGTCACGCTGACCTTCCAGAAGGAGTACCCGAAGTTCATGAACTACGCCGGGGAGAGGTTCACGCAGTGAGTGGCGACGCCGCCGGCGGGGATTCTCCCCGGCTGGTCGACCTCAGCTCCCGCATGCCGGCGGGCGAGCGCGAGGGGGACTCGTGCCCGCTCGGGCGGTGCGACGGCAGCGGGTTCGTGGTCGATGAGAGCACGAACACCGCGTGGGACTGCGACTGCCGGGCCGGGCGCATCGCCGCGGTGAGCACCAGGCGCTTCAAGGGGCGCATACCCAGCCGCTACCGGGGCGTGTCCTTCGATCGTCCCCCGGTGAGCGATATCGCCAGAAGCGCTCCCGATCAGATCCAGTCGGTTCGCCGCTACGTGCGGGAGATCGAGGAGAACCTCGACTCCGGGCAGAGGGCTGTGGATTCAGGGAGACGTGGGCACGGGCAAGACCACGCTGGCGATGCTCGTCTCCAAAGCGGCGCTCGAGGCGGGGCGCTCGGTGGCCGTGTACTCGCTTCCACGGCTGCTCAACCTGCTGCGCGAGGCGATGGACTCCGAGGAGGGCAAGCTCGACTTCCTGGACCGGCTGACCGCCGTGGATCTGCTGCACATCGACGATCTGGGGGCGGAGAACCGGACCGACTGGGTGCTCGAGCAGCTGTACTCGATCGTCAACGCCCGCTATGAGGCCGAGCGGGCGATCGTGGCGACGACCAACCTCATGCCCGACGAGCTCTCCGAGCGCCTCGGCGCGCGCACTGTTTCGCGCCTGGTGGAGATCTGCGGCGACCTGATCCCCCTGTTCGGCGAGGACAAGCGGATCGAGCGGGTCGCCCCGGCCCGCTCGGCCTGACCTGACCCCGCATACACTCCGTTGGCATGCCAGGAATCGTGATAGTCGGCGCCCAGTGGGGCGACGAGGGAAAGGGCAAGATCACCGACCTGCTCGCCGAGCAGGCCGATGCGGTCGTGCGCTTTCAGGGCGGGAACAACGCCGGGCACACGATCGTGCGCGACGGGGAGGAGTGGAAGCTGCATCTGATCCCCTCGGGGATCCTGTATCCGGGCAAGCGCTGCGTGATCGGCAACGGCGTGGTGATCGACCCGAAGGTGCTGATCGAGGAGCTCGACGCGCTGCGCGCGCGGCGCATCGACGTCAGCGGCCTGCGCATCTCGGCCAACGCGCATCTGATCATGCCCTACCACCTGCTGCTCGACTCGGCGGGCGAGGCCAAACTGGGAAGCCTGCAGATCGGCACGACCCGCAGGGGGATCGGGCCCTGCTACGCGGACAAGGCGGCGCGTCTGGGCATCCGCGTGCAGGACCTGCTGGACGAGAAGATCCTGAAGAAGAAGATCGTCGCGGCGATGGAGCCCAAGCGCCTGTCGCTGCGGCCGTACGAGAAGGATCCGGCGCTGGACCTGCACACGATGACCGAGGAGTACCTGACCTACGGCCACCGTCTGGAGCAGCACATCGCGGACACCTCGAAGCTCATGTGGGACATGCTCGACGAGGAGAAGAAGATCATCTTCGAGGGAGCGCAGGGTGCGATGCTGGACATCGACCACGGCACCTATCCGTTCGTCACCTCCTCGAACCCGCTGTCAGGCGCGGCGTGCGTGGGGGCGGGCGTGGGGCCGAAGAGCATCGACGAGATCTGGGGGGTCTCCAAGGCCTACACCACGCGCGTGGGAGCGGGACCCTTCCCGAGCGAGCTGCACGACGAGATGGGCGAGCAGATCAGGCAGCGGGGCGGCGAGTTCGGCACGACGACCGGACGCCCGCGCCGCACGGGCTGGCTGGACCTCGTTGCCCTGCGCTACGCGGCACGCCTGAACACGATGACGGCGCTGGTCGTGACAAAGCTGGACGTCCTCTCGGGGTTTGACCGCATCCACGTGTGCACGAGCTACCGGGGAGCCGAAGGGGCGACGTTCGACGACTTCCCCTACCACCAGACGGTGCTCCACCACACCACCGCCGGGCTCACGGAGCTGCGCGGGTGGAGCGCTGATCTGGGCGAGTGCCGCACGATCTCCGATCTGCCCGACGGTGCGCGCGAGTACCTCGACTTCATCGCCGAGAGCGTGGGCGCACCCGTCACGCTCGTGGGCGTGGGGCCCGGGCGCGAGCAGGTGATCTGGACGGAGGCCGGGCAGCAGACCCTGCTGGCCCGCGATAGCGACACGCCCGTGCACGCGCCGACGCGGACGCGCGCATGAAATGACCCGCCTGCGGAGGCCTCCTCAGCCGTCCGCAACCTGTGTGCGGATGTCAAGTAGGTGGTGGCGATGTGACACCGAAACGGCCTGCAGGCGGTTCTGAACGCCCAGCTTGACGAAAATATGCTCGATGTGGGTGCCGACCGTCTTCGGGCTAATGCAGAGGCGGTCAGCTATCTCCCTGTGGGAGAGGCTCTGCTCGAGCAGACCGAGGACGTCGCGCTCGCGGCAGGTCAGCTTCCCTGGCAGGTTGGACGTCGAGGTTGTCGCGCGGCAGAGCAGCCGCGCGATCCGAGCCAGGAACTCATCCGCGGCCAGTGGCTTGCTGAGATAGGCGTCCGCGCCGAGCAGAAACCCGGCGACGCGATCGTGGGGCTCGGTTCTGGTGCCTGACACGAACATGATCGAGACGGTCTCCGCGTGCTCATCTCTGAGGCGGCGGCAGACCTCATAGCCGCAGATGCCGGGCAGGCAGACCTCGAGGATCACGAGTCCAGGCCGCTGGCTGCGCGCCGTCTCAAGCGCATCCTCACCGTTAGCGACGCCACTCACCTCGTGACCCGCATCCATCAGCAGACCGGACACCTCGGCACGCCACCGCTCGTCCGGGTCGCTCATCAGGATTCCGCCGAAACCCCCCTCGACGCCCATCGATGCTTCCGCCTCCCTGCTTGTCGGAGAGATCTGCTTCGAAGAAGACCTCTTCTATCGGAGTTGCCCGGCCATGTCAAGCGAATTCCCTAGGGCGAACAATCCCAAAAATCGGGCATTCTCCTGATTGACGGGCGAGTCGACTAGGTGCGACGGTCTGTGTATCTCTGCACAGGGTTGCCCATCTCTGATTCTCTGCGTGAGCGGACAACGCGCTGAGCGGCCCTCGACCACGGGCAAGGAGGATCAAATGAGGAGCCAAATTACGCTTAAGCGCGCCCGCCGGAGGATGACCCGCGGTGCCGCCATGGCGGCACTGGCGATCGGGGTCGTCACGTTCGCCATCGCAGGCCCGGCACCGGCCAGCGCAGACGTCACCACATACACAGCGACACAGACGATCCCGGTTCCCCCGGCGTCCACCTACGCCGGCAGCGGCGGCGGGGATGGTTGGGCTATTGCCCTCTCGCCGACCGCTGTCTACAACGTGTTCCACCACAACTCGGTGCTGACTGTCGCGTGCCACCTGCAGAGCAATGCCGAACCCTGCTGGTCCCCGGTGACCGTCAAAGACGAAAGCGGCAACAACTTCGCCACGTCGGGCCACCCCGGCATGTATTTGGACAAGGCGACCGGCAAGCTCTACGTGTACGCGACCCGCTCTGCGGACGGCACCGCGGGCGTGGTGTGCTTCGACACGACCATGGCCACGATCAAACCGTTCTGTGGCTTCACGGCGCTGACGCCGGTCGGCCAGGGCCCCATCGATCCGAGCGGGATCAGCGGCCTCAGCGTGCCGATGCTGGTCGGCTCGCACTGGTATTCGTTCAACTTCGTAAACGGCGTCGGCGTCAGCGGCGCCGAGAACGAGCTCCTCTGCTTCGACGTGAGCACCGACGCGGCCTGCGCCGGGCAGCCGTTCGCCGTCTCGATCGGCGCCGGCACGGTATCGGACGGCGGGTTCCCATCGCCCGCGACGGCGGCGATCGGCAGCCACGTCATCGTTCCGATCAACATCGGCGGCACCAGCCAACTCGCCTGCTTCGACGACAGCACGCAGAGCAGCTGTTCCGGCTCTTGGCCTGTGACGCTGGGGTTCGCCTACCCCGGCTCCTACGGCTCGCCGTTCCCGCTGCTCGATTCCACTGGCAAAGTCACCGGCCTCTGCCTTCCGACGGGCACCGATCAATGCTTCACGTTGTCTGGCGCGAGCACGCCAACGCCCCCGGGAATGACCGCGGCAATCGGAGCATCGGCTGCGTGGAACGGCCCAGCGTTCGTGCTCGGCCCGCGGGTCTACGTCCCTGAGTGGGTCGCAAACGTGGATTGCTATGACTACTCGACGGGCGCGTCGTGCACCAACTTCCCCAAGACGTTTAGCAATCTCTCGCTCCTGTACACGGTCAACCCCGACCCGCAGCGCCCGGAATGCATCTGGGTCAACTCCGACAATGGGTCACAGCAGATACAGAACTTCGATGCCTACACCGGAGGCGCATGTGGGCAAGGACCGATTCGAGTGCTCGCGTCGAGCGTGGTCGTGCCGACCCAGGTGTGCACCCCACTCGGCTACACCTCCCTTCGGGTCTTGTCTCCCGAACGCAGCACATACTCAAGCGGTACGGTCTCATTCAGGGACGGCGACGGCAACCCTCTCGCCGGCATTGCTGATCAGACGCTGGACGCCACCGGCACTACGAGCCTTGTCGGTCTCGATCTGTCTTCCGGCACCGGACTCCCCCAGTTCCTGATCGCCCTGGAAGGAGCGCAGGGCTCACCTGGAGCAGTCGTCGTCGAACTGACGTGGACGGGGACCTATGATCCGTCCTGCCAAGAACTAGGGGCGAAAGTCTCGGCCACGCCCACCCAGCTCTCGACATCACTGTCTGGAGGTGGCCAATCGGGCGCCACGATCACGGTGAAAGAAGGCACCGCAGTCACCGACAGCGCGACGCTGAGCGGCGAAAACGCGTCGAAAGCAACGGGTTCGGTCGAATACAATGTGTACTCCGATAAAGAATGCAAGACCTTGGCCGCCTCGGCAGGCACCGTGGAAGTCGCCGGCGGAGTGATACCCGCATCCAACGCGCAGACGCTCGCACCGGGGACCTACTACTGGCAGGCCTCCTACGGCGGTGATGAAACCAATGCCGAATCGAAGAGCACGTGTGGCTCAGAGATCGAGACGGTCGAAGCACAAACCACGGCTCGAACCGCAACCCCATTGGTACAGCAACGGCACGCTGATCCCCGAAGGCCAAGTGGAGCCCGTCACGAGCAGCGGCGAACTGACGCTGCGGGTTCCGGGGAGCAAGCTCACGGTGACCTGCAAGGTGAAGGACAAGGGGACTATCGTCAACCCGGCGGGAGGCGGTGCCGGCACCGACGAAACCACGGAAGTCGTGTTCTCGAGCTGTTCCGGGAACGCGTCGCCCTGCTCCTCGGGGAGGACGTCGTGGTGCTGCAAGAAGAAGACCTCCTCGCCCTGTGAAAAGGGCAGCAAGATAGAACTCAGCTCAACGGGAGGGTCGCTGCGCACGCATCTGGTGGCGGCTCCCGGTCAGCCGGTCAGGGACGTGATCGAAGGCATCGTGCTGGAAGTGAGGTGCAGCAACGGCACGGTCCTCGACACGTATAAGGGAACACTGATGCCGTCCGTAGGCAACAGCGTGCTGAAGTTCGATGCCGGATCAGGTGAACTGGAAGACTCGTCCGGAGGCAAGGCCACGGTCAGCGGCAGCGACAAGCTGAAGGGGCCCAAGGGCGACGAGCGGATCACGGCGAAGCTCCCGCCGCTGCCGCCCCATTGGTACAGCAACGGCACGCTGATCCCCGAAGGCCAAGTGGAGCCCGTCACGAGCAGCGGCGAACTGACGCTGCGGGTTCCGGGGAGCAAGCTCACGGTGACCTGCAAGGTGAAGGACAAGGGGACTATCGTCAACCCGGCGGGAGGCGGTGCCGGCACCGACGAAACCACGGAAGTCGTGTTCTCGAGCTGTTCCGGGAACGCGTCGCCCTGCTCCTCGGGGAGGACGTCGTGGTGCTGCAAGAAGAAGACCTCCTCGCCCTGTGAAAAGGGCAGCAAGATAGAACTCAGCTCAACGGGAGGGTCGCTGCGCACGCATCTGGTGGCGGCTCCCGGTCAGCCGGTCAGGGACGTGATCGAAGGCATCGTGCTGGAAGTGAGGTGCAGCAACGGCACGGTCCTCGACACGTATAAGGGAACACTGATGCCGTCCGTAGGCAACAGCGTGCTGAAGTTCGATGCCGGATCAGGTGAACTGGAAGACTCGTCCGGAGGCAAGGCCACGGTCAGCGGCAGCGACAAGCTGAAGGGGCCCAAGGGCGACGAGCGGATCACCGTTGAAAACCCGGGAGGCGAACCTTGGTGACACCCGCGGCTTTCTTGGTTCAGCCGCTGGCGACGCCCTGATCGGGCTGCAGCAGTGATCGACGCCGAGCCCCGCATCCGCGGGGCTCGGTGGCCTTCCAAGCGCGCCAGTCCAGGATGACCTACCACGGGATATAGTCGGCGGCCGAGATGCAAAGAGACCAAATCACGGGGCGCATCGGACTCGCAGCCTTGGTGCTGACACTGCTGCTGGCGACGCTGGGCTTGACCGGCTCGGCCAGCGGAGCCACGTCTTGCTCGCAGATACCGACCGTCTACGGGATCCCCCCATGGGGCTTTCACACGGGCTCGTACACGGGGGAAAGCAGCTTCGCCAAGGGCCACGGAAACATCAACCTCGGAGCCAACACGGTCTCAGGGGTCATGTGCCAGCAGGATCGGGCCGGCGTGATCATCATGTCCGTACAGCACCACCTCGTGTACCACTCCCACTACGCGATGATGTGGGGCTACCCAGGGAACATCATCAAGATCAAATTCCGGGTCACGAGCAGCACCGACCCGAAATGCACCGTCGGCACTGTCGGTCGCGCCACGCTCTACGCGAGCTACAACGGCGTGCGCAGCGACAGCGTCCAGTTCTTCTTCCCGGCTGCCTGCAAGGACCAGGATCGCCTCTACCACGGAACCCAAGTCAACAACCAGGTCCCGCCGCTGTAGCCCCGCCTGTCTGCGCGCGTTTGTTCGGTGACCGAGAACGAGTCAGTGTGGGCGAGAGCGGGCGTCTCGATCAGCTTTCCTGTCAATGGGCCGTGCGGGAATCGAACCCGCAACCTTGGGCTTAAGAGGCCCCTGCTCTGCCGGTTGAGCTAACGGCCCGTGAGGGCGCCGGCGAGATCGGCCGGCTGGGTGAGCGATTCTAGCCAAGCTCACAGCGCTCGGCTCCCTCAGAATACGATCGTGCGCCTGCCGTCGATGATCACGCGATCGTCCAGGTGCAGCGCGACGGCACGGGCGAGAACCAGGCGCTCGACGTCGCGGCCGACGCGCTCGAGGTCCTTGGCGCTCTGACGGTGGTCGACGCGGACGACGTCCTGGTCGATGATCGGCCCGTCGTCCAGCTGCTCGGTGACGTAGTGGGCGGTGGCCCCGATCAGCTTTACGCCGCGCTCGTGCGCGCGGCCGTAGGGGTTGGCCCCCGCGAACGCCGGCAGGAAGGAGTGATGGATGTTTATCGCCGGCATCCGCACCCGCGAGAGGAAGTCGCCGCTCAGGATCTGCATGTAGCGGGCCAGCACAAGCAGCTCGGCATTGCCATCGAGCAGCTCGAGGATGGCCGCCTCGGCCTGCCCTTTCTGGCCCTTTGCCACGGGCACGTGGTGGTAGGGGACACCCGCGGCCACCGCCTCTTCGCGCAGGTCGTCGTGGTTTGAGATCACGGCCACGATCTCCGCGTCGAGCTCACCTCGGCGCCAGCGCCAGAGCAGCTCGAGCAGGCAGTGGTCGTGGCGGGATACGAGAATGGCGATGCGCCGGCGCTCACCCCACCAGCGGATCTCCCAGTCCATCCCGAAGCGCCCGCCGACGGCCGCGTCGAAGTCCTGCTCGAGGCGCCTGCGAGCCTGCTCGGACTGGAGCTGCGCGGTCTCCTCGTGGCGGCCGGGCGCCCGTGTCGCCGACCGACCGGGCGCCATCTCGAGGAAGAACTCGGTACGCAGGAAGAACCTGCCGCCGGTGGGATCCGATGAGTACTGGTGCGAGGAGACGATGTTCGCACCCCGCTCGAACAGGAAGCCGGACACCGCCGCCACGATTCCCGGCTGGTCGGCACAGCCGATCAGAAGGCGTGCGGTGTACCGCTGGGTGTCCTCCTCCACGCCGGCGCGCGGCGGATCGCGGGTCTCCCCGGAGCTGGCCAAGACCGCGCGGTCTACTTCGTCTTGGTCGACGAAGATCCGGTGGAGGTTGAGGTGGCCGGCGCAGTCAACGTGGTCGGCGTTGTCGCCGTTGTCGGCGTGGCGGTTTGGCGACCGGTCGGGTTCTTCTTGAGCGCCGCGAGCACCGTCCGCAGCCGCGGCCGCTGCGCCGCCGGGGCAAGGCCGAGCGCCTTCTTGGCGGCCAGGTCGCCCACGCGCGGGTTGTTGGCCTTGTAGGCGTACTGAGCGAGCGTCGCGTACAGCGAAGCGCTTGTGGGCCGCGCCGCCACCACGAGCTGCAGCACCGCCACCGCCGCAGCCGGTTCGTTCAACCCTTCTTCGCCGAACACCGTCACCATCCGCTGGGCCAGTTCGGCATCGGGCTTGGGGGGATTCAGCGAGATGTAGGTGTTCCAGGAATGGGCGATCTGGGTGAACAGCTGTTTGCCCTTGCTGGTCAGCCCCCCCGACGGCAGCACGTACGCTTCGCTTCCCGCTTCGTGCAGCTGTGCGTTGGTCAGTTCCCGCCAGGCGTTCACGTTGTTGGGCTGCTGGCGCGTGAGCTTCTGGTACTTCTTGATCTGGGCGGAGAAGCTTGCCGAGTTCGCGCCTTCGTTGTTGCTCGCGGCGTTCAGCAGGCCGCCGCCGCCGAAGCCCCCGCCCACGCCGAAGCCCACGAGACCGACGCCCATGAGGATGGCCAGGCCCGTGTAGATCACTCGCACCGCGCGCCGGCGGTGCCGTCCTCTGAGGTCGAACAGCATCAGTGGGACAACTCTTTGTCTACGTGATCGATTATCTCCTGCACGCTTGGCTCCGCTGCGTCGTCTGGGGATCGCGCCGGATCTCCTTGAGGATGCCGGTCGCCGTCGGTGCTCGTGGTGGCCGACCGATCAGCGGCCGACTGGCGCCGGCGCTCCGATCGCTCAACGAGCGATGCTAGGAGGATACTCGCCTCATACAGCACATACAGCGGTATGGTCTCCAGCAGGAGCGTAATCGCGTCCCCGGGCAGGAACGCGGCCACCGCGGCGCACGCCACGATCGCGTAGCGGCGGTTCTTGCGCAGCTGCTTCGGCGTGACGATGCCGGCGCGGGTGGCCGCCAGGATCACGACGGGCACCTGGAAGATCAGGCCCATCGCGAGCAGCACGGTTGCGGCGAACCCGTAGAACGGACTCGCCTGGACGAGCACGTTGAACTCGCTGGAGTTGAAGTTGACGAAGAACCGCACGGCCGCGGGCAGCACCACGAAGTAGCCGAACAGCACTCCGGCCGTGAACAGGAATGGGACCGCGAGCAGCAGCGGCACGGTGATGCGTCTCTCGCTGGGGCTGAGCGCGGGCAGCATGAAGCCATACAGCTCGTACAGGATCACCGGCAGGGCGATGACGAGCGCGAAGTACAGAGACACCTTGACGGTGGTGGTGAACGGCTCGCCGACGCCGAGCGTGACTGGATTGTCTCCGGTCGGGTGGCGCGGGATCCTGGCCACGGCGGCATTCAGCGAGGCGATCAGCGGCAACAGCTGGGCGCGCGCCTGCGCTGAGAGGCCCGCTCCCGGCTGGGCCAGAACGGCCAGGGCGCCCTGGGTATCGCGCGAGACTTTGAGCACGGCCTGCTGGGCGAGCACCGCCTGTCCCACCGTTCCCTCGCCCCTGGCGACCTGCTTGCGTGTCTGCGTTTGGAGAGGTTTGTTGATGATGTGGAGCAGCGTGTGGTTCTGCCACAGGCACAGGCCGAACGCCAGCGCGAGCACAACTGCGCACACGATCAGGCGGGTGCGCAGCTCATCGAGGTGGTCCACGAGGCTGAGGCGGTCCTCGTGGCCGATCGGGCGAATCGCGCTGGGCATGGCCCTGATGAACCTACCACCGTGCCCTTCCGGCACCGCCTGGTTGGCGGGCGCCGTGGGGTGCGCTCGCGCTCAAAACCAACCGATTGGCCACCGGGCTAAAGCCGCACGCCCGGTAGGTCGATGACGGGAGGGAGCCATGACCTTCGACGATCCCGACAGCCAGCTTCCCGACATCCGCCAGAGCGCGCCGCCGCCGCCCAAGAACTTGGACGTCGCCCGCTCACAGCGGCGCGGAGGCACCGAGGACGTCTGCGCACCGGATCAGCTGCACATCTGCTTTCACTGTTCGGGTGAGCTGGTGTTCCCGCTGGACTGGTCCGAGGAGGGCCACCGGCACTGGCGCATCGTCCTGCGTTGCCCGGAGTGCGAGTCAAGGCGCGAGGGCATCTTCGAGCAGTCCGCCGTCGAGCGTCTCGAGGACGAGCTCGACAGGGCCGCCGCCGCGCTGCTTGGCGATCTCAGACGCGTCACGCACGCGAACATGTCTGACGAAATCGAGTTCTTCATACGAGCGCTCGACGCCGACCTCATCGTCCCGTCCGATTTCTAGTCGCTGAGAAGCGCCTCGCTCCCCCGCCCGGCCGGGCTGTCTATCTGTAGCGCTCCACGACGGCGTCGGCCACCCTGTTCAGCAGCCCCGAGCGGCCATTGGGAAGGATCGCCGGCAGTGTCGCCTTGGCCTCCGCGACGACCGCCAGAGCCTGTTCCCTGGCCTCGTCCAGCGCACCGGTGGCAGCGATCCGCTCACACAGCTCCTCGGCCTGCTCGGGACGCTCGAGCGAGCTCAGGTCGAACGCGGACAGCTCAGGGTCGCGCTCGCGCGCCAGGATGAGCGGCAGCGTGACCGTGCCGTCGAGCAGATCCCGCCCGCGCGACTTGCCGGTGCGCTCGACCGGGCCCGATACATCGAGTACGTCGTCCAGCATCTGAAACGCCAGCCCGATGCGGCGCGCGAACGCGCCGAGCGCCTCCGCCAGGACGCTGGATCCACGCACCGCCGTGAGCGCTCCCAGGCGGCAGGCGGCCTCGAACAGCGCCGCCGTCTTCAGCTCGCAGCGCCTCAGATAGCGCTCGACCGCGACATGCGAGGCGTAGGCATCCTCGCGTTGCAACAGCTCACCGGCGGCGAGTGCAGAGCTGGCCTGCGAGAGGGCGCGCAGCTGTGCGGTGTCCCCGCTGCGCGCGAGCTCGGCGAACGCCCGCGAGAACAGCAGGTCGCCGGTGGCGGTCGCAAGGCCCCGCCCGGCGGCCGCGGCCACCGTGGGATGGCCCCGCCGCAATTGGGCCCCGTCGATCAGGTCGTCGTGGACGAGCGTCGCCGAGTGCACGAGCTCGACCGCCACGGCCGCGCGTACGAGCCGCTCCTCCCCCTCGCTGGTGCGCGGCGGCCCGCCGGCCGAGTGGGCGGCCAGCACGACCAGCAGCGGGCGCAGCCGCTTGCCGCCGGCGACGATCGTGGCGTTCGCCAGTGGGCCCAGCGGGGCGCCGGCCTGCGCGGTGACACGCTCGAGGTGAAGCTCGGTACGAGCCATGTGCTCGCGCAGCTCGCGCCCACCGAGCCGCATGATCGCGTCGAGACCATCCACACCCCCCGTGGCGCTGTGAGCGACTGTGCTGGTAACCACCGTGCTCATCATGCCCTTTCCAGCGGAACGGTGCCGGCGTGGATGGCGACGATGCCTCCGGCAGTGAGCAGGTAGCCGATGTCATCAAGGCCGGCGCGCTCCATCTCCGCCGCGAGCACGGCCGGCGCCGGAAAGCGCTTGACCGAGTTGGGCAGATAGGTGTAGGCGTCGGCGATCGTGCCCTGAGCTGTGGCGTCCGTGGGCCGCGGGGCAGACCTCGCGACGGTGCCTGCAAGCCTGCCGAGCGCCGGCACGATGCGGTCGAACCACAGTCGGTAGAAGAGCGAGAGCGGCGGGCGCATCGGGGTGGTGATCTCGAGCACCACCACGCGACCGCCCGGGCGCACGACCCGCGCCATCTCCTCAAGGCCGCGGTGAAGGTCGGTGAAGTTGCGGGCGCCAAAGCCCACCGTGGCCGCGTCGAAGGAGTCGCCCGGATAGGGCAGCTCCAGGGCGTCCGCCCACTCGAACCGGGGCACGACGTCTCGCCCGTCCCCGGCCGCGGCCTTGGCGCGAGCTCGCGCGAGCATGCCCTCCGCGAAGTCGCACGCCACCACCTCCCCGCCGGGCGAGACCTGGCCAGCCAGCTCGATCGCCAGATCCCCGGTGCCGGTGGCCACGTCGAGCACGCGGCTGCCCGGGCCGACCCGGGCGAGCTCGGCGGCGCGCTCGCGCCAGTGGCGGTGAAGACCGGCCGTCATGGCGGTGTTCATCAGGTCGTACACCCCGGCGATGCGGTCGAACATCGCACGCACCTGCTCGGCCTGAAGCCCTCCGGGGGACATCCCCTCGCCCGCCAGGAGCTCAGGCCGAAGCTCCCCTGCGCCGCCCGCCGCGGTGCCGATGGTCGATCGGCCGTCCCCGGCGCGTTGCTGAGCGGCCATGAAGCGACGCTACTTCAGCTGTGAGAGGAAGTTGACGACTGCTTTGAACTTCACCGGTGGCAGGTTCCTGAACGAGGGCATCGGAGCAGTCGGGTTCACAAGCGTGCGCGCGATGCCCTGGGGCGGGAGCCGCGAGGCGATGTTGGTGAGGTTGGGGCCGGGGCCCGCGTTGCCGTTGTCGCCGATCTTGTGACAGGCCAGGCAGCCCGATTGGGCGACCACGTCCTTGCCGGCGTTGTATTCGGCGAGGGTCTTGCCCCCCGCGGCCACGACGGCAGCCGGTGGCGCCATTTCGATCGTCGTCGGCGAGCCGGCGTTGGCGCCCTCGTAGGTCAGGAACCCCATTGCCCCGATCACGACGATGCCCGAGATCGTGGCGATCGGCCGGCGCTCGGGGCGGCGCTCGGGACCGCGATCGTAGAAGGGCAGGAGGAACAGCAGGATCATTGCCAGCGTGGGCACGCCGATCGTGGCCAGCCCCACGAGGCTCGACGGCTTGATCACCCGCAGCACCTCGAACAGGAAGAAGAAGTACCACTCCGGACGCGGCACGTAGGTGGTAGTCGTCGGATTCGCCTTGGGGCCGAGCTCGGCGCCGAGCACCAGCGACATGGCGATGATCACCGCCATCACCACGCACGCCATCACGGCATCCTTGGCGACGGCGTAGGGGAAGAACGGTTTGCCCTGGGCCTTCAGGATCGAGTAGTCGCGGAGGTACTCCTCCTTCTCGCGCCGGTTCATCGCGCGGGCCTGGCCGGTTGCGGTCTGCGGGGACGCTCGGGGCGGCGCATCGAGGCTAGATCTCGGTCTCGCGTAGCTCGGGACGTTTCTCGGCTTTGCTCCAGGGCGGCGCCGTCGTTCCGAGCTTGGTGACCAGGTATAGGTGGGCGCCGATCAGCGCGGCCAGCAGGCCGGGTAGGAGCAGCATGTGGATGGCATAGAAGCGCGACAGCGTGGTGGCCCCGAATTCCGAGCCTCCCCGCAGGAAGTCGCTCAGGTAGGGGCCCACCAGCGGACCGGTGCCGTTGATGTTCAGGCCCACGATCGTCGCCCAGTAGGCGCGCTGGTCGAACGGCAGCAGATAGCCGGTGAACGACATGATCATCGTCAGGATCAACAGGACGACTCCGATGATCCAGTTGAGCTCGCGCGGGTACTTGTAGGCGCCCCAGAAGAACGTGCGACCCATGTGCAGGAACACGAGGATCACCATCACGGTCGACCCCCACTTGTGCATGCCGCGCACGAACTGGCCGAGGAACACGTCGTTGGTGACGTAGCGGATCGATTCGTAGGCGCCGCCGGAGGGGTCGGGTCGGTAGTACATCGCCAGGAACACGCCGGTCACCGCCTGGGAGAGGAAGGCGAACAGCGTGGCCGAGCCCAGCGTGTAGAACCAGTTCGTGCCCTTGGGGATCTTCCTGAACATCAGCCAGCGCGCAGCGCCGCTCAGCGAGGTGCGCTCGTCCACCCAGTCGACCATGCTGACGCCGGCGTTGCCGGTGTGCTCGAGCGGGGTGGTCGCCGTGCCGTTGTCCTCGCTCGGGCGGGGTGGCGGCGCCTTCAGGGCTGAGGGGGGCTGGGAGCTTGGGCACGATTTACGGTGGCGTTCCGGCTTATTTCCGCGTGCTCGGTCTTGACGGATATGCGTACTGGCCGATCCCGTCCAGCGGCTCACCGGGGTCGCGCGGGGAGAAGCGACGCAGCTCACTGTTGACGCTGAAGCGCGGGCCGACCTGCACGTATTCACCGCGAACCCGCGTGTAGAAGCGGTCGAGCGGGCGCACCGGGGGTCCGCCGACCGGGACCCCGAGCAGGTCGTAGACGCCGCCGTGGCACGGGCAGATGAAGCGCTCGGCTGCGTCAACCCAGCGCACCGGACAGCCGAGGTGCGCGCAGCGGCTGGTGATCGCGATGAAGCGGGTGTCACGGTCATAGCGGTCGTTGTCCAGCGCCGGGTTGGCCTTGCGCATGTACACGGTCGCCTTGCCCGCCTCGCCGATCCCGGGGGTGAGCGTGATGACCACCGGGATGTAGTTGTTGTCGGGGAACTGGTCCACCGTGCCGACCGTTTCCCAGCGGTGGGGTGTGCTTTTGAAGATCGGCCCGACCGCAAAGCCGAGCGCCGGCAGTGTGAAGGACATCACGGCGACTATGCCCGCCCCGTTGGCGCTGACGGTCATGAACCGCCTTCGGGTGATCGTCTCGCCCTCGAACGCACCGGGGATCTGCCGGTCGAGCGTGTACTTGGACTTGTGCTTTGCGTGCTTGTCTGACACCGAGCCCCAACAATATCGAGGCGTGATTCAGGGCGACGCCGGAAGCCCCGCGGCGCTTGTGCGCATCGCCTCGATCGCCTCCGGCGCGCCCGCGAACGCGAGATCCTTGGCGCGCCTGTGGGCGTCGCTGGATCCCCACCCGACGGCGCGCGCGCCGGCGACCCACACCGCGTCGGCCAGCGCCTGCTCGCCGGCGCCCTGCGCGAGCGCGCTGAGGGTGATCGTGTCGGCCAGCTCCGCCACCGCCTCGGTGTCGCCGATCGCGACGAGCATCGCGAGCCCGATCGCGTAGAGCCGGTCGCCCGCCAGCAGCCCGAGGTCCGCCTCGGTCGCACGCACGACCCGGGGAGAGCCGTAGTGCAGCAGATAGCCCTCGTAGATCGCCTCGACCAGCAGCTCGTACTCCTCGCGCCTGCCCTCGGTGCGGGGGCCTTCGGCGGCCATCCGTGCGGGGCTCACCGGGCCTGCATCCCCGTCGCGGTCCGTCGGCGTCTCGCTGGTGAGGAGGGTCGCCATCAGCCCACCTTCGTCGCGCAGCAGCGTCGCCAACCGCTCGAGCACGTCGCTCACCCGCTCGCCCCGGCGACGTCGAGATTGGCGAAAGCGGCCGCCGCCGCCTCGAGCGTCCGCTCGATCTGCTCGGTGGTGTGCACGAGCGACGGGAACCACGCCTCGAACTGGGACGGCGGCGGGTAGACCCCGCGCGAGAGCAGCTCCCGGCACCACGCGCCGTGGGCGTCCAGGTCGCACGCCAGGGCGTCCTCGAACGAGCTGACGGGGCGATCGCTGAAGAACACGGTCATCAGGCCCGGCGCGCTCACGATCTGCACGGGGTACCCCGCCGCGGCTGTGCGCAGCCCCGCCGCGAGCTCCTCGGTCAGCGCGCTCAGGCGCGCGTAGGCGGAGTCGTCCAGCAACTCGAGCGTCGCCAGCCCGGCAGCCACGGCGAGCGGGTTTCCCGACAGCGTCCCCGCCTGGTAGACCTCACCACAGGGCGCGAGCATTTCCATCAGCTCGGCCCTGCCGCCCACGGCCGCCGCGGGCAGGCCCCCGCCGATGATCTTGCCCATGATCGTCAGATCGGCGCCCACCCCGAACCGCTCCTGGGCGCCGCCGCGGGCGACGCGGAAGCCGCTGATCACCTCATCCAGCACGAGCAGCGCCCCGGTGGCGTCGGCGCGCTCGCGCAGCAGCTCGAGGAACCCGTCGCGGGGAGGAACGAGGCCCATGTTGGCGGGCAGCGGCTCCGCCAGGATCGCGGCGAGCTCGTGCTGCTCGGTCGCAGCGAGCAACGCGTCCGGGTCGTTCCACGCCACCACCACCGTGCCCGCCGTCGCGCTCGCGGGCACGCCGGGGCTCGCCGGCAGCGCCTGCGTGGCCAGGCCGGACCCCGCCTGCGCGAGCAGGCCGTCGAGGTGGCCGTGGTAGGCGCCCGCGAACTTGAGCACGCGCTCGCGACCGCTCGCCGCACGCGCCAGGCGGATGGCCGTCATCGCCGCCTCCGTGCCCGAGGAGGTCATGCGCAGCATGTCCACCGCCTCCATGCGGCGGCCCACCTCGACCGCGAGCTCCACCTCACCCGGGGTCGGCGCGCCGAAGCTCGTCCCCTTCGCCGCGGTCGCCTCGATCGCGGCCAGCACGCGCGGGTGGGCGTGCCCGTGGATGAGCGGACCCCACGAGCACACGTAGTCGATGTAGCGGTTGCCGTCGACGTCGACGAGCTCGGCGCCCTCTCCGCGGTCGACGAAGACGGGGTCGCGCCCGATCGCGCGCATCGCGCGCACGGGCGAGTTGACCCCGCCGGGAAGCACCTGCAGGGCGCGCCGGTACAGCGCCGCCGAGCGCGTGTCGGTCAGGGCGGTCATCGGCCTTCCAGTTTTGGAAAGCGTGACCTCATCCAGCGTGCGCGCGCTCCCAGTTCTTGAAGTCCTCGGTGAAGTAGAGAAGGCGGATCTTCTTGAACTCGGTCGAGGAATACAGCGTGGCGCGCTCGTGGATCCCGGTCTGCTCTGCGATCGCATCGAGCACCGCGTCGCACTCGTCCTTCGAGCGGCCGTGAGCCATGGTGAAGACGGAGTAGGGCCAGTCCTCGTAGGTGGGGCGCTGGTAGCAGTGGGATATGCCGCGCACGGCGGCCATCCTGCGGCCGATGTCGAGGATCTGCTCCTCGGGCACCTGCCACACACCCATGCCGTTTGCCGAGAACCCCGCGCGGCGGTGATAGAGGATGGCCGCAACGCGGCGCAGCAGGCCCCGCTCCTGCATGCCCGACAGGTGGTCGAGGAACCGCTCCTGCGTCATCCCCACCGCTGCCGCGGCGGGCGCATACGGCTCCTGCACCACGGCCATGTTTCCCTGCAGGGCTCCGATCACGGCGATGTCCAGCTCGTCGTAGGGCTGCCGATCGAGCTCGATCGGCTCGGTCGCCTCGGCCGCGCTCGCCAGCGCCTCCGTATCGCCCTCCATTTCAAGGTCCATGCGGATCTTGAACAGCTTCAGCGTCGGCAGCATCCGCACCGACTCGGCCTTGGCCTCCCGCGCCAGCACCTCGAGCGTCCCCTCCAATCCGAGCGCGGAGTCCGGCTCGGTCGCGATCGTGAACCAGAGGTTGAACTCGTGATTGCGCAGGTAGTTGTGCGAGACGCCGGGATGTTCGTTGATCACCTGGGCCGCGCGGTGCGGGTGCTCGGGATCGACCTTGGCGGCGACCAGCATCGAGGAGTAACCGAGGGCCCTGGTGTCGAAGATCGGCGTGACCTGGCGGATGATGCGCTTCTCGAGCAGGTGCGCCACGCGGCTCATGACCTCCGCCTCGGTCATCCCGCCCAGCTCCGCCACGTGCTGGTAGGGCCGTGACGCGATCGGGAAGCTGCCCTGCATCAGGTTCAGCAGCCTGCGGTCGAGGTCGTCGAGGGGCACCGCGGCGCCGTCCTTGCGGCTGCGCGTCTTCGCGATCGCCGCGCTCGCGCGCTCGACATCCAGCGCGCTCTTGGCGTCCACGTTCGCGGCGGGGCTCATCGGGTCTGCTCTGTGAGCCACTGGGCTGCGTCCTTTGCGTGGTAGGTGATGATCGTGTCCGCGCCCGCTCGCTGCAGCGAGGTGAGGATCTCAAGGACGGTCGCACGCTCGTCGAGGTAGCCGGCGGCGGCCGCCGCCTTGACCATCGCATACTCGCCGCTGACGTTGTACGCCGCCAGGGGCAGTCCGGTGGCACGCTTGACCGCGCTGATCAGATCGCCGTAGGCGAGCGCCGGCTTGACCATGACCATGTCCGCCCCCTCCTGCACGTCCAGCAGCGCCTCACGCACCGCCTCCCGGCCGTTGGCGGGGTCCAGCTGGTATCCCCGCCGGTCGCCGAACGCGGGGGTGGAGCCGGCGGCCTCGCGGAACGGCCCGTAGAAGGCTGACGCGAACTTGGCCGAGTAGGCCAGGATCGGGATCTCGGAGTAGCCCTCACCGTCGAGCTCGGTCCTGATCAGACCGACGCGGCCGTCCATCATGTCCGAGGGAGCGACCAGGTCGGCGCCGGCACGCGCGTGGCTTACGGCCGTGCGCCCGAGCAGCTCGATCGTGGCGTCGTTGTCGACCACCCCGTCATCGCGCAGCACGCCGCAGTGCCCGTGGACCGTGTACTCGCACAGGCATACGTCGGTGACCACGATCAGCTCGGGCAGCGCCTGCTTGATCGCGCGCGTGGCCACCTGCACGACTCCCTCCTCGTCCCACGCCCCCGAGCCGTGCTCGTCCTTCTCGGCGGGGATGCCGAACAGCATCACCGCACCGATTCCCAGAGCCGCCGCCTCGCGCGCCTCCGCGACCGCGGCGGAGATGGACAGACGCTCGACGCCGGGCATCGTGGAGATCGGCTCGCGCGCCGGCTCGGTGGAGCTCGAATCCACCACGAACAGCGGCAGCATGAGCCTGCCCGCGCTCAGCTCTGTCTCGCGCACGAGCCCGCGCAGACCGGCACTGGCGCGCAGTCGGCGCATGCGCGTCTTTGGAAAGGCCATGGGCTTTCCAGGTTAGAGCGTTCTCAGTGCGGAGGTGCAGAGCGGCGTGCGCGCTCATTCGACGCGCCGCAGCCCGGCTCGGGCGAGCGCGGCGAACAGGACCATGAGGGCCGCCAGGTGGACCAGCGCGGAGCCGATCGACGGGGACGCACCGTTGACGGCTGCGTCCAGCGCCTGCAACGAGGCCTTGAAGGGAAAGACGAACGAGATCACCCTGATCGCGTCGTACAGCCCGACCGCCACCGACCCCGCCGGCACGAGCGCGAGGAAGGCCAGCGGAAGCGAGAGCAGGAAGGCCAGCAGGGAGGCCGCGCGCACCTCGTGAGCGAGCGCGCCGATCGCCACCCCGAGCGCGCTGAACGCGAGCGCGCTGAACGCGAGCGCTGCCAGCCACAGCCCCACGCGACTCCAGTCGAGCGCGACGAACGCGCTCACCCCCGCGAGCATCGCAAACGCGACCACGAAGGAGCAGCCCGCGGCGAGCAGGGCCTTCTCGACCAGCAGGCGCTCGCGCGAGATGAGGCCGCGCAGCAGGCGCATGAGCACGTGCTCTTCACGCTCGAGCGCCATCCCGCCGGCTGCCAGCAGAACGCCTATGAACATCAATGACACGCTCACCGCCACCACGACCGCGAACGTGTTCAGCGGGGTGCGCCTGCCGTGCAGCAGACTGCTCTTGACCTGTATCGGCTGGCTCACGGTGGACAGCACGTTCTTGCTCAGAGACAGGTTCTGGGCGGCGAAGTTGGCAAACGACGAGATCCGTTCGAGCTGTCTGCGCTCGGGTCCGGGCGGCTGGTGGGCGAGGATATGGTGCAGGGCGGGTGGGATCTGGCTCAGCCCGATCAGGTCGGGGGGCGCCCCCAGCACGCCCAGGTTGCCCCCCGCGAGCAGCTGATCGATGGCCTGGGCCGCGGCCTGCTGGATCTGTTCGGAGAAGCCGAGATTGGCCTGGGCGAGCGCCGAGTTGAGCGTCGAGCGCACGAGCGACTGCTCGAGCGCGTCCCCGTTGTAGATGACTTCAAGGCGCGCCGGGGCGACGCTCGTCGAGAGCCGCGCGGCGAGGTCGTGGGGGATCACCACGGCGGCGAGCACGTCGCCCTGCTTGACCTTCTGGACGGCCTGTGCGCGTGAGGCCACGGGCACGGTCTTGACCTGGTTCAGGAGCTGATCGGCGTACTGGCTCACCTCGACGCGCTGGCTGCCCACCTGGACGGTCTGGCCCGGCGGGGTTTCATCGACCACTGCCACCCGCGGCTTGGCGGGGCTGCGCGAGATCGCCAACCCGATCAGCAGCGCAAGCGCCACCGGATAGACGAGCAGCAAAGCCACCAGCAGCCGCGAGCGGCGGAGGATCACGAGGTCCTTGACGAGCAGCCAGCGCACTAGTGGCCGCTGTCGCCCAGGAACGCGATGAACGCTGCCTCCAGATCATCCTCGCCACGTCCGCTCGCCGCGATCAGCTCCCGTGGGGGCCCGTCGAAGATGAGCTCGCCGTCCGCGAGCACGATCGCGCGCGTCGCGTAGGAGCGCACCTCGCCCAGGTGGTGGGTCGAGAAGAGCACGCTCGTGCCGCCGCCGGCCCCGGGCCGGTGAGCGAGCGAGCCGAGGAACTCCCACAGCAGCGCCCGCTGACGCGGATCGAGGGCAGATGAGGGCTCGTCGAGGGCGAGTATCTCCGGGTCGGCGATCAACCCAAGTGCCACGTTCACGCGCTGCCGGTTCCCGCCGGAGAGGTGTTCCACGCGGTCGTGCGCGCGCGCGCGAAGCCCCGTGTGATCGAGCATGCTCGCGACCGCCCCCTCGGGATCCGCCACCTTCTCCAGGCGCGCGAACAGCCGCAGGTTCTCTTCGACCGACAGCTTCGAGTAGATCGCCGGCTGCTGGGGCGACCATCCGATCGCGCGAACCCCCGCCGGCGCGGCGGCCGGGCCGATCACGCTGCCCGCACTCGCACGCTGGACGCCCGCGAGGATCGACAGGAGCGTCGTCTTGCCCGCCCCGTTCGGTCCCACCACGGCCACGAGCTCCCCGGGCCTGACGTCGAAGCTGATCCCCCGCAGCGCCCGCTGGGAGCCGTAGTTCTTCTCGATGCCCTGGGCGCTGAGGATGGGCGGCCCGGCGGCGGCGCTCACAGCAGCCCGTCCTGCGAGCGATCCCACGGTTCGAGGGTCAGGTGGCGGCTCAGGTAGACGGTCGTCTCGCGCAGCACCGACAGGATCGGGAGCGCCGCCAGAGCGCCAACGATCCCGTACAGCTGCTGTCCGAGCAGAAGCGCGAAGATCACCAGCAGCGGGTTGATCCGCAGCGTGTGGCCGAATATCTGCGGCGCCACGATGTGGCCCTCGAGCTGCTGGATGCCGAGGAACAGCAGTGCGACCCACACCGCGCTGATCGGATCCGAGAACAGCGCCACGAGGATCGGTGGAAGCGCTCCCAGGAATGGGCCGAGATAGGGGATCAGCTCCATCAGGCCCATGAACACGCCGAACACCACCGCGTACTTGCTCCCGTCGGGGAAGATGCCGAGCACGCCGAAGATGTACAGGGCGACGCCGGTGGTGGTTCCCATGATGAGGCTGAACAGCAGCTGCCCGCCGACGTAGCGGGCGACCGCGTTCTGCACGAGCGTCGGATAGTCGTCGGACCGCTCGCCGGAGCCCGGCGGCATGACCCTGCGCACGAGGGCTCCGATGCGCGAGCCGTACAGGAGCATGTACACGGACAGCACGAACACGAGCACGATGTCGAAGCCGGCGCTCACCACTTCTGTCAGCAGCCCGCCGCCGAACGTCACGATCGTGCCACCGCTCTTGGAGAGCTTGTCCTGGAGGGTCTGCAACGCCGTCTTTCCCTGCTCGGCAAGCTGGACGTGGATGCCGAGCCGGTGCAGGTCGCCCTGCAGCGTGAGGATCGACCCGTTGGCTTCGTTGACGAGGTGGGGCAGGTTGTGCGTGAACGCCCGGACCTGATTGGAGATAGGGTTGGCCAGCAACACGCCTATCCCGGCCAGCGTCAGGAAGAACCCGAGGTACACGGCGAGCACGGCCAGCCCACGGGGCAGCCGCGAGCGCTGGAGGAAGGCGACCGCCGGGTTGAGGATCAGCGCGATGACCGCAGCCACGATGAAGATCAACAGCACTTTGCCCGCCGCTTTCGCGAGCGCCCAGGCCGCGAGCACCGCCAGCGGGAGCAGCACAAGCTGGACCCAGCGGGGAACCACGACGCGTGCGGACTCGGGCGGCTGGGGCTCCGGGGAGTCGCTCGGCCCCTCCTCCTGCACGCTCGGCTGGGCCGCGTCGGGGATGTTCTTCCAGACGCCGCTCACTTGCCCGCAACCATCGCCAGAGTATGGCTGAGCACGAGGCGGCGGCTCCCCGGCCGCCGGGCGAGGTGGGCATCCTGTTTGTCGGCGACCTCGTCGGGGGCATCGGCAGGCGCACCCTGCTCGACTGCCTGCCCGTTCTGCGCGAGCGCTACGCCCCGGTGTTCGTCGTGGTCAACGCAGAGAACGTCGCCGGCGGGCTCGGGATCACCCCCAAGATCGCCGACGAGCTGATCGCCGCCGGCGTCGACGCGATCACCCTGGGCAACCACACCTACCACCGCCGCGAGATCTACCCCTACCTGGACTCTCAGCCGCAGATCGTGCGTCCGGCCAACTTCCTGCGCAGCCAGCCCGGTAAAGGCACCTGCGTGGTCGAGCACGAAGGGGTGCGGCTGGGCGTGGTGAGCATGAGCGGCAACCTCTACCTGCGCGCCGGCCGCTCGGCCTTCACCGAGATCGAGGTCGCCCTGGGAGAGCTGGGCGAGGTCGACCATGTGCTCGTGGACATGCACGCCGAGGCGACCTCCGAGAAGGTCGCGATGGGCTGGCACCTCGACGGGCGGGTCACCGCGGTCGTCGGCACCCACACGCACGTGCCCACCGCCGATGCCCGCGTGCTGCCCGGCGGCACCGCCTACATCACGGACGTCGGCATGACCGGTCCGCGCGGTGGCGTGATCGGCGTCAAGCGCGAGCAGGCGATCGAGTCGCTGCTCACGCAGATGCCCGTGCGCTTTGAAACCTCAGAGGACGATCCGTGGCTGATGGGCGTGCTCATCCGTTGCTCGCGGCCACTGCGGGCCGAGTCCATCGAGCAGGTTCTGATGCCACGACCGCCGGCCCCGTCCGAGCATCGCTGAAGCGTCCTAGCAGGGCGAGCATCGCAAGCGGGAAGAACCAGGGGATGTAGAGGTAGAACCAGTGGTCGATCCCCAGCTGGGTCGCGATGATCACCGCCGCGCACGCCGCCGCCAGGCCGACGAGGTCGGGGCGGCGGGGAACGACCGCGAGCGACAGGGCGAGCACGACGGCGGCGATCTGGACCGCATTCTGAACGCCCCCGATCCCGCCGTAGAGCCCCCACACCGAGAACGGTGAGCCGCGGCTGGCCTGATAGGAGATCGTGCGTTCATAGATCGTGTTCAGCGAATCGTGGGTGAAGGCCGGAATGGACGCGAGCGCCGCCGTGATCAGGAACGCGGCCAGGAAGACTGCGAGCGCCCGCGGGCGTCGCGCCGGCGCCAGCTCGCGCAGTTCGTGCGTGGCAAAAAGCGGTACGAGCGCGAGCGGGGCGAACTTGGTCAGGCCCGCCAGTGCGACCAGCGCGCCGCGTGCCGAGCGGGCGACGGTCGTGCCGTATGTGCATGCGAGCAGTGCCGCGAGGAGGAAGACCGCGACGAGCGCGTCGTTCGAGTTGCTCTCCAGCGAGAACAGGGTGAACGGGTAGGCGACCCACGCGTAGGCGAGGGCGATCCCGAGCGATGGGCCGCGCACGCGCCGGCCGAGCAGGAACAGGAGCGCGACCGCGAGCAGGTCGAACGTGATCGCGGCGGCGTGGGCGGCGGGCAGATCGTCCCAGGTGCCGCTCCAACCGAAGATCTGCTCGAACGGGACGTACGTCTCGTAGTTGGCCGGGCCGTAGGTGTCACCGTGTTCGTTGTTCGACGGATAGGAGCCGTACAGGGGTTTGTCGTTGACGATCCGCTGCGCCCCGATCACGCCGGCGTAGCCCACGTCGATCACGTTCGCATCGGTGACGTTGAGCGCGATGCGAAAGCCGATCAGGAACACAACGCCGAGGGCCAGCCACGGCGCCGGCACGAGCAGGCGCAGGGGTCTGACCTCCCCGCCGGGGCGCTCGCGGCGTGTGATGGCGAGCATGCGCCCCAGCAGATAGAGCAGCGGCGGGTACACGAGCGGGACGGACGCGTAGATGTGCGCGTGGTTGAAGAAGGCCAGCGAGACCGAGAAGGAGAGCAGTACGAGCAGGTCCAGGTGCAGCAGTGAGAAGGGCCGGCGGAAATCGAAGAACGGAAGCATGAACAGGGCGCACAGGGGCAGCCATATGTACAGCGCGTTCACATGCCTGCCGAACGCCCCGGGGTAGCCGCGCGCCATCGTCCACGCCACCTGGAAGCCGGTCCACTGTTCGAGCACCCGTCCCGAGGCGTCGTCGATGATGACCTGGCCGATCTCGCGCTTGCCGTCACGCGAGAAGTAGCTCACCTGCCAGTGCAACGGGCCCTTCAGGTAGGCGCCGCCATAGGAGCGCGGATACCTCGCACGAACGGCGCGCATCTTGGGAAGACGGTCTGCGATCTCGAGGACCTTGTTCGACGACAGGTGGCGTCCGACCGGCGGCGTGTCCGAGGCGGGCTCCGACACCGGAGATTCCGAGCTGGTGGACTGGCTCGAGGAGGTGGTGGCCGTGTCGCTGCTGCGCGCCGCTGCGGAAGCGGTCACATGCGAAGCGCCCTTGACCGTGTCCGGGGCGGCCGCGGCCGCGGCCGCGGTGGGGAGCGCGCTCATGGCGGCGAGCACGATGAGCGTCAGGTAGCGGCGCACCAGGCGAGGGTAACGTGGAGGCCTCAGCCGAGCGCTGGAAGCGCTCTACGCAGGGGTTGTCTCGACCGCGCCCGGGTCGGGCGCGGCGCACCCGAAGTGCGCGAGCACGAGCGGGGCGATGTCGCGGATCGCCCACTGTGTCGGCTCAGCGCGCGGGAGCTCGACGCCGCAGAGCACCAGTGCGCCGAGCGAGTCAGAAGCGTGGAGCGAGCCGTGGCTGCCACCGCCGACGTGCGCCTGGCGACCCCAGTCGATGAACTCGTAGCCCGGCCCGGCCGACAGCAGCACCTCGCCGGATGTCGGGCAGGTGAGCGCGGACCACACGCGGGCGAGGGCATCCGGGTAGGCGGGGGTGTTCAGGCGACCGTCCTGTACAGCTGCGTCGAGTACCGCCAGCGGCCCTTCGAGGCTCCAGCGCCCGCCGCGGAGGTCCTCCAGCGGGCCTCCCGGACAGAAGCGCAGCTCGCCGTGGGCGGGGCTTGAGATGATCCCCTCGCTCGGGACGTCGTGCGCGTCACGCGCGAGCCACATGACGTGCTCGATGCCGTCGATCGCCAGCGCCCGTGTGACCACGGAGGCGCGCATCGCGTCGCGCTCTGACTCGTGCAGGGCGTAGACCATGGCGGCACGCTGGGAGGGACACACGGCGATCCGGGGTTCTTCGCCGCGCGCACTCCCGGTCGAGCGCGAGGGCCCGCGCACACCCAGATCGGCGAGCTCGTCCTGCAGCGCGATCGTGTCGGTGATCGGGGTCTGTGAGTGGTCGGCCAGCACGATCACCGCGTGCTCGGAGAGGAACTCGTCGACCCCGCCCGAGGCCAGGCAGACACGGGCGAGCTGGAGGTCGGCCTGGGCGATCGACTGCACCTGCGCGTCGGGGCCGTGCTTGTGCGAGTACCAGTCGTTGTCCGGGAGGGAGAGCAGCAGAAAGTCGAACAGGTCGTTTTCCACCAGGTAGGTGGACACGCAGCCGGAGTGACGGTCACGCACGCCCGGCATGCCCAGCGCCGAGCGGCAGCCGGTGCGCCGCGAGGCGAAGATGTCGGCGTAGAACAGCTCACGCGGGCCCATCACCGCGTGGCGCATGAGCGCCGAGGCGACGCGCGTCAGCGCGGTGTCGCGCTGGGGCTCGTGGCGGTGGCGCCCCCGGTACATGAGGTAGGTGGTGCCCGCCGTGCGCACCTCGGCATCGTCGAGGGTCTCGAACACGGTTGGCGTCTCGGAATTGAGATGGGCGCGGTTCATGTTGTAGACCGTGTCGGTCAGCTGGCGCGAGATGCCGAAGCGCTGGGCGGCACGGAAGCTCGAGCCGTACTCGACGTAGCGGTCCTCCTCGCGGTGAAACCAGTTCATGGCGGGGATCCGGTGCGCGTCCTGCGCTGCGCCGGTCACGATCGAGGCGGCGCACACGGGCGTGACGGATGGGAATGCGGCCACGCAGTCGTCCACGTAGTGCCCGCGCCGGATCATCTCCTCGAGGACGGGGGCGGCGCCGGAGGCGACCGTCTGCTCGAGCATCGCCGGAGCCATCGCGTCGATCACGCACAGGACGAGCTTGGGTGGCGTGGGGCTCACCGGCCTCGACATCAGCGGCGCAGAATGCGCAACCCCGCGTACTTGCTGTCCGCTCGTGAGCGCGAGCGCAGAAGCAGCCAGGCGAAGAGCGCCACTGCCACATAGCCAAGCGGATGAAGCAGCGCGACCAGCGCTGCGAGCACGAGCGAGGCGGCGTCGAGGTACAGCGTCAAAGCCTCGCGCGCCGCCCGGTCGGGCAGACGGGTTCGCGCCCGCGCAAACACCGGCGCGACGGCGCTCTGAGCGAGCCACACCGCGGCCAGGCCGCCGAGTAGGCCTGGCCAGGCGGCGTCGCCGTGCGCGGCGAGAGTACCGGCGAACAGAAGCGCCCCGGCTCCGTAGCCGAGGCCGCTCAGCGCTGCGGCAAGCGATCCCTGCCAGCGGCGCTCCCTCTGCGGGTCGAGCGTCGGCTCGGCGCCCAGCAGGAGCTGGCAGACGTACGCGAGCACCAGCGCCACCACCACCGCGAGCAGCCACCAGCTCTCCTGCAGGAAGTGGTAGCGGCCCGCGAAGGAGACGCCCAGGTCACCGTCTGAGCCGAGCGCCCCCGCGAGCAGCAGCGGCAGGAAGGGCCGCAGCCCGCAGGCAGCCGCCAGGCCGACGCCGAGGCCTATGTAGAAGAAGATGCCGTTCATGCAACGCGCTTGCAGACGTGCTGGGAGGGTGCGCTACCGTGCAGGTGACCGCCGGTCCACGACCGGTCAGGACGATAGACGACCCGCCCGCCGGCCAGCAGGGCGCTGCGCGAGGTTGGAAGGCCGCGACGGCGAATAGAGACCACACGCAAATGGATCGACCCACCAACCGAACGGGGGACGGGCGAGGGGCCCGGCCGGCAGCGCACGAGCTCGCGCGCTACGAGGGCCTGTTCGCTGGGCGCACGCACGGGATGAAAAGCTCAGCGATGCGCGAGATGATGGCGCTGACCGAGCGCCCGGACGTGATCTCGCTTGCCGGCGGCCTGCCGGACACGACCACGTTCGCGCCTGAGCTGTTCGCGAAGCTTATGTCCCAGGTGGCCGCCGAGTCCACAGCGCGTGCCCTGCAGTACGGCCCGACCGAGGGTATGGCCGCCACGGTGGACTGCATCGTCGAGGTGATGGCCGAGGAGGGGACGGCGGTGGACCCCGCTGAGGTGATCGTCACGACCGGCGGTCAGCAGGTGATCGACCTGGTGTGCAAGGCGCTGATCGACCCGGGCGACGTGATCGTCGCGGAGGCGCCCACCTACCCGGGCGCGGTGCCCACGTTCGGCGCCTATCAGGCCGACGTGGTGCAGATCGAGATGGACAGCGACGGAATGCCCATCGACGAGCTCGAGAGCACGCTCGATCGCCTCTCCTCTGAAGGCAGGCGGCCCAAGTTCATCTACACGGTCCCCAACTTCCAGAATCCCGGCGGCGTGACCATGTCGCTGGCGCGCAGGCGCCGGCTGGTCGAGGTGGCGCGCGAGCGCGAGCTCCTGGTACTGGAGGACAACCCCTATGGCCTGCTGCGCTACGAGGGCGAGCCGCTGCCCACCATTTACTCGCTGGACGCCGAGGCGGTCGGGCGGGGGGGCGCCTCTGACCTGGTCATCTACCTGGGCACGTTCTCGAAGATCCTCTCCCCGGGGCTGCGGCTCGGCTGGGCGGTCGCCCCGCGGCCCGTCCTCGAGAAGCTCAACCTCGGCAAACAGGGCGCCGACCTGTGCTCCTCGCCCGTCACCCAGCTGTTCGTCGCGGCTTACTTCAAGGAGGGCGACTGGAGGGGCTACCTCGAGCGGCTGAAGGACCTGTACAGGGGCCGGCGCGACACGATGCTCGGAGCGCTCGAGAAGCACTTCGGCGGCAGGGCGACCTGGACGGAGCCCCAGGGGGGGCTGTTCATCTGGGCGACGCTCGACGGGGGCGTCGACACGACCGACCTGCTCGCCCAAAGTGAGGGCGTGGCGTTTGTTCCCGGACGCGCCGCCTACATGGATGGACGCAGCGGTGCCTCCTCGATGCGATTGAACTTCGCGGGCGTACCGGACGAGGACATCCGCGAGGGCATAAGGCGGATCGGCATGACCATGGAAGGACAGGCCGGCCTGTTCGGGGTGTTGACCGGATCCGCGCCGGGCCGGATGGGCGGCGAGCGCGTTACGGACACCGTCGAGAAGGACGGCGCCGGTGAGAGCGCTCCGGGGCTGGCGGACGTGGTCGAGCTTCCGCGCAGGGGAGATCAGGGATCCGCAGATCGGAGATCGGCCGGCAAGCGGCGGGATCGATGAGCGGTTCCTCGCTCGGATCCGGGCAGCTCAAGGAGGGCCAGGCTCTCAGCGCGCAGAGCGCCGTCAAGCGCGTGGCGGTGCTCAAGGGCGGAAGCTCGCTGGAGCGCAAGGTGTCTCTGCGATCGGGCGCACAGGCGCAGGGGGCGCTGGGGCGCCTGGGCTACGACGTGGTGGCGATCGACGCCGGCCCGGAGCTGGTCGCGCAGCTGCGCGAGGCCAAACCCGACGTGGCCTTCATCGCGATGCACGGCTCCGACGGCGAGGACGGGACTGTGCAGGGGCTGCTCGAGGCGATCGGGGTCGCCTACACGGGCTCAGGACCGTCGGCGTGCATGCGCTGCACGGACAAGGTGCTCGCCAAGCAGCTGATGCGCGAGGCCGCCATCCCCACTCCCGACTTTCACTTCTTTCGCGAGCGCTCGTTCAAAGAGCTGGGCGCCGCTGCCGCACTTGCCGATGTCGAGCGGGTCCTCGGCTTCCCGCTGGTCGTCAAGCCGGCGCGCGGAGGCTCGGCGCTGGGTGTGAAGTTCGCCCGCTCGAGCGAGGAGCTGCCGGGCGCGATCGTGGGCGCCGTCTCCTACGACCGCAAGATCCTGATCGAGCGCTACGTGAAGGGACGCGATCTTGCCGTGTCCGTGCTCGACTCACAGACACCTGGCGAGGAGCCGGTGGCCCTGCCCGTGGTCGAGGCGATTCCCCGGGAGGAGGATTTCTACAACTACGAGTCGCGCTATGAGATCGGCATGACCACGTTCGTGTGCCCGGCGGAGCTGGGTGCGGAGACGACCGGCAGAGCGCAGGAGCTTGCGCTCGAGACCTACCGGCTGCTCGGCTGCCGTGGCGTGGCACGGGTCGACCTGATGCTGGATGAGGACAGCGATGAGCTCATGGTGCTCGAGACGAACGTCGTGCCGGGCCTCACGGAAACAAGTCTGTTGCCGCTGGCGGCAGACGCCGCAGGCATCTCCTTCGAGGAACTGGTCGAGCGGATCCTGGCGAGCGCGACGCCCGCCGGCCTCTAGGAATCGCCGGCGGCGAAGTCCTCCGGGGAGACCTCGTCGAGGAACTCCTTGAACTTCTCAACGACGTCCTCGGACTCCTCGACGTCGTGCTCGAACTCGATTGCCGACTCGGAGATGACCTCCTCGGCGGCGAAGATGGGAGCGCCGGAGCGCACCGCGAGCGCGATCGCGTCGCTCGGTCGGGAGTCGATCTCGAGCTCGCGGCCGGCGACGCTCAGCGTGATCGAGGCGAAGAACGTGTTCTCGCGCAGCTCGGTGACCGACACCTGCGTGCATTTGACATCCAGCTCGCCGAGGATGTCGCACAGCAGATCGTGGGTCATCGGCCGCGGCGTGCCGGCACCCTGGAGCTTCATCAGGATCGAGGCCGCCTCCGGGTGCCCGATCCAGATCGGCAGGAACTTGTTGCCGTCAACCGTCTTTAGGAGCACGATCGGCTGCTTGCCAACCATGTCAAAGCTGACGCCGTAGATGACCATCTCCTGCACAAAAATCCTCCGGAAGGGGGAACGGTGAGAGTATAGGTACCCGCCCTGAGCGCTGGCCAATGGGCCGGGAGAGATCGCCCCCGGGACCCCGCCCCTGCAGCGTCAGCGTCGCGCGCGAAAGCTCCAGAGCTTGTTGCCCAGGAAGTTCAGCGGCATCGAGCCGGCCACCGCCAGCGCCTGGGCGGGAACCTTGGGAAGGCCCGCGCCCTCCACGAACCCGGTGAGCAGCAGCAGGCTGAAGGCCTCGGCTACGAGGCTGACCACGAGAAAGCGCATCGCCTGGAAGCGGGCCTGACCATCGCGGGCGTCAAACGTCCAATGGCGGTTCAGAATGAAGTTGTTGGCCACCGCGACGAGCCACGCGACGACCGAAGCGACGCGGTAGTCGACGCCGACGGCGTGCACGAACAGCGTGTAGACCGCGATGTTGACGACGAACCCGACGCCGCCGACGATGCCGAAGCGAACGAGCTGCAACCAGTTGGCCGGCCGGCGCATCCCGTGCAGGAGGCGGATGTGCGGCCGGATCTCCACCGCGGCGGTCTCCTCGGGCATTCGCTGAAGGGTAGCGGCACGTTGGGCCGGATGCTCTCGCTAGCCTATGGATGGATGAGGGCACGTCTGGACGCGATCGCCGTATCGGGCTGCCTGCTGGCTGTCGCAGCGCTCGCCGCCTGCGGCGAAAGCGGCGTGGGGGCCACCAGGCACTCCTCGACCGGCAAGGCCCAGGCGACCCAGGTGGCGGCTGTCACGGGCGCCGACGCCGTGGGTGCACCGGGCGTCGCCAAGGAGGTCGCCGACCCCCAGGAATCCAGCAGCTTCCCCGCCCCGGCCTCGGTGCATCACAAGCCCGCCGCGACACCGGCGCAGGCGAGCAAGGTGGTCATCGCGGCCGGCGCGCCCTCGGACGCCGAAGTGCGCCAGGAGCTGGCGCAGATGCACGCGGCCGAACGCACGGCGCTTCAGACGCAGCAACGGCGGCTGACCGCGGTGCCGGGGGGCGAGTCGATCGGCGGAAACGGGACCATCCCGATCCCGACGGATGTGCCCGAAGTCGTGCAGAAGGTGATCGCGGGGGCCAATGCGATCGCCGACTTCCCCTACGTGTTCGGCGGCGGGCATGGCTCGTTCGTGGACAACGCCTACGACTGCTCGGGCTCGGTGAGCTATGCGCTCGCGGCCGCGGGGCTGCTCAGCGAACCGGAGACCTCCGGCAACCTGGAGAGCTGGGGCGCACCGGGGCCCGGGCGCTACATCACCGTGTTCGCGAACGCCGGCCACACGTACATGTACGTGAACGGCATGCTCTACGACACCGCGGGGCGCAGCGGCGTCTACGCGTCGCGCTGGCAGGTCGGGGCGGTCGACAACTCCGGCTTCGTCGCGCGCCACTATCCAGGGCTGTAGAGGACGGCGGCGGTCAACGTGGACCCGGGGGCGCTCCTTCTGTCCCTCCCCGTCGCCCTCGACGGAGAAGCGGCCAACTCCAACAACACGGCCATAGCGGTGATCTCGCTGGTGTCGATCGTCTGCGGCTACCTGCTGCTGGCAGCGCTGTGGTACTTCGTGTTCCGCGAGAAGGCGCGTGAGAAGCGCCGGAAGGGCTCAGGAGGCGGACCTGCAAGCTGACCTGCAAGCGACGTCCCCGGCTGATGTGAAAGGCGCCTCAGTGGGTGAGCGTGACGACGCTGAGCGTCGTGCTGCTCGCGGGGCTCTTCGCCGCGTTGCGGACCACGAGCCTGACCATCAGCGACACCTTGTGCAGCCGGTGCAGGCGCGCAGCGGTGTTCTTCGAGAACTTGATCCGCAGCGTGTTGCGCCCGCCCTTGGTCGTAATGAGGATGTCTTTCGCGATCACGATCTGCGGGGCCGTGCCTGCGGCCAGGCCGGTGGCACGAGGGCCGTGCAGGCCGAGTTTGCGGGCGACGGACGCGGCGAGCAGCACTTCGAAGTGTCCGGCGACCTGCTCGTTGACCGAGTAGCGGACAACCAGGCCGCTGCGTAGCACCCCTGCCAGCGAGTGTGACAGGACCGCGGAGCTGGAGATCGGTGCCGAGGCGGGCGTCGCCGCGACCCCGGGAGATGAGCTGCCCGTCGTGGAGCCTGTGGATGAGCCGCCCGCGGCCGGCTGCCGGAGCCCCCGGAGCCCCCGGAGCCGACTGATCCCGGTGATCCGGGCCGTGCCGGACCGACCACTGTGAGCGGGTTGGTGGCGCTTGTCGTGTGGCCACCGACGTCGGTGACCGTCAGCGTGACGTTGTAGGTACCGCCGTACTGGTAGGAGTGGAACTCGCTGGCCGCGCACGGGCTGAGCCATGGCGTGCTGCACACCGGCGCGCCAGGTGCGTAGCCGGAGACGGTCGGGCTCCCGTCGCCGAAGTCCCACGTGTAGGTGGCGTAGTTGGCCTGAGGAGAACCGCCGGCGGTGAAGTTGATGCCGCCGCCGAGGGAGATATCGGACTCCATGCCGTCGAAGCCGACGATTTCGCCCGCGTTGACGGGGCTCGGGGCGGTGAACTTCGGAACAAGGGTAGTCCCCGTCAGGCACGACACGCCGGGGTAGGGAAGTCTGTAGGCGGCCAGGTTGAACGCGTCGTTGACGTAGTAGCTGGCGCCGTTGAGCTGCTGGTTGAACAGCGTTCCGGCCTGAGGAAGTTCGCTCGCGACGACTGCGCCTCCAAGCACCAGCGCAAAGACATTGCGGCATTCGTCGGTCGCCTCGGTGTGCGTTGCACCCGAGTTCTGCCACGCATCGAGCAGCGGGTCGGTGACGGTGTTCTGCTGCTCGACGGCGATCTGGTTGATGATGAGATCGGCCAGGCCGGTGTCACAGCCGCCGTCAACCGTCGGGCAGCTCTTCTGATTCGGCTCCTCTTGGTGGGGGCCTTCGAGTTTTTCGGCTTTTTCCAGTGTTGCTTTTTCTTCGGCCGTCTTTTCTTCGAATTCTTCTTTTTCGGCCGCTGATTTTTCCTTTGCTTTCTCTTTCTTCTCGGCGAACGGTTTGCTGCTGGGATCAAAGCCACCGTCCTGACAGTCATACGCCGTGGTTTCGTCCGCGGCGGCGAGGTGGATGTCGCCGAGCCCGCCGGCGGTCCACGGGATCACCGCGTAGAGGATGGTGTTTGCGTCACCTTCGACGGGGCTGGTCGCGCTGATGTCGGAGTGATAGCTGCAGAAGCTTTCGGCCGACGCGGGGTTGCTCGAGCAGGAGCTCGCCGGCGGCGTCGACGCATACGGTGACACCGGGCGGAGTGAGAAGGTAGAAGATGGTGCCCATGCCTTTCTGCAGGCCGTGCTGTGAAATGACGAAGTTCTGCAGCTCGGCACGGATCTGGGCGTCGGTGAGACAGGTAATCGCGTCACCCGGTTCCAGCGGTTTGGGGTCGGTGCAGCCCGCAGCTGGATACGGGTTCGTGTCGGTGTACGCGCCGGCGAAGGCCGCGTGTTCGGAGGCCGGCAGGTTGGACTTGTCGGTGTACTGCGTGTCCACGGAGAAGACGTTTTCCAACGAGCCGCCGGCCACGCCCAGGTTCTGAAGGAACCCGTTGATCATGTGCTGCCAGTCCGCGTGGTAGTGGTCGGTGGGATCCCAATAGATCGCATAGTTGACGTCCGTATGCATCACCGGGTGGCCGCTGGCATTGCTGAAGCTTTTCGGGTTCGGCGCCTTCACCGAGCGTCGTGGAGTTGTGTTTCTGAAGGCCAACCTTCGTCCCGGCGACTTCGATCACCACCGCGCCCGCGGGCGGCGCGACGGCGCTCAGCAGCGCGACCGACACGGCCACGGTTGCGAGGGTGGCGATCAGAAGTCGGCGCACGCCAACCGGTTGACGGTCAGCCACGAGCAAGGACGAGCGTGGAAGAAGCCTCACGGACCCATCATCGGCAGCCGGCGCCCATTGCCTTAGCCGCGGTCGACAGGTCCGTCCCGGACCGCCGAAGGGCCCGACGTCATGGGCCAGGACGCTCGTGGACGGGGGCGCAGAGTGCCGCTGGTTCGCTACCCGCGCGCCGGCTCGAGTCGCGCTCCTCGGCGATCGAGCGGGGCGCACGGTCGCGGGTTGCTCGATCGGGCGGGGTCGGTTAGCATGCGCGGTCCAGCCGGGGCTGTGGCGGAGGGAGTCCGGCCCAGGTCCGCACCGGAAACCTAGGAGGGTCAATGTCTGTTCTGCATCGCGCTCGTGCGCGGTTGCTCGTGTGCTGCGTGGCTGGCACTGCTGCGCTCGGAGCGCTCACGTTTGCTCCGGCCGCCGGCGCCGCGTCCGTGGGGAGCACCTATCTCGCGCTCGGTGATTCACTCGCTTACGGCTATCACCAAGCCCAGTTCCTCAGCGAATACCCGAACATCAACCCGGCGAACTTCAACAAAGGCTACGTCGATGACTTCGCCGGCGTTCTGAAGTTCGTCAACTTCAAACTCAACACGATCAACGATGGCTGCCCCGGTGAGACCACCGACACGTTCATCAACGGCTCGGGCACACCCGGCTACTGTGCCGGCGGTCCGACCGGAACGCCGTTCCCGGAGGTGTGGCTGCACCACTCCTACACCGCGAGCTCGCAGCTCGGCGACGCCCTGGCGATCCTGAAATCAACCCCCAACGTCAGCCCGATCACGCTCAACATCGGCTCGAACGACGTGCTGCAGTTCATCGAGCACACGTGCGGGTTCCCGACCACGTACACGTGCACGGAAGCTCAGGTCGCAGCTGAGTTCGGGCACATCGTCAGCAACGTGGGCAACATCCTCGGGCAGCTGCGCGCAGCTGCACCGAAAGCGCAGATCGTGCTGATCGGGGCCTACAACCCCTATCCGACGATCCTGCCCGCGCCGGGTGGAGACACGACCCTCCACCAGCTCAACGGTGCACTGAAGAGCGTCGCCGCGACGGTGCCGAACACGAGTTTCGCCGACTCTGAGCCGCCGTTCAACCCGTCGATCATCTTCGGCGGATCTGAAACGCTGGACCTTCCCACGGTCTGTGCCTTCACGGCAATGTGCCCGGGGGGCAAATTCTACCCGACAAGTCCCGAAGCGGACATTCACCCCACCAACCTCGGCTACGCCGTGATGGCGGCGGTCGTCTCGCTCGACTTCTACACCCACTAGCCGCCAGAACAGACGGCAGTTGACAGCCGCCGCGCTCCGCCGACCACCCGGTTGGCGGAGCGCGGTTGGCCTTTGCCGTGCAAGGCTCCGCGGTCGAGCCTCGGGGGGTGAGGTGCGGAGAGCCGACTGCGCTCAGAAGCCGGCTGTGCTGCCGTCAGCCTCTGCGGCACTTGGCGCACCCAGCGCAGCGGCACCCAGTGCAGCCGCCGCGAGAGCCGTGGCAGTCACCAGTACGGCGGTGCGCTTTGAAAGGTATCCGCCGCCTCCGCCGGCGACGCCCGCGAGGGCGTCGGCTGCATCGCAGGCGAGCCCGGCAATGAGCCATTGCCGCCTGGCGTCGCCCTCGGCACTCATCGTGCCCCAGGCCAGCGCGATATCCCGCACTCCGAACAGGCGAGCGAGGTAGGGCGACTGCGGGTTCTCGCCCGCGTCGAGCCCGAACAGCCTGCCCGCCATTCGCGGAGTCGTCCAAGACGACACGCCGACTGCCATCCGCAGTCCCGCCAGAGCACTGACCGCGCTGTTGTCGTTCACGCTCGCGACTCTACCGCAGGCGGAGAATACGCGGCTCCCGACAGGCTGGTCACTGGCTGAGGATCCGCCGGCTGCGATGTCGCCCAGGGGTACTTCATCGCGAAGCCCAAGCCTGCCGACGAGCTCACCTTCGAGCGCCACGCCGAGAAGAGCGAGGCCGCGCAGCCGCGGCTTCACGCAGGCGTGTTCAACTCGTACGCGCCGGCCTCGATCCTCGCGACGCGGCGGCGGTAGGTGCTCCACAGCCAGGGCCACTGGTTGGGGTCGTTGCCGTTCTCGTCGACGTACCAACTCGTGCACCCGGTATGCCAGACGGTCTCGGCGAGGGCGGCGCGCAGCTCACGGTCGAAGCCCTCGGCCGTCTGACGGCGGACCTCGATCCGATCCGCACGCGCGCGTTCGAGCTCGCCGAGCGCTGCGATCACGTGGCTGACGGCCGCCTCGATCGTGTAGATGACCGAGCCGGTTCCGCCGTTCGTGTTCGGTCCGTACAGCAGGAACATGTTGGGGAAGGCGGGGACGCTCATCCCCAGATAGGCGCGCGGGACCTGCGCCCACTCCTCGGCGAGCGAGCGGCCGTCTCTGCCGATGACCTCCATCGGCGCGACGAAGCCATGCGTGTTGAAGCCGGTCGCCAGCACGAGCACGTCGGCCGGGCGCTCGGTACCGTCGGAGAGGCGCACACCGCCGGCAGTCACCTCGGCGACCGGGTCCGTGATGAGCTCGACATTGGGCTTGGTGAGCGTCGGGTACCACTCGTCGGTGAGCATCAGCCGCTTGCAGCCCACCTCGTCGCTGGGAGTCACGGCGGCCCGCAGCCGGCTGTCGGTGATCGCCTTGTTGATCTGGCGGCGAGCGGCGGCCCGAAAGGCCCCGAGCGCCCAGCGCTGACCGGTCATGCCCAGCGCCCCGAGCTCCATGATCGCGAACACCGCCATACGGTCGAGACGCTGCACGATCGGGAAGCGCTCGAACAACCGCTTTGCGCGCTCGGAGTAGGCGTAGTCCATCTTCGGGATGGTCCAGCCCGGTGAGCGCTGGTAGATGTCGATCTGCTCGACCACCGGCTGGATCGCCGGCACGGTCTGGATCGCGCTGCAGCCGGTGCCGATCACGGCGACCCGCTTACCCGCCAGCGCGACGTCGTGGCGCCATTGCGAGGTGTGGAACGCCGGCCCGGCGAAGCTCTCAAGACCGGGGATCGAGGGCATCTTCGCGACCGACAGCTGGCCGCAGGCCGTGACCAGGACATCGGCCTCGTGGGCTCCGGCACTCGTCTGGAGCAGCCACTTGCTGCGGTCCTCATCCCAGCGCGCGCGGGTCACCTCCGTACCGGTGCGAATCGCTCTCGAGCACCCCGTGGCGCCGTGCCACGTCCTCGATGTAGGCCTGGATCTCGGCCTGGGGGGCATACCGGCGCGACCACCGCGGGTTCGGCTCGAACGAGAACTCGTACAGGTGCGAGGGCACGTCGCAGGCCGCACCGGGGTAGGTGTTGTGGTTCCACACGCCGCCCACCCGCTCACCGCGCTCGAAGACGGTGACATCGCGGTAGCCGGCGCGACGCAGCATGACCGCTGCACCGACGCCGCCGAAGCCGCCACCGACGACCGCGACCGACTTCGACCTGCCGCCGTTCAGGCTGTATCCATTGGCGTTTGGACCCGAGCTCACTGCGACGAAGAGTACTCCGGCGGACCGGCCTGCACTGTGGTCCGGCGGGCCGGCCGGAACGGTGGCAGACCCGCGCCGTCGCGTTCGCGCATATGTCCAGCCCGCCTGGACTCCGGTCAAGGGTCGGGGCCCCGCGGCCGAAGTCGCTGTATGAGCATGGGGACCGTCACGGCAACGCGGTTGACAGGCAAACGACGCCCCGCCGCGCTCTCCCGCTCAGACGAGAGCTCGGAGGACTCCGCCCCGGCCGGCCCGGGCGAAGGGGTCGAGCTCGCCAGAGCGCAACCCCGGCCTCACGTCGGCCACTCCCCCGCCAGCCCCCGCCCGCGCAGGGCTCCCCCTGAGCCCCGCCCGCGCGCTGATCGTGCGCTCGTCTGCGCATCTTCTGCGTCCTGGCCCTCGCCGCCTACGCCGCCCACTCGCTCACAGGCCTCGGCGGCCATCGGCCTCGACGGCTTCTTTGAAGACGTCCTCTTCAACGCGCTCTTGTTCGGAGCCGCGGCGCTGTGCCTCTTGCGCGCGTCCTTCGCGAGGGCAGAGCGCGGCGCCTGGGGCGCGCTGGGAGTGGGGCTCAGCTCGCTGGGCGATCGGCGAGGTCCTCTTCACCGTCAACCCCTCCTCGGTCACCGACAGCCCGTTCCCGGGGTCAAGCGACTTCTTCTGGCTGATCTTCTACCCGGCCGCCTTTCTGAGCCTCGGCCTGTTGGTGCGCGCGCGCGTGCGCCACTTCTACCCCAGCCTGTGGCTGGACGGGGTGGTGGGCGCCCTGGCCGTGGCGGCCCTCGCCTCGCAGTTCCTGCTGCCCAGCATCATCTCCTCGAGCGGCGGCTCCTTTCAGAACGTCCTCGGCGATCTGATCTATCCGCTCGGGGATCTGCTCCTGATCTGCTTCGTGGTGGCGGTGCTCGCGATCACGGGCTGGCGCCCGGGGCGCGTGCTCGGAACGGTCGCCGTGGGCCTCGCCCTCGGCGCCCTGGCGGATGTGCTCTCGCTCTACTGGTCTGCCAGCGGGCACTCGGGCTCTCAGCTTCTTTGACTCGCTGTGGCCGGCCTCGGCCGTGGTCCTCGGCCTCGCCGCCTGGCAGCCCCCGCGCCCCTCGGCCGTGATCGGCCTGCATGGCCGCCGGCTGCTCGTGTTCCCGCTCACCTTCGCCCTGGCGGCGCTTTTGCTGCTGACGCTTCAGGCCTCGACCCCGATCACCGCCTCCGCCTACGTGCTGTCGGTGCTCACGATCACCGGCGTGATCGCGCGCATGGGGCTCACCTTCTGGGAGAACCTCGCGCTGGTCGACAGAAGCCGCCATGAGGCGCTGACCGACCCCCTGACCTGCCTGGGCAATCGCCGCCGTCTGCTGTTGAGCCTCGACAGACGTCCTGCAGTCGGCGTCAGAGCGCGACCCCTGGGCGCTCTTGCTGTTCGACCTGAACGGCTTCAAGCGCTACAACGACGCCTTCGGGCACCCCGTCGGCGATGCGCTCCTGGCCCGCCTCGGGCAGAAACTCGCGGCGGTGGTCGAACCGGAGGGCGAGGCCTTCCGCCTGGGAGGCGATGAGTTCTGCGCGCTCATCCCCACCGCGGAGCGCTCGGTGAAGGCGGTCTCGACAGCCGCTGTGGAGGCCCTCTCCGAGCACGGCCGGGGCTTTGACATCTCAACCGCATACGGCTGCATCATGCTCCCGGCAGAGGCACAGGATGAGGCGGTCGCGCTTCAGCTCGTGGATGAGCGCCTCTATGTCGACAAGCGCTCACGCCAGCACTCTGATGCGCCCGATCAGCTGCGCAAGGTGCTGTTGCAGGTGATGGCAGAGCGCGAGCCCGAGCTCCATGAGCACCTGGCGGAGGTCGCCATCCTCTCCCGCGCCGTGGGCCGGGAGATGGGCCTGACCGGTGAGGAGCTCGAGACCATGGTGAGGGCCGCAGAGCTCCACGACGTGGGCAAGGTGGCGGTCCCCGACGCGATCCTCCAGAAGCGCTCTGAGCTCGAGCCCAATGAGCGTCAGATCATCGAGCGCCACTGCGAAGTGGGCGAGCGCATCCTCGCCGCCGCCCCGGCGATGGGTCCCGTGGCACGGATCGTGCGCTCGAGCCACGAGCGCTATGACGGGCGCGGCTACCCCGACCGGCGCGCGGGCTCACAGATCCCCGTGGGGGCCCGCATCATCGCCGTCTGCGACGCCTTCCACGCGATGACCTCGAACCGCCCCTACGGGCGTGCGATCGACACCGACGAGGCGCTCGCGGAGCTCCGTGCGAACGCCGGCTCGCAGTTCGACCCCGCCGTCATCGACGCCTTCTGCGCAGAGCTGAGCGCCGGTCATCTGAGCCTCGAGGGCCACTCCGTCAGGAGCCGCACCGCGAAGGCCGCCACCCGCGAACGCGGGCCTTCTCACACAGGGCCAGCCCGCCTGGGACATGCTCATGAGCATCCTTCACAGACACCTCTGCGTGAGAGCCGCACTGTGCCGGCTCGGGCTGCTCGTGGGGGTGGGGGCTGGGTTCGGGGGACTCGTCTCGCCCGCCGCCTCCTTCGCCTTTCCCCCGGTGAACACCTCACCGCCCACGATCACGGGCACCGCGCAGCAGGGCCAGACGCTGACCGAGGGGCACGGCTCCTGGACCAACGGACCGTTCTGGAACTACGACTACCAGTGGCTGCGCTGCAACTCCTCGGGCTCGAGCTGTGTCTCGATCTCCTCAGCCCGGCCAGCCCAGTCGCGCCCCGAGGATCGTGTGGCCGCGATCGCTGCGCTGCGCCGCGAGCACTTGACCGGAGCGCAGATAGCGATGGCGCTGTCGAGCGGCACCAGCGGTCCCGCGAATCTTGGCCGCCACGGGCTGGTCAGCCCAGCCGGCCCGAGCCACCTGACCGCCCAATCGATACGACCGCGCAGCAGGGCCAGCCGCTCACGCGACGTCAACGGCGCTTGGACAAATCGGCGACGGGCTGGACGCCGGTTGCGCTGCAACCGCGGTCCAGGACAGCGCTCACGCGGAGCGGGATGGGAGTACGTGCACGTACGTGTCGATGACGGCAGACGTCGGCTACAAGCTGCGGGTCCTCGACGAGACGGCGACCAACGCCGGCGCGCGCGGCAGCTCATCCTGAATCGCAGCACCGACGGCGTCAAGGCCCTGCGCGTGGCGGCCGTCATGGACCCGCCGACGTCGTCATATCGCGCACAAGGTCGCTGACCGTCGACCCAGGCAGCTGCGGCAACGCCCATCCCGGCTCGCACGATGGCCCGGCAGAGCGCTCTCCGGCGGCTGCTGGCGGCTGATCACGATGACGCAATCACGCCCAAGCGCGCCCGCACGGCGCGCTGCGCTCGCGGCTGTCGCCCTCTGGGCACCACCAACTACCAGGCTCGCGCGGGACAGAAAGTCCGCGTGCGCGTCCACATCGCCTCCGTGGGGCGGCGACTGCTGACGCACCGGAGGTCGGTGAAGGTGACGCTGACCGCCACCTCGGTCCTCGACGGGCGAACGGCGACCGTCACGCGGTCGATCGAGCTGAAGGCCCCCGCCCGCCAGGGCTAGGGCGCGCGCCAGACATCGCGACCCCCCCGGGCGTCGCGACCCTAGGCCTCGCGCGGGATCACGCGGTCGGTCTCGACGGCCTCACCGGAGTGCGTATCGGGATAGGCGACGATCACCGTGGGCGATCCTCCGAACCACGCGCTCAGCTCGCCCTCCCCCACGTACTCGGCGGCCCGCTGCGAGCCATCGTCCTGCACCACCCACACGGGCTGGCCCTTGTGGAACTGGCCGTCGCCGATGCTGCTCATGGGTGATCCCCGGGCGACGCCCGGTGGGCAAGCGCCAGGACGGGGATCGAGCGCAGGGGCATGCGCGGAATGCTAGAGCCTCGGTGCGCGACCACTCCTCTTCAGGCGGTGGTCGGCTGGTCCTCGCCGGCTCGCGCGTCGATCCGGCGGAGGGTGGCCTGCGAGGTCTCGTCGCGCTCCAGCCGCGCGTCGGTGATGGGGTTGAGGATTCCGCGCAGCACCGACATCACCGTCCAGCGCCGCGGTCGAATGATGCGCGGCTGGCGGCGCTCGATCCCGCGCACGATCGCCTCGCCGGCGGCTTTGGGCGCCAGGCGCTTGTGCAACGGCTTGGGGAAGGCCGAGAGCATCTCGTTGGCCAGCGGGTCCTGGTCGATCGCCCGATGCACCATCTCGGTGTCGATGAAGCCGAAGTAGGCCACGCTCGCGCTGGCACCATGCTGCAGGAGCTCGGCCCGCAGGGCACGGCCGAACTGCTCGACCGCGGCCTTGCTCATCGCGTAGGGAATCGCGCCGATGCCGTTTGTGAACGCGTATATCGAGGAGACCACGACGACGTGTCCTTCTCGGCCGACGATCTCCGGCAGCGCGGCATCGACCGTCCGGCAGACGCCCATCAGGTTGACGTCGAGGACGCGCTCGAAGGTCTCCGACGGGGTCGCGCGGAACGTGGCGACACGCGAGGCGATACCCGCGTTGGCCACCACCACGTCGAGGCGGCCGAACCGCTCGACCGTGTCGGCGACCGCGCGCTGCATGGCGCCTCGGTCGGTGACGTCCGCGGCGATGCCGAGTGCCCTCGAGTCGTGTATCTGGGCGGCGGCGCGCTCGGCCGCCTCCGCCTCCAGGTCGACGATCACCACCGAGGCTCCGCGTGCGACGAGCGCCCGCGCCGTCGCAAAGCCGATTCCCCGTGCACCCCCGGTGACGAGAGCCACCTTGTCTGTGAGGTCGAAGCGCGCCACACGTGGACTCTCTCACATTGCTTCCGCTCGGCGCAAAAGTTCCGCCTGTTCGACACTTACGATTTATGAGCTTCCTCCTGGAAGCCCCGCAAAAGGAATGAGTGGGAGCGTCCCCGGTTCGGGCCCTCCTCCGGCCGGGGGCGCAAATAGGGTCTCGCCTGCGCGTCTGTGGTCAGCCCCGGCTGTTGTCAGGAATAGCCGACGAGCTGGGCTTGGCCGAGACGCTCGGCACGGGCAGCGCTCCGATGCGTGCGATCAGCGCTTCCCACTGGGCGGAGCTGAGGTCGCCGACGTTCGCCGCGGGAGCGTTCTTCGCGGAGGCGTGGGCGTGGGCCGCCCTGGCCTTCGCAGCCTTGGCCGGCTGTGGGGGTGGGAGGAAGGAGATCTCGACGTAGGCGCCGTGGTCCTTCTGTGCGAGCGTGCGTGCCTGGGAGGGGTAGTGCATGAGGCTCCCGATGAGATGGGGGATGAACCTGCGGGGCATGCTCAGCAGGGTTCTGATCGTGGTGTCGGTGACAGAGCCCGCGCCCTGGTGGGCGGCGATGGGAATGCCGTTGATGTGGGTGATCGCCAGGGCGTCGCCCTCGTGGCCGGCGGAGACGTAGCCGGTGAGTGCGTAGGCGCCCTGGCCGCAGCGCAGGGTGGCGATGGTGGGCTTCAGCTCAGAGCGCGAGAGGAACTCGATCGAGGGCGAGCACGCGTGCGTCGATCGCCCCGGAGGCGATCTGTGAGCGCGAGCAGGGCGAGGCCGTGATGCCGGGGTCTGAGAGGATCTCTGACTGAAGGCGGCTCTTTGAGATCACGAAGAGCTGCCCGGCGGTGGCTTGCGAGAGGCTCGACTGCTTGGCCCCGCGGGGGTGAAGCGCCGTGTAGAGCTCGACCCAGTTTGAGAGGATCGGACGGGGGTCGATCGTCTGTGGATCGCCGGCCGGGCGGATCGCGAACTGCAGGTGCCCGGCGCTGGCGCCTTGCGGGAGGCTCACGCGCCCGAGCACGGTGCCCTGCGGCACGAGCGTGCCCTTGCGCAGGGGGATGGCCTGTGAGGCGCCGTCGGCGCTCTTTGAGGCGGCGGCCCTGGCCTGGGCGCTCTTTGAGGCGGCGCGGGCATCGGGGTTTCCCGGGTGGGCGAACAGGCGCACCTTGCCCATGCCCGCGGGGGTGACTTCTGCGGGCGCTTCTGAGGCCTTGAAGGCCTCCTGGCTCTTGGCCAGGGTGCTCTTCACGTGCAGGGTGAGCGGGAGCTGGCGTCCAGCGCTCGCGGGCCGTGAGGGAGCGGGGTCCTTGGCCGTTGAGGTGGTGGCCGCGGGCGGGGTCAGGGGGGTGCTGCTGGGCTTTGCCGGGCGGTAGCTCTTTGCGATCGAGCCGAGACCCGCGTAGGTGAACTCATCGCCGTAGAGGTCCCTGAGGATCACGTAGGAGCCGAGTCGCCGTGAGCTTCCGAGCTTCACGATGCGCCCGTCCTGCACGGCGAGGACCTTGGCGGCGGGGGCGCTCAGCAGGTCGATCAGCTGGATCGTCTTTGCCGCGCCGGGAGCCTTGGCCTGGGCGGCCGCCGCCGTGGGGGTGGGCGCGGGGGCTTCAGGCGCCTGGCTCTGAGCCTGGGCGGGCTTCGGCTGGGCCGGGGTCGGGGCGGCGGCTTCAGGCGCTGCGCCGGCTGCGAGCGTGCGCAGGGCTCCCCAGGCCAGCGGGCGTCCTGAGACGGGCGGGCGCTCGTCGATCAGGGCGGTGAGCGCGGCGATCACCGACTGCGGATAGGTGGAGATCAGTTTGGCGCGCAGGAGCACCGAGTCGGCATATTCTTCGGAGTGGTTGTAGGCGAGGATCGCGGTGCGCAGGTTCTGCTCGACGCCCGCGGCGCGCAGGTAGCGCGCGGCGGCGAAGATCGCGTCCACGGGGTTGTATGGGTCCGCGTAGCCCGCCCTGAAGGCGTCGACGCCGTAGGAGGTCCAGGTGGCCGGCATGAACTGCATCCAGCCCACCGCGCCCGCTGTGGAGACCGACTGGTCGGTGCCGTAGTTGGTCTCGATTTCGTTGATCGCCGCGAGGATCTGCCAGGGCACCCCGTACTGCAGCGATGCCGTCTGATAGATCGGCAGCAGAAACAGGGGGATGCGGTAGAAGGAGAGGGCCTGTGCCGATGCCGCGGAGGAGGCCAGCTCGGCCGCCAGCGCTCCGGCCGCTCCGGCTGCGAGCTGGGGCGGGAGGGCTACGTTGTTGGGACCCGACAGGGCTGCGCCGGTGGTGCCGGCGAGAGGGTTGCTCTCCGTCCCCGTCGAGCTGTGCCCGCCGGTGGCTCCCTTGGACGTGGCGCCTCCGCTGCCGGGCTGGCCATGCGCGCCGGAGACGCTCGGGGGCTGGGTAACGCCGGGCGTGATCTTCTGGGAGCGCTGGTGCAGAATGATGGGGAGTTCCGGTGAGGGCGATTGCGATGTGCTCGTCTGTGGAGGGGTGGGTGAGGGTGTGGTGGAGGTTGAGGGCAACGGTGAGGTCGAGGGAGAGGTCGGTCCGGAGGTCGTGGCCGGGGTCGGGGCAGGTGCCGCGGGCGTGGCCGCGGCGGTCGTGGGTGTTGCCGTGGGCGTGGTGGTGGGGGTGATGGAGGCGGTCGTCGGAGGAGTCGTCGCCGGGGCGGCTGTCGAGGAGGTGCTCGCGGCGCCCTGGGGGACGGTTGCCGTGTCTTCGCGCACTGTCCCTTCCTGAACACTCGTGCCGCCGTTCGAGGTGGCGGACGTTGCCGCGGACTCTCCGGTGGACGGAGGCGAGCCCGCGGTTGCCTGCGCTCCGAGCGATCCGTTGGGGAGGGCTCCCAGGCCGACCGCGACGATCACACCCCCGGCGAGCGCAGCCAGGCCGGCGGGCCATGCCCTGCGGGGACCGGCGAGGCGCGGGGCGCGCCGGGGTTGCTCATGTTTGCCCACGGTGTGCATATCGGCAGGCAAGGTCGAATCCGTGACCGCAAATGCAAGTCGCAGACCATGCGCTGAGAGCCGTGGCTCCGGCGACAGGGGAAACGATGCCCGGTGAGCGGCGAAACCGGGGGAAGCGGGCCTCTTGGGAGGTGGCTAGCCGAGCGATTCTTGGCTCAAGAATGCGGCCAACTCGTCGGTGCGGGCGTCGCTCGATGGGCGATCCAGGACTCGAACCTGGGACCTCTTCCTTATCAGAGAAGCGCTCTAACCATCTGAGCTAATCGCCCCGCGGGCGCGGATTCTAGCTACGCCACGGCACGGGGTCGCAGACGGCGCGCCAGCTCGATCGCCTCCTCGGATGTGGAGAAGGACAGTTCGGCGCGATAGCCCCCCTGCGGCGTGGCCTTCACGCGCACCTCCGCGCCCAGCGCCGAGCCGAGAGCCTCCGCGATATCCCTGCTCGCCTGCTGCTGATCGGGGTGTTCGGCGCCCGAAGCCCGCGCGCGCGCCCGCGTAACTCCCGCTCGCGCGTTGCTCTCCCGCGCGCGCGCCTCAACCGTCCTCACCGACCATCCCTCCGCCACGGCCGCGCGCGCGAGGCTCCTGCGCGCGTCGTGGTCCTCCGCCATGAGCAGCGCCCTGCCGTGCCCCTCGCTCAACGTGCCGGCGGCCAGCAGCTCGATCACCTCGTCGGGAAGGTCGAGCAGCCGCACCAGGTTGCTCACCGCCACGCGGCTGCGTCCCACACGCCGGCCGACCTGCTCGCGGGTCAGGTCCAGCTCCTCCACCAGCGCCGCGCACGCGCGGGCCTCCTCGATCGGGTTGAGGTCCTCGCGCGCCATGTTCTCGATCAGGGCAAGCTCCAGCGCCTCGGCATCCTCGCGCTCGTGCACGAGCGCCGGAATGACCTCGAGGCCCGCGATCCGCGCCGCCCGCCAGCGGCGCTCGCCCGCGATGAGCTCGTATGTCCCGCCCGCCCGCGGGCGCACCAGCACGGGCTGCAGCACGCCCCGCTCGCCGAGCGACTGTGCCAGCGCCGTCAGCCCCTCCTGATCGAATCGCCTGCGGGGCTGGTTGGGGTTGGGAGCGATCAGCTCGACCGGCAGCTCGCGCAGCTCGTCCTTGAGGGCCTCTCTGCCCTCGGCCGACACGGACAGGATCGCCTCAAGGCCCCTGCCCATTCCACGTCTGGGCGGACTCATCGCCCTCCTCTCGGTACGCCTGTGAACGGCCGCTCAGCCACGGGCAGCGACCTCCTTTGCCAACTCGAAGTAGGCCTCCGCGCCCGCGCTGTGAGGATCGTGGTGGGTCACCGGCAGCCCGTAGCTCGGCGCCTCGCCCACCCTCACGTTGCGGGGGATCACGGTGTCGTAGACGAGATCGGGGAAGTGTCCCCTCACCTCGCGCTCGACGTCCCGACCGAGCCGCGTGCGGTTGTCGTGCATCGTCAGCAGCATTCCGGCCACCGTCAGGCGCGGGTTGAGCTCGCGCTGCACGAGCGCCAGCGTCTCGAGCAGCCCCGCCAGGCCCTCCAGCGCGAAGTACTCGGTCTGCACGGGCACGATCACCCTGTCGGCGGCCACCAGCGCGGTGACCGTCAGCGGCCCGAGCGAGGGCGGGCAATCAAGCAGGACGTACTCGAAGCGATCCCTCACGGGCGCCAGGCACTCGCGCAGGCGCCCCTCGAACCCCTCCATCCGCGGAAGCTCGACGTTCGCGCCCGCCAGGCCGGCTCCGGCGGGAAGGACCCGCAGCCCGGGAACGCTCGAGTCCGTCAGCGCCTGCTCGGCCGTCGCCTCCCCCGTCAGCACCTCATACAGCCCGGGCGCCTGGGTGCGGGCGATCCCCAGCCCGACCGTCGCGTTCGCCTGCGGGTCGACGTCCACCAGCAGCGTCCCGTACCCCGCCTCGGCGATGCATGCGCCCACGTTGACCGCCGTCGTGGTCTTGCCCACCCCGCCCTTCTGGTTGGCGATCGCATACACGGTGCCCACGCCCTGCAAGCTAGCGCCCATCACGGTCAGTGTCGCCCCCGCCGAACCCCAAGGGGCGCTTGCGCGCCATTCCGGCGCGCCTCGGGAAGCGCTCAGGGGTATCTCGCACCTTCAGGTACAGGTGTAGATGGTGGTTCCTGGCCCCCGCGAAGGGCTCCACCTGCAGCACCTCGGCACGGCGCAGGCCGAGCTCGGCGGCGGCCGCCAGCGCCGCGCGCTCCTCCTCGGGCTCGCGAGCGCCCCGCCAGTCAACCAAGGTGCCGCCCAGCCGAAGCAGCGGAGCCGCGTACTCGAGCACGACCGGCTGCGCGGCGAGCGCGCGGGCGACGACCGCGTCGTTGCGCGCCAGAGCCCTCACGCCACTCCTCCGCGCGCGCCCACACCACGCGGGCGTTCTCGAGCTCCGCCTCGGCGCAGACCCTTTCGAGGAATTCGCAACTGCGCCGGCGGCTCTCGATCAGCCGGACCTCGGCCTGGGGTAGCGCGATCGCAAGCGCGAGGCCCGGAAAGCCCGCGCCCGCGCCCAGGTCCGCGATCGCGGCCGCCTCCCGGATCACGTCGAGCGTGAGCGCCGAAAGCGAGTCCGCTATGTGGGTGTCCACGGCCCGCTGAGCATCGCGCACCGCGGTCGGCGCATGCTCGTCGTCCTGCAGCGCGCGCAGCACGACGCTGAGCTGCCCGAGCTGCGCGGGGCCGATGCCGTGAAGGCCTGCGAGCCGCTGTAGGCGCGGGCCAGCGGCCACCCCCTCATCGCTCATGGCGTGCGAAGAAGTCGGCGTGCTGCGCCCGCATCTCCCGTATCGCCGCGTGGGTGTTTCACGTGAAACACCTGCCGGCGTGTTTCACCGTCCATGTAGAACGTGAAACACCTGCCCGCCGCTCAATCGTCGAGCGGCGAGACCACGAGGTACCTGTCGGGCTCGTCGCCCTCGCTGTGCGTCTCCACGCCGCCGTGCTCGCGCAGGTGTTCGTGGACGATCCGCCGCTCCCACGGGGGCATCGGGTCAAGCTCCACCGGATCACCCGAGCGCAGCGCCTCTTCGGCCGCGTCGTCGGCGTCGGCTCGCAGCGACTCCGCACGGCGCTCGCGATACCCGTCGGCGTCGATCACCACGCGCACAGAGGACGGGCCGTCCGGGAACACGATCCGCTGAGCCAGATGCTGGACGGCGTCGATCGTCTGTCCGCGCCGGCCGATGAACAGCCCCAGGTCATCCCCCTCCAGGCGACCCGTCAGCACGCCCTCGCCCTCCTCGACCTCGACCTCGACGTCGAGCTTCAGCCCTTCCGCGATCTCCTCCAGCAGGTCTTCAAGAGTCTCGACGGGGTCAAGCTCCTCCGCCGTCCAACCCTCCTCCTCGCCCCGGTCTTCGTCGCTCATCGTCGCCTGCCGGAGCGTTTCTTCTTCTTCCGCGGTGGCGGTGGCGGGGTGGAGCTGGAACCGCTCCCTCCACCGCCGCTCCCTCCGCCGCCGGCCCCGGCAACGCCCGCGCCCGCGAGGGCGGGCTTCAGGACGCGCTCGGGCTTCCCATTGGAGGAGCCCTTCACCGGATCTGCCGGCGGCGGCCGGCGGTCCCATATGTCGTTTGAGCAGGTACTGCTGGCCGATCGTCCACGTGTTCGTGGTGATCCAGTACACGAGCAGTCCGGCCGGGTACCTGTACAGAATCACGACGAACACGACCGGCAGGAGCAGCATCAGGCGGCGCTGGTTGGGATCGGCGGTGGCCGTGGCCACCAGCGTGGATACGAGCTGTGACCCCACGTAGAGGATGATCAGGACGATCAGCGCGATGCCGGTGGCCTTGAAGGTGATGTCGGGTATGAACAGGAACTTCGCCGAGCCCGGGGCGATGATGTGCAGCGCGCCGTTGGAGTGAAACGGCGTGCTGCAGCCGATTTCGGTCAGGCCCGGCACCTTGCCGGCGTGACCCGCGAACGGTCACCGCGCTCTGGGGGATCTGGCTGTTCGAAACGACGTGCTTGCCCAGTTCCTGTGAGTAGAAGTGGCGCATCTGCGTGCCGCAGATGTCGAGCTTCAGGTCCGTCCGCAGCATGTAGAAGAGGGAGATGAACACCGGCAGCTGCAACAGCAGCGGAAGGCAGGAGGCCAGGGGATTGATTTTGTTCTCCTGGTAGAACTTCATGATCTCCTGCTGCTGGCGCTGTTTGTCGTCCTTGTACTTCTCTTTCAGCGCGCTGATCTGGGGCGCGAGCCGCTGCATCTCCTGCATCGACTTCAGCTGCCTGTACGTCAGCGGGACCAGCACCGCGCGGATGAGCACGGTCAGGCCGATGATCGCGAGCCCCCAGCTCCCCCCGACCAGGTGAGCATGGATGAACACCATGATCGATTCGAATAGATTGATCAGAGGCGAGAATGCGTCCTCGATCACGTTGGCGAAGATTGGCATGCGCTATTGGGTCTCGGCGGTCATGGTGGGCAGCTCATCGCTTGGGGTGTGGCGCGGCGGCGGGCCACCGGCCCGACGCCGGGTCAGACGCCGGTGTGGGGGCCGATCCTGAACACTCGCTGGGCCTCCACCGGATCGTACCCGCCGTAGCTCCACGGATTGCACCTGAGCAGGCGCCACCCAGCCAGCACCAGGCCCTTAAGTATGCCGTACTCCCGGATCGCATCGACCGCGTAGCGCGAGCACGTGGGCTCGTACTTGCAGCGCCGCGGAATGGCCGGCGAGATCACCTTTCGATAGACGATGATCGGGGCGATCACGATCGCCCGTCGCCACCCGGCCGCCGGGGCCGTCTCGCGTGGCGGCGATGAGCCGGGCCGCGGCGACGCCGTCGAGCTCACGCGCCCTCCCGCGCGATCGCGGGCTCGCGCCGAAGCCCTCCCTTGACGAGGAGCTCCGACAGGGCCGCATCCACGCCCTCGAGCCCCTCGCGGTCGGCCAGCTCACGGGCCGCGGGGCGGGCCACGAGCACCACGTCCTGGCCGGCCGTCAGCTCCGGCTCGGCCCGCGCGAACGCTTCCCGCAGCAGCCGCTTGACGCGGTTTCGTTCCACGGCGCCGCCGACCTTCCGCGACACCGACAGGCCGAGACGCGGGCGCTCAGCCGACGGATTCGGGAACGCATACAGCACGAAGTGGCGGTTGGCGGTCGACCGTCCCTGGCGGTAGACCCGCTCGAACTCGGCGCTGCGTGACAGGCGGGCGCGACTGGAGGACCGCGGTTTCATCGCGCTCCGTTCACATCTAGGTAGAGAGGCGCTTGCGTCCCTTGTCGCGGCGGCGCTTCAGCGTCAGGCGTCCGGCGCGCGAGCGCATGCGGGCGCGGAACCCGTGCGCGCGGGCTCGCTTGCGCTTCTTGGGCTGGTAGGTGCGCTTCACGTTTCCTATTCTCCGATCGCGGCCCGGTTCCTGCTTTCGAGTGCACCTCGGAGGGGCCGGACTCCTCTGCCGGTGCCCGCCGAAGTATACGACCAGGGGCCTCGCTCCGAATTTTTCCGCCAATTGCGGGTGAGCCTCGTCGGGCGCCGCGGACCGTCGGTTATAGTCGCCTGACCGGGTTCTTCAGCGGGCCCTCCTCGAATAGTCGCCATCACTTTCTTCCTGGGAGAAGCGGATAGACGCTGCTGTGAGCGCCGAGCTGGAGCACATATGGTCACGCGTGCAGGCGGAGCTTGCACGAGCTGTCGACGAGCCCACCTACCGCATCTGGCTGGGACCGCTGCGCGCACGTTCTCTCTCCGGCGAGCGCCTGCTCATCGAAGCTCCTCCGCACGCGTGCGGCTGGATCCGCGACCGTTTCGGCAGCATTCTCGAGGCCAGCGTCGCGCTCGTGCTGGGTCCGGGCGCCGCCATCGACCTCGTCTCGACCCATGAACCGATGGGCGACGCGGCCGCACGGGCGAGCGGTGTGGGCGCGCGTGGAGCGAGTCATCCTGAGGGCAGGCGCCCGCGCCCGCGCGCTGACCTCGACGGGCACCCGCCCGCCGCACGTCAAGCTGTGGAAAAACTCGAACGGGACCTGGATCTCGACTCGCTCACCGGGCCGCTCGGCAATCCCAAGCTCACCTTCGACCAGTTCGTGATCGGCGACTGCAACCGCCTCGCCCACGCCGCCGCGCTCGCGGTCGCCGAGATGCCCGCCCAGGCCTACAACCCGCTGTTCATCTTCGGCCCTCCCGGAGTCGGCAAGACCCACCTGCTCAGCTCGATCGCTGGGCTGCTGCTCTCGCACAGCCCCGGCCTGACCGTTCGCTGCACCACCGGCGAGGCGTTCACGAACGAGTTCCTCAGCGCCCTCAGCGACGGCCACACCGGGGGCTTCAAGGACCGCTTCCGCCATGTCGACGTGCTGCTCCTCGACGACGTCCAGTTCCTCGAGCGCAAGACGAAGACCGAGGAGGAGTTCTTTCACACGTTCAACGCGCTGCACGACGGCGGCCGCCAGATCGTGCTCACCTCCGACCGTCCCCCGCACGATCTACAGGCTCTCGAGGACCGGCTGCGCGAGCGATTCGCGGCCGGTCTCGTCGCCGACATCGACCCGCCCGACATCGCCACGCGCCGTGTGATCCTGCGCAAGCGCGTCCAGCACGACCACATCGACCTCGCCGACGAGGATGCGCTCGAGGTGATCGCCGAGCGCGTCGAGAGCAACGTCCGCGCGCTCGAGGGCGCCCTCATCCGCATCGTCGCCTTCAGCTCGCTCACCGGCCGCCCCTTCACCGGCAAGCTCGCCCACGAGGTCCTCGATCGGTTCTACCCGCGCCCACCATCCGTCGGACGCCAGGGCGCCCGCTCGGTCAGCGACATCCAGCTCGCGGCCTGCGAGCACTTCGGCCTCTCAAACCAGGAGCTCCTCTCGAGCTCCCGCACTCCTCGCATAGCGTGGCCGCGGCAGGTGGCCATGTACCTCGCTCGCGAGCTCACCGGCGAATCGCTGCCGGCGATCGGCCGTCATTTCGGTGGGCGTGATCACACCACCGTCCTGCACGCCTGCCGGCGCACCGCGAAGCGCATGGCAGAGGACCGGTCTACACGCGAAGCTGTGGAAAAGCTGCAACAGGATCTGGACCTCAAGCGCACATCCCGCTGAGCGCCCACGCCCGACCGGCCAGCCTGAGAGACTTCCCGAGCACCACGCACAGCTTCGTTCACAGCCTCATCACCCAACCAACCAGCCGTTCTCAGCGTAATCCACAGAACCACAGGCACTACTTACATCTATCTCTTTAGACCGGAATATCCATGAAGCTTTCCCTCTCGGCGGCAGAGCTGCTGACTCAACTGCAGACCGTCACCCGCGTCGCATCCGCTCGCAGCGCCGTTCAGGCGCTGTCCGGTGTGATGATCTCCGCCGCGACTGACTCAGCCACCGAGCTCCTGGCGACAGACATGGAGATCGGGCTGCGCGTTCCGTTGAATGCCGAGGTGAGCCAACCCGGGGCGGCGGTCCTGCCGGCGCGCCTGCTGCTCGATGTGGCGCGCTCGCTGCCCGCCGAGGACCTCACGATGGAGCTGAGGAGCGCCGAGCAGGACGTCGAGCTGATCTGCGGGCCGGCCACATTCCACCTGCGCATGCTCCGCACCGAGGACTTCCCCACGCTCCCCGGCCCCACCGCTGAGACCCGCATCACGCTGCCCTGCGAGGCGTTCGTGCAGACCGTCACCCGCGTAGCGCGCTCAGCTTCGCGCGATGAGACGCGACCGGTGCTCACGGGCATCCTCATGTCCGCCTCCGGGAAGGAGCTGCGCATGGTCGCGACCGACTCCTACCGGCTGAGCGTCAAGGAGACCGCGCTCGAGACCGCGCTCGAGGGAAGCCTCGAGGCGAACATCCCGGCCCGTGCCCTGGGCGAGCTGGTGCGGATCGCCCAGCAGGCAGGGAGCGAGTCGCTCTCCGTCAGCGTCGGGCAGAGCCAGGTGGTCTTCGAGCTCGGCGACATCGTCCTCTCATCACGCCTCATCGACGGCCAGTTCCCGAACTACCGCCAGCTGCTTCCGGAGTCGGTGGACCACGAGCTCCGCCTGGCGACCGCCGAGCTCGCAGACGTGGTGCGGCGCATCAGCCTGCTGGCCCAGAAGAACGCGCCCCTGCGCCTGAGCTTCACGGAGGGCACGCTCACCGTCTCGGCGCAGACCCCCGACGTGGGCGGGGCCAGCGAGGCGATCCCGGTCCCTTTCCACGGCGACGCCTTCGACATCGGCTTCAACCCCGAGTTCCTGCGCGATGGGCTCGAGAGCATCGAGACCGACGAGCTCGTGCTCAAGCTCATCAGCCCCCTGCGCCCGGGCCTGATCGAATCCCCCGACTCCGGCGACTTCGTGTACCTGATCATGCCCATACGGCTGAACGTGTAGGAGGGCCCGGTCGTGCGCGTGGTCAGCGTGCAGATGCGCGACTTCCGCACGTACGCCCGCGCGGAGGCCGCTCTCGGAGAGGGTCTCACGGTGGTCCACGGACCGAACGGCGCCGGCAAGTCGAACCTGCTCGAGGCGATCTACTTCGGCTGTACCGCCCGCTCGCCCCGCACCCGCAACGAGCGCGAGCTCGTGCGCTTCGGCGCCCAGGCCACCCGCGTGGTCGTGCAGCTCGCCGACGGCTCCCGCACGCACGAGCTGAGCGTCGGTTACGGCACCGTGCCAGGGAGCGCGGGGCCGGTGAAGCGCATGACCTCCGACGGGGCGCCCGTCGAACGCCTCCTCGACGTCGAGGACAGGCCACTTCTGAGCGTCTTTCAGCCCGACCGGCTCGAGCTGCTGAAGGGCTCGCCCACTCTGCGCCGGGCGCATCTGGATCAGGTCGTGGCGGCCGTCTGGCCGCTGCGCGCGAGCGTGCGCCGCGAGTACTCGCGGGTGCTCGCCCAGCGCAACGCCCTGCTCGGGCGCATCCGCGCGGGCCGGGCCTCGCAGGCCACCATGGCCACGTGGGACCGCGAGCTCGCCGGCAAGGCCATCGCACTTCGCGCGAACCGCGCCGCGGCCGTCGCGCTGCTCGCCGAGCCGTTCGCAGACGCGCGCCTCACAGCTCGGGTGCAACGGCGCGGCGGCGCTCGACTACCGCCCCCGCTCGCGTGCCGAGGACGAGCAGGAGTTCCTCGCCGAGCTGCAGGCCCGGCTGCCGGGCGACCTCGAGCGCGGCTTCTCCGGCCACGGACCCCACCGCGACGAGCTGGCGATCCTCCGCGACGGGCGCGAGCTGCGCCTGTACGGCTCCCAGGGCGAGCAGCGCCTTGCCCTGCTGGCGCTGCTCCTGGCCGAGCGGGCCGTGCTCGCCCGCGAGCGAAACCGCACGCCGCTGATGCTCCTCGACGACGTGATGAGCGAGCTGGACCTCGAGCGCCGCGAGCTGCTCGCCGCTGAGCTGTCCACGGGCGGCCAGAGCGTGATCGCCACCACCGACCTCGCCCACGTGCCCGGGGCCACGCACGCGTCGGTCACGCGCCTGCGCGTCTCCCCGGGCAGGATTCTCAAGGAGGCGCTCGCCGCGTGAGCAGGAGGGCCCCCCGTTCGCTGTCCGTGGCCCTCGAGGGGCTGACCCGCACGCTCGCGCCGGCCACGACCCTCGCCCGCGTCCAGGAGATCTGGGAGCCAACCGCCGGCGCCGCGATCGCGCAGGCGGCGCGCCCGACCGCCGAGCGGGACGGGATTCTGACGGTGACCTGCACCGCCGCCGTGTGGGCGCAGGAGCTCGATCTGATGGCCGGCGACCTGACCCAGCGCCTCAACGCCGCGCTCGGCGCCGACACGATCCGCGAGCTGCGCTGCCGCACCGGCTGACCGCGGCGCTGAAGTGGCGCGGAGTTTTCTCGTCCCGTTTCCGCGCCCGACCGTTCCGCTGGGGCGCTACGCTGGTGTCGATGACCGACCAAGACCCCGACAGGCTCAAGATCGAGGGCGACCCCGAGGAGGCGCTGCGAGACCGGCTGAAGGTCGATCCTGACGCTCCTCCGGCCAAGCGGAACGAGGATGAGCCAGTCGAGGAGCCGGAGCCGCTGAAGGACCAAGGCGACCCGCTGACGCCTAGCTAGGAGGCGTACTGCCTCGCCGGATCTCGTTGATCGCTGCGAGCGGCTCGGAGTGCAAGTAGACCAGAGCGCGTACATCCCCCACTTTCCGGCTAATTTGCAGGGATTTAGCGGGGTTTTGAGCCCGAGTCTGTGGGCCCGCCCTGCTATTGTTGTATACATATTTCACCCGCCCCGGCCAGTGGTCTCCGCGCCCTGGAATCCGGGGCGTTCTCACGTCATTGGAGGGCCATTTGGCCACAGGCAGCAACAGCTCTGAAGGGGGCGCCGGCAAGGGCGGCGTCAACGACCCGTCGATGACGGGCGCCGCCTCCAGCTACGACGCTCAGGACATAACGGTTCTCGAGGGCCTTGAGGCGGTTCGCAAGCGCCCGGGCATGTACATCGGCTCGACAGGCGTGATGGGCCTGCACCACCTCGTCTACGAGGTGGTCGACAACTCCGTCGACGAGGCCTTGGCCGGCTTCTGCACCGAGGTCACCGTCACGATCCATCCGGACAACTCCGTCACGGTTGTGGACAACGGCCGTGGAATCCCCGTGGACGTCATGGAGAAGGAGGGGCGTCCCGCCGTCGAAGTCGTGCTCACCGTGCTGCACTCCGGCGGCAAGTTCGGCGACGGCGGCGGCTACAAGGTCTCGGGCGGGCTGCACGGGGTCGGCGTCTCGGTCGTCAACGCCCTGTCCGAACGCCTGTCGGTGGAGATCCGCCGCGACGGTCACGTCTTCACGCAGGAGTACGCGCGCGGAGCGCCCCAGACCGAGCTCGTCAAGGGCGAGAAGCTGCCCGCCTCCGCGCCGACCGGAATGTCCGTCACGTTCCTGCCCGACGCCGACATCTTCGAGACCCTGGAGCTCGACTTCTACACGCTCGAGGAGCGCCTGCGCGAGACCGCCTTCCTGACCCGGGGGCTGAGGATCTCGATCGTGGACGAGCGCGGCGAGGGCCACTCCGCCACCTTCCAGTACGAGGGCGGCATCGAGGACTTCGTCGCCTACCTCAACGAGAACAAGGACACGGTCCACCGCAAGGTCATCTTCTTCGAGGGCGAGAGCGATGAGGGGGCCGCCGAGATCGCCATGCAGTGGAACTCCTCCTACCAGGAGTCCATCCACTCGTTCGCCAACAACATCAACACCCGCGAGGGCGGCTCGCACATGAGCGGCTTCCGCTCCGCGCTCACCCGCACGCTCAACAAGTACGCGCGCGACCACAGCCTGCTCAAGGAGAAAGAGGACAACCTCTCGGGCGAGGACGTCCGCGAGGGGCTGACCGCCGTGATCTCGGTCAAGCTCCGCGACCCGCAGTTCGAGGGCCAGACCAAGACCAAGCTCGGCAACCCCGGCATGGCCGGCTTCGTCGAGTCGATCGTGAACACCGGGCTCGGGGAGTTCCTGGAGGAGAACCCGAGCGAGGCGCGCGCGGTGATCATGAAGTCCGTCCAGGCCCAGCGCGCACGCGAGGCCGCGCGCAAGGCACGCGACCTGACCAGGCGCAAGTCGGCGCTCGAGAACTCGACGCTGCCCGGCAAGCTCGCCGACTGCTCGGTCAAGGACCCGTCGCTGGCCGAGCTGTTCGTGGTCGAGGGAGACTCCGCTGGTGGCTCGGCCAAGCAGGGCCGCGACCGCAACACCCAGGCGGTGCTGCCGCTGCGCGGCAAGATCCTCAACGTCGAGAAGTCGCGCATCGACAAGGTCCTGCAGAACACCGAGATCCAGGCGCTCATCACGGCGATCGGCACCGGCGTGCGCGACGAGTTCAACATCGAGAACGCGCGCTACCACAAGGTCGTGCTGATGACCGACGCCGACGTCGACGGCGCGCATATCCGCACGCTCGTCCTCACGCTGCTGTTCCGCGAGATGCAGGAGCTGATCGAGGCCGGCTACGTCTACATCGCCAAGCCGCCCCTCTACAAGCTCAAGCAGGGCGCACGCGAGCGCTACATCGAAAAGGACTCCGAGCTCGAGGACATCCTGCTCTCTGACAAGTGGGACAAGATCGAGATCTTCGACCGCCACGGCACCCAGCTCAAGCTCACCGAGGCGCGCTGGCAGCGCTTCTCCAGGCTGCTCAAGCAGTACGAGGGCTGGTCGTCCTCGCTGCGGGCCGTCCACGGTCACGACATGGTCCAGTTCCTCGAGGAGTCGTCGTTGCTCGGCGAGCAGGTGATGAGCGCCGAGGCGGCGGTCGAGGTGCTCAGCCGCGCTGACCTGGTGGGCGAGACGCACGAGACACAGCTGCTCGTCGAGGAGGACCCCCTGGAGATCCGGGTCAAGGCCATTGAAACGAAGACCGGCTTCGCCCGCACCCACCGCATCAAGCGCCTGCTCTTCGACTCGCAGGAGTACCGACAGCTCGCTCGCGTCCACGCCCAGCTGATCGAGCTGGCCGGCGTCCCCGCCTTCGAGGTGCGCCTCGGCGATGCCCACGAGGCGGCACCGTCCTTCGAGGCGCTCCGCACGGCCGTGATGACCGTCGCGCAGAAGGGCATCAAGCTCCAGCGCTTCAAGGGTCTCGGCGAGATGAACGCCGATCAGCTCGGCGAAACCACCATGTCCCCGTCCACGCGCATGCTCGCGCAGGTGACGCTCGAGGACGCCGCCGTCGCCGACCGCATCTTCTCCAAGCTGATGGGCGACCAGGTCGAGCCGAGGCGGGAGTTCATCGAAGAGAATGCCCGCGCCGTGGCGAACCTGGATGTCTGAGGAGGTGAGGCATGGCCAGTGCTGACGTGATCAGCGGCGGCAACGTCGAACCGCGCGCACTCGAGGAGGAGATGCGCACCGCGTACCTCGACTACGCGATGTCCGTGATCGTCGGTCGGGCGCTGCCCGACGTGCGCGACGGCCTGAAGCCCGTGCACCGTCGCGTGCTCTACGCGATGAACGAGCTCGGCCTCGGTCCGACCCGCTCGTACGCCAAGTGCGCCAAGATCGTCGGCGAGGTGATGGGCAACTATCATCCGCACGGCGACTCGGCCATCTACGACACGCTCGTGCGCATGGCCCAGGAGTTCTCGATGCGCAACGAGCTCGTCGATGGCCAGGGCAACTTCGGCTCGGTCGACGACGACCCGGCTGCCGCCATGCGGTATTGCGTCACGGGCGACACTCGGGTTCGCACTACTGCCGGCACCGTGCGCATCGATTCGTTTGCCGCGGGCGCGCAACCCAATTCGGACACGCCGGTGGACGTCGAGGTGCTCGACCGTCTGGGTCGAGGGGTGCACGCATCGGTCCTCTTTCACTCCGGAGAGCACCCGACTCTGCGGCTGCGGACGACGGAGGGCTATGAGCTGACCGGTACTGGGAACCACCCGGTGTTGTGCCTGATCGACATGGCCGGCGTGCCGTTGCTCATGTGGAAGCTCCTGGAGGAGATCGGTCCCGGAGAGCGGGTTCTGCTTCACCGCGCGGCAAGCGAGGACATACCGCCGCTTGGTGCGCGCGCACGCAAGCTGGCGCTCCTGGCCGGCGCGTTCGTGTCGGAGGGCTGGTTCGGGGACAAGCGCGCCGGGTTCAACAACATCGATGTCAACTTCTTCAACGCCGTCACCGACGCCTACGACGAGATCGTCGGCGGGACGCGCTACGTCAGCTCGCGGACCATCAGGTCAGGCAGCCTTTGCCACGAGCTGGACATTCAGAATCTCGCCGCGCTCCGCGAGAGCCCGTTGGCTGAGATGGCGGGCTTGACAAGCGAGCGCAAGCGCGTACCCGAGTTCGTATGGTCAGGCGACCGCGGGTTCAAGCGCGTCTTTCTCCAGGCTCTGTTCGAGGGCGACGGCTCCTGCTCGCTCCTTCCGCGGAGCACCATCCAGATCTCTTATTCGACCCGCAGTCCCGATCTGGCCCGCGGCGTACAGCAGCTTCTCTTGGAGTTCGGGGTGATCTCCCGACTCAGCCGCTCAGCCCGAAACGAGATCAAGGTGGTGATCACCAATCGCCGCGACGCGCGGCTGTTCGCCGACCGGGTCGGCTTCCTCGGCGCAAAGCAGCCAAAGCTCGAGGAGCTGCTGGCTGGCATACCGATCACGAGTCGGGCACTGAGCCACGACCACGTGCCGCATATGGCCGGCTACATACGCGCTGAGGGCGGCTCTACATTCGCCGACCGCGATTGGCTGAGGCGCCACAACGTCGATCGAATCGAGCGCTGGGAGCGTGGATCGACGTCCATCCTCGAGCGGATCTCCTCGCAAGAGGTCCGTGACGTCATCGCCCCTCTGGTTAGCGGTGACTACTACTACGCCGAGGTCGCATCGGTGGAGAGCGCCGGCGTGCAGCCCGTGTACTCGCTGCGCGTGGATACCGACGATCACTCATTCCTGACCAATGGATTTGTCAGCCACAACACCGAGGCCCGCCTGGCGCGGATCGCCACCGAGATGCTGCGGGACCTCGACATGGACACCGTCGACTTCGTGCAGAACTACGACGGCTCGCGGCGCGAACCGCTCGTGCTGCCGGCGCGCTTTCCCAACCTGCTGGTCAACGGCTCCTCAGGCATCGCGGTGGGCATGGCGACGAACATCCCGCCGCACAACCTGCGTGAGGTGATCGACGCGACGATCGCCTACATCGAGGACCCGGAGATCGAGACCGAGGGCCTCATGCGCCACGTCAAGGGCCCTGATTTTCCCACCGGCGGCATCATCCTGGGACGCGCCGGCATCCGGGATGCCTACGAGACCGGACGCGGCCGCGTCCGCGTGCAGGCTCGTGCTCACATCGAGCCGCTCAGCCACGGCAAGGAGGCGATCGTGGTCACCGAGCTGCCCTTCATGGTCAAGAAGGGCGGCGAGGGCAACCTGATGACCAAGATCGCGGAACTCGTCAACGAAAAACGAATTCCCGAGATCTCCGACCTGGTCGACCAGTCCGACAAGCGGGGCATGCGCCTGGTGATCGAGCTCAAGCGCGATGCGATCCCGAAGGTCGTGCTGAACAAGCTCTACAAGCACACGTCGATGCAGACCACGTTCGGCGTGAACATGGTCGCGCTGGTCGACAACGTGCCGCGCACGCTGAACCTGCGCGAGGTGATCCATCACTACGTGGCCCACCAGCGCGAAGTGATCGTGCGCCGGACCAAGCACGAGCTCTCCGAGAAGGAGGCCCGTGCCCACATCCTCGAGGGCCTGCTCACGGCGTTGGAGCACCTCGACGCGATCATCGAGCTCATCCGCTCCTCGCGCGACCGCGACGAGGCGCGCGAGCAGCTGGTCGCCCGCTTCGAGCTCAGCCCGATCCAGGCGACTGCGATCCTCGACCTGCGCCTGTCCCAGCTCACAGCGCTCGAGGCCGACGGGATCAAACAGGAGCACGCCGACGTCACCGAGCGGATCGCCGAGCTGCGCGCGATCCTGGGCGACGAGGCGCGCGTCATGGGCGTGATCAGAGAGGAGCTGACAGAGATCTCCGAGCGCTTCGCCGATGAGCGGCGCACCGAGATCAGCCACTCCGAGGATGAGATCGACATCGAGGACCTGATCGCCGACCAGCAGATGGTGATCACGATCACCCAGAGCGGATACATCAAGTCGCTGCCGCTTGCCACCTACCGCCAGCAGCAGCGTGGCGGCCGGGGAGTGACGGGGATGGACATGAAGGACGGCGACTTCATCGAGCACCTGTTCGTGTGCTCCTCCCACGACTACCTGCTGTTCTTCTCCAACCGCGGCAAGGTCTACCGCTCGAAGGTCTACGAGCTGCCCGAGGCGCAACGCACGGCCAAGGGACGGGCGCTGGTCAACATCCTGCCGCTGCGCGAGGGCGAGCTGATCCAGGCCGTGGTGTCCACGCGCGACTTCTCAGAGACGAAGTACCTCGTGTTCGCCACGCGCAGCGGCACCGTCAAGAAGACCGAGCTGCTCGCTTACAACACCCCCATCAAGGCGGACGGCATCATCGCCATCAACATCCGCGATGACGACGAGCTGCTCGCGGTTCGCGCGGTCGACCCCGAAGACGAGGTCATCATGGTCTCGCGAGCCGGGCTCACCGTGCGCTTCGCCGAGTCCGACGTCCGCTCGATGGGCCGCGACACCACGGGCGTTCGCGGCATGGACGTGGGCAAGGGCGGGCAGGTGATCGCGATGGACGTCGCCCGCGACGACATGGACCTGCTGGTGGTCACCGAAAACGGCTACGGAAAGCGCACCCAGATCGGCCAGTACCGGAAAACGAACCGGGGCGCCAAAGGCGTCAAAACGATCGGTCTTACCGAGAAAAAGGGAGGTCTCGCCGGGGCCCTCGTCGTGCGCGACCATCACGAGCTGGTCTTCATCAGCGTCGGTGGGATGGTGCAGAGGACGCCCGCCGCGGGCATCTCCCAGCAGGGCCGATCGGCCACGGGCGTGAGGGTGATGAACCTCAAGGAGGACGATCTCGTCAGCGCCGTGGCGCTCGTGGTCGATCCCGGCGACGAGGGGGTCGAGACGGACGTGTCCGACGGTTCAGCGGCCGACCAGGAGGCCGACGTCAACCGCAACGGCGCCGCCACCGCAAGCGAGGAGTAGCCCGGTCCGGCCGCACAAATCGTTGCAACGCCGGATCCGCCGCCCTTGCACCTGTCCAGATTTCCCCCTCCGTGCTCAGATGACCGCGGGGGTGAGCCGACAGACCGAGGGTGCGTCGGCTCAACATTCTCATCGCGATCGCTGCCGCGAGCCTCGGCGGCTCGCTCCTCACGGCCCCAGGCGCTGGCGCTGCCACGCATCGCCGCGCCGCCTGCCGCTCCTCACATCACTCCTCACGTGGTCACTCCTCGCGTGTGCACGGCAGGCTCCATTCCCGCTGTCGCGCTGGGCGCAGCACGCGTCTGAGGATCAGGCACAAGTCCCCCACGTCCGGCGTTGTGGGCCAGCGGGCGCTCAGCGTGGCGCGCGCGTCGATGATCGCAAGCGTCCTGGCGACGCCCTGCCAGAACACCCAGCTGATGCCGAGCCCGGGCGATCTGGAAGTGGTCCGCGAAGCGGTCATGTGCCTCGTGAACAAAGTGCGGGCCCAGAACGGCGAGGTGCCGCTGGTGCGCAACCAGCGACTCGAACAGGCCGCCGAATCCCACGGCTCGGAAATGATCGCCGTGGACTACTTCGAGCACGTGTCCCCAAGCGGGGAGACGCCGGTCGACCGCATCCGCGGGACCGGCTACATACCCGGCCCGGACGCCGGCTATGTGATCGGCGAGAATCTCGCGTGGGGAACGCTCGCCCTCGCGACGCCCCAGGCGGTCGTCGAAGCCTGGGTAGCCTCGCCCAAGCACCTCGCGAACATCCTCGAAGCGCGCTACCGGGAAACCGGGATCGGCATCCTGCCCACGCTGCCCGCGGCGCTTGGCGAAGGCCAGCCGGGTGCCACCTACGCGCAGGAGTTCGGCGTGATCATCGACTGAGGGGCGATCTCCGATCGAGGTGGGCAGTGTCAACGCGGTCCGCTACTCTGCACAGACCAGAGAAAGGAGGTGGTCCTAACGTTAGTTGACAGTTTTTGCGGGACTCTGGAGGTGACCGGCCGCTAGGTCGGACAGGCTGGACCGCTTAGCGGAATCCAACCCGGGATGCCCCGAGACGACCGCCGGTTCTGGTCCCTCCGGCTGCACCTTTCAGTCGTCTCGGATTTTCCAGTCAGAGCAGCATCGCGGAGGGCGTCGTTGAGGCGCCCTCCGCGTGTTTACGGGGTCGTGCGCAGACGAGCACGCGTACGCCCGACAGACGCGGCAAGGGCCGCCGTGGGCCCGATCAGGCCGCCTGCGGCAGGTACTGCAGCCAGGCAGTGGGGATCGTGGGGCTCGCCACGTGGATGAAGATCTCCGCGCGCGGGGTGCGCGGGACGTGGCGCGGATGCATCCCCGCCTGGCGGGGCAGGCGGTCGCCCTTGCGCCGGTTGCAGGGCGCGCAGGAGGCGACGATGTTCTCCCAGCTCGAGGATCCGCCCTTGGAGCGGGGGATCACATGGTCCACGGTGAGGTTGGAGCGCGATCCGCAGTACTGGCAGGTCCAGCTGTCCCGGGCGAACACGGCGCGGCGGGTGATCTTGCGGCGGTGAGCGTCGCGCGGGACGTTGACGTAGCTCATCAGCCGGATTACCACGGGGCGGGCGAGCGTAGAGTTCTCCGAGCGAAGCTCCCACCGTCCACGCTCGAGCAGTTCGGCCTTCTCCTTCAGCAGCAGGACGACCGCGCGCCGGACCGTGCACACGTTGATCGGCTCATACGTGGCGTTCAACACGAGCACCCGACCACCCATCGCCGTGGTGGGCGATGTCCCAGGTCCGCGCCGCTGGTGCTCGGAACGCGGCACGGACCCCACCGGCTCTGGTGGGACTGTGCTTTCCATCTTCAGGGCCGGAGTGTAGCGGGGCATCCTCATCCCGTGGCGCTCCGCCGGCGGCCTTTATCTCAAGCTGCCGGCGCCCGCGGGTCCTGCGCCGCCGCGTAGGAGCCGAGCACGCGCACCTGCTCGCACAGCTCGCGCAGACCGGCGATCGGCGTCCGCGACCGGCGTTTCGGTCGGGCGGCCGATGAGGTCGGCAAAGAACATGTAGCTCCCCAGGCGCCCCCGCCGCGGCCGCGACTCGATCTTGCTCAGGTTGATGTCCCGGCGCGCGAACTCGTCCAGACAGCGCACGAGCCAGCCGGGACGCTCGGCGCCGGGGCCCCAGAAGACGATCGAGGTCTTCCACTCTCCGGGCGCGGACGCCAGCAGGGGAGGCGGTGCGCCCTGTGCTGCGGACCCGTTCTTGCGCGCCCGCCCCAGCCACACGAACCGCGTTTCGTTGTCATCCCGGTCCTCCACGCCTTCCCGCAGGACGGTGCCCCCGTAGATCTGCGCGGCCAGGAGCGTTCCCAGCGCCGCCCGGCCGCGCTGCCCGCGCGCGGCGCGATCACTCGCCACGATCCGCACCGCCTCGGCGGTCGAGCTGGCGGGAATGATCTTGGCGTGGGCCAGCTCACGGCGCAGGAACGACGCGCACTGCCCGGGGACCTGTGGATGGGTGATCACCGTGTCGATCTCCTCAAGCCCGAGCTGCTCCCCGGCGATCAGCGAATGCCTGACCCTCAGCAGGGCCTCTCCGACGATCTCCACATCGCTCGCCTCGTCCGCGAGCAGATCGAGCGTTACGCTGACCGAACCGTCGAGCGAGTTCTCGATCGGCACCACCGCCCAGTCCACCTCTTCTCGTCGCAGGGACATCACCGTGTCGTAGATCGTCGCCAGCGGGAAGGGCTCGACTGCCTCCGCGTCTGCGCTCGCGAGGAGGGCCTCCTCGCTGAACGTGCCCGCCGGGCCGAGGTAGCCGACGCGTGTCCGGGGGGCATCTCAGGCGGTGTGCTCGACGCCATCGCTCACAGCCCCGGTGGACGAGAGGGCGATGCGCACAGCCTCGGCCTCCTCGGGGGAGAGCTCCAGTTCGGGCTGTCCGCTCTGCAGCGACTTCAGATATACGCGCGCCTGGTCGCGGTGGTGGATGCACGAGAGGACGATCCCCGACTGCTCGTCGTCCAGCAGCGCGATCGACACCGACTGGCGGCCGGACAGCTCGTTGTAGGCGTCGTAGCGCACCAGCGCGCGGTGCGCGAGCGTTCCGTGCAGGGCCGTCTCTGCGCCCGAGAGGCGCCCGTCCAGGCGCCTGGCCGCATCGTCGACGTACTGGCGCAGCGCTTCGAACGCGTCCTGCATGCCGGCGGCGTGGGCCACGATATCCCGTTCCTCGGTCTCCCCCAGAACGAGTCGCTGGTCACGGCGAAGGCGGCGCACTCTCACGGCGAGCACCACGCTCAGGATGAGCGCGACCACGGCCACCGCCGCCGCGGCCATCGCGATGATGCCCTGGGTGTCGGTGAGGGTGGTGGCCACCGTCACAAGTTAGCGGGCCGGCTATTCGCCAAAGATCGCCAGGTAGGTGTTCTTGTTGTTTTCGACGTTCGTCTCGCCCGGCACCGGCTCGACGTTGACTTCGATCTTCGAGGCGACGCCCACGGGGATGCCCGTGACGGGGATTTCCACGGTCGCCTTGCTGCCCGCTTCCACCGAGTTGATCGCATGGGAGGCCTTGAACTGCTTGCCGCCTGCGGTCACGGTGACATCGACCTTCACGTTCGTCTCGGGGTTGCTGCCCCCGTTTTCGACGACCACGGAGAAGGTGGGGGTGCCTCCGCTTGAGATGTGGTTGAGCGTGGGTTCCGGCTGCAGCGAGTTCGTCCCCACGGCTACGCTGATCAGCGAGCTGCCGTGGGTCCCCGAGGTCACCTGGCTGTTCTGGCCGTTGGCCGGCTTGCCCGTCAGGCGCGCGAGGACCGTGGCGGGATCGAGCCATCCGAGGTTGGGGATGAAGCGGGTCGCGGCGGTGCTCAGGCCGTGTATCCCGTTCGACGCGAGCGTCTGCTGGATCAGCGGCGCGACGCGCTGGGAGTACAGGACGTCCGAGGCCAGGAAGATCTCCATGTCGCCCGCGATCAGCGTGCTCGCCTGCTTGCCCTGGCCGCCCAGCGCCGTGGGCAGCAGCGCGGCCACCTTGGTCATCCCTTCGACCCGCAGGTTCATCGTCTGTACGAGGTTGCTCTGGGCGGAGGACATGGAGCCCGGCACGCTCAACCCTTTCGCACGGTTGGCGAGGTTCTGCGCCTCGATGCGCAGCTGATCGACCTGCTCCTCGACGTTCAGGGCCGACTTGCCCGCGGCATTGGTGAGCGTCGTGAACAGTGGCGTGGACACGTGTTCGTCGGATTCCGTTGCGATCAGGCTCACGTCGCGGTTGTAGTTCTTCATCGCCTGCGTCCGCTGGCTTTTCAGACAGCCGTTCACGACCAGGACGATCACGATCAGCAGTACGACGCCCACGCCGACGGCCACGCGCCGGCGCACCATCAGGGTGTGCTGGTCCAGCCCAAGCGAGCCCGAGGAGCTCTCGGGACGGCGCGGGCGGGGGCCCTGCGCGGGTGCCGCGCCCGACGCGGCCCCTTGGGCCGCGCGCCCGCGTTTGCGGGATGCTCGGGCTGACGGCTGAGGCTCTGTCTCCTCACCATCGTCGAAGAACGACAAAAGCTCGCTCCTTGCAGGGATTCAGGAAGTGCCCAAGTATGACTGTCGGGCACCTCGGAGGCGAGACTGCAACTTCTCCGTCAACTGCGCCCTTTCCTTTAAGGCCCGGCAGGGAGGCGCCCTACGGGCGGCGAATCTGGGATCCGGTGGAGTCGCTGCTCACCCTCGCCAACAGCCAGCCGGCACCCATCCCAGACAGCTCCGTTGGTCCTCCGGGACTCAACGATCTGGTGCTCGGCCGCTACCGCCTGCTCGAATGTCTCGGGGCGGGCGGCTTCGGTGTGGTGTGGCGCGCCCAGGACGAGCTGCTGCACCGTGACGTGGCGGTCAAGCGGATCCCGCTGGCCCCGGACGGAGACTCGGAGCGCGCGAGCCGCGAGGCTCTCGCCAGCGCGCGCCTGGCCCACCCCGCGATCGTGGCCCTGTATGAGGCATGCGCCGTGCAGGACGCCTTCTACCTCATCTCAGAGCTCGTCCACGGCACGACCCTCGCGCAGCTGATCGCCTCACGTGCGCTGACTGATGAGGATGTCCTCGAGGTCGGCATAGCGCTCGCCTGTGCCCTCTCCCATGCGCACGCGCGCGGGGTCATCCACCGCGACATCAAGCCTCAGAACGTGCTCGTCCCGGACCAGCGCGAGGAGCGCGTGCGGATGCCGGAGGGGTTCGTCTGCGCTGCGAAGCTCACCGACTTTGGCGGCGCCACCCTGGCAGGCGAGGATGTGCTCACCCACACCGGCGACGTGCTGGGCACGCTCGCCTACATGGCGCCCGAGCAGAGCGAGGGGCAGGAGGCGGGCGAGGAGACCGATCTGTATGCCCTGGCGCTCGTCCTGTATGAGGCGCTGTGCGGCGTCAACCCCGTGCGCGGCACCACGCCGGCCGCCACCGCGCGGCGTATCGGCCGGCGGCTCGAACCGCTCGAGCGCCGCCGGCGGGATCTGCCCCGCGGCCTCACCCGCGCGCTCGACGCGGCGCTGGCCCCGTCCCGGAACGAGCGGGGCACGGTGCAGGAGCTGCGCCTCGCTCTGGAAGAGGGGCTGGAACGTGCCCCGAAGGGCTCCCGGCGCAAGCGCCGGCAGCATCGGCGCGAGGCCGAGAGGTCGAGCACCGCGGAGTCCCCGGCGGTTCACCCGGCGGTTCGGGTTCACCCGCCGGATCCGATCAGGGCCGCTGACCTGCGGCCTGGAAGACGCGACCGCGCGCCGGCCCTCAGGGCGGTGGGCGCGAACCCGTCCTCCGCGCCGCGCGGCCCAGCCCAGGCGTCCGGGCAGCGCGTCCCGACCGAGCCGTCCGAGCAGCGTGGCCGGCGGCGGGGGCTGCCGCGGGCGGCGTGGCTGGCATGCGCCTTCGCGGCGGTCGTCTGGGAGCTATCGGCCGGTCGGGGAGGCGTCGCAGTGCTGCTGCTCGCGGGCGCCGCCCCGCTCGCACTGTGGCCGCGCGACCCCGATTCTCAGAGCATCGGGTTCTCCTGGCTTGCGGCCGGGCTCGCTCCCCTGCTCGGTCTCGTCGGCCTGGCCGGCGCCTTCCCCGCGATCGCCGGGCAGGCCGCACGCGCACGCACGCGCGCCGCGACCGCGGCCCTGGGCTACTGGTGGCTGATCCTGGCCGGGCCGCTGCTTGCACGACATGTGTGGCTCGCCCAGCCGCGCGGCACGCCCGCCCGCGCCGTCTGGGAGGGGTCGCTCTCGGGCAGCGCCGTCCACGTCCTCGGGCCCATGCTCAGCCTCGGCGTGCTGCTCGGCGCGGCGCTGTGGGCGGCCGGCTCGGTCGTACTGCCCTGGATCGTGCGCGGTCGCAGCGCCGCGGTGGACGTCGTTTGCGTGACGGTCTGGGCCGCCGCGATCGCCGCCACGACGCCCCTGCTGACCAGCGGCCTGTCGGCCCACGCGGCTCACTCGGCGCCGCGTGGCGCTGTCCTCGGAGCGGTCCTCGGGGCAACGCTCGCGGTGGGCGTCCGCGCTCTGCGCGGTCCCGTCTGACGTAGCATGGCTACAGATCCGACCCAGCCCTCCGGGCTGTGTGCCCCCGATCTCGGATCGGCCGGCCGGGCCGCCCGCCAATGAACCTGCTGCAGAGCGTCGAGACCAAGATCTCCAACCTCCTCGAGGGCGCCTTCGGACGGATGTTCCGCTCCGAGGTGCGCCCGATGGAGCTCGCGCGCAAGCTCGCCCGCGAGATGGACGAGCATCGCACCGTGTCGGTGTCACGTGTGTACGCGCCCAACGAGTACTCGGTGTGGCTCTCACCGCAGGATCGCGAGCGCTACGAGGGTGTCGAGCACGAGGTGGTCGGCGAGCTCAGCGCCTATCTGCTGGAGCACGCCCGACGCGAGGATCTGATCCTCGCGTCGCATCCGCTGATCACCTTTCACACCGACGAGCGACTGGCGCTCGGGGAATTCGGCATCCAGGCGAGATCGGTCCGCCAGGACGTTCACAGTGACTGGGACGACGGCCACGAGCCGGCCGATCCTCAACCGGTCGAGGAGCACGGTCAGACGATGATCTACAGCACTTCAAGGCGTGTGGGCGGACCGGTACAGGAGGCGCACGCGCGTCGTCCGGCGGCACGCGCGCTGCTCGTCCTGGGCGGCCGCAGCCTGCTGCTGGCCTCCGGCGGCGGCACGATCGGCCGCAGCCGCGACTGCGACATCATCCTCGACGACGTCGGGGTGTCCCGCCACCACGCGGACGTCCGCCCCACCGCGGACGGCTGGACGGTCGAGGATCTCGGCTCGACCAACGGCGTGCTCGTCAATGGCGAAAACACTCGCGGGGCGCATCTGCTGCACCCGGGCGACCGCGTCCAGCTCGGCTCCACCGAGATGATCTTCGAAATCCGATGAGCACGCTCGAACCCGTATCGGTCGCGCTGAAGTTCGGCTTCCTCGCCGTGCTGTATCTGTTCGTGCTGTGGGTCGTGCGCAGCGCGCGCAAGGATCTGCGCGGGGGCGGCATGCCATTCGCCTCCGATCAGGGATCCGACGGCGCACCGTTTCTGCCCGACGCCACCGGTCTGTATTCGGCCTCCGCGCTGGGCAGCGCCGACGTCGCCAGCCGGGCACCCGGCTGGTGGTCGAGCGCGCCCCCGGCCACGACCCCGGCATGATCTACGACCTCGACGGAGACATCGTGCTCGGGCGCGGCGATCGGGCGGAGATACGCCTCGAGGACCCGTTCGCCTCCTCGCGGCACGCGCACATCTACGAGCAGGGAAACATCGTGGTCATAGAGGACCTCCACTCCACCAACGGCACCTATCTCAACGAGGAGCTCCTGCAGAGCCCCCGGCCGCTGCACCCCGGGGACCGGGTGCGCATCGGCGACAGTGAATTCGCGTTCGAGGTCGACTGAGATGCTGCGCGTGGCCGAGCAGTACGCCGGAACCGACACCGGGCGCCAACGGCGGGCGAACGAGGACTCGCTGCTCGCCCGCGCGCCGTTGTTCGTGGTGGCCGACGGCATGGGCGGCGCGCAGGCCGGGGAGGTCGCATCGCGGATCGCCGTCGAGTCCTTCAGGCACGGCCTCGACGATGCCGCGGAGCCGGAGCTCGCCCTCTCCGCGCTCGCGCTCACGGCCAACTCGCGCATCCACGAGCTCTCCCACTCGAACGCCGAGCAGGCCGGCATGGGCACGACGCTCACGGCCATCTACGTGGGCGAGCGGGAGGTCGCGATCGCGCACGTGGGTGACAGCCGCGCCTACTGCCTGCGCGACGGTGAGCTGCTGCGCCTGACAGACGACCACTCGCTCGTGGACGAGCTCGTGCGCCAGGGCCGGCTGACCCCCGAGGAAGCGGTCGAGCATCCCCAGCGCTCGGTCATCACGCGCGCGCTGGGGCCGGAGGCCACGGTCGACGTCGACACGCGCTCCTTCCGCGCCCGCGCAGGCGACGTGTACCTGCTGTGCAGCGACGGGCTCACCACGATGGTGGGAGAGGAGCGGCTCGCCGCGGTGCTGATCGCCCACCCGCGGCTGAAGGACGCGGGCGAGGCCCTGATCGCGGCCGCCAACGAGGCGGGAGGGCGCGACAACATCACTGTCCTGCTCCTGCGCCTGGAGGAGGTGCACGCCGCCACCCAGCCGTCGGTTGACCGGGCGGCGACGCTTGAATCGCCGAGCACGGCCCAGCTCGCCGCGGACGGGACGAGCGAGGACTGGGTCGGCGAGCACGAGACCATGACGAGCGCGCCCGCCGTGCCGCCGCCCGTCAGCCCGCGCCAACCCCGCCGCCCCGAGGCGGGCGGTGGGCGCCGCGGATCCTCGCGCGGCGCGCCCCGGGGCATCAGCCTGCGGCGCGCCGGTGTGCTCCTCGCCGTACTCCTGGTGCTGGGTGTGGTCGGCTCCGCGCTGTACGTCGCCTCGCAGTCGGTGTACTTCATCGGGACCAACAGCCGCGGGCTGGTCACGTTGTTCCGCGGAGTTCCCTACCGGCTCCCGGGCAACCTGAACCTCTACAGCAGCGACTTCGTCTCCGGCGTGAGCGCCTCCACGCTCTCTCCCGAACGTCGCCGCACGCTGCTCGATCACTCGCTGCGCTCGGAAGGCGACGCGATCGAGCTCATGCACAGCCTCGAACTGGGGCAGCTCGAATGAGGCCGCAGCGATGAACCGCCCGATCGTCCGCCTGTACGGGCTCGTCGTCCTGCTGTTCGCGCTGCTGCTCGCGTTCACCTCGCGCTGGACGATCTTCGAAGCGTCGTCGCTGCGTGAAAATCGCCTGAACGCGCGCGGGGTGCTCGAGCAGCAGCGCGTCGACCGGGGCCCGATCCTCGCCGCCAACGGCGCAGTGCTCGCGCGCAGCGTGCGCGGGTCCGAAGGCACCTACACGCGTCGATATCCGAGCGGTGAAGAGTTCGCGCACGCGGTCGGCTACTCCTACGTGTACCCCGACCTCGGCCAGACGGGTATCGAGCGCTTTCGAAACGCGGCGCTCACCGGACAGACCGAAAGGAACCTGCAGTCGGTGCTCGACCAGCTGCAGGGCAAGAAGCCGCGGGGGGACACCGTCGTCACCACGCTCGATCCCACCGCGCAGCGCGTCGCCATCTCCGCGCTCGGCGAACACCAGGGGGCCGTGGTCGCGCTCGACCCGCGTACCGGGGCCGTCAGGGTGATGGCCTCGACGCCCGGCTTCAACCCGAACTCGCTGGGCTCGGCGAGCGGCCTGGCGAAACTCGCGAGCGACGCCAAGGGCAGGCCGCTGGTCAACCGGGCCACCCAGTTCGGCTATGCCCCGGGCTCGACCTTCAAGGTCGTGACCGCTACCGCGGCGATCGATTCGGGCACCTTCAGCGCGGAATCGACTCTGAGCGGGCGCAACCGCGTGCCCATCTCCGGGGTCCCTTTGCAGAACGACGAAAACGAGAGCTTCGGCCCGATCACCCTCACCGAGGCGCTGGCGAAGTCGGTCAACACCGTGTGGGCGCAGGTTGCCGAAAAGCTGGGCAAGCGCACGATGGGGCGCTACATGAACCGCTTCGGCTTCGACCGCAAGCCCAAGCTCGATTACCCGGCCGAACAGATGTCCGCCAGCGGCTCCTACGTCGGCTCCCGCCTCGTGCCCCCCACGAGCCCCCAGGTCGACGTCGGGCGCATGGGCATCGGACAGGACAAACTCGCGGTGGTCCCGCTGCAGATGGCGGAGGTCGCCGCCGCGGTGGGCGAATCACGGCAGGCTGATGGTGCCCCACCTGACACAGCGCATCGTCGACCCCGACGGGCGCACGGTGCAGCGGATCTCACCGCGCGTGCAGTCGGTCGTGATGAAACCCTCGACGGCGAGGACGGTCACCTCGATGATGGAAGCCGTCGTGAACGGCGGCACGGGCACCCCGGCCCAGATTCCCGGTGTGCAGGTGGCCGGCAAGACGGGAACGGCCGAGACGCAGATCGGGACGGCCATCAACAACGTGTGGTTCATCGCCTTCGCTCCCGCCGCCCATCCGACGGTGGCGATCGCGGTGACCCTTCAGGGAGTGCCGGGACAGGGCGCCTCGTTCGCGGCGCCGGTCGCCAAGCAGGTCATGGAAAGTCTGCTGCGATGATCGACGCCGAGACGATCATCGACGGGCGCTACAGGGTCCTCTCGCGGCTCGGCTCGGGAGGCATGGCCGAGGTGTACCTCGCTGAAGACCAGCTCCTCGGCAGGCAGGTCGCGATGAAGGTGCTGCACCATCACTTCGCCGAAGACCAGGAGTTCGTCGAGCGGTTTCGGCGTGAGGCCTCGAGCGCCGCCGGGCTGTCCCATCAGAACATCGTCGGCATATTCGACCGCGGCGAGTGGAACGGCACCTACTACATCGCCATGGAGTACGTGGCCGGGCGCTCGCTGAAGTCGATCGTGCGCGAACAGGGCGCGCTGGATCCGGCCAGCGCGATCGACATCGTCGTGCAGATCCTGCGCGGCGCGCGGTTCGCGCACAAGCGGGGCGTCGTCCACCGCGACCTGAAGCCGCACAACGTGATCCTCGACGAGGAGGGCCGCGCGCGGGTGACCGACTTCGGGATCGCCCGCGCCGGGGCCTCGGACATGACGCTCACCGGCTCGATCATGGGCACGGCGCAATACCTGTCCCCCGAGCAGGCGCAGGGACTCGCCGTGAGCGCCGCCTCGGATCTGTACTCGATCGGCGTCATCCTGTATGAGCTCCTCACCGGGGTCGTTCCCTTCGAAGGCGAGACCGCGGTGGCGATCGCGTTCAAGCAGGTCTCGGCCGCACCGCGCCCGCCGAGCGAACTGAACCCGGCCCTGCCCCCCGGCCTGGATGCGATCGTGCTGCGGGCGCTCGCCAAGGACCCCGCGCAGCGCTACGCCGACGCCGAGGAATTCATCACGGCGCTCCAGGCGGAGCGTCGGGGTCTGCCCGCCACCGCGCCCGCGCCGTCACCGCCCGACTCTGAGCTGCAGGACGGACACGGGACCGGCCCGCTGCTGTTGCCCGCGGTCGAGCCGTTCGTCGAGGATCCCGAGGCTGCCGCTGCTGCTGCCGACCGTCGCCGCCGCATTCTGCTGTGGTCGGCCGCGGCGGCTGTGCTCGCGATCCTGGCCGTCCTCGCGATCGTGGTGCTGCCCGGAGTCGGGAAGGTGCGGGTGCCGGATGTCGTGGGGCTCACAGAAAAGGTCGCACTCGTCCGGATGCGGGCAGCGGGGCTGACCCCGGTTCCAAGACCGGCCGCGAGCACGACCATCGCCACCGGCGAGGTGCTCGCGCAGAGCCCCGCGTTCGGGCGCGTGGTGAAGAAGGGCACGCGCGTCGAACTGGTCGTCTCCAGCGGACCTCCCACGGTGCCGGTCGCCAACGTCGCAGGTCTGAGCGCGGCGAAGGCGCAGAGCGCGTTGCGGGCGGCCGGCTTCAAGACGACGACCACCACGAAGCCGAGCGCGTCGGTCGCCGAAGGCCTCGTGGTCGCCACCGAACCCGTCGCCGGCACGAGGCTGCCGGTGGGCAGCCCGGTGACGGTGGTCGTCTCGAGCGGCCCCGCTCCGGTGCGCGTCCCCAACACGGTGGGCCAGGCGCAGGCGGGCGCCGAAGCCGCGATCGAGACGGTGGGTCTCGCGGTTGGTGCGATCACCCAGCAGGTCTCGGCGGCGCAGGCGCCGGGAACCGTCCTGTCCCAATCCCCGGCCGGCGGGTCCTCGCTGCGGGCGGGCGGGAAGGTCAACCTGACGGTGGCGCAGGCGCCCACGAGCATCGCCGTCCCGAGCGTGGTGGGGCAGAACGAGACCGAAGCCGCCGCCGCGCTCGGGCGGGCCGGGTTCACGCCCAAGGCGCAGAACACCACGACCACCGAACCGACGCAGGTGGGGATCGTGCTGACCCAGAACCCCGCGGCCGGGACGCGCGCCAACAAAGGCGCCACGGTGACGATCACGATCGGCGTGCTGGGGCAGCAGACCACGCCGACGACCCCGACGACGACAACGCCCACGACGACAACGCCCACGACGCCGACGCCTCCCGCGGCCGCTCCGGCGGGATGAGCCACACCGTGAACGTGTACGCCGGACCCACCCAGCGGACGCTTACGGTCGCGGTGCTCGCCGGCGGACGCTCCTCCGAGCATGACGTGTCGCTCTCCTCGGGCGCCGCCGTGCGCGACGCGCTGAGCGCCGGTGGGCATGAGGTCGTGCTGGTGCAGATCGGTCGCGATGGCGTCTGGCGCCGCGAGGGTGAGCCGTTGAGCGTGCAGCCCGGCGACGGGTTCCTGGGCGTGGACGTCGTCTTTCCCGCCCTGCACGGCCCGTTCGGAGAGGACGGGACGGTGCAGGGGCTCCTCGAGACGCTCGACGTCGCGTATGTCGGCGCCGGTGTGACGGCCTCCGCCGTGAGCAGCGACAAGGTGATGTTCAAGGAGCTGATGGGCGCCACGGGACTTCCCAGCGTCGACTACGTGGCCGTGCGCGAGGAACGCTTCAGGTGCGCACGGCAGGAGGTGCTCGAGGAGATCGCGGCGCTGCGGCTGCCGGTGTTCGTCAAGCCGGCGCACCTGGGGTCCTCGGTGGGGATCGTCAGGGTCACCGAGAGCGCGCGCATGGAGGAGGCCCTGAGCTCGGCGTTCGCCCACGACGCGCTCGTGATCGTCGAGGCGATGGCCGAGGGAGTCGAGGTCGAGTGCGGCGTGCTCGACAGGCCGCTCGCGGAGCGATCCGCGGCCGGGCATAGGGCGCTTGCCTCCGTGCCGGGAGAAATCTCCTTCCCCGGCGACTGGTACGACTTCGAGGCCAAGTACACGGCGGGGGGCATGGAGCTGAGGGTGCCCGCCCCGATCTCCTCCTCGGCCGCCAGACGAGTGCAGGAGCTCGCGCTGAGCGCATTCATCCATGCCGGCTGCGAGGGGCTGGCGAGGGTGGACTTCTTCGTCGACGGGGAGCGGGTGGTGGTGAACGAGCTCAACACGATGCCCGGCTTCACCCCGACGAGTGTGTACGCGAAGTTGATGCAGGCCTCGGGCATCTCCTACCCGGAGCTGACCGATCGCCTCTGCCGCCTGGCCCTCGAGCGCCATCAGGCGCTGCGGGCCTACCGGTATTGAGCCGACGCCCGACCCCGCCGGCTCCAGGCGGCTCTATTTGAACAGCGTCAGGTCCGCGATCGAGGCCGACTCCATCCGCGGGGGAAGCGTCGTGATCCAGAGCAGGTAGTAGCGAAACCGCCGGCCGTCCAGGTTCAGCTGGATGCGTTCGTGGTTGCGCACGTAGCGGCTCTGCCCGACCGGGCCCTGCCAGCCGCGGGCGGCGAGCGTGGTCGAGTCGCCGTAGGGGAGCGCCAGTTCGACGTTGTTGGCCACATAGAGGAGTGCCGCGAACCCGGGCGTGGGCGTCTGGATTTCGATCGCCTTGCCGACCACGCCGGGAGAGGCGTCCAGGTACAGCCCGACACCTTCCCCGCCCGCCTTCTTGAGGGTGCCGTCGTAGTACTGCTCGGTGCTCCACGTCGTGTTCGGGTCGCTGTCGACGACGTTCTCGATCTCGTCGCGATTTTCGGGGCCGGTGCCGAACGGGTTGTAGCCGTGCGCGGCGGTCTGGGCGAGGAACACGGGGGACAGCCCGGAGGAGATCGAGACCCCCGGCGCCACGCCGGTCCCGCGCTGCGTGCGCCCCGCCAACGCCACGAGCGCGATGGCCGTGATAGCGGCGATGACCGCCAGCGAGGCGACCCAGCGGGCGGGGTGGCGCATGCGCCAGGGCAGGCGCCGACGCGCCGTCCCCGGCAGGGTGCGCAGCACGGTCGTCACCTCGCCCGTCGCCTGCCCGGAGCGGGAGGCCTCGATCGCAAGCACGTCCTCGAGGTCGGCGACCATGTCCGCGGCGTCGGGGTAGCGGTCGTGCAGGTCCTTGGCGACCGCACGGTCGACGACCAGGGCGGTTGCAGCGGAGACGTCGGGGCGCAGATGCTGCACGTCGGGCACCTGCTCGCGCACGTGCCGCATCGCCACGGCCACGGGCGTCTCCCCCCGAAACGGCACCTCGCCGGTGAGCATCTCATACAGCACCACTCCCAGCGAGTACAGGTCGGACTGTCCCGTGACGGGCTGCCCGAGCGCCTGCTCGGGCGAGACGTAGTCGGTGGTGCCGAGCACCCTCCCGGCCATCGTCAGACCTTCCTCGGTGAGCGTGCGGGCGATTCCGAAGTCAGTGATCTTGGCGCCGCCTTCGGCTGCTGATCAGGATGTTCTGTGGCTTGACGTCGCGGTGGACGATCATGCGTTCATGGGCGGCGCCCAGCGCGCGCGCGATCTCGATCGCATAGGCGATCGCCTGCGGGATCTCCAGGGCCCCTTCGCGGCGGATGAGATCCTTGAGCGTCTCTCCCTCGACATACTCGAGCACGATGTACGGCGTTCCCACCCCTCCGCTGCCGTCCGGGTAGGCGCCGTCCGGCGAGAGCTCCTCGCCGGCGTCGATCACGGTGACGACATGGGGGTGGTTGAGCTGCGCCACCGAGCGCGCCTCGCGGCGGAACCGCTCGAGCTGATCGGAGTCCGAGGCGATCTCGCGGTGCATGAGCTTGATCGCCACCGGGCGTTCGAGCACGGTGTCGAAGGCGAGATAGACGGTGGACATACCGCCGCGCCCGATCTCGGCATCGAGCCGGTAGCGTCCACCCAGCAGGGTCCCCAGGACGGTCATGCCCCTCTATTGTGGGTGCGGCGCAGGCGGCTGATCACCACGAGCGCCAGCATGACCCGGTAGAGCGAGGTGAGCAGCACAGACGGCCTGCGGGATGCCCGGCGGAGCATCCGGGCGCTCAGAAGGGTCGAGGCGAACGAGCAGGCTGCCCCGGCGCCGAGCGCGCCACCGGGCGCCCTCGGGTGCGCTCGACGAGGACGCTCGCGCGGCCTCCAGGGCGCTCGCTCCCGAGGATCACCGGTAGGCCGGCATGCCAGGAGAGAGCGTGCGCGTCGTGACGCGTGAACCCCCGCGCCCGCGCCGCGGTGAGCGTCGCGCCGCTGCGCGAGACCCCGGGCATCAGCGCCACGGCCTGGGCGAGACCGAGTGCCAGCCCATCGCCCGGGCCGGCGTCCTCGCGCTTGCGGGTCCCCGCACGCGCGTCGGCGATCGCCATCGCCACGGCGCCCGCTATCAGACCCGCGGCGATCGAGCGCGGTCCGCCCAGGCGGCGCTCGATCAACCGCCGCAGCGCGAGTCCGGCGATCGCGGGCGGCGCCAGCGCACAGGCGATCATGGCGCCATGGCGCCGGTCGAGGCTCAACACCCCCTCCAGGAGCTCCTCGCGCATGTCGATCGCCAGCGCGATTCCCGTCCCCGCGTGCAGTGAGACCTCGAACGACTTGCGTAGCTCGGGGTCGAGCCCTGCGTAGCTCCAGCCGAGAAGCCAGGGGAGCAGGGCGGTGTGCGCCGAGGATGAGACCGGCAACAGCTCTGTCGGGCCCTGAAGCAGGCCCAAGGCAACCGCCTGGTGCGAGGGAAGGGCGGAGTTCCGCGAGCGGTCGAACACCGCTTTCGTGCTTCAGCCGACGTCCGGCGCGGGGTCCGCGTCTACGCCGCGCCGACGGCGAATGATCCAGTAGCCGATGCCGACCACGATCGCCGCGACGATCAGCGTAGTCGACGTACTCGAAGTATTTGCGGACGCTCGTCCAGTTCGGAGCCCACCGCCTTCCCGGCCAGCGCGAGCCCGAGCACCCAAGGAAGGCAGCCCGCGAGGTGAACAGGGTGAAGCGCGGCGAACGGCATCCGCGCGACGCCGGCAGGAAGCGAGATGAACGTACGGATGATCGGCAGCATGCGACTGAAGAAGACCGCCGGCGCGCCGTAGCGCTCGAACCAGCGGTCGGCCCAGGCGATGTGGCTGGGCTTCAGATGCAGCCAGCGGCCGTGGCGTTCGATCAGCTCCAGGCGCCCGGCCGCCCCACGCCGTAGGCGATCCATGAGCCGACCAGATTGCCAAGGACTCCGGCGAGGACGATGCCCACGATGCGTCAGGTGGTGGCTGCGCGGAGCTCGCCGCGGGTTCGCCACGGCGAAACCGGCGAACAGCATCGTCGCCTCCGAGGGGATCGGGATGCACGCGCTCTCGGCGAGCATCAGCAGAAACACCGCCGGCAGCCCGGCGTCGCGGACGAAGTGCGAGGCGATGTTGACCAGCGATTCGGAGATCGACGCGAGGACGAGCATTGCCGGCGCAACGATACCGTGCCGTTCTGAATGCGCATCTGGATCGACCTGACGAACAGTCCGCACGTGCTGGTGATGCGCCCGGTGATCGAGCGCCTGCGTGCGGACGGCCATGACGTGCGTGTGACCGCGCGGGACTTCGCGCAGACGATCGAGTTGTGCGAGCGCTTCGGCATCGCTCACACGGCCATCGGCCACCATCGCGGTGAGCGGCTGCTCGCCAAGGCGGGCGGCCTGGCCTCGCGCTCGGCAGCGCTCGTGCGCTGGGCGCGGGCCGACGTCCGTGCGAACGCCCGCAGGCGCTTCGACATCGCCCTCGGCCACGGCTCCAACGACGTGACCGTGGCGGCCGCGATCCTGCGCGTGCCCAGCGCGACGACGTTCGACTACGAGTGGGCGACGGTGCAGCACAACGTCAACTGTCGTCTGGCGCGTGCGGTGGTCGTGCCCGACGCGATCCCGCCCGAGCGCCTGGACCGCTACGGCGCGAGGGGCAAGGTGCGTTCCTATCAGGGGCTGAAGGAGGAGTACTACCTGGCCGACTTCGAGCCCGACGCGCAGGTGCTCGAGACGCTGCGGCTGGATCGCGAGCGCCCGGTCGTCGTGGTGCGCCCGCCGCCGGAGGTGTCGCTCTACCACCGCTTCGAGAACGACCTGTTCGCCGCGGTGCTCGACCGCCTGCGCACGGCCGCCGCTCAGGATGGCGTGCAACCCGTGGTGCTGCCCCGCGTGGACTCCCAGCGGGCGGAGCTCGCGGGCGTGCCTGGCTTCGTCGTGCCCGAGCATGCGATCGATGCTCAGTCGCTGATCGCCCACGCCGACCTCGTGATCTCCGCCGGGGGAACCATGAACCGCGAGGCGGTCGCGCTGGGCGTCCCCGTGTACACCACGTTTGAAGGCCGCCTGGGTGCCGTGGACGAGCGCCTGATCGCCGAAGGGCGCCTGCGCAAGCTGGCCGGCGTGGAGGAGCTCGGCTTCCTCAAGCGCGAGCGCGCGGGCCCTTCAGAGCGAATTCGCCGCGATCCTGGGACGCTCGTCGAGCTCCTTCTCTCGCCGGTCCTTCCCTGACGGGCACCCGCCCATCCTCGCCTGACCGCCTCGAGCGCCTTACAATCCTGAGAATGCGCCGACGGATCCGCTCGGCGGCCCTTCCCCTCCACCGGCACTCGCTGCCCCAACTGGCGGTGGACGGGGTGCTGGTCGCGCTCGCCTACTACCTCGCCTTCCAGCTGCGGTTCGACAGCGGCCCGAGCGGCTTCTACGAGGAGCTTCGCGAACGCACGATCTGGTGGGTGCTCGTCGGATGCCTGCCCGTGCTCGTGTTCATGCGCGTCTACCAGCGCCGCTGGCGCTATTCCGGACAGCGCGACTACGAGGCCGTCACGCGCGCGATCGTGGTGATCGTCCTGCTCACGGTCGTCGCCGTCGTCGTGTTCCGCCCCGTCCAGCACGCCACCGAGCGCGGCACCACGACGATCACGCTGCCCAACGGCGTCACCGTGCTGTTCTTCCTGCTCAGCCTGCTGTTTCTGCTGGGGGTGCGCGTGCTCGCGCGCACCCTCTACGAGCGCCGTCCCCTGGCCGCGTTCCGCGGCGGGCGCAAGGGCGACCACAGCGTCCTGATCGTGGGCGCCGGCGACGGCGGGCGCCAGGTGCTGCGCGAGATCGCGCGCAACCGCGAGCTGGGGCTCACGCCGGTGGGCTTCCTCGACGACGACCCCGTCAAGCTCCGGCTGCGTATCGACGGCGTGCGGGTGCGCGGCAACACCGAGGGCGACCTTCCCCGCATCCTGGAGGAGGCCGAGCCGGACGAAGTCATCATCGCGATCCCCTCCGCCCCTGGTTCCACCCGGGCGCGCGTGGTGCGCGAGTGCCGCAAGCGCGGCATTCCCGTGCGCACGCTGCCCACCGTGTTCGAGCTGCTCCAGGACCACGGCACGATCGCCCGGCAGGTGCGCGAGGTGCGCGTCGAGGACGTGCTCGGCCGCGAGGCCGTGCACATGGAGCTCGACCGCGTCGGCGCCTACCTGGGGGGAGAGACCGTGCTCATCACCGGCGCCGGGGGCTCGATCGGCTCGGAGCTCTCGCGCCAGATCGCGCGCGTGGAGCCGCACCGGATCGTGCTGCTCGACCACGCCGAGGACAACCTCTTCTCGATCCAGCGGGAACTCGAGGACGAGCGCCATGTGCCGCCGGACGTCCTCTCGGCCGTGCTCGCCGACTGCAAGGAGGAGGAGCGCATGCGGGAGGTGTTCGCCGAGCACCGCCCGACGGTCGTCTTCCACGCGGCCGCGTACAAGCACGTGGGGCTGATGGAGGCCAACCCGGTCGAGGCCGTCCGCAACAACACGATGGCCACCCGGGTCGTCGCGCATGTGGCCGGCGAGCTGGGGGTGTCGCGCTTCGTGCTGGTGTCCACCGACAAGGCCGTGGCGCCGGCCACCGTCATGGGGGCGTCGAAGGCGCTTGCCGAGTTCGCGCTGGACGCGGCCACCGTCCGCTTCCCCGGCACCCGCTATGCGGCGGTTCGCTTCGGCAACGTGCTCGGTTCCTCGGGCAGCGTCGTGCCGATCTTCCGCCGGCAGATCGAGCGCGGCGGTCCGGTGACCGTGACCGACGAGCGCATGACCCGCTACTTCATGACCATCCCCGAGGCGGTACAGCTGATCATCCGCACCGGATCGCTCGCCAGCGAGAGTGGAGCGCCGCCGCCGGGCCTCGGCGCCGAGGTGTTCGTGCTCGACATGGGTGAACCGGTTCGCATCGTCGAGCTCGCCCGCTCGATGATCGAGCTATCCGGCCTCGACGCCGACCACGACATCGACATCGAGATCGTCGGCCGCCGCGCAGGGGAGAAGATCCACGAGGAGCTGTTCAACGACTACGAGCATCCGCGCACTACGCTCGCCGAGAAGATCCTGCTGGCCGAGCGTGCGCCGCTGGCAGTGGAGGCCGTCGAGTCGATGTTCGCCGAGATCGGCCTGCTCGTGCTCGAGGGTGACGCGGCCGGACTGGCCGCGAAGGTGTCCGAGCTGTCCGCCGCGCGCCATCAGCCCCAGTCGAACGGAGCCGCGCGCAAGGCCGGGCGGCTCGAGGCGCCTCGCGAGGCGCCTGCGCCCCTCATACACTCCCGGGGTTCATGACGCACTCGTTGCTCGCGCTCTCGCTCTCGAACACGTTCACGCAGGTCGGGGCGATCGCGGCGTTCGCCGCGATCGCCGGCGTGGCGCTGCTGTCGCTGCTGTTCTTCTCCCAGGCCAGGGAGCTGAAGCGCCTGCGCGAGTGGGCCGGACGCGCGCCCGAGCGGGCTGCCGAGCTCGAGCAGCGCGTGAGCGAGACGGCGGCCGCACGTGTCCAGCAGCCCCCGCCGGCGGTCCGGCCGATCCCGCGCGCCGCCGCGGTCAGCGTGCAGGCGGCGAGCGCCGCCGTCCCCGCCGCAGGGGTAGCCGGGGCCGCCCAGACCCCCCCAATCCCCGCGGCACCGGGGCAGCCCGCCACAGCCGGGCAGCCCGCGACACCCGGGCAGCCCATCCCCGCGGCACCGGGGCAGCCCGCCACACCCGGGCAGCCGGTGACGGCGGCGGGGACCCTCGCGGGCTCCGCCCAGCCCCAGGCCCCGGGCCGGCAGGCACAGACTGCCTCGCCGCCGGCCGGTGCACCGCAGTCCCCGCCGGCGAGCAGGCCGATCACCGGGGGCCTTCCCATCCCGCCTCCAGTGGCCCCGGCGGCGGGGGCTCCAGCGGCCGCGACCCCGGCCGCGGGCGCCGTGGCCCGCAGGCCGCATCCCGCGGGCGCGCACCCCGCCGGCAGCGCCCGCAGCCGCCACCCCGCCGGCAGCGACTCCCGCAGCCGCCACCCGGGCGGCCGCCGGCGCCGCAGCTGCCAATGCGCAGGGCGCATCTCGCGCAGCCGCGAGCACCGAAGCCGGGACCCAGGCGTTCACGAGTGCGCCGACCGGCGCCCCGCCGCCTGCCACGCCGGCGGGCGGAACGCCCGCGGCGGCGAAATCGCTCGTCCCGTCCTCCCCGAGTGCGGTGCCCGCCAGGCCGCCCGCCGGCGCTCCGGCGGGCGGTTCCCCAGGTGCGGCGCCGGGCGCTGCGCAGTCTCCAACCGCGACGCCGGCGACGGCAGCCGCAACCGCTGGGGCGACCGCAGCTGCGGCCGGCGCATCCGCTGGAACGAGCGCGGCGGCCGGCGCCACGCCACGTGCGCCCAGCCCGCCACGGCGACCGCCTGCGCCGAGCGGCCCCCGGCGCTCCCCTCCGCCCGCCCGCTCGGCCGCTGCTCCCGTCAGCTCACGCACGGTCGCGGAAACCGACCTGGATCAGGTGGAGCGCGGGGGGGCCGGCGGGGAAGGCCCGCCACCCACCGCCCGCGCCGCCAGGGCGTCCGGGAGCCGGCGCGCGGACGGTGCGTCGCGGCGTACGCCCTCCAGGCGCTCACCCGCTCGGGCCACCATCCTGATCGTCGGCGGCGTACTCGTGGTCGTGGCGGTGCTCGCCGTGATCCTCACCTCGGGCGGTGGCGGGAGATCGAGCTCGAAGAGCGCGACGGCGGCCGCCTCGACGACCAGCGGCCACACCAGCCAGACGCACGCAAAATCGCATACCCGGCACGTCTCGACGGAAACCTCGTCCTCGGCGGCGAGCCGGGCGGAAACGAACGTGGCCGTGCTCAACGGGACGGAAACCTCGAACCTGGCCCACTCGATCTCCAACAATCTCCACCAGAGCGGCTACACGCGCGCCACGCCGCTCAACGGCCGCCCGCCCGGCGCCAACCAGGTCACGGTGGTCGAGTACACGCCAGGGCACCAGGCCGAAGCCCAGGGTGTGGCGCGCTCCCTGTCCGTGACCCGGGTGCAGCCCATGGAATCGGGCGCGGCGGCCCTCGCAGGCTCTGCGTCGGTGGTGGTGATCGTCGGGCTCGACAAGGCTGCGACCGTCCCATAGCCGGCTTCCTCGACATACCCGAGCGCTCGGTCAAGCCACGCGAGCGGGGGCTGACGCACGTGATCGACCGCGGGCTGTCCGTCGCGGAGGTGGAGGGCCTGCTGGAGGTGGCGGGGGGTTGCGTGGACGTGGTGAAGCTCGGTTGGGGCACGGCGCTGGTGAGCGCCAACCTGCGCCCCAAGCTCGAGCGGTACGCCGCGCACGGGATACCGGTGGTGCTCGGCGGGACGCTCACCGAGCTGGCGATCCGCCAGGGCCGCGTCGAGGGCCTGATCGCTTGGCTGCACGAGCTGGGGCTGCGCCACGTGGAGGTGTCCGACGGCACGATCGCGCTGGACCCGGCGGTCAAGCGCGATCTGATCCGCCGGCTCGCCGGCGAGTTCACGGTGCTGGCGGAGGTCGGGAGCAAGGACTCCGCCTTCATCATGGCCCCGTACGTGTGGGTGGAGCAGATCGAAGCGCGATCTGGACGCCGGCGCGTGGAAGGTGATCGCCGAGGCGAGGGAGTCCGGGACCGCGGGCATCTACCGCGCCGATGGCGAGGTGCGGACCGGCCTGATCGACGAGATCGCCCACGCCGTCGACACCGAGCGGCTGATCTTCGAGGCGCCTCTGCGCGAGCAGCAGGTGTGGCTGCTCAAGCGCTTCGGAACGGAGTGCAACCTGGGCAACATCGCTCCCGGGGACGTGCTGTCGCTCGAGACGCTGCGGCTGGGCCTGCGCTCGGACACGGTCGAGCGGTTCGCGCTGGACGGCGGCGATTGACCACGGGCGCGGACCGGTCGATCGGAGATCGGCCGGCGCAGGTGGTGTTCGCGCTGCTCGTGCTCGCCTGCTTCGCCGCATTCTTCGTGACCCAGCGCCTGAAGCACACGCCGACCGCGGTGCAGCAGTTCAGGCTGACCCCCCGCTTCTCCCCGACTCCCGCGGGGCACATCAAACAGGAGCGGATCTCCTTCAAGGTCGCCAAGGCCGACGAGGTGACGGTGACGATCATCGACTCCCGCGGCAACCTGGTCGCGACGCTCGTGCGCGATCATCCCGTGCCGCGCTACAAAACGTTCTCCCTGCGCTGGAACGGCCGCCGCGGCACGGCACACCGGTATGTGGAAGTCGCGGGAACGGGCTCGCGCACGATCCTGATCCCCGCGACTAGGGGAAGCGTCGCCCCCGCCGGCGAATACCGCGTGCGGGCGAGCCTGCGCAGGCAGGACCGAACGGTCCTGTCCCCGCGGAGCTTCACGCTGGTGGGCGGATGAGCCGGGTGGGCGGATGAGCGCGGTGGGGGGGCTTGCGCTCGCGACGAAGCTGCCCAGCCCCGGGGTCATCGCGGCCGTACTGCTCGGAGCGCTCGCGGTGATCCTCGCGCTTGCGCTGCTCATGCGCCGCCGCGCCGAGGCCTTCCCGCTGCTCGCGATTCTGGCCCTCCCGTTCAGGGTGCCGATCGAGGCCGACGGCCGCACCGTGAACCTGCTGATTCCGCTCTACCTGGTCGTGGCGGCGGGGACGGTGAGCTGGCTGTTGACCCGCCTGGGACAGGATCGAGCAGGGCGCCGAGCCGCGAGCTTTCCAACTGGGTGTCTCCGCGGGGCCTTGAATGGCTCCTGCTCGCGCTGATCGCCCTGTACGCGCTGCAGACGGCCTACTCGACCGACCACGCCAAGGCCGCGGAGAACATCGCGTTCTTCTACATCCCGTTCGGCCTGTTGTTCGTGCTGCTGCGCGATGTGCGCTGGACGCGGGAGCTGTTGATCGCATGCCTGACCCTCGCGGCCGGGCTGGCCGTCCTGTTCGCCGGGGTGGGGTTCGTCGAGTACTACCGCAAGGCGCTGTTCCTGAACCCGAAGGTGGTCGCGGCGAACCAGTACGACAACTACTTCAGGGTCAACTCCGTGTTCTTCGACCCGAGCATCTACGGGCGCTTCCTCGCGCTCGTGATGATCATGCTGACGACGGTCGTGCTGTGGTGCCGGCGCCGGCGGGAGGTGCTGATCTGCGCGGCCGTGCTCGCCTGGCTGCTGGCCGGGCTGGTGACGAGCTTCTCGGAGTCGAGCATCGCGGCGCTGCTGCTCGGGCTGGCCGTGCTCGCGGCATTTCGCTGGGACGTGCTCGGGACGCTGTATGTGGCGGTGGCCCTCGTGGCGATCGCGGCCGTGATCCTCGAGGCGGCGCCCGCGAGCCTTCACTTCGGCCTGAGGGGCTCGGGCGGCTCGGCCAACAACGCCACCAGCGGGCGCTCCAACCTGATCTCCGGCGGCCTTGACCTGTTCGCCAAACGCCCGCTCGAGGGCTACGGCGCGGGGTCGTTCGAAACGGAGTACAAGCGCCATGCGAGGAGCCCGAGCGCCGAGAACGCCACCTCGGCCTCGCACACGATCCCCGTGACGGTCGCCGCCGAGCAGGGGATCGTGGGCCTCGCGATGTACGTGGCCTTTCTGCTCCTCGCCCTGCTCGTGCTGTTCACGGGCGCGGGCCGCTCGCCGCCCCGGATCGCGATCGCGGCCTGCTTCGCGGCGCTCGTGCTCCACACCTGGATCTACGCCGACTTCCTGGAGGACCCCCTCACCTGGACGCTGCTCGGAATCGGCGTCGCGCTCGCGCGCGCGGGTGCCTCCGCCTGGGAGACGCCTGCAAGTAGCGTCTGAGCCGTGCTCGGCTATCTCAAGCGGCTGGTCACGACCGGTGCGGCCTACCAGTTCGGGGACATGGTCGCCAAGGCGCTGGCGCTCATCACGCTGCCGCTGTACACGCGCCACCTGAGCACGAGCGCCTACGGCGCGGCCGAAACGCTGCTCACGGCGGTGATCCTCTCGAGCATCCTGCTGCGCGTCGGAATCGGCGAGGCCTTCATCCGCTTCTACTTCGACGACGAGGACACCGCCCGGCGCGAGCGCATCGCGCGCTCGGCCACCGCGCTGGTCGCGTGGACAACGACCGTCGCCGCGCTGCTCGTCGTCGCGTTCGCGGGCGAAGTCTCGCGGCTTCTGCTGGGCCAGTACGACCCGCAGCTGATCTACTGCGCCGCGCTCGGGCTGTGGGCGTTCACCAACCTGGAGATGGCCTACGCGCAGCTGCGCGTCGACGAACGCGCGCGCACGTACATGTGCGCCTCCGGCGCGAACGTGGGAATGACCGTCGCGTTCACGATCGCGCTGGTCGTGTTCGCCGGCCAGGGCGCCCGCGGGCTGCTGCTCGGCAACTTCGGGGCCTCTGCGCTCGTCGTGCTCGGTCTGTGGTGGATGCTGCGCCGGCGCTTCTCCCTGCGCTTCAAGATGGCCGACCTGCGGCCGATGCTCCGCTTCGGGCTGCCGACAATTCCAGCCGACGCGAGCGTGTATGCGCTGCAGGTCGTTGATCGCTTCTACCTGTTCCGCGTCTACTCGCACTCGGCCGCCGGGCTCTACTCGGTGGCGATCAAGCTCGCCACCGTCGTGTTCGTGGCGGTGCGGGGGTTCCAGTACGCGTGGCCGCCCCTGGCGTACTCGGTCGAGAGCGACGAGGAGGCCGCGCGGCTGTACTCGCTCGTGACGACCTACTACGCGCTCGCCACCGGCGTCGTCGTCTGCGGTGTGGCGCTGCTGGGGCGCTGGATGGTGAGGCTGCTGGCCGCGCCCAAGTTCTTCGACGCCTTCCGCGCCCTGCCCTGGCTCTCGCTCGGCTGGGCGCTGTACGGGTTGTTCCTGGTGTTCGTCGTGATCGCGGGCCGTGCGCGCGTTACCTCACGCAACCTCCCCGCCGCCGCGGCCGGGCTGGCCACGAACGTGGTGCTGCTCCTGCTGCTCGTGCCCCACAGCGGGGCCGGCCTGGGGATAGCGGGCGCGGGAATCGCGCTGTGCGGCGCCTACGCGGTGATGCTCCTCGTCATGTACCTGCTCACCCGCGGCCTGTTCAAGGTGGGCTTCGAATGGGGTCGGCTGGCCCGGCTCCTGGCGATCCTCGCGGGCGTGGCGATCTCGGGCGAGCTGCTGCTGCCGACGAGCGGGTTCGCGGGCCTCATCCTGCGCGTCGCGTGGCTCGCGCTCGTGCCGGCGCTGCTGTTGCTCACCCGCTTCTTCCACCCCCACGAGCGCGCCCAGGCGAAGGCGCTCATCGCCGACGGTCGCCGGCGCGTGGCCGCGTTCCGGGCCGGGCACGGGGAGGTCGAGGAATACGCCGACGACCCCCTCCGCGACATCTGAGGAGGACGAAACCACCAGGGCCGGCCGGCGAGTCTCTCGCAGCCCGCTACTGAATCTCGCGCAGCCGCACGAGTTCGAGCGCCTCCTGCGGATCGAGTCCGACCTCGATGCGGACGACCTTTCCCCTGCGCACCGTCCAGATCACCGCCAACTGGGTCTCGGCCGCCACGACGCTCCCCCTTCCCCGCCCGGCCCGGGTCTCGATCACGATCACGCTCTCGCCCACGTCCATGAACCGCTCGGGTTTGGCCAGGAAATCGCCCCACAGCTCGTCGACCTCCCGGCGCAGGCGGGCAAGGCCGGCGTGGCCCTGGTAGACGTCGGGCCTGAACAGCCGGCGCGACATGTCCACTTCCACGTCCGGCGCCAGCAGCTCGAGCAGCCGCGGGTCGAGCTCATCGCCCGAAGCGCTGTTCATGAGCGCCACGACCTCGCGCACCACCTCGACGTTTTCCTGCGACATTGCGCCAAGGAGTATCGCGCAGCCACCGGTGGGTCACATGCGCCGAGCCGCACGATCGCCCATCACCGCGATCTTCACCCTCCAAACGTCGAGAAGCGGACCGGCCTCCGAGATCTTCAGGAGCCCCGCTCGTTCTCCCGGTTGTACTCCGCAGCCGCCTCGCGCAGGCCCTCTCCCCTGCCCGGGGCGAGCGTCGCGGTCACGTGGCGCCAGTAGCGCCGCGGAGAGTGGCCCGGCAGGACGAGCGCGGCCAGCGCACGCAGCGCGTAGGTCCAGGCGGTGAGCAGGCGCACCGCGAGGGCCGCTCCTTGAGAGTGGTGCTTTCGCATGTACAGGTCGCGGTTGCGCGCCAGCTCGACGATCCGCCGCTCTCCGACCGCGTCCGTGGACAGCTGCTCGTGGTGGACCGCCACCGCGCCCGGCACGTACACGCTGCGCCAGCCGGCGTCGCGCAGGCGCCGGGCGAAGTCGACCTCGTCGGAGTACACGAAGAAGTCGGGGTCGAGGTAGTCGACCTGCGCGGCCGCCTCGCTTCTCACAAGCAGTGCCGCCGACTGGCACCAGTCGACCCACCGCGTGCGATCGCCCGTGCTCTGGACGGTGAGGAGGCGATGCAGCAACAGCGCGCCGGCGAGCGCGGTAAGGGGCGTGGGAAAGCGCCACGCCGACGCCTGCACGGCTCCGTCGGGGCGCAGCAGCCTGGCACCCGCGCACGCCGCCCGCGGGTGCTGGGCCAGGGCGTCGCGCAGGGCGATAGTCGCTCCCGGCCGCAGCTCCGAGTCCTCGTTCAGCAGCAGCGCGTAGCGCCCGCGCGCGCGGCGCAGGAGCTCTGAGTCGTTCAGCCCCTTGCCCCGCCGTTCATCGAGGGCGATCGTCTCGTCGACCGCGGGATGCTCGCGCGCCGCTTGCGCCGAGCCGTCGCGCGAGGCGTTGTCCAGCACCAGCACCTCTGTCGTGAACGGCACGCTCGCGCGCTCGACAGCGATCGCGTCGAGTCCCCGCAGCAGCAGCTCGCGCTGGGAGGTGTTCACGACGCAGTAGGTCAGCTCGATCCGGTTGCCCTCGTGGCCGGGCTCGAGCGTCGGCTCTGTATGGGTCACGGACGCATTGTCTCCCCAGGCGCGCCCTATTGTCCCTGCCGTGCGCGTCCACGTCGTCGATCCCTCGGCCTTCACGCCGCCATACGACCATGCGCTGTGCAGGGCATTGGGGGCCGCCGGGACCGAGGTGGATCTCTACACGAGCCATTTCGACTACGGCCCCGTGGAGCCCCCCGAGGGGTACTCCAGGCACGAGTTCTTCTACCGGTTCTCTCCCGGCGCTGGGCACCCGCGCCTGCGCCTCGGAGCAAAGCTCATCCAGCACGTTCCCGACATGCTCCGCTACCGCGCCGCCGCGCGGACCGCCGACGTCGTGCACTTCCAGTGGGTCGCCCTTCAGCATCTGGACCGCTACCTGCTTCCCCCCGGACGCGGCGCTTCAGGGCGGCGGCCGCTCGTGCTGACTGCCCACGACATCCTTCCGCGCGAGCCCCGACGCGGGCAGCGCGAGGCCCAGCGGCGTCTGTACGACCGCTTCGACGCGGTCGTCGTCCACACCGAGCACGGTCGCACGCGCCTGATCGAGGAGCTGGGCATCGATGAGGCGCGCGTGCACGTGATCCCCCACGGCGTGCTTCACCCGTGGGAGGGCGCACCCGGGGGCGCTCCGGACGCCACGGACGGCGAGGAGGCGTCGCTGCCCGCGGAGCTCCGCGGGGTGGAGGGCCCGGTGGTGCTCTTCTTCGGCCTGCTCCGCCCCTACAAGGGCATCGACGTTCTGCTCGACGCCTGGCGCCAGCGCGACCTCGGAGGATCCGGCGGCGCCGAGCTGTGGATCGTGGGCATGCCGCGCATGGACATCAGCTCGCTTCGGTCCGCCGCGCCGCCGGGTGTCCGCTTCGTTCCGCGGTTCGTCTACGGGCAGGAGACCCTCGCCGTGATGCGCCGCGCGAGCCTCGTCGTGCTGCCCTACCGCGAGATCGACCAGTCCGGTGTCGCCTTCACCGCGCTCGGCCTGGGGATTCCGCTGCTCCTCTCAGACGTCGGCGGCTTCCCCGAGATCGCCGCCACCGGCGCCGCGCACACCGTCCCGGCCGGCGACCCGGCTGCCCTGGGCGAGACGCTCGAGCAGCTCCTGGGAGACCCCGGCGAGCTCGCGGCGATGGCGAGCCGCGCCCGCGCCGCGGCCGATGGCGAGTACGCCTGGGAGGACATCGCCCGCAGGACGCTCGACCTGTACGCGCGGCTGCTGGACGGCTGACCGAACCCGGCCGTCCCGCGTGTCAGCCGGTGCACAAGTCGTTGAACGTACACAGCGCTCACGGGCCACTGCCGTGCTGTCCGCCAGAATCCTCCACGTGCTTGCGCTCGAGATCGTCTTCTGGGTGTCCATCGCGCTGATCGTGTGGACGCAGGTCGGCTACGCCGTCGCGCTGGCCGCGTTCGCGCGGGTGTTCGCGCGCGGGGAGCGAACGGGGAGCGACATCACCCCGCCGCCGGACGGTCCCCCGACCCTCTCGGTGATCGTCGCCGCGCACGACGAGGAGTCGGTGATCGCCGAGAAGGTGCAGAACGCGCTGGACCTCGACTACCCGCGTGAGCGGCTAGAGCTGATCGTGGCGTGTGACGGCTGCTCGGATGCCACCGCCGAGCGCGCGCACGAGGCCGGCGCCGACCTCGTGCTCGAGCTGCCCCGCGGCGGCAAGATCCGCGCGCAGGACGCCGCCGTCGAGCGGGCACGGGGAGACATCGTCGCGTTCTCCGACGCCAACGCCCTGTGGCGGAGCGACGCGGCGCGGGCGCTCGTCGGGGCGTTCGCCGATGCTCGCGTGGGCTATGCGTGCGGGCAGGTGCAGTTCGTTCAGGCCGCCAGCGGTGCGGACGCCTCGAACCAGGAGGGCGTCTACTGGCGCTATGAGATGGCCGTGCGCGGGCTCGAGTCACGTCTGTATTCGATCACGGCGGGCAACGGTGCGATCTACGCGACCCGCCGCAACTCATACATAGTCGTCGACCCGATCATGGGCCACGACCTCTCGCTTCCCTTCAACATGGTCAAGCGCGGGCTGCGCGCGGTGTACGTGCCGGGCGCGCGCGCCTCGGAGAAGATGGTGCCGTCGCTCGGCGGGGAGTTCGCGCGCAAGCGGCGCATGATGAGCCACACCTGGCCGATCCTCCTGCGCGGCGGCATGCTCTCTCCGCGCGGCTACCCGCCAGGCTATGCGCTGATGATCTTCTCCCACCGCCTGCTCCGCTACTGCACGCCCGCGCTGCACGTGATCGCGCTCGCCGCCAACGTTGCGCTCCTGGCCATCGGCGCCGGAGGGCTGTATGCGGTCACGCTCGCGCTGCAGCTCGCGCTGCTGCTCGCCGCGCTCCTGGCCGGCCCGCTGCCCGCACGGCCGCTGCTGATCGCCCGCTACTACGTGCTCACCACCGCCTCGCCGGCCGCCGGCCTGTGGGACTGGCTGGGCCACGGCACCGCCGCCTCCTGGGATGCCGCCGAGGGAACCCGCTAGTGGTGCGCCGCGCCTTCGACATCGCGGTCTCCTCGATCGCGCTCCTTCTCACCGCGCCCCTGCTCGCGCTCGCGGCGCTGGCCGTGCGCCTCGAGTCCGCAGGCCCGGTCATCTACTCCCAGCGCCGCGCCGGCCTGCACGGGCATGTGTTCAACGTGCTCAAGCTGCGCACGATGGTCGACGGCGCGGAGCACATCGGCGCAGGCCTCGCGATCGACGCCAACGACCCGCGCATCACCCGCGTGGGCGCCCTCCTGCGCAGGACATCGCTGGATGAGCTCCCCAACCTGGTGAACGTGCTGCGCGGGGACATGTCCCTGATCGGCCCGCGGCCCACCCTGCCGTCGCAGGTCGCCCAGTACACGCCCCGCCAGCGCGGGCGTCTTGAGATCAAGCCCGGAATCACCGGCTGGGCGCAGGTCAACGGCCGCGCCGCGCTTCCCTGGGACGAGCGCATCGAGCTCGACCTCTACTACATCGACCACCGCTCGCTCGCGCTCGACCTGAAGATCCTGTGGCGCACCGTCGCCATGGTCCTCGGCGGCTCGGGCCTCTACAAGGGCCAGGCCGGCGGCTGGAAGGGAAGCCCATGAGCACTCCGGCCGTCCTGCTGACCGGCGCGGGCAAGCGCTACGACATCGTCGCCTGCTTTGCCAGCCTCACAAGGACGGTCGTCGCCGATCCCTCGCGGCTCGCTCCCGCCCGGCACGCCGCGCACGTGCGCGCGTCGGTCCCCCTGATCGACGACCCCGATTACATCCCCGCCCTGGAGAGCCTGTGCGAGCAGCACGGCGTCGGCGTCGTGCTGCCGCTCACCGATCTCGACATCGAGGTGCTCGCCCGCGCCCGCGCCGACGGGCGCCTGCCCGCGCTCGTGCCATCTGTCGAGGTCGCCCACGCGACCTACGACAAGTACGAGACCCACCTGCTGCTGCAGAGGCTGTCCCTGCCCTCGCCACCGACCGTGCTTGCAGAGGACGGCCTCGACGCGCTCGACTACCCGGTCATGGTCAAGCCGCGCCGCGGCTCCGGCGCGCGCTCCATCCACCTCGCCCGCGACCCCGCCCAGGCCCGCTTCTTCACCGACTACGTCTCCGAGCCGACGATGGTGCAGCGGGCGATGGGCGGTCCCGAGCTCTCGATCGACTGCCTCGGCGACCTGCAGGGCCGCTGCCTGAACGCGATCCCCCGCACCATGCTCGAGTCCCGCGGCGGCGAGTCGATCAAGGGGCAGGTGGTCCACGACGAGGAGCTGATCGAGCTGGGCAGGCGCACGATGGAGGCGCTTTCGGTGTGCGGGCCGGCGACCATCCAGGTCTTCCGCGACCCCGACATCGGGCTGGGGATCACCGACGTCAACACCCGCTTCGGCGGCGCCTTTCCCGCGCCCGTGTACGCAGCCCTCGTGGGGCGGACCTACCCCGAGCTGATCGTCCGCCTGGCCGCCGGCGAGGCCGTCTCCCCCCACGTGGGGGAGTTCCGCGCTGGGATGACGTTCACCCGCTACTACTGGCAGCTGGAGCTCGACGAGGACCTGGAGGCGACCGGACGGGAGATCGTGCCCGGCGGGCCGCCTTCGCCGCGGCAGCAGCGCTAGGCTAGAATTTGGCTTCGTGCCCACGTTGCTCGCCGATTCTCCGGCTGCCCCCCCAAGCGTTCAGCCGCCCGAGCCGCCGGAGTCCTCCGGGGGCGCGCCCGCTGCCCACGCACCCGCGCCGAGCGCCACGCGGACCTGCAAGAAGTGTGGTGCCTCGATGGAGCCGGCCCAGGAATGGTGCCTGCAGTGTGGTGCCCCCGCGCCCGGCAGCCTGACCACGGGCTCCTCGGGCTGGCGCGTGCCCGCGGTCGTGCTCATCGCCACCGGGCTTCTCGCCGTCGGGGCGGCCACCGCTGCGTACGCCGCGCTGACAAGGCCCGCCACGAGCCGCCACGTGAGCGCCACGGTCGCCCAGGCTCCGCCGACGACGGCCGCGCCCACCACGGTGCCGCCGGCGGCCACGACCCCGACCCCGACCACCCCTCCGGCCACCTCGACACCCGTGCCGCCCCTACCCACGACCGCCGTCAAACCGCCGACCATCCCGGTCGCCCCGGTGACGGCGAAACCCGTGCCCACCACACCCAAACCGGCGGCCACCACGCCGACCACGACGACCCCGAAAACGACCACCACGCCGGCGCCGACCACGACCGCGATCCTGCTCGACACGAACGCCGTCACCACATACAACCCCGAAAAATATCCCGAAAGCACCTTCGGCGACCCGAGCCTCGCGATCGACGGCGACACCTCGACGGGCTGGACGGCGCGGGTCGAACCGGCCATCGCACCCAGGATGGCCGTGGGGCTCCTCCTCGACCTGAAGAACGCGCAGAAGCTGGCCGGGCTTGAACTGATCACCTCCACGCCCGGCCTGACCGCCCAGGTGTACGGGGCCAACGGAGCCGCGCCACCCGCCACGATCTCCGATCCGGCGTGGACAAGCCTGAGTGCGCCCCGCGCTGAGAAGAAGCGCCACACGCTCATCAAACTCGCCGACTCGACCAAGGCCTTCCGCTTCATCACCCTGTGGATCAGCGGGGCTCCGCCCGCCTCGGTCGGCACCCCCGCGGCGCCCGGCCGCGTGAGCGTCAACGAAATCGAACTCTTCCCGACGAAGTAGCTCAGCCGGATGCGGTGCGCGTGCGCTTCGCCGCGCGTTTGGCGCGAGGTGCGGCCTTGCCGGCCCGCCTGCTCCAGACCTCGTCCAGGAAGGCGGCGATCTCCCCGGTGAGCCGCTCGGGCTGCGCGCGCAGCTCAATCAGCGAGTCGGCTACCAGCAGGCGGCCGTGGGGCAGCTCGTCGGCGAGCATGCCGGCGTCGGAGAAGGGGTGCACGGGATCGCGCCGGTGGCCGAGCACGAGCGTCGGCACCTCGAACGTCTTTCGCTCGGTGCGGTGGGGGGCGATGCGGCCGAAGAACAGCCCCTGGAGCACCGCGCCGCCGGGACCCGGGTCCTGGCGGACCACGTCCAGCATCACGTTGCCGTAGTGCGGCAGCAGCCTGCGCGGCACGGCGCGCGCAGCTCGCGAGAGCAGCTTCATGATCGGCTCACCGAACGTGAGCGCGATGAGCGGCGGCGTGAAGGTCATGGCGCTCCACAGCAGCGCGTTGTCGAGCACCGGCATCTCGATCACCATTCCGCGCAGCCGCTCGGGCGCGACGGAGGCGACCTCGAGCGCCGTGTTGGCGCCCAGCGAGGTTCCCATTACGACCGCCTGCTCGATCTGCAGCTCATCCAGCAGCGCGATCAGCTGCCGGGCAAAGATGCCCATCGAGTAGCGCCACATGTCGCGCGGGCGATCTGAGCGCCCGTGGCCGAGCAGATCGACCGTGATCACCCTGTTTCCGAGCGCGGCCAGGTCTTCGGCCAGCGGCCGGTGCATTTCCTGGCTCAACAGCAGCCCGTGGACGAGGATCAGCGGCCGCCCGCCCGCCTTCGCGCTCTTCGCGGTGCGCCCGCGCGCGCCCGCCGCCGTGACCGCCGCGGGGCCTCCCCCGTACTCCGTGTAGGCGATGCGTTGCCCCTCGAATTGAAAGGACGGCATCCGTCCAGGTTACACCCCGTTTGCAAATTGTTCGCACAATCATCCCCAGCCGAGTCGCGCTAGCTTTACGGGCGAACCGTTCCAGCCCGTCCCGGCGGGCGCACCAGCCCGCCCCATCAGGAGGAGATCCATGGCCAAGCAGCCCCGTATTCTCGCCGGAGAGATCGCCGCGATCACAGGTGCCGCGCGCGGCATAGGCCGGGTCACCGCCGAGACCCTCGTGGGCCAGGGCGTGCGGGTGGCGATCGGCGACCTCGACCTCGACGCGGCCCGTCAGACCGCCCATGAGCTCGGCCCGAGCACCGTCGCGCTCGCGCTCGATGTGACCGATCGCGCCTCCTTCTACGGGTTCCTGAACGGCGCCGAAGAGGAGCTCGGACCGGTCGACGTGCTGATCAACAACGCCGGCATCATGCCCATCGGCCCGTTTCTGGACGAGGACGACGCGACCGCCCGGCGCATCATGGACATCAACGTGCACGGCGTGATGCTCGGCATGAAGCTCGCCCTGCCGCGGATGCTCGCGCGGGGACGGGGCCACGTCGTGAACATCGCCTCGCAGGCCGGCAAGTACGGCTTCCCCGGAGGCGCGAGCTACTGCGCCAGCAAGGCCGCTGTCATCAACCTGAGCCGGGCCGTGCGCAAGGAACTGCGCGGCTCGGGCGTCGAGATCTCGGTGATCAGCCCGGTGGCGGTCAACACCGAACTCGGCCTCGGCCTGTCCGAGCCGCGCCAGCGCCAGTTCAGGAAGATCGAGCCCCAGCAGGTCGCCGACGCGATCGTCGAGACTCTGCGCGTGCCCCGCTTCGACGTGCACGTGCCCAAGCAGCTCGGAATCTCTGAGCGCGTGGCTGCCCTGTTGCCGATCTCCGTCCAGGACGGGCTCTCCCGCGTGGCCAAGGCCGACGCGGTGCTCTCGCAGGTGGACACAGCTGCCCGTGCGGGCTATGAGCTGCGCGCGTCCCGCTCGGAGCCCGGCCTTGAGGCCGGGCCCGAGCCCGCCCAGCTCACGCGCGGCGCGGGGGACTGATCACGGGGTAAGCCACTCGGCGATGAGCCGGCCGATCAGCGGCCCCTGGTCCTCCTGCAGGAAGTGGCTCGCGTTCTCGATCGTGCGGGGGGCGGGACGGTTGATTCGCTTGGCGAACGCCTCGCCCACCGACGGCGGCAGGATGGGATCGGAGTCCGCCCACAGCATCAGCGCCGGGCGGCGGTCCTCTGCCAGCGCATCGAGCACGCGCTGGCCCGCGGCGGCGCCGGGCGCGTCGGGGGCCTGGGGGATGAGCAGCGGGAAGGCACGCGTGCCGGCCTTTGAAGCCGGAGTGGGGTAGGGCGCATCGTAGGCGGCGGCCACCTCGTCACCGGGGTCGGTGAAGCAGGCGCGGCGCACGAGCATGCTGACGGGTATGTCCTCGGTGCGCTCGACGAAGTCGCGGAAGGCGAGCCAGGCATCGGACATGCGCTGGTGGCCGGTGAACAGGCCGGTGTCCATCATCACGAGGCGGCTGATCCGCTCGGGGTGCTCGACGGCGAGCCGCAGCCCGATCGCCCCACCCCAGTCGTGGACGACCGCGGTGGCATCGCGCAGGTCGAGATCCTCGAGCAGCGTGGCCATCGTCTCCACGTGGCGGTCGTAGGTGTACCAGCCGACGTCCACGGGCTTGTCCGAGCGTCCGAAGCCGGCGAGGTCGGGCGCCACGCAGCGAAAGCCGGCGTCGCGCACGGGCGGGATCACGTGCCGCCACAAGAACGACCAGGTGGGCTCGCCGTGGAAGAACACCACCGGCGCACCCTCGCCCTCGTCGATGTGGGCCAGTCGCAGGCCGTCGACGGTGCGGTAGTGCGGCGCGAACGGGAAGTCCGGAAGCTTGTCCAGGGTCTCCTCAGGGGTGCGCACCGTCTCGGCCATCTCGCCGAGCAGCATATCCGGGGCCCCATCGGTTAGGCTCGCCCGGCGAATGCACCTGGCGACGCTTCATCTGGCACCCGTCCTGGCGGCCGAGACGAGCAAAGTTCCCTTCTACATCGCGGGGGGCGTGCTCGTCATATGGGCGCTCGTCATCTCCCTCGCGCTGGGCATGCGCCGCCCGGAGTTCCCGGGCGGGCAGAAAGGCGAGAACCTGATTATCGCGGTCAGCAGCGTGCTCGTCCTGATCACCGCCGCGATGGCAGTGGTCACCTCGACCCCGCCCTCGAAGGCAGAAGCGTCGAGCACCGCCCCGTCGACGTCGACGCCGTCCGCGCCCACCACATCGGCTCCGGGCCCCGGCGGTACCCCCGCTCCGGCCACCGGAACCTCGGGCCCTCCCAAAGCCACGACCGGAACGCCTGCGCCGCCCTCCTCTCCCGCCGCCGCCACGAAGCTCGCGCTCGCGGCGAACCCGGAAGGCCAGCTCAGCTATAACACCAAGCAGCTGAGCGCGAAGGCGGGCACCGTGACGATCACCATGACCAACATGTCCCCGGTGGAACACGACGTGACGATCTCCTCTGGAAGCAACGTGCTGGGCGCGACGCCGACGTTCATCAAAGGCACGAAGACGCTCACGCTGACCCTGAAGGCCGGCACGTATACGTTCTACTGCTCGGTCCCCGGACACCGCCAGGCGGGGATGGAAGGTACGCTGACGGTGTCCTCGTGAAGCTGTACGTCTGCTGGGGAACGTTCAAGACGCCACGTCCGGGCGGGCATCCGTGCGCCAACGCCTACCACGCGCTGAAGGATGCGGGCTACGACCCGGAGGTGGTCCATTCCTACGGCCTCGCGCCGCTGCCGGGCATCTTCAACAACACGACCGGCCGCCGCGAGGTGCAGGAGCTGACCGGCAACCGCTGGGTGCCTACGCTCCTGCTCGACGACAGCACGGTGATCGACGGATCGCACGAGATCGTGGACTGGGCGCGCGCCAACCCCGCATAGGCGTGCCAACCCCGCGGAGCCGACGTCAACCCAACGCCAGGAGAGGAATTCTTATGGACGTGCTTGCAAGGCTGGATGAGACCCGCGGTGCCATCAGCGTGCTCGAGCACCCCTTCTATCAGCGCTGGAGCTCCGGAGAGCTGGGCGCCGCGGAGCTCGGCATCTACGCCGGCGAGTACCGCCACGCCGTGGTCGCGCTCGCCGAGGCATCGATGCGCGCGGCGCAGAAGGCGGGACCGCCGCACGCGGCAGCCCTGCGCGAGCACGCCGATGAGGAGCAGGCGCACGTGGAGCTGTGGGATGACTTCGCGCACGCTGCGGGCGCCCCTGCGGCGGCCTCGGACGGCGAGGGCGCGCTCCCGCAGACCGAGGATTGCGTGAGCGCCTGGACGGCCGGCGGGGACCTGCTCGAGCACCTGGCGGTGCTGTATGCGATCGAGGCCGGCCAGCCGGAGATCTCGAGGACGAAGCTGGAGGGCCTCACGGCCCACTACGGCTACTCAGCACGAAGGACCCGCGGTCGAGTACTTCAGGGTGCACGAGCAGCGCGACGCAGACCACGCCCGCCAGGCGCGCGAGCTGATCGCGGAGCTCATGGCGGGGGTTGCCGACCCGCAGGCGAAGGCTGATGAGATGGTGCGGCGCGCGAGCGCAGCGCTGCGCGGGAACTGGGAGCTGCTCGACGGGGTCGAAGCCGGGGCGCAGCTGCCCTGAGCGCGAGCCCGCGAGCGGGTGGCGCTCCTCAGAGCACCGCCGGGGCGGTGCGCGCGGACAGGCGCCAGGCGAACAGGACGGCGGCCACGGAGGTGGCCAGGTTGAGGCTTGAGACGCCCGGGCGCATGGGGATGCTCACGTGCGCGTCCGCGCGGGCGGTGAGCTCATCGGAGAGGCCGTCGCGCTCGGTGCCGAACGCGAGCAGGGCGCGCGGGGGCAGCTCGGCCGGCTCGAGCGGCTCTCCGTCGGGATCGACCGCCAGCAGGGGACGGTCGCGGCCGCCGAGGTCCTCCAGGGCCTCGAGACGGCAGACGGGCACGGCGAAGTGCAGCCCGGCGGCACCGCGCAGCGCGTCGGGGTGCCACGGGTCGTGGCTTCCGGTGCTGAGCACGCCGGCGACATCGGCGGCGGCGGCCACGCGCACGCAGGCCCCCATGTTGCCGAGGTCGCGCGGGTCCTCGAGCAGCACCACGGGCGCCGGGCGCCGGTCGGCGAGCACGACGGCGAGATCGACGACGGGCCGCTCGGCCAGGCTCATCACCCCCGTGCTCGGCGTGAGCGGCGCGAGCTGCTCGAAGACCGCGGGCTCGACCTCGCGGACGAGGGTGTGGAGGCGCTCGCTCAGATCGGGGGCGAGCAGCGCGGCGAGGCGATCGACCTCGGCGGGATCGGAGGAGACGACCTCCACGCACGTTCGCGCCGAAGCGGAGGGCGTGCTTGAGGGGATGAAAGCCTTCGAGCACGGCGAGCGAGGGATCGCGTCGCGCGCGGCCGAAGCGCGGGATGAGCGATCCTTCCTGCATTGGGCGATAATGGCACGTTCCAGATGAAGCTCGAGGGCATCCACCACATCACGGCCATCACCGGCGACGCCGTGGGCAACGTCGAGTTCTACGCCGGCGTGCTGGGCCTGAGGATGGTCAAGAAGACCGTCAACCAGGACGATCCCACCGTCTACCACCTCTTCTACGGCGACGAGGAAGGCTCTCCGGGAGCCGACCTGACGTTCTTCGAGTACCCGGGCGCGGCCCGCGGCAGGGTGGGCGCGGGGATGGTGCACCGGATCGTCTGGCGCGTGTCCTCGCTGGAGGCTCTGGGCTTCTGGGAGGAGCGGCTGGCCGGCGTCGGAGTCGAGGCCAGGATGACGGCCGATAGCCTGCTGTTCGCCGATCCGGAGGGTCTCGAGCACGAGCTGCAGTGCACCGACACCGAGGAGGAGCCGCTGTTCGCACTCTCGCCCGAGATCCCGACCGAGCACGCGCTGCAGGGGTTCGACGGCGTGCGCGCATACAGCCTCGACCCGGTTGCAAGCGAAGGGCTGCTCAGGGACGGGCTCGGCTTCACGAAGGACGCGGTCGGGCGCTGGGAGGCGCGCGGTGAGAAGCGGAGCTCCTTCTACGCCTACGACGCCGCGCTCGCCGATGTCAGCCCGGTGCAGGGCGCCGGCACGGTGCACCACGTCGCGTTCGCCTCACAGCCCGAGGACCAGCAAGCATGGCGCGAGCGCGTGGCCGGCGCGGGCGCGCACCCCACGCCGGTGATCGACCGCTTCTACTTCCGCTCGGTCTACTTCCGCGAGCCCAGCGGCGTGCTGTTCGAGATCGCCACGATCGGCCCCGGCTTCGCGGTGGACGAGGACGAGGAGCACCTGGGCGAGCGCCTGTCGCTGCCGCCGCGGTTCGAGCCGCTGCGGGCCCAGCTCGAGGAGAGGCTCACGCCGCTGCCGGACCCCCGCCTGCCGCTCTCCTAGCGGGGCGTTCGCGCGCATGTGCGGGCGCTACACGAACACCGCCGGCGTTGAAGAACTGAACGCGCGCCTGGGCGTCCCCATCCTCAGCGACGAGGGGACCCACCGCTACAACATCGCCCCCACCGAGCAGGTGCTCACGATCGTGGCTCCTCACGGCGAGCTTGAGGCGCGCACGATGCGCTGGGGCCTGATCCCGCCGTGGGCGAGGAACCTGAAGGGTGGACCACTGCTGATCAACGCCCGCATGGAGACGGTGGCGACGAAGGCGCCCTTCGCCAAGCTCATGCCAAAGGCGTCACGGCGGGCGCTGCAGGTCGCCGACGGCTACTTCGAGTGGCTCGCGCCCGAGCGCCGCGGCGAGCCGCGCCAGCCCTTCCACTTCCGGGTGGATGACGGCGCGCCGTTCGCGTTCGCGGCGGTGTGGACCCCGGCGAAGATCGACGGCGAATGGATCGACAGCGTCGCGTTGTTGACCTGCGACTCGTCCCCCAACCGCATCGCCGCGGCCATCCACGACCGCATGCCCGTGATCCTCGCCGACGAGCAGGCCCGGCGGGCGTGGCTGTCCCCCGAGCTCGACGCCGCGGACGCGCTCGCGCTGTGCGGTCCCCTGCCTGACGTGCGGCTGACGGCGCGGCCGGCCAACCCCGCGGTCAACAAGGTGGACCCTGATACGGAGGGACCGCAGCTGCTGCTCGCGCCGCAGTGACCGAGCGAGGTCTCAGTCGAGCGAAGCTAGTGGTCGAGCGCGAAGCGGAGCTTGTTCAAACCGAGTCGCATGCGCCCCTTGACGGTGCCCGGCGGCAGGGCCAGCCGAGTCGCGATCTCCTCGTGGGTGAGCCCTTCGAAGAAGCCGAGGCGGATCACCTCGCGCTGCGTGGGCGGCAGCCGCGCGAGCAGCTCGTTGAGCTGCTCGGTCTCGGCGCGGGCGGCGAAGTCGGTGGGCACGTCGTCCCGGGCCGGCTGATCGTCGAGGTGCGCCGATCCCTCGTCGAGTTGCGCGGCGGCCGATCGGCGCCGCGCCAAGTAGATCGCGCGATGGCGGACGATGGTCATCGCCCACCCCACGACCGATCCGCGCCCCGGCTCGTAGGTCGCGCGCGAGGACCACATCGAGACGAAGGCGTCCTGCACGGCGTCCTCGGCGCAGTCGCGGTCATGGCAGACCGAGAAGGCGGTGCGGTAGGCGCGCGAGGCGAAGCGGTCGTACAGCTCGGCCAGGGCGCGGCGCTCGCCGGCCTGGACCTCCCGCATGAGCATGGCGTCTGTGACGTTCAGCGCGGCTGCGACCTTCACCTGACACCCTCCAAGGGCTCGAGGAAGAACATCTCGCAGGCGATGCCCGGCAGCGTCTGGTTGGCGCTCATGAACGCCACCACCTTGCGCCGCGTGAGGCGTTCGACCGCGGCGCTGAATTCGTCCTCGCGGGCGGCTTGGAACGCCACGCGGCCCTCGATCACCTCAACGCCGCTGCCGTCCGCCACCAGCTGCTCCTCGGAGGTGGTGAGGATGTCCTCGAGGATGCACACGACGACGTTGTCGTTGATGTAGGTGCTGGCCGTGGTCCGGTCGTGGCCGTAGACCTCCTCGTACAGCGTGACCATCGCGGCGGAGATTTCTCCGGTGAGCCCGTCTACACCCGGCAGAGAGGCGTAACCGTCCGGCATAGTGCCTCGGTTCTCCCGGCTCTATCGTCTGGGCGCGCGGACAGGAGCAGAGGAGAAGCCCAGGCGCCTGCTCCATTCCATGATAATGGAATCTTGCCAAACAGCGGAAGACGCGGTTCTGGGCCCGTCGGCGCGGGCGCAGCGCGTGCAAGATCGATCCCACCCGAAGTGATCCAATGAGGCTCTTGCGTGCTAGTCGGTATGGGCGGCGTTCCTCCTACGCTGAGCCCTTGACACGGTGGGCGCGGGGCCTGTCGCGCTTTCCCCGAGCGTACGCCTCGCGCCACTGTGTGCCTCTCAACGACGAGCTACGGCCCCCGCCTTCCCGGCGCTCTGCATGAAGGCCTCGGTTGCGGCCACGTCGAGAGGACGGGCGAACAGGAAGCCCTGCCCGCTGTCGCAGTGCTCGTCGCGAAGCTTTGAGAGCTGCTGCTGCTGCTCGATGCCCTCGGCGAAGGTCTCGATCGAGAGGGCCTTGCCGAGCTTGGCACGAGGGTGTGGATGAGCGTCTCGCCCTCCTTGTTCTGGCTGAGGCCCGGGATGAAGGAACGGTCGATCCGCGGGATGCCGGTTGAGCTGCCATCACAACAATGTCGGCCGCTCATCCGCACTTCTTGAGCGCGATGTTCAGGAATGCACGCCTGCGTTCAGAAGCCCGCGCGGCGGGCGCGCATGACCGGAGCGGGCACCTCGGAGAGAGCGGTGCGCGGCGGTGTTCTCCTGGTGATGACGACGGTCCGGTCGGCCCGAGCGGCCGTGCGGCACAGTGCGAGCGCGAGGGCGACGGCCGCTGCCCACAGGACGAGCCCGGAGAGGGCAAGAACCGTCGCGATGGTCACGCCCGATCCTTCCAAGCGGCCGGCAAACACGCGCTGTTGGGGGTCTCCACCCGCACAAGCACCTCTCTCGTCTGCCTACGGGGTTAGCTGACGGACTGGCGCTGAAAGAGCCTGCGCCTCACACGGCCCCACCGTGTGATTAGCCCCACTAACTCGGTTCCCCCGCTCCCCGGCTCCCGGCCGGAGATTCGGCTTTCTGCGGGTCAGGCTAGCAAGGGTGTCGCAACGACGTACAGGTTTGGGCAGGTTTTTGCATGCAAATAGCGGGAATGGCGCGACCGCTACGCGCAGGCCGACACGAGCTGCTCGCCGAGGTGCCGTCGCCGGGCCCGGGGAGAGATGCAGCTCGGTGCGACAGCCGGGCGGACGCGGGGTGCTGGGCAGGGGCCGAGGCACGTTCGATGTACGATCGCGCCGTGTCGTCACCACCGGAGCGGATCAGGCTCACAGAGGTGCTGGCGGCGCTGTCGCTGACCAGCGACCTGGGCTCCGGGGTGGCGTTCGAGAAGGGCCTGCGCACGTGTGCTGCGGCATGCGCGTTCGCCGAGGTGCTCGACCTCGATCTGGGCGAGCAGCGCACGATCTTCCAGGCCGCCCTGCTGCGCGGCCTGGGCTGAGGGAGCCGTGTGGTCTTCGGTAGTTGTACTCCTCGAGCCAGCCGGACAGAGCCGCCGTGCGTTGGGCGCTTGAGGCGTAGATTGCGCCATAGGCCCAGCCGCCCAGCAGGGTGCGGATGAAGCGCTCTGCCTTTCCATTCGTGCGAGGCCGGTAGGGGCGGGTCCGCAGGTGCCTGAGGCCGAGGGCGGTGCACGCGAGCTTGTGCGCGAATGAGACGTAGGCGGGTCCATTGTCGGTCATCACGCGCTGGACCGACGCCGTGGGAGCAGTAGAAGGATGTAGCTCGCCTGAGGAAAGCGACAGCGGTGATCGCCTTCTCGTCAGAGAGAACCTCGACGTAGGCCAAACGCGTGGCGTCATCGACACAGACGTGCACGAACTCCCATCCCGCTCCGCGTGAGCGCTGTCCTGGACCACGGTTGCCGCTCACCCGGTGTCCAGCCCCGCCGCCGATACGCCCGAGCTTCTTGACGTCGATGTGGATCAGTTCGCCCGGACAGCGACGTTCGTAGCGATTGGGCGGCTCAGGTGGCTCAAGCCGGCTGAGCTTGCCCAGCCCGATGGCGGTCAAGATCCCCGAGACCGTCGAGAGAGGCATCGACAGCGCCATCGCTATCTGCGCTCCGGTCAAGCGCACGCGGCGCAGCGCAGCGATCGCTGCCACACGATCCTCCGGGGTGCGAGTGGGCTGGAACACGGGCACCGAGGAATGGTCAGCCAGCCCAGCCGGCCCTTCCTCGCGATAGCGGCGCACCCACTTGGCGGCCGTGCGGTCACTGACTCCGGCGGCCTCGGCCGCCTGCGCCAGTGACCAGCCCTGCATCAGTATTCGATCAATGAGCAGCTCGCGGCCCTTGACGCTGAGCCGAGCGTTAGCGTGCAGCTTCATCCGGTGTTCTCCTTGGGACTGGGTGGCTTTGACACCCCCAGCCTCCAAGGAGGCCCGGATGAACAACGTCCTCAGGTTCTACAGCTAGACCGTGGGTCGGGCGACCCTGGCCTTGATCGGCGCGGACTTTTGCGCGGTGCAAAAGTCGGTGGTGTGCCACTGACGTGCCCTGGCTATGTCCTCAGCGATACCTGTCCGGTCTCCGTGACGACAAGAAGCCCCGCGTTAGCAGGGCTTCCGTGCTATGGAGCTAGGGGGACTCGAACCCCCGACCTCCTGGGTGCGATCCAGGCGCTCTCCCAGCTGAGCTATAGCCCCGTGCGCCCGCGTCGGCGATCGTGCGCAAGGAAACGGGAGTGTAATCGCAGAACGAGCGCGAGCGAGGAGACGACGCGAGGTAGAACGAGAACGTGCGGGCGCAGTATGGTTTGGCGGCGCATGGGATTGCTCGATGACGCCATCCGCGATCACCTGGAGCTCAAGCGCCTTCGGGGTGCAGATCCGGGAGAGGTCGCTCGCGAGCAGAGAGAGGCCCTGGACCCCGTTCCGGGGGCGGATGCTGCCGCGGAGGAAGACTGGGCCCCGGCTCCAGATGATCTCGACCCCGGGACCCACGGCGAGACCTTGCCGGTCACCGCAACCCCAGCCGTAGCGCCGGCGTATTCCGAGGATGCCGAGGCGGCCCCGGCAGCGGCGAGCGTGGACTCCGCCGGTCGCGGCCAGGAGACGGTCGAGCTCGACATGCAGACCTTGATGGATGAGGGCGAGGGCGAGATCGCCGGGGGGGCTTCTAGGGAGCAGACGGTCATCGAGGGCTCGGCGCGAGGCGACGCCTCGGTGGGGGATGTCGGCGGGGACCAGCTGGAATGGGAGGTCCCCGGCGAGTCCCCCGGAGAGGCCCCTGCAGATGGCGGACACGATCACGCGGTGAGGGACGACGGTCCTGGGGGTAAGCCTGGGACAATGGCCACCTGAACGAGCGCGATCCTGGTCTTTGTCGCTGGCCTTCCCCTACACTCAAAGAGCTTCGGGGCCATAGCTCAGCTGGGAGAGCGCCTGCTTTGCAAGCAGGAGGTCACCGGTTCGATCCCGGTTGGCTCCACTCCACGAATCACCTGCTAATCAGCGGTTTCTACGTCGTCAGCGGCAAGGTGCTGGAGCGGGCTAAGCCCTCCGAATAGCCGTTTGCATCTTTTTGCACCCTTTCAGCGGCCCCGACCAGCGCCCGTAGCTGCGCCTTCGAGTCCTCGTCGCGGCGCATCCCGTGCCGGTAGACGCCGAGCGTGAAGCCGGCGTCTGCGTGGCCGAGCTGGTCCATCACTGCGCCGGGGTCGGTCCCGAGCGCAACGAGCAGCGAGGCGAAGGTGTGCCGGAGCTTGTGCGGCGTCAGACCCTCCGGCAGCGGCGTCGCGCCGGCGTCCTCTAGGCGTTCGTTGGCGCGCTCGACCGCTCGGCGCGAGTACGCGGTTGCGGACGTTGCTCGGGTTCATCGGCCCGCCTTCCTGCGTCGGGAATACGCGCTCGCTGGAGCCCGGTCTAGCGTCCGCCTTCTGCGTCGCCAGCTCGTCGCTGCAGCACGGGCAGGAGGTCGATCGTGCGCACGCCTGCGTCCGTCTTGGCTGCGCGCACGGTGATCCTCCCGGCGGCGAGGTCCACGTCGCGCCAGCGCAAGCTCGATCAGCTCGCCGATCCGCAGTCCGGCGAGCGTCAGCGTGGCGAGGATCGCCCGCCTTGGCACTCTGCCGGTCCGCACGCGCCTCGCGGTCCAGCTCCCCGGCAGCGTCGAGCAGAGCCTCGATCTGCTCGGCCGAGTCCAGCCATACCGGAGCTGGCTTGTCGGCCTTCAAGCCGGCGGCGCCTGCCGCGCGCCGGGTTGCGCTCGATCAGCCCGTACTCGACCGCGACCTCCAGTACCTGCGCCAGCCGCGTGATCGTCTTGTTGATCGACGTGGCGCTCAGCGTGCCCTGCTTGACCTTCGTGCGCCCGGTAGCGGTCAACCTCGGCGATGGTGATTTGCGAGAGCCGATGGGCTTGAAGAACGGGAGCAGGTGGTGCGTCAGCGCCCACTCGTAGTCATCGCGGGTCCTCTCTCGCCACTCGCCCTTGCTGGCCTCGAACCAGTCGGAGCTGAACTCGTGGAACGTCGGGTCCTGCTCGACCACGGGCGCCGGCTCGGGCTCCGGTGGCGTCCAGATACCGCGCCGCACGTCGGCGATGACGTTCTCCAGCTCGGCCTGCGCCTTCGCATGCGTCCAGCCGTTCGCGGCAGAGCCGAGGGTGAGGTACTGCCTGCGCCCGTTCGCGTTGAACCGGAGCTGGTAGGTCGTGCCGTTCTTGCCCTGGCGCGTGATGATGCTTCCTGTCGCTCGACGTGGCATCACGCACCACCATCGCTCGACAGCTCGCGCTCTAGGATTCTCAATCGCATGGGAAGGCCCAACCCTTCCGTGTCACGCCCCCGGCTGTTTGTCGCAGCGCGGGGGCAACTTGTTTGCATCACCAGATTCTACCTCGACGGCAGGAGTAAAGCGGAGGATGAACCCCGCAGGTAGGGCCGAGCGGTAAGCCCGGCCCCTACCCGCGTTTGCCCTGCGAATGGCCTATTTGCGGTTGATGAGTTCCTGTTCTTCGTAGCCGAGGATTTTGACTTCGCCTTCGAGTTTGACCGTAAGGCTTTCGCCGGGGCCTTCAAACTTTTCCAGGTTGCCAGAGCCTGCGTCGAATTCGAAAAAGCCCGGGCTTTTCGCGCTGGTGCCTTTTTTGATACCAAATGGCGCCAGCGGCTCCACCGCAAAGAACGGTGATCCTGGGCGTAGACCCATCACAAAGGTCGTTTTATTCCCTTCTGCGTTGGCGCAGAAAACACGTAGGGTCAATGAGATTGCGAACTCGACCCTCGGGGGAGATGTGTCATGTATGAACATCGGCCACCCCGTAATGCCACCGGAGTTGAAGCGCGTTTTGTCTCCCACGAGTTCGATAGATTCACCCGGGCAGTATGTTGCGCTTTCGCAATCCGCCGTGGCGAACCCCTCGACTTCGCCTATCATACTGCTGGAGGATGAATTGTAGACATCCCCTATAGCCGCATTCTCACATGTGATTTCAGTACTGTTAGAGAATTTGTACGAGATGGGGCCCCACATGATGACCGGCGTGTGTACGCCTGTCGCGGTCGGGACGCTGTTCACGTTCCACTTAAAAATACTTTCGGCCTGCGACGCTGCGGGCATCACCACAAACGCGGCGGCGGCGAACATGAGTGCGAAGCCCATCGGACGTTTCGTTGCCATGAGTGTTCCTCCCCCTGTTCTGCCCTCCCTGGCGATGAGCTACAAGTTCCTTTGGGCCGAACCCTACGCTCATTTGGGGCGCATCCAGAGGCAGGGCACCTACCGAGGACGGCTCGCAGCCGTCCGCAGCTCGTCAGCGGCAGCCGAGAGCGCACGAGCGGCCCACTCCGTCCGCCTGGCGGCGCGGTCGATCATCGCCAGTGGACCCGCTCGCGTTCGTGGGATCAACCCCGCAGGTGGGGCCGAGCGGTAAGCCCGGCCCCTACCCGCGTTTGCCCTGCGCTTGCTATTTGATGTTGATGAGTTCCTGTTCTTCGTAGCCGAGGATTTTGACTTCGCCTTCGAGGTGGACCAACGCTTTGGTCGATTCGTTTTCCAGGTTGCCAGAGCCTACGTCGTATTCGAAAAAGCCCGGGCTTTTCGCGCTGGTACCTTTTTTTGCACCAAATGGCGCCAGCGGCTCCACCGCCCCGAACGGTGATCCTGGGTGTAGGCCCATCACCATCAACGTTTTACTCCCTCCGGAATTGACGCACCAAACACGTAGGGTCAGTGGGCCTGGGAAATCGACCCTCGGGGGAGCAGATTCATGTATGAACATCGGCCACCCTGCGGGTGCTGGCAGCAGGCGTTCTCCCACGACTTCGATAGATTCACCTGGGCAGTATGTTGCGCTTTCGCAATCCGCCGTGGCGAACGCCTCGACTTCGCCTGAGGGGGGGGAGGCATTGTTATAGACATCCGCTATAGCCGCATTCTCACATGTGAATTCAGTACCGCCAGCGACGTGGTACGTGACGCCGCCCCACATGATGACCGACGTGTGTTCGCCTGGCGCCGTCGGGATGCCGTTCACGTTCCACTTAAGGGCAGCCTGCGCCGCTGCGGGCATCACCACAAACGCGGCGATGGCGAGCAGCGGGGCAATGCTGATAAAGAGCTTCTTAGACATGAGTGATCATTCCTTCTCGTTGTGACGTGATGGCCTCGGAGCGGCTCTGACTGAACGGTGGCCGCTCTGGGGCCCAGCGTTTCTGCTTCCCCCGCTCTCCGCTTTGGCACACAGGGGGTGAGTCTGGTTCGGCTGCTCGCCAACGATGCTGGCTGTCGCGCACCCGAGAGGTGGTGTGCGCTGCTGATAGAGACCCCCTCGCCTCGCATTCAGCGACCCCGGCGTCCCCCCCAAGTCAGAGATGCTCAAGCGCCGCCCATCCGCGACCCCAGGTGGAGCCACGTCCTACATGTAGACCGCGTTTCTGTCGCTTCGTACGAAACGATCCGTGAGGTCGGCGGGGGGCACTTGTGCCCGGCGGGGGCCTGCGCAAGAGGGTTCCTGCAGGAGCGGCCGATACGGCCTGGCAGGGCACCCTACTCCTGTCTTGGTGAGGCTGTCTTCTGCGTGTCCGCTCAGGCCGTCTTGCACGACTCTGACGGCGATCCTGTAGCTGGCCGAGGGTTCGGGTAGGGGGCCCATGTTGTGCGCTTGGTCGCGCGATCATCGCCTCGACCTCCGGCCTCATTTCTGCCTCGGTGCGCGCACGGGATAGCGACAGCCCTCCGGCTGCTCCCAATCGCGTTCACCCGCCAAGATTTCGCGCCGCTCGCGCTCCCACTCCTCAGCAGACATCCAGCGCGGCGGGTGCGCGCCGTACCCGGCGACGAGAACCTCGCGGGCATGCTGGCGCTGCTCCTCGGTCAGTTCGGCCATTGCGCCCGGTTCCAGCCAGGTCATCGAGTCCACGTAGCCGGGGTCGCCGAAGACGGGCGCCTCACTATCCCGCGCCGCTTGCTCCGCCTTCCGCTCGGCGCGCCGCAGCAGTCTCGCGGCCGCTGTCGCGTTGCGGCGACGCGCCGCCGCTTCAAGGACCTCGATCAGGTCGCGCTCCTCCAGCGGGGCCGCGTGTCCGTTCGTGGGAACGTCATCGCGTGCCCGGTCGAGCGCCCGGTCGAGCGCCTGAGCGAACTCGCGCTCGGCAGCCGTTGCGTTCGCTCCACCTCCGCGACTCAGCCACGTATGGACCGTCTGGCGGCTTACCGGCGTGGCCGCGCAGGCTTCAGATGCGGTTGGACCAGCGGTTCGCGTTTGTGTGGACCGTGGAGGACGGCAAGCTGGTCCGCACCGAGGTGTTCCCGGATCGCCGAAAGGCCCTCGCAGCCGCAGGACTGGAGGGGTAGGCGATGTCGCAGGAGAACGTGGAGATCGTAAACGCCAGTCTGAGTGTCAGCTCCCGAACGGGAAGGTGGCCTTCCAGGTCACCTCTGCGAGCTTCCGCTGTCCCGTGGCCGATAGGGTGAAGTTGTCCGTAGCGATGTCATCGAGTGTCAGCGGCATCTTGAAGACCGCGTTATCGTCGAAGCGGCACTGCGGGTGGCGTGCACAGACCTGGGCCAGGGCCTTGTTCAAGGCGGCGAACCGGTCATGCAGTTGCGCAAGCGCCGCGGCACTCGCTCCCACCTGCGTCTGGCAGACCGTTGAGCCGCGGAGGCCTTCGTTGTGGCCGAGCACGTCGACGAGGCGCGCTATGTCGCGGGCGCTCGCGACGAACACGTGCGCGGTCGGCAGGCCCGCCGTCAGGATCCGGAGCGTCGCGTCGAGCTTCGCTGCGACCTTCGCTACCGATGCCCCGCTGCACATGTCGTTCTCGCTGGGCTCGATCGTCACGTAGTCCACGTGCTTCGCGACGGCCTCCCTGGCCTGTGCCCTGATGTCGATCTCCTGCGTCGTGAAGTTGTAGATCCTGCCCTTGATTGCCGGATGCGCGGCGAGGATCCGCAGGTAATGGCTGTTGACGGCGGGTTCCGTGCCGGTCGACCACGAGTCAGGTGGGTTGGCGATCGACGGGGCGGCGAGCGTCGACAGGTCGCCGATCGCCGCCATCGAATTCGGGGACGCGACCGGCGCGACGGGAGGTGGCGTCGCGCCGCACCCCGTTGCGGACACGACGCCGAGCACGACGACGACGAACGCCGCGAGCCTGCCGACGCGCCGCCCCCCGCGCACGTGCGCGACCAGCGTGTCGATGGAACGATGCTTGGACATCTGAACCCCCTCACTCAACAAGAACGCGGCGGCCACGCGATGTACAGCGAGATGCACACTCCCGGCTTCAACCAAGCACCCTACATCGAGCCGGACTTGCGGGAGCATTTTCGATCACGACGAGGCCTTCAAGGCCGTGGGCCTGGGGGTAGGCGATGTCGCAGGAGAACGTGGAGGTCGCCAAGCGGGCGATAGACGCCTACAACTTTCGCGGCCCTGGCTGCCACGGCTTCCGATTAGCTCGGGGATGGATGCCCGCGAGGCCACCTCTGACTACCACGTCACTTCACCTCGAACGATGCGGGTGGACTGCGAATGCCGCCCACCTCGCATCTGTTCGTTCCCTACACGTTGCCCCTATTTGACGTTGATCAGTTCATTCGAGTTGAAGCCGATGATTTCGAGTTCACCTATGGTCTTGCTTGTCCCTAGTTGACTTCCACCGAATTTGTCGACAAGCTTGAGTTCGCCAGAGAACTGGTCCCATTCGAGGTGGCCTGGTGACGTTGCGCTGCTGCCTTTGTTCGGCCCCGATGGAGCAAGCGGGTTATCTTCTCCTTCGAAGAGGGCGGCCCCGGGGAGCCCGCTGCACGTAGTGATTAGGCGGATCGGGTTGGCGAGAGTGCCAATGTTGCTCCTAAAGGTGGTCGCGGTCCCGCCCGCGCCTGTCAGTACGTCCGTGCCTGTTAGTTCCAACGGCCACGGCAGCGAGGCTGGCGCGACGTTGACCTGTACACCCGGTGGGCAAGCGTTGCCCGTGCAGCTCGTCGGAACGACGGTGAACAGTTCAAGGTTGCCTTTACCCCGGCCACCGCCAACAGGGTTCCAGACCCACCCGGCGACCGAAGTATCACACGTGAGGTCCCCACCGCTCGCGATGCCGGTTTCACCTTTCAGCTCGAGTGTGCCCTTCATGCTAACCACCCGTACCGCTTCTTGACCACCTATTTCTTCTTCGGTCTGCACGTCTCCGTTAGATTCTACAAGTTTTACGCTGTTGCTAAACCAGTGCGGCGTGCTTGCCTGCGCTGCCGTCGCCATCAGCGCAAACGCGACTGTGACGAGCAGCGGAACTACCCTGATGAGAAGCTTTCTGTTCATCGTGTCTCCTCCTGTTATCTGAGCTCCGAGTCGAGCCACCGGGGACCCGTGTCCTTCATGGGTGGGTGCTGCGCCTCTATCTGATGTTGATGAGTTCATTTGAACTGAAGCCGATGATTTCGGAGTCACCCAGCCACGCGAAGCCCCCTTCGGGCGTTCCTCCGAAGGCGCTCACCATTTTTAGTTCGCCAGAGCCAGCGGCGAATTCGTAGTAGCCAGGGTGTAGCGCGCTGGTGCCTTTGCGGGGTCCCGATGGAGCGGCGGGTTCATCTTCTCCTTCGAGAAACGCTTTGGGTACCGCGTTGCACGTAATGGTCAGCTTGATGCCTTTGGTCTTGACCCTAAAGCCTGGGCTTTCGCCTATTATTTCCAGCGGCCACGGCAGGGACGCCGGTTCCGGCACGATGTTTGCGCCTGCGCAGAAGTCGGTGCACGTCGCCGGAAGCACGGCGTACTGTTCGATGTTGCCTCTACCCGCGCCGCCGCCAATGGGGTTATAGACCAAGCCTGCGCTTGCTGTATTACAGATCAGTTTCGCGCCTTCTGCAGCGCCGGTTAGGCCGATCAGCTCGAGTGTGCCCTTCATGGTCGCCACCCTCACGGCTTCTTTGTTATTCACAAATTCTTCGGTCGCGAGGTTGCCGTTGGATTGTTCGAGCTGTATGGCATTGCTAAACCAGTGCGGTTTGGTCACCGCCTGCGCCGCCGCTGGCAGCACCACGAACGCGGCGGTCACGAGCAGCGGGATGAGGCTGATAAGAAACTTCCTGTTCATCGTGTTTCCTCCTCTTAGCTGGGGTCCCAGCCGAACGGCCGGGACCCTTGGCGCTTGGTGTCTGCGGGGCGCCCTCTCGGTCGCATGGGGCTGCGGGAGCCGGTGTTTCGCTCCGCTCGTGCTTTGGCATGCAAGCGCGCCTGGCTGGGTTCCCGAGGGTCGCCGAGCTGCCTGGGCCCGCATGGGACCCCGAACCCGCCATCGAGAAGCGCACAGCGAGATCTGCCATTGCGGAGCCTGGTCTAAAGCGAGATGGTTGCCCTCCCCCCGAAACCGACTTCGACAAACCCCGTTTGACGGGGCAGGCAGGCAGCGCCGCGTCCTCTCAGGCGCGCCCCTCACATCACTAGTCTGCCTATGACTCTGGTTCTAGCGGAGGGTTCGGGGCACGTTACGCCTGCCACATGGCGGCGCGTCTTCTCCGAGGGCCAAATGTCCGCAAAATGCGGCGTTTTTTTGTGCGGATTGTCAAGTCAAACCATGCACGAAGGTCTGTGGCACGACAGCGGGGCGGCGCATCCGTATACGGCCACACGCGGTCCGGGTAGAAAGATGCTGATCGCTCGGGTCGACCATGAGCGGGAGCTGGGGCGACCGTTCTCAGAGGCGTGGGAGATGGCGCTAGAGACCGTCGAGGACCGATACGACCGCCAGGTGCTGCACGACACCCGCACGCACTGGCAGGACGGCTGCGAACGGCGCCAATCCAAGATGCGGGCGCTCGCCTGATGCACGGATTGATGGATACTCGCCAGAAGATGTCCGAGGAGTCCACGACCCCCGACCTGGTCGAGGTCGTCACCGGCCTCATCGAGGCCGCCGACCGTGGGGATTGGGGCGCGGTCGTGAGGCCCTACGCTGCTGACGTCATCTGGGAGTCCGAAGACGGCATCTTCGACATGACGGGCACCTACGGGGTGCGCGGGTTCTGGGAAGAGTGGGCGGGCATGTTCGAGGACTTCACGGTCAAGGTCGAGACTGTGGTTGATCTCGGTAACGAGGTCGTCTACGCCGTCTATCATGCGGAGGGCCGTCCGGCGGGAAGCACCGGGGTCGTCACAGAATGTGTGGCGCTCATATGCGAATGGGCGGACGGCATGATCACCCGCGTGATTGCTCGGCGCGACGGCGACGAGGCCCGCGCTGCGGCCGAACGCCTTGCGCAGGAGCGTGGATAGGCGATGTCGCAGGAGAACGTGGAGCTTGTGCGCCGTGCCCTTGAGGAATGGAATCGCGGTGAGAGGAGCGAGGCGCGGGTTCGAGCGTTACGGCACCCGGACGTGGAGTTCCTGCCTCGGCGATCAGCGACTGAGGGGCCATATCGCGGGATCGAAGGCGTCGAGAGGTTCATAGCCGATACCGACGAGACCTTCGAGAGGTTCGAGCAGCACTACGAAGTAGTCGATCTGGGAGAACGGGTTCTGGTTTCGGGACAGATCCACGTGCGGGCGAGGGGCAGCGGCATCGAGACGGACGTCCCGGGCGCATGCGTGTTGGAGTTCCGCGACGGCAAGGTCGTCCGCTGGGAGGACTTCGGCTCGAAGGACAAGGCCCTCGAAGCCCTGGGGCCGCAGGAGTAAGCGATGTCGCAGGAGAACGCCAGTGAGGCGCGGTGCTGCGCGTACTGTTGAGGCAGGTCGCGATCGTCGTGGGGATCCTCGTCGGGATCGTCGTGGCGATCAGCGTCGCGACCGTGATCGCCACCGGCGGCAACTCAAACAAGGGCACCCTGAAGCCCAACAGCACGCAGACGAAAGGGCCGGGCGCTAAAGCTACGTCGCTGCTGGCGGGCATCCCGCAGCGCGGAAGTACCCTGGGCGACCCGAAGGCCCCGGTGACGCTGCAGTACTTCGGAGATCTGGAGTGTCCGTACTGCAAGCAGTTCGCGCTCGGGGCGCTGCCTTCGTTGATCCAGCGTTACGTGCGCAGTGGGAAGCTCAAGATCGAATACCGCTCGCTGGAGACGGCTACCCTGGACCCGGAGACGTTCAAGAACCAGCAGGTCGCGGCGTTGGCGGCCGGGAAGCAGAACCACATGTGGGAATACATCGAACTCTTCTATCGCGAGGAGGGCCGAGAGAACAGCGGCTACGTCACCGAACGCTACCTCCAGGGACTTGCCCATCAGGTGACCGGACTGAACCTGATCGCGTGGACCGCCGCGAGGAATGGGGCGGACCTAGCGAACAGGCTTTCCAGCGACGCACAAGCCGCCAACAACGCGGGCTTGACGGCTACGCCGTCCTTCCTCATCGGCAAGACCGGAGGCCCGTTGCTGAAGTTCAAGGCCCCCTCGCTGACCAACCCATTGTTCTACGCCTTCGTCATCGAACGCCTGCTGAAAGGCGGTCTTCCTCCTACGCGTCTGGCCATACCCTCCTAGCGGGCGATTCAGGTGAATCGCCGAGGAGCAACGCACCGCGCGGCAGGTCACATCTGGCGGAGCCACGAGCCAGCGGTGCCGGTGTCCGGTGTGAGGCCGAGGCGTCCAAGAGGATGGCTGCCTGACGCGAGACTCCCAAGGACCCCGCTGCGCGAGACCACCCCGGCGACCCACGCATAGGCGCAGGCCGCCTTAGGTCGGGGCATCGGCTACAGAGTCTGTTCCGTCCGCTGGGTGTCCTCGGCATCGGTGATCGCCCAGCCGAGGCGCTCAATGAGTTGAGCCGCGCTGTGGTCATTGTCGAGATGCGTTGAGTAGACGCTCTCTTCGAGTAATACCGGGGCGTCGCGCCGTTCGGTTGGATCGGTCGTCACGATGATCCTGGCCATGAGGTCTCCCTTGTTGATCTTTCGGTGATGTTCGGTGCCCCCTTCGCAAAGCCTTCCACGCCTCTTTGAGGGTGCGGTAAAGCTCGTGTGAACGTGCTCACATTCTCGCTGTGTTCGTGGTTGTAACGATGCTCAGCCCTTAGTCGGATAGGGCGGGACGCTTGCTGTGTCCCGCCCCATTTTTCTTAGGGTATGGCTGGCGGTGCTGGGATTAGACCCCCGACGGCGGGATTGCCGACGGGACTTCCAACGTTCAGCGCGCCGCTGATCGCGGCCGTTGTGACTCCGGTCGCGGTGTTGCAGGCCGTCGGTTCAGACGGCTGGAAGATGAGCAGCCCGCTGACCAATTCAAGATTGGTAAACCGGTTTGTCTTGATCGTGTATGTGTTCGGATCGCCCGGCTGCGCATCAATAGCGTGGAGCGTTATGCTCAAGGCCACGTCGCCTTTTAGCACCGACGCCAGCCCACCTTGCGTTTCATATAGCTCCGCGGTATGAGTGCCATCAGCCCACGTCACGAGCGCATGTGCGTTAGTCGTGCTGCTGCTGACGCAAGTACCTTCCCCGGAAGGCACCGGCTCCTGGTACGTCACCGTGTCGGTTTCTTCGGTAATTTCGTTTTTGACTTGCTTGGTAAGGGTTTGCCCGACTTCAAGCGTGCCGCTTTCCGGCGGACCCGATGGGTTGGCCTGACAGTCGCTGAGAGTGCCGCCGAGGTTGTACGAGAACGTGCTTGAGTTCGAGGTCAGCCCTGGCGAGAAGTTCGCAGTGCCCTGTAGCACGCAAGCGTCAAGCGATTGCGCGGCCGTCGCGGACGCGGGAGCAAACGCCGTCACAGCCAGACACCCGATACAGCCCAACATCAACTTGCGCAAGAGTCTCTCCTTAGAAGCATGCCTCATCTGCGCTCCGCGGTCCGGGTAAAGTCCCCACCGCTCACGCCCAATTCCTCCTCTGGCGCAATACCCGCTACATCGGAGTGCTAAACCTGCTTCGCCCAAGACCACGCGCGACCGAGCCCTGACGGCCGATTACGCTCGTGCCCGCCTGACTATGCGGGCCTCTCCGAGTAGGACTAGCTGCCGGTGTCCGGTGTGAGCCCTGGCTTCCGCCCTACGGGGTCTTGGCGTTGATCAGTTCCTGTTCTTCGTAGCCGAGGACCTTGACTTCGCCTTCGATGTCGGCCTGAACTGCGCCGCTGGAGCCTTCCTTTTCCAGGGCGCCGGATCCTGCGTCGAATTCGAGGTAGCCCGGGCTTTTCGCGCTGGAGCCTTTGCGTATCCCTGCCGGAGCCAGGGGGGCATCTGATCCCACGAACGTGGTGCTGGCTTCTTCAGATCCCCCTTCTTTCTGGCAATCGCTCTTGATCTTGACGCCCGTGGTCTTCGCCCTGATGAGGCTTCCTTCGCTTTCAAGCTGCGAGGACCACGGCAGCGATTCCGCGGTGACCACGCTGGTGAAGGGGCACGCTGTGCTTTCGCAGTGATAGGCGACGAACAGCTGGGTTGAGCCGACACCGCTGCCGCCGCCTGAGGGGTTTTCGATGGTTCCCGCCTGTGCGGTATGGCAGACGACTTCGCCGCTACCACCCACTACG